>NZ_JBUYEN020000006.1:0-281919 GCF_055229415.2 Bradyrhizobium sp. Leo114 | reverse complement strand
GGGGGGGGGGCCGCCCCCCCGCGCCCCCCCCCCCCCCCCCCCCGGGCCCCCGCCGCCGTGTTTTTTTGTCGGGGGGGGGGGTTTCTGCGTGTTGGTTGTTGTGGGGGGGGACCCGGCGGCGCGCCAACCTTTGTTGCCCCGTGTGTTGTTGGGGGCCCGGGCGTGGTTCCCCCCCCCCCACGACTCTTCTCCCTCTCCCCGTTCTTACGGGGAGAGGGTTGGGGTGAGGGTGCCTCCGCGCAGACGGTAAGAGACCAATCCGCGGAGACAGCCCCTCACCCGGATCGCATCTTACGATGCGATCCGGCCTCTCCCCGCAAGCGGGGCGAGGCGGCAGAAAGCTACCAGGAAAAGCGCACCACGCCCTTGCCGGCGTAGGATTGGCTGATGCCGGAGAATTCGCCTTCGAAGGTGCCGGCCGCGGACCAGCCGTTCAGCCACTTCATCTCCAGCGACGCCGTGGTGAGCGCGGAATCGGGCGCCTGCACCGCGCCGTTGACGACGAAGGCTGCGCCCGGCAGCGTTTGGAACACGGCGCTCGCGGCGCGGTCCGGATTGAAGTCATGCGCCCAGGCGGCGCGGCCGCGCAGCGTCACTATTCCGTCCTCGACGGCGAACGACTTGTCCGCGCGCAGGCCGAGCTCGGTACGCGTGTCGGTGACGCTCTTGGCGCTGTAGTTCAGTGCAAAGGCGTTGGCGCCGGAGACCACGGCCTCGGCGTAGTTCGGCAGCTCGAAGGTCGTCGCCTGCGCCGCGGCGTAGGGCGTGAGGCCCAGCCACGGCGTGGCGTAGCGATAGCCGCCCTCGAGCCGGCCGGAATAGGTGTTGGCGTTGAACTCCGCGCGGAGATGGTCGACACCTGCGACGGTGACGAAGCGGTCCGTGGTGACATCCTGCCAGCCATAGGCGAATGCGGCGGAGAGATAGGCCGGGCCTGTGGTAGTGCGCGCGAATGCGCCGGCCTGGAACAGGTCGGAGCGGCCCCAGCCGAGGCCGTTGACGCTGAAATTGGTGCCGCCACCGGCAAGCGCAAAACCTGCGAGCAGCGACGGCGAGACGCGATAGTCGAAACCGACGGCAGTGCCATAGACGCTGCTGCTGGCGTTGTTCGAGCCGAGCACGGCGTTGCCGTCCGTGGTCTGCGAACCGCCAAAGCCTGCGGCCCACACGCGCCAGCGCGGATCGAAGCCCGGCGGCGCGGCAGGCGCTTTGCGATAGACGGCAGCATAGGCATCGCGTTCGCGCTTGCTGCGCGCCGTGCGCGTCGAGGCGTAGGCGTTGGCGCCGTCCACATCGGCAAAGGGCGTTGCGCCCGCGCCGTCACCGGAGCCGCCGTCGCGGCCGGCGATGAACGGATCGGTCAGCAATCCCAGGAAGAGGTTCATCGCGTTGAAGGTCGCCTGCTGCGATCCCGTCGCCACCTCGCCGGAGGCTTGCGTCAAGCCGGCCGGCGTCAGCGACGCGAACGGCAAGGGAATGCTGCCATTGGCATTGAAGAAGTTGGTCAGCGCGTTGGCGACGTTGTGCTGATTGATGTTGAGATTGGATTTGGCGCCGAAGTCGAGGCCGAACGTCAGGTAGGCATTGGTCGCGTCATAGCTTAGCGCGGCCGTGAGTGCGCCGGGCAGACCGGACACGCTGAGGCCACTGAATGTCGTCCCGCCAAGGCCGCCATCCGCGGTCAGGATCGTATAGGGCCGCTTCGAGATCGAGCTGCCGGGCGAGAGGCTGGCGGCGACGGAGCCGCCGAGCGTTGCGGTGCCGGTCACGTGGGCGAAGGAGGATGCGGTAGAACTAAGCTGCACCAGATAGAGCGCGCCGGACTGCAGCGCGAGATTGCCGGCAACCGTGGTGGAGGCGCCTGGCACCGCATTGCCCGGCATGAACGCGCCGCCGCTTGCGATCACGGTGTTGCCCACCGTGCCGATGCCCGAGAGCACGCCGCCGGCGCTGACCGCCACGCTGCCGTTGATGACGCCATCGACCGCGAGCGTGCCGCCGAGCACGTTCCAATCCTGCGCGCCGGTGCCGGTCACGGTCCATTTCGAGCTGTCGACCTTGTTGAAGGTCGAGAAGCCATCATACTGATTGCCGGGTCCGATCAGGCTGAGGTCGAACGTGCCTGTGCCGGTGCCGCCGAGCTGGAAGGTGTCGCTGCCGTTGGCAAGCACCAGGCCGTGGATGACGCTACCCGGGCCAAGCGTCAGCACACTGGCGGAGCCGGGGGCGCAGCCGCAGAATTCGATCGCAGCGAAACCGGCGGCGGCGTTGATGGTGCCCGAGTTGAAGACAGAGCCGCCACCGTTGACCACGATGCCGACGGCGTCGCTGCCGACATTGATGGTCCCGGTGTTGATGACCTGGTTGGTGCCGGCAGGTCCGGCAGTCGAGACGTTGATGCCGGCGGCCGGCGCGCCGTTTCCGACGGTGATTGTGCCCGCGTTTGTGACGGTGACGGAATCGCCGACCGCGAAGATGCCAACCGCGCTGTCGTCGCCGACAATGCTGCCTGTGTTGGTGATCGTGCCGGACGCGCTGAGAGAGTTGGGGAACAAGACGATGCCGTAGCCCAACATGCCGACGTGGATCGCGCCGCTGTTGGTGATCGCGGGACGGTCGCCCACACCGTAGATGCCGACGGCGCCGTCCGCGCCGGTGATCGATCCGCTGTTCGTGACCCTCGCGTCATCGCCTTGCACGGCAAGGCCGATGCCTGCTTGGCGCAGCGTGATGGAGCCGGCGTTGCTGATCACGGCATTGTTGCCCTGCACGGACATGCCGGCAGCACCGTCGCCGACTGCAATGCTGGCACCTGCGGCGTTGATGAGCGTGTTGTTGTCGTTTATCGCGCTAATGGCTCCGAAGGGCGAGAGCGAAACGCCCATTGTGATGGTGCCGGCATTCGTCACCGTGCTGTTGCCCGCGACGAAGATGGCGCTGCCCTCGTCACCGATCGTGATGGAGCCCGTCGCGGCGTTTATGATCGTGTTGTTCTGACCCGCGAAGATGCCGGTGCCCTGTGTTCCCGCAGAGATCGCGCCGCTGTTGGTGACGACGTTGCCGTCGCTGACCGAGATCGCGATTCCGTTCGAGATGGCGGAGATGATCCCGTTGTTGGTGACGGTGTTCGAATTGCCGGCGCTCAGGCCAGTCCGCGAGGGATCCGGATTCAGCGTGCCGTTATTGATGACGGTGTTGGAGTCGTTGAGACCGACCGCCGCCGTGCCGTTGTCGTTGAGGATTGCTCCCGACTGCACGGTGACGGTGAGATTGTTGACGCCGGCGCCGGCCTCGAAGCCATCCGGGAGGAACCCGCTGCAGGTGACGGTCTGGCCGCTCGTCGCCGGATCGGGCAGGCATTGCGCATGCGCCGCTACGGTCGACAGACACAGGCCAGCCAGGATCGCCGCCACGGCAGCCATGTGCGCGCCGAGACCGGCAGCCAACCGAAACCACACGCCAACGCCCCCTCATTCCCCCGCGCCTCACGGCGCTTCCCTGGAACTCAGGTAGCATGTGGTTTCCCGACCGGTGGCAAGAATCCGGCCGAATGCGGCTGATCGCTCAGTTTTCGCGGCGCCACTGTGGCGCTGTCGCAACGATTGCGCGGCGATACGTCTCACTCCGCGCACGAAGTCAGGCGTTCGGCGAAGGCTCGCCGGGCACGGTCAGGAGCTGCGAGCGACGGATTCGCTCGCGGTGGGCGGTGTAAAGGCCGGACGCGACGATGAAGGCGGCGCCGGTGATGGTCCAGACGCCGGGCACCTCGCCGAAGATGAAGTAGCCGAGCAGACTGACCCACAGCAATTGCGTGTAGGAGAACGGCGCCAGCACCGAGGCATCCGCATAGCGGAAAGCCAGCACCACGATCCACTGGCCGGCGGTCGAGGCCACGCCGACCAGGATGCCGAGAAGAATGTCGTGCCAGCTCGGCGTCACCCAGGCGAACGGCACCATGACGCTCATGATCGCGAAGCCCACGATGGCGGAATAGGTCATGGTGGTGATGGCGGCATCGCGGCCGCTGATCATGCGCGTCATGATCAAGGTCGAAGCCCAGCAGAAGGCCGACAGCAGCGGGAAGAAGGCGGCGACGTGGAACGCGCTAGTGCCGGGCCGCAGGATGATGAGGACGCCGATGAGGCCGAGCGCGGTCGCGATCCAGCGCCGCAGGCCGACCTTCTCGCCCAGGAAAACGATCGACAGCGCCGTGACGTACAGTGGCGCCACGAAGCCGGTGGCGGAGGCTTCCGCGATCGGGAGGAAGGCCAAGCCGGAGATGAAGAACAGCGACGAGCCGAGCAGCGTCGCGCCGCGGAGGAACTGCAGGCCGACCCGGCCGGTTCGCAGCGCAAAGAGCGGCGAGCCCGGCAGCATCGCAGGCGACATGATCAGCGCGAACACCAAGAAGCGCATCCAGGTGATCTCGATCGATGGCAGCGTCGCCGACAGATATTTCGAGGTGACGTCGGACGTGCCGAGAAAAATCGTCGACAGCAGGATCAGCGCGATGCCCTTGAATGGCCGATCGGCGCGCGCGGGGGCTTTGCGGGAGACGGATTTCTTCGCAGGCGAACATTTCTTTGCAGGCAATGGCAAAGGTGCGCTGTCCAGCCTGGCGGCTGCGGCGGGGGGCGGTGTCACGGCAATCTCGGAGGCACAAATAAGCGAATCTGCGAGCCTCTAAAAAACGCCAAATGGCGGCGCGCGACAAGGTCTGAAAACAGGACTCCGATATGCGCGAATGTGCGCGGCCGCACGCCACGAAGGTTGCAACACTTTGTTAAGAATCGTGTTCGCTATCGCTAGAGCATCGGCAAACTTCGCGGCTTGGGACCGCGCGGAAAAGCCTTGTCTAAAGCTTCGATCTCGCTGGCGCTGAGCACGAGATCGCCGGCCGCCGCATTCTCAGCGGCGTGCTCCGCGCTCGACGCTTTGGGGATTGAGAACACGGAAGCCGCGCGGGTGAGAAAAGCCAGCGCGACCTGGCGTGGCGTGGCGTTGCGCGCCTTCGCGACCTCCTGCAGCACCTCCCCGCCCTTGCTCCGTGGCGAAGGAAAATCATTGTGGCCGAACGGCGAGTAGGCGACCACGGCGACGCCATGCTTCTCGCACCACGGGATCACAGCATGCTCGATCGCGCGCTCCTGCAAATGATAGAGCACCTGGTTGCAGGCGATCCTGCCCTTACCCGAAACTTCCAGGATCTCGCCGAGATCATCGGCGTCGAAATTGCTGACGCCCCAGGACCGTATTTTCCCGGAGGCGACCAGTTCCTCGAACGCCGCGACGGTGTCCTCCAGCGGATAGGATCCGCGCCAGTGCAACAGATAGCAGTCGAGGTGGTCGGTCTTCAGCCGCTTCAGCGAGCGCTCGCAGGCAGTGATGGTGCCGCGGCGCGAGGCGTTGCTGGGCAGGACTTTCGAGACCAGGAACAATTCGTCGCGCCGGCCTTGAATCGCATCCGCGATCACGAGCTCAGCGTCGCCATACATCTCCGCAGTGTCGATATGGGTCATGCCAAGCTCGATGCCACGGCGCAGCGCCGCCACCGCCGCCTTGCGGTCGCCGCGGTCGAGATACCAGGTGCCCTGCCCGATCACGGAGACATTGGGGCCATGGTGGCCGAATTTTTTGGTGCGCATGATCGCCTCGCTCATCGGGGACGACCAACCCTAGACGATTGGTGGGGCGATGTCGCGGCAATACGCCCTGTCGTTCCTGCGAAAGCAGGGACCCATAACCACAGGAAGATGTTGTGGCGCGAGCAAGCAGTTACAGCCACGCATCTCATCAAGTCCTGTGGTCATGGGTCCCGGGTCAAGCCCGGGACGACAGCGGAGTTTGTGGCGCGCGCATGCATGTCGCCGTCAGACGTTGAGGTTCATCCAGACCGCCTTTGGCTCGGTGAAATTGTCGATCGCGGCGGTGCCGTGCTCGCGGCCGAGGCCTGAATCGCGCTCGCCGCCCCAGGGCAACCGCACGTCGGTGTAGCCATAGGTGTTGATCCACACCGTGCCGGCCCGCGCGCGCTTGGCAAAGCGCTGCACGCGGCCGATGTCGCTGCTCCAGACACCGGCGGCGAGGCTGTAGGCCGTGCCGTTGGCGATCCGAAGCGCATCGGCCTCGTCCTTGAACTTGATCACGCTGACGACGGGACCAAAGATCTCCTCCTGCGAGATCCGCATCTCGTGCTTCACATTGGCGAACACAGCCGGGCTAATGAAATAGCCGCGATCGCCGACGCGCTCGCCACCGGTCACAAGCAACGCACCCTCGTTCTTGCCGATGTCGACATAGTCGAGAATGGTCTTCATCTGCTTGTCGGAAATCACCGGTCCGAGCGCCGTGGCGCGATCCTGGGGATCGCCGATGCGCAATGCGCTTGCGCGTGCGGCCAAGCGTTCGACCACCTCGTCATAGACGCTCTCCTGCACCAGCACACGCGAGCCGGCCGAGCAGACCTGCCCGGCGTTGAAGAAGATGCCGGCGGCCGCAGCCTTCGCCGCGGCATCGAGGTTCGCGTCCTCGAAGATGACGTTGGCCGACTTGCCACCGAGCTCCAGCGACACGCGTTTGAAATTGCCGGCTGCGCCGCGCATGATACCGCGACCCACACCGGGCGAGCCGGTGAACGTGACCTTGTCGACGTCAGGGTGATTGACCAGCGCCTCGCCGGCAATGCGGCCGGGGCCGGTGACGATATTGAGCACGCCGCGCGGCAGGCCGGCTTCAAGTGCGAGCTCGCCGATCCGGAGCGCTGACAGCGAGGTCAGCTCGGCCGGCTTCATGACGATGGTGCAGCCGCAAGCCAGTGCCGGCGCGAGCTTCCACATGCCGATCATCAGCGGAAAATTCCAGGGCACGATCGCGGCGACCACGCCGACCGGCTCGCGGACCGTGTAGGTGAGCGCATCGTCGCGCGTGCTCACCACATCGCCGCCGATCTTGTCGGCCCAGCCGGCGTAATACGTCAGCGTGTCGATTGCCGCCGGAAAGTCCTGCCGCAGCACCGCCGCGATCGGCTTGCCGGCATCGAGGCTTTCGAGCTCGACGATCTCGTCGGCATGCTGCTTCAAGAGCTCTGCCCATTTCAGAAGGATGTGCCCACGTTCGGCGGCGCGCATGGTGCGCCATGGTCCCTCAAAAGCGCGGCGCGCGGCAGCGACAGCGCGATCAACGTCCGCCGCTCCGCCTTCCGCGATCGTCGCGATCACGTCCTCGGTCGCGGGGTTGAGGGACTTGAATGTGCGTCCGGCGATGGCCGGGACGCGGGCGCCGTCGATCAGCAGCAACTCTTCCGGGGCGGCGGAACGGCCGAGGGCCCCCTGCGCATAGTCATATGCAATTGACATCATATTTCCTCCTGGTTGGTATACCAACCTAGGAGCATATGCCCCGCTGTAAATATGATATGTTCTGCCTATGGCTCGCGAACATATGAAATTCATTTCATAATGAGAAGCTACGACGATGCTGCACATCGAGATTGAAACCATCTGGCGATTTCACCGCGAAGGCAGCCCGCAGACGGCTGTGGTGATCCTCGGCATCCTCAACGAGATCCGCAAAACCGGGAAAATCTCCAGCGCGGCCACTGACGCGCACCTGTCCTATCGCCACGTCTGGAACCTGATCGACCAATGGTCGGAGTTCTTCGGCGTGCCGCTGGTGGAGACCCAGCGCGGCAAGGGCTCGAAGCTGACGCCGTTCGGCGAGAAACTGGTCTGGGCCGGCGAGCGCATGCAGGCTCGCCTTGGCCCGCAACTCGAAAACCTCGCGCAGGAGCTGGTCACGGAGATCAAGCCGTTCCTGCACCAACGTCCCTCGGTGATCCGCGTTCATGCGAGCCACGGTTTTGCGGTGTCAAAGCTGCGTGAATTCCTCGACCGCGAGCCCGGCATGGGCGTCGACCTCCGCTATGTCAGCAACCAGAACTCGCTGGTGTCGCTGGCGCAGGGCGCCTGCGACCTTTCCGGCGTGCACCTGCCACGCGGCGAATTGCGCGCGCAGGGCATCAAGGCGTGCCGCGACTGGCTCGATCCGCGCGAGGATCGCGTGATCAGTTTCGTCACGCGCGAAATGGGCCTGATGGTCAAGCGCGGCAATCCGCTCAAGATCAGCTCACTGAAGGATCTGGTCGATCGCAAGGCGCGCTTCGTCAACCGCGATCACGATTCGGGCACAAGGCAACTTTTCGACCAGCTGCTGGCACTGCACCGGATTGCCGAGAGCAGGATCAATGGCGCACAGCAGATGGAATTCACCCATGCCGCCGTTGCCGCCTATGTCGCCAGCGGCATGGCGGATGCGAGCTTCGGCGTCGAAGCGGCCGCCCGCCAATTCGGGCTCGATTTCATCCGGCTACTGACGGAAGATTATTTCTTCGTTTGCAAGAAGGCGTTCCTCGAGTCAGAGCCGATGCGGCGCGTGCTCGATATCATGAAGAGCGGCGCTTTCCACAAGGCCATCGACGCCCTTCCCGGCTACGTTGCCTCCGAAACCGGCAAGGTCAGTGGCGTGAAGGATTTCCTGGAACGCATGCACTCTGATCGCTGAGGCCGCGCCGGCCGTTCGCTGGCCGAAATTGCACTGCTCGAGCACCGGCTGCAGCAGGACCTGCCGACGCTCGGGATCTACCTCGGTGCCCAGCTCATGGCACGCGCGCTCGGCAGCCGCGTATTCGCCGGCCATGCCAAGGAGATCGGCTGGGGAACCATCGACCTCACGGGCGAAGGCGCCTCGTCCTGCCTGCGCCGCCTCGGGAAAGGGCCGACCGTGCTGCACTGGCACGGCGACACTTTCGATCTTCCGCAGCAAGCTGTGAGGCTCGCTTCAAACGCCAATTACGAGAACCAGGCCTCCGCCTATCGGCAGAACGCGCTTGCGCTCCAGCTCCATCTCGAGGCCGACCGGCGTCAGCTGGAAGAGTGGTATGTCGGCCACGCGGCCGAATTGTCGGCGTTAAAAACGGGGTGGCGGTTTGAGGCGGTCCATGATTCAAGCTTCTGATGTGGACAGCATGAATCGGACCCAGACGGCCGCCGGTGTTGGGGGCACCTCAAGCGTCCGTTGTTGGACTCGGCGACACCTTGGAACGACACCTTGGAGATTGGACACATGGCGCTCAAGCGGATGGACAACGTAGGAATCGTCGTCGAAGACCTCGGAGGGACGATTGATTTCTTTCGCGAACTCGGCCTCGAGCTCGAAGGGCGTGCCACGATCGAAGGAGAATGGGCCGGACGTGTCACCGGACTGGGCGATCAGCGTGTCGAGATTGCCATGATGCGCACACCGGACGGCCACAGCCGGCTCGAGCTCTCCCGCTTCCTCACGCCGCCTGTCGTCGCAGATCACCGGAACGCCCCGGTCAATGCCCTAGGCTACCTCCGCGTCATGTTCGCCGTGGACGACATCGACGAGACGCTTGAACGGCTCCGCACGCGCGGCGCGCAGCTCGTAGGCGACGTAGTCCAGTATAAAGACGCGTATCGGCTCTGCTACATCCGTGGGCCTGAAGGGCTTCTGATCGGACTCGCCCAAGAACTCGGCTGAGCGCAATACGAAGACAAACGGCGAAGAGTGACCAATTTCGGCGAGCGCGCCCGAGGCCGCCCCGCCTGTTCGAGGTCCATCCCTCCAACCGACGGCCTCTGCCGTCGTTACACCGCGGCCCCGATACTCGCTGACTGCTTGCTGCCAATATGATAGGCTGATGCTCCTAATCGAGGAGAATGGATGCCATGGTACGTGGCCCCTGTTGCGGGGGCGGGATGAAATAGGCGGCTAGGCCGCACGATGGGAGGAAACTATGACCATCGAAAGCATTCTTAGGCGGAAGGGCACCGAGGTTACGACAATAGCTCCGGACGCCAGCATCAAGAGGGCGGCAGACTGGCTCCGCGCAAAGAATATTGGCGCTCTCGTGGTGACAAGTGAGGACTCTGTTCTCGGCCTGATTTCCGAACGTGAAATCGTTCATGCATTTTCTCGCTATGGCCAGACAGCCGGGTCGATGCTGGTCAAAGAAATCATGCAATGCGGTGTGACCACCGTGTCTCCAGACGAGAGTGTCAATCGCGTGATGAAACTGATGACGCACCATCGCGTGCGCCACATGCCGGTACTCCGCGCTGGCAAGCTGGCCGGCATCATCAGCATCGGCGATGTCGTCAAAGATCGACTCGAGGATCTGGAGCTTGAGACGAAAATTCTGCGTGATGTCTACCACGCAGCGCGCTGACGGCCCGGGCCGCGGCTCATAGGTGTGCTGTCAATCGCCCGGCGCGCTTTCATATGGGCATCGCGGGGCTCGCGCCAGGTCAATGGAGCCGGCACCTGGCACAGCTCGGAACGAAGGCTCGCTTCCGCCCGTGACTCATTGGACACGTTCGCGGTTCACATGGAAAGGGTAAAGTTGAGCGATCTTGGGACCGCGTGTACTGATTGGTAAAAGTCGAGGGTGCAATGGCGAGGCTTATCGCGCTGGCTGGCTTGCCCGGGGTCGGCAAGTCAAGCATTGCGCAGTATCTGGCGCGGCGCTGCGGAGCCATTTGGCTACGAATCGATTCAATGGATCAGGCGATCTGGGCATCGGGTACAGCGCCGAGCGATCTCTTTGACTGGAGCTACCGAGCAGCCCAAGCAATCGCCGCCGACAATTTAGCTCTCGGCTTGGATGTAATCGCGGACTGTGTAAACGATTGTCAGGAGGCACGGGACGGTTGGGAGACGGCAGCGCAACGTACCGGAGCCGAAGTTAAATGGCTCGAAGTCGTGTGTAGCGATCCCTTCGAGCACCGTCGGAGAATTGAAACAAGATCAAGCGACATTGTGGGACTGGCGTTGCCCGACTGGGATGCGGTCACCATCCGCTCCTACGACAAGTGGAATCGGGATCGTCTTGTTATCGACACAGCACATCGCAATTTGGAAGTGTGCGTGGAAGAGGCTCTCGAACTCCTACGTGGATGACAACCGCTATTCGCCCGAAGCGGAAAAGCTCAAAGCTCGACGATGCCGATGGCCGGACGCAGCTGACAGCACAGGAACAGCGATTTCAAGCAGACGCCGAGAGCCTAAAGCTTGCCTAGGTGATATTCCCCCGCGCCGACAAAGCTGCGGAAAGCGTCGCATCCAATAAAAACGTTGTGGCTGTGAACGAGCTCACAACGCAACCAGCGCGATCATGTTTTGATCGGGCTGCATCAACCATTGATAGAATGGGATGCGACGGTCGCCGGAGGGCTTCCCCAGGAAAGGGGTAAGACATGAACAGCAAACCTCCCACTCCGAAGCGGGGTGCTTTCCCTACGCCGAAAGAGGTGCGCGACAAAGCACCAAAGTACAACCCTGACGCACCCGACAGAGCCGACGATCAGGAAAGCGAGGAGACAGACTCTTCGCCGGATCAGCGGCAGCATGACAATACTCAGCGTGGAACGAAGGACGAAGCAATGGAGCCTAAGCGGAAATAACCGAAGTTCATTTCAGCAAACGGAGACATACGATGGCAATTCAGCTTGGAGGAAGCGGACAAGGCAGATATCCCAAACGCGGAGCGACTCCCACGCCGAGGAGCGTTTTGGCAGCCGCCACTCCACATAGTGTCGTTGGCCTTGCAGCGGCACCTCCCCATTTCATCACGATGCCTCATAGGCTGTCCTCTTGGGGCAATTTCGATCACGGTGATTGCGTCACTGCCGAAGAAGCGTTCGCGAAGGCGTGTCACAATCCGGAAATCTTCATTTCGGACAACGAAGTGATACGATGGGCGACGAAACATGGGGTGCTGGAGGGGGCCTATCTGCATCAGGTGATGCTTTGGATGCAGACAAACGGCTTCCATCAGAACCGGCACATCTATGATGACGGCCAGATCTATTCGGTCGACTGGACGAATCCCTCCACGTTAAACAGCGCAATTGCGACAGGTCCGGTCAAGATTGGCGTTGCCGCAACCCAAATCCAGACCGCATGGAACTCAACGAACGGCAAGACCGGATGGTTTGCCCTTGGATTCAACAAGGACACCAACGAGGACCATTGCGTCAGCCTTTGCGGATACGGCTCGCTCAACTGGCTCGCACAACAGCTTCAGGTCACCGTGCCGGCCGGTGTCGACGGTACAAAGCTCGGCTATGCGATGTTCACATGGGACTCGATCGGTATCATCGATCAGCCTTCCATGATCGCCGTTACCGAAGAGGCATGGCTCAGAACCCCGACGACGATCGTCAAGCCCGCAAAGACGCCCGCGCAGGAAAGCGTCACGGCGTAGCACGCTTCAGTGGAATGACTGCACCGGCGCGGAGCGTGCTTCACCGGCAGAGCTTCGCGCCGCCCTACAAATCCGCGGGGCGTCTCTTGCAGGCGAAGAACGCGGTGACGGCGAGCGGGATTGCGAGCGCGATCCATGAAGTCGTGTCCCAGATGCCATCGCCGAGCAAGGCGGACACAAGGCCGAAAGCGACGATCACCGCGATGATCGCCGGCAACAGAAAGATCTGGGTGAGCGAACGACGGGCGTTGATCATCAGAGGTGCTCCGGAACTTGCACGGCGGGATATCGGGATTCGGCCAATTCACCCACCACTCTACTCCGCGGGCGGCGCATGCGGTGTTTCGGCCGGTTTGCCGAAACGGCGTTTCGCCTCTTCGCGCCAGCGCTGGAAGGTGACGTAGAGCATCGGCACCAGGAAAATGCCGATCGAGCTTGCGGCGAGCATGCCGCCGAACACCGCCGTGCCGACCGCCCTGCGGCTGATCTCGGCGGCACCGGTCGCGACCACCAGCGGCACCAGGCCGAGGATGAAGGCGATCGAGGTCATCATGACCGCGCGGAACCGCATCTGGGCGCCGAGCTCGGCGGCCTGCGCGATCGGCAATCCGCCCTCGCGCTGCTCCTTGGCAAACTCGACGATCAGGATGCCGTTCTTGGCGGCGAGCGCGATCAGCACCACGAGGCCGATCTGGCCGTAGAGGTCGAGGTTCAGGCCTGCGACCTTGATCGCGATGTACGAGCCGAGCACACCGACCGTGACCGCCAGCAGGACCGGGATCGGAATGGTCCAGCTCTCGTAGAGCGCAACCAGGAACAGATAGGCGAACAGCACCGCAAGCGCGAGGATGATGCCGGTCTGCCCCGAGGCCGCTTGCTCCTGATAGGCGGTGCCGGTCCATTCGTAGGAATAGCCGGCCGGCAGCGTCGCCCGCGAAATCTCCTCCATCGCGGCGATCGCGGTGCCTGACGAGACGCCCGGCGCCGGACTGCCGTTGATGGTGACCGAGCGGTAGTTGTTGTAGCGGGTGATGACCTGCGGTCCGGTGACGATCCTCACGCTCGCGATGGAGCGCATCGGCACCATCTCGCCGCCGCTGTTGCGGACATAGATCTGCCAGATGTCGGAGATGTCGCCGCGATTGGCGGCCTCGCCCTCCACATTGACCTGCCAGGTGCGGCCGAACAGGTTGAAGTTGTTGACGTAGATGCCGCCCAGCGTCGCCTGGAGCGCGGTGAACACGTCGGCCATGTTCAGCCCGAGCGCCTGCGCCTTGGCGCGGTCGATGTCGAGATAGATCGACGGATTGGTCGCGGTGAAGGTCGAGAACACGCGCGCCAGCCGCGGATCGCGGTTGGCGGCATTGATCAGGCCGGTCATCGTGCTGCCGAGCGCGGCCGGATCCTGCCCCTCAAGCGCATCGAGCTGATATTCGAAGCCGCCGGAGGTCGAAAGCCCGATGATCGGCGGCAGGTTGAACGGCAGGATATTGGCCTGCCGGATCTGCGCGCCCTCACCAAACATCCGCCGGATCGTCGCCTGCACCGAATCCGCCGCGGCCTGCCGATCGGCGAACGGTTTCATGCGCGCCACCATGAAGGCCGAGTTCGGCTCGCTCGCGCCGTCGAGCAGCGAGAAGCCGATGATCGAGAGCACGTGCTCGACCTGCGGCATGTTCTTCAAGAGCGCCTCGACCTGCTTGGTCACCTCGCTGGTGCGCGACACCGACGCACCGTCAGGCAATTGCACCGAGATGAAGAAGGCGCCCTGATCCTCCTCGGGCAGGAAGCCCGTCGGAGTTATTCGCGACACGCCGAGAACGCCGCCGGCAAACACCAGCACCGCGACCAGCGACAATATCGCCACCCGCAGCAGCCGGCGCACCATGCCGGCATAACGGTCGCGCACCCAATCGATGCCGCCGAGCACGCGCCCCATGATGCCGCGGCGCGGCCCGGTATGCCGCAGGAACACGGCGCAGAGTGCCGGCGACAGCGTCAACGCGTTCAGCGCCGAGATCACCATCGCCGCGCTGATCGTCACCGCGAACTGGCGAAACAGGGTTCCGGAGATGCCGGGGATGAACGCGATCGGCACGAACACCGACAACAGCACCAGCGAAATCGCGATGATCGGCGCGGTGATCTGCGCCATCGCCTTTTTGGTGGCCTCCGCCGGCGACAGCTCGGGCTCGCTCTCCATCACGCGTTCGACGTTCTCGACCACGACGATGGCGTCGTCGACCACGATGCCGATGGCAAGCACCATCGCAAGCAGCGACACGGTGTTGGCGGAATAGCCGAGGATGAGGAGAACCGCGAAGGTGCCGATCAGGCTGACCGGCACTGCGACCGCCGGGATCACCGTGGCGCGCAAATTGCCGAGGAACAGGAACACGACGATCACGACCAGCACGAAGGCTTCGCCGAGCGTCTTCAGCACTTCCTTGATGGTATCGGAGACGAAGGTCGTGGAGTCGTACTGCACCAGATAGGTCAGACCCGGGGGAAACCGTTCCGACAATCTGGTGAGCGTCGACTGCACCGCGGCGGCGGTGGTCACCGCATTGGCGCCCGGCGCAAGATAGATGCCGATCGGTACGCCGGGCTGGCCGTCGATCCGGGACTCGCTGTCCATGTTCTGGGCGCCGATCTCGACCCGGGCGACGTCGCTGACCCGGAGCACCGAGCCGTCCGGATTGGCGCGCAGCACGATATTGCCGAACTGGGCCGCCGTCGTGAGCCGCCCTTGCGTCTGCACGTTGAACTGGAACTGCTGGTCCTCGGCGATCGGACGGGCGCCGATGCGGCCGACGGGCGCCTGCACGCTCTGCGCCCGGATCGCCGCGATCACATCCGAGGGCGCCAGATTGAGGCTGGTGAGCCGCTGCGTATCGAACCAGATCCGCATCGAGTAGTTCAGCTTCGCGAACAGCGAGGCCTGGCCGACGCCCGGCGTGCGCGAGATCGCATCGAGCACGTTGATGATCGCGTAGTTGGTGATGAACAGCGGATCCTGCTGGCCGCTCTTGCTGTACAGCACGATGAACTGCAGCACGGCCGAGGATTTCTTCTGCACGACCAGGCCTTGCGCCTGCACCTCGGTCGGCAGTTGCGCGAGCGCGCTCTGGACGCGGTTGTTGACGTTGACGGTGTTGATATCAGGATTGGTGCCGAGCGCGAACGAGACGGTCAGCGTGTAGCTGCCGTCATTGCCGCTGGTCGACTTCATGTAGAGCATCTTGTCGACGCCGACGACCTGGGCTTCGAGCGGCTGCGCAACGCTCGATTCCACCACTTCGGCGGAGGCGCCGGGGAAATTGGCGGTGACGGTGACCTGTGGCGGCACGATGTCCGGAAACTGCGCCACCGGAATTTGCAACAGCGCCAGCGCGCCCGCGATGGTGATGACCAGCGCGATGACGATGGCAAGCCGCGGACGATCGACGAAGATGGCGGAAATCATGGGCTGGTGCCCGCAGGCTTCGGACCGATCGCGCCGCTGCTCCGGGGCGAGCCGGTGTTTTCCGCCGTTTCCTTCAGGCTCGACTGGATCAGCGCGCTTGCCGGTGCCGGCGCCACGGGCTGGCCGGGCCGCACCCGCTGCATCCCTTCAGCGATCACCTTCTCTCCGACCGAAAGCCCAGAGGTCACCGAAGCGATGGTCGCGGTCGACTGTCCAAGGACGATCCGCCGCTGCTCCGCCTTGTTGTCGGCCCCGAGCACGAAGACATAGTCGCCCTGCTGGTCCGACAGCACGGCCGAGCGCGGGATCGCCACCACGTCGACCGGCTGCGCGCCCTCGAGCAGGACGGTGACGAACTCGTTGTCGGTGAGCTGGCGCACCGTGACGTTGTCCGCCGACGACAGACGAGGCAGTATGGGATTGGGGATAATGCCGCGCAGCGTGATGGTATCGGTGTTCTGCGCGATCGTGTTGTTGACGAAGTTGAGCTCGCCGACCTGGTCATAGAGCTTGCCGTCGGGCAGACGGATCCTGATCACCACCGCCTTGAACCCGCCCAGCGTCGCGTAACGGTCGCGCAGCACGAGGCCTTCGCGCACCGACACCGGGAAGGTCACGTACATCGGGTCCTGGCTCACGATGGTCGTGAGCACGCCTGAACTCGGGCTGACGACGTTGCCCTCGGTCACGGCCGTGCGGCCGATCTTGCCGTCGATCGGCGAGCGGATCTGGGTGTAGTCCAGATTGATCTTTGAGAGATCGACCTGCGCCTGGGCCGCCTGGACCTGTGCTTCCAGGCTCTGCTCGTTGGCGAGCGCGGCATCATAGGTGGACTGCTGGCCGGCCGGGCCGCCGAGCAGGGCCTTAGCGCGGCCGGTCGTCAGCTTGGCGTTGACGAGGGTGGCCTGCAATTGCGCGACTTGCGCCTTCTTGGACTCAAGGTCCGCCTCGAACGGGCCGCGCTCGAGCTCGTAGAGCATATCGCCGGTCTTGACCTCGGCACCTTCGACGAAGTTCCGCTTTTCCAGGAAGGCGGTGACGCGGGCGACCACGTTGACCCGATTGGTGGCCTCGATCCGCCCCAGAAACTCGTTGGATTGCGTCACGGGCCGCTTGACCGCCTCGATGATACCGACCGCGGGAGGTCCCGCGGCCTGCTGGGCCTCGGCGGCGGCCAGCGCGCCGAACATGGCGCTGCCCAACGCGACGACCCCGGCGAGCCGGGCCATTGTTATCCCTGCAAGATTCACTGTTCGCGCCTTTGTCCCGTTTGACCCGGATCAATAGCATCCGCATCGGGAAAGCCAACGGTATGAACGTATGGCAGCGGTCAATCGATGCTCTCTCGATGGCCAGATCGCCGTGTCGCACCAAAATGTGATGGCGGAGGAAGGGATCAGGTCCGCAGGCCTCCGCTGGTAGCGCTGTGTGGCCCCGCCGCTACTGGAACGAACTTTTTTGGCTGGGCGCTGCATAACCTGTTGAATGTTGCTTGCTGCGCGATCGGCCAGCAAGCCAAGCTGGGCCAGGCGCCGTGGGGCCGGTCGCCGGGAGCTTTCTGATGGCAAAGCTCGGGATTTACACGGCAGTCCTTCTTGCGATTGTCGGCGGATCGGAGACAAGGGCGGCCGACGTCGCGCCGACCAAGGCGCCGCCGGCAGCGTCCACGACGCCGCGCCCCTGCACCGACCCGTCGGACTTCGTCACGACCAACTGCCAGCTCACCTGGGAAGGCATCACGGTCTTCGGCATCATCGACACCGGCTTCGGCTGGCAAAGCCACGGTGCCTCGTTTGATCCGCGATCTGCAGTTGCAGCGTCCTACCTGGTCCAGAAACAGAACCGCTTGGCGACATGGACGCTCGCGCCCAATGCCTTGAGCAATTCGACCATTGGCATCAAGGGAACCAGGCCAATCGGCGAGGACTTTTCTTTCGTCTTTGACCTCGATGCCGGCTTCGACCCCTATTCGCTGCGATTCTCGAATGGACCCGGAGCTATCGCCGCGAATGCCGGCCTCCCGCAAAACCTGCAAACCGCCTATTCGGATTCAAGCCGAGCGGGTCAGTGGTACAACGGTCAGGGTTACGTCGGCGTCAGCTCCCCCACCTATGGCACGCTGACCCTCTTCCGTCAGAACTCGCTGACGCTGGACGCCGTGTTCGATTACGATCCGTTCGGCGCCTCCTACGGTTTCTCGGCGATCGGCTTCCAGGGAATCACCTGCGGCGGCGGCAACACCGAAAATTGCAGACACTCGACGTCATTGAAGTACCGGTACAACTTCAACCATTTCCGGGCGGCGGCGCTGTGGCAGTTCGGCGGCTATGACGAGAACAATGCGTCCAATGGCGCCTATCAATTCCAGCTCGGCGGCGACATTCCGATCCGCGGCAATGACGTGCTCTCGGTCGATGCGATCTACAGCCATGTCAAGGATTCCGTGTCGCTCGCGCTTGCACCGGGAGCCAACAACGCGTTCGGGACGCCGATCGCCCCGTTCCTGCCGCAGACGCTGACGGCGACGATCTCCGACAACACCGCCGCGATGTTCGTGGCGAGATACACGACCAAGTCGCTGAAGCTGTACGCCGGTTACGAATACATTCGATACGAGCCGCCGAGCAATCCGCAGCTCGCCTTCACCGACATCGCCGGAAATTTCCTCTGCCGGGGCTGCGATGCCTTCAACGGCACGAACATCAACAATGCCGCGTTCGGCGTCGGCGGGCTCGGCAACAAGACCTTTCAGGTCATGTGGGCCGGCGCGAAATACTCCATAACCGACGATCTGGACGTGATCGGCGCCTATTATCACTACATCCAGGACTCCTTCTTCGGCACTGCCGCCAGAGGCCCCGCCTTCTGCTCCTCTAGCGAACACCCGCAATGCGCCGGGACGTTCGACGCAATCTCCACCGCGGTCGATTGGAGGTTTGCGCCTAAATGGGATACCTATGTCGGCGTGATGTTCACGCAGGTCAACGGCGGATTGGGGTTCGGCTTCTTCGAGCATAGCAACGTCGCCACTACGGCCGGGTTGCGCTTCCGCTTTTGAGATTGACGCGACCTACGCTGACCGTTGCGACCAGCCTACCGGCGCCTCGATATCAAAATTGGCAAGCTCATAGCCGCGGCGGAAATCGACGATGTGCTTGTCCATCCAGGACCGCGCCTCGGCGGGATTACGCATCAAGAGCGCCTGCAGGATCTTCTCATGGGCGAACACCAGGCGCTCGCCGGCATTCAGGCGGGAGAACACCCGCAAGAAGGCCGGATAGAATAGCTGGCTCATCGGCTCGCGGCTGAGCTGCAAAGCGCGGTTGCGCGAGGCTCGCGCGATGATCTGATGAAACTCGATGTCGAGCGCGACGAGGCTCTGCTTGTCCTCGAGCGCGGCCTTGGTCCTGTCGACATTGGCCCGCAGCGCGGCCAGCAGGTCGTCGCCGATCCGCATCGCGGCGCATTCGGCCAGCACCGGCTCGAAACAGCGCATGCTTTCCCAGAGTTCGAAGAAGCTGATCTCCTGCAGTACGATCGCGGCCGTCACCTTCTCGGAAATGTCGGCCTCGCGCGGCGCGGTGACATAGAGCAATTTGCCGCCATCGTGACGGCGGACGAGGCCGTTCTGCTCCAGCACCCGGATCGCTTCCCGGACCGTCGAGCGGTGGACACCAAAGCTTGCCGCCAGCGCGATCTCCGCCGGCACCCGGTCGCCGACGGCCCACTCGCCCGACATGATCTTGGCCTCGATGCTGCGCACCACCACCCGGTAGACCGGCTCGTTGCGCTCCTGGGCGTTGTTGCTGAGATCCGCTACAGACATCAGGCGACGCCTCGCGCGAACTCGCGGTCGCGCAATTCGCGGCGACGGATCTTGCCGGTGATCGTCATCGGAAGCTCGGCGATATACGCGATCGCGCGCGGATATTTGTAAGGCGCGGTGACCGACTTGACGTGGTCCTGCAATTCGCGCGTCAGCTCCGGCGACGGCGCATGGCCTTGCCGCAGCACGACGAACGCCTTCACGATCTCCCCACGCTCGGCATCGGGGCTGCCGACCACCGCACACATCTGCACCGCCGGATGCTCGGCCAGCGCGTTCTCGACCTCGATCGGGCCGATGCGGTATCCGGCTGAATTGATGACATCGTCCGAGCGCCCGCGATACCAGAGATAGCCATCGGCATCCTTCTCCGCGCGATCGCTGGTCAGAAACCAGCGTCCGTCCGGACCATCGACAAAGCAGGCCGCGGTGCGCTCCGCATCCTTCCAGTAGCCGAGCATCAATTGCGGGTTTGGCACTTTCAGCGCGAGGTCGCCCTCCTGCCCCGGCGGCAAGCGGTTGCCCTTGGCGTCGATCACATCAAGGTCGGAACCCGGCGATGGGCGCCCCATCGAGCCGTAACGGACCGGCTCGGTTGGATAGTTCAGCGCGACCATCAGGGCCTCGGTCTGCCCATAGGCTTCATCGATGCGGATGCCGGTCGCCGCCTCCCAGCGCTCGGCGACCACGGGGTTCATGGCTTCGCCCGCAGTGACGACGCGGCGCAGCCGGCCGAGATCATCGCGCGCGCGGACTTCGCCGACGACCCGCGACAACTCCGTGCCGGGCGCGCAGTAGACGGTGACCTGGTGCTTGCGCAGGAGTTCGAGCCGGTCCTTCGGCACGAACGGGCCGTCGAAGAAGAACGAGCAGGCGCCGCAGCTCAGCGGCCCGAAGATGATGCTCGTACCCGCCTTGCTCCAGCCGGTGTCTGCCGTGCACCAGATCACCTCGCCGGGACGCAGATCGAGCCAGTAGATCGCGGAGACCCGCCACGCATAGATCGCGCGCGCCGCATGGACGACGGCCTTCGGATGGCCGGTCGAGCCTGACGTGTAGTACATGATCGCGGGATCTTCGGCCCGGACGATCGCCGGCTCGATCGTCTCGGAGGCGCGCGCCACTTCGCTGTTCCAATCGAGCCAGCCTGAGATCTGGCCGAGCGCGATCCGCACCGGGATGAGCTCCTCCACGGATGCGAATTTGCCGGTCTGCTCGGGACGGCAGATCGCCGCCTTGGCCTCGGCATTGGCGACGCGATATTCGATATCGCGCGCTGTCAGCATCTCGATACACGGGATCGGCACCGCGCCGATCTTCATCGCCGCAATCAGCGCGACGAACCATTCGGATAGCCGCGGCAGCATGATGATGACGCGGTCGCCCTTTTCGACGCCGTTCGCCCGCAACACATTCGCGAGCCGGTTCGATAGCAGCGACAGATCGGAATAGCTGTAGCGCCGCGTCTCGCCTGCGGCGTTCTCCCAGATCAGCGCCGGCCCATCCTGCTCGCGGGCGCGGCGGTCGATGATATCGGTGCCGAAATTGAAGGTCTCCGGCATCTGCCAGCGGAAATTGGCGCACAGGCTTTCATAGCCTTCGACCGCAGGCTCTTTGGGCGGTGACCAGACATCTCGCATCATTTCCTCCTGCTCGCGCGTTTTGCGCTTGTTGTTCTGTTTCTGCGGCGGGCTCTTACTGCCGCCTATCTCGCGCCGTGAGTCACGATCCGCCGTCCGATCGCCCAGCGGTGCACTTCGGACGGGCCGTCATAGATGCGGAAGGCGCGGACGTCGCGATAGAACCGCTCGACCACCGTGTCGCGGGTGGTGCCGAGCCCGCCGAGGATCTGGAGCGAACGGTCCGCGACGCGCGCGATCGCTTCCGAGCAGATCACCTTGGCCATCGAGCTCTCGGTCGAGGCCCGCTCGCCTTTGTCGAGCAGCCAGGCCGTATGCCAGATCGTCAGTTGCGCCTGGTGGATGTCCATCGCGTTGTCGGCCAGCATGAAGGAGACGCCCTCGTGCTCGCCGAGCGGCTTGCCGAACGCCGTGCGACGCCGCGCGTACTCGGTCGCGATTTCCTGGGCGCGGATCGCGGCGCCGAGCCAGCGCATGCAATGCGTGAGCCGCGCCGGCGCGAGGCGAACCTGGGCGTGACGAAAGCCCTGTCCGATCTCGCCGAGCACGGCGTCGGACGGCACGCGAAGTCCATTGAAGCGGACCACCGCATGCCCGCCGACAAAGGAGGAATCGATGGTGTCGAGCGTGCGCTCGATCGTGATCGCGGGGTCGGACATGTCGGCGAGGAACATGGTCGCAGCCCCCTCCATTCCTGCGCCGCTCGTCTTCGCCATGATGATCGCAAAGGCCGCGCCTTCGGCACCGGTGATCAGCCATTTCTCGCCGTCGATGACCCAGTCATTGCCATCGCGCCGCGCCGTGGTCTGCAACTGGCCGGGATCGGAGCCCGCGCCGGGAGCGGGCTCCGTCATGCAGAAGCAGGAGCGGATATCTCCGGTCGCGAGCGGCTTCAAATAGCGCTCGCGCTGATCCGGCCGCGCCACGACATCGAGGAGATGGATGTTGCCCTCATCAGGCGCGGCGCAATGCAGCGCCACGGGACCGAGCATGGAATAGCCGGCGGCGGTGAACACGGCGGCGCGGCCGATATGCGACAGATGCTGGCCGCCATATTCCGCCGGCGCATGCGGTGCGAATACGCCGGCCTTGCGCGCGAGCGCGTTGAGCTCGCGCCGTAGCTCGTCGGTCGGCCCATGGGAGGTCCAGCGCTTGTCCTTCTCGAACGGGACGACCGTGTCCTTGACGAAGGCTTTCACGCGATCGGCCAGTTCGGACACGCGCGCCGGCAGCGAAAAGTTCATGTCGAGTTGATGCATCGTCAGTTTCCTCGCTCAGTTCCGGTCGCTGCGTCGCGCGCGACCAGGAGAATGTCCTCGCCAAGACGGGCGAAGTCGGCATAGCGACTGTCCTTCACCGCGCCGTTGACCCATTGCCGGTGCAGTTGCAGGAACACGATCCCGAGCTTGAACAGCGCGAGCACGCGCATCGCCGGCAGATCGTCGATATCCAGTCCGGTCAGATCGGCATAGCGCCGCGCAACCTCGGCGCGCCGCCAGAATCCGGAATGAGTTGTCGGCATCTGCTGCAGGCGCTGCAATGCCGGCGGATCATCCGGCTGCGCCCAGTAGCTCAAGAGCGTCGCCAGATCGAACAGCGGATCGCCCCGCGTTCCCATGTCCCAATCGACCAGCGCGACCGGCGAAAGCGTCTGCGGATTCAGGATCAGATTGTCGAGCTTGAAATCGCAGTGCAGCAGCGTCGGCGTCCGCTCGCGGAATGTCTGCCGGGACAGCCACCGCGAAATGTCCTGCAATAGACCCGGCAACATGCTGCCGTCGGCAACCAGCGCCCCACGTTTCGACCAGCCGGCAATCGCGCGGGCGATGAACCCCTCGGGGCGGCCGAGATCCTCAAGACCGACCGCGCGCGCATCGACCCCGTGCAGCGCGGCCAAGGTCGCAACCATCATCTCCGAGAGAATCCCGGGTGCGTCGTCGCGTCCTTGCAGCGGCGACAGATCTGCGCCGCGGATGACGAGCCCCGCGCGATACTCAATGAGTTGGAAGGGAACGCCGATGACGCCGCGGTCGCCGCAATAGTGCAGCCCCCTTGCGATGAAGGGCAGCGCATCGGCAAGGCGCGACAGGATGCGATGCTCGCGCGCCATGTCGTGGGCGCCCGGCGGCAGATCGCCGTCAGGCGGACGGCGCAGGACAGTCGGCGCGCCGTCGACGTTCAGGAGATAGTTGCGATTGGCGAGGCCACCGGCGAACTGCCGGATCGGCTGCGCCAGATCGACATTCATGCCGTGGGCTTCCAGATAGCGCGCAAGGCGATCCCAATCGGCCGGCGCGGTTTCCGCGGCCGACAGCAGTCCCGGATTTCCTGATAGCGACGGATCAGCAATCACGCGCGCCTCGACCTCCCTGTTCCGAATATCAAGGTTGGAGCCCTCGCCTCCCGCCGCTTGGACGGCCCGGGATCTATTATTGTCGGACCAAAAGTTAGCGCCAGGACAGCCGAACTTGCAATTGGCAATAGCGAAATCGACACTTCGCGCCAAGCTATTGTCATAAGCGTTTGTGATTTATAGATATTTTTCGAAACGGCTTCTGAGAGCGAGCCAGATCCACCGGAACGTATATGTCGGACAATAAATTAGTGCTCCCGGGCACCGAAGCGATGACGGTAGGCGGTCGGGCTGATGCCGGCGACTTTCCGGAAGCGCGATCGGAAGGTAACCGCGGATTCGAATCCGACCGAGCTTGCAATCTGATCGACCGAAGCCACGCTGGTTTCGAGCAGTTCCTGCGCCCGGCGAATGCGCATCTTGAGCAGCCATTGCAGCGGCGTCGTTCCGGTCTGCTCCTGGAAGCGTCGCGCCAGTGTCCTCGGACTCATGCGCGCCCGGTCGGCCAGCGACCGAACCGTGAGCGTGCGGTCGAGATTGGCGCTCATCCAGTCGAGCAGCGAGGCCAGGCTGGCGGCGGATTTTGGCGGTTCGTGCCTGATGAACTGGGACTGGCCGCCGTCCCTGACCAGGGGAGCAACGGCGAGCCGCGCCGCGTCGGCCGCAACCGCCTGACCGTGATCGCGTCGTAGCAGATGCAGGCACATGTCCACTCCCGCTGAGGCTCCGGCGGAGGTGATCAGGCGCCCCTCGTCGACGAACAGCACGTTTGGATCGACCTGGATGCGCGGATAGCGCCGTGCGAACTCGTCTGCGCAGATCCAATGCGTCGTGGCCCGGCGTCCATCCAGGAGGCCAGTTGCCGCCAGAACGAAGGCTCCCGAACAGATCGACGCCAGTCTGGCGCCGCGCTCCCAGGCAGATTGAAGCGCCCCAAGCACGGCCGGGGAGACCGGAGCGGTCGGATCTTCCACTCCCGGCACCAGGACCGTATCGGCCGACGCGAGCTCCTCAAGGCCCCACTCCGTTTGTAACGTGAAATTCCTCGACCGAACTTCGGTCGCTTCGCTGCACACGCGGACACTATAGCTGGCGACGCCCGCCGCTCCACTCGCGCGCCCGAACACCTCGCACGGGACCGACAGGTCGAACGGTACGAAGCCGTCCATCGCGAGAACTGAAACTCTATGCATGACCACCTCGGAGCGAGCATTTTCCAGGGCGAACATAGCCGAAACGCGGTTTGGCAGGAAATGATCGCAGGTTGTCATTTCGGTCACTCACCGAATGCGCGAGGCATTGTCTATGCATGCCGCCGGTCTTGAAGCGGGAAGGTGCGCGTGTCCGACGATTACGAATCGACACAGTTGCGGTGGCTTGGAATGCTGTCGGTCCTCGAGGCGACAACGCTGGTCCTGCTTGTCGCAGTCGCCGTGCCACTGAAGCATATCGCCGGCTGGAACGTCGCCGTCCATGTCATGGGGCCGGTCCACGGCCTTGC
Organism: Bradyrhizobium sp. Leo114; assembly: GCF_055229415.2. Classification (NCBI taxonomy): domain Bacteria; kingdom Pseudomonadati; phylum Pseudomonadota; class Alphaproteobacteria; order Hyphomicrobiales; family Nitrobacteraceae; genus Bradyrhizobium; species Bradyrhizobium sp. Leo114. Next base: position 256,850 of record NZ_JBUYEN020000006.1, on the reverse strand, counting down.
GTTTCTCGGCTATTGCTGGGCTGCGATCCAGGCGATCGCGGAAGGCGGCTGGAGCCGATCGGAGGCGGTGCGGCTGTTCGCGGTCGCGTTCATCCCGTTCGCGGGCTTTGCCAATGCGCGGCTCATTGCACGAAAGTCCGCGGCCTTGCGCACCGGTGTGGTCCAGTGAGCCTTGCTACGCTTTACCCATGGCTGAAGGCGTTGCATGTCGTCAGCGCCTTCTTTTTTGTAGCCGGTACCGTCACCACATCGATGGTGCTGGCAGCGGAGCGCGCGAATCCGGGATCGGTCGAGCCCGTTGCGGGTTTTCTGGCCAAATCGGAACGCTGGCTGACCACGCCGGCCATGCTGTTGGTCTGGGCTTTCGGCTTGACGTTGGCGGTCACGGCCGGGTGGTTCTCAAGCACCTGGCTGCAAATCAAGTTTGCCTTTGTCGTTGTGCTCTCGGCCGTACATGGAATCCAGTCAGGCCAGCTCCGGCGCCTTGTCAGGAATAAGGCGCTAAAACCCCGGACAACGCTGCCCTTGATCCTCGTCTGCGTGATGGCGGTGGTCGTGCTGGTCGTGGTCAAGCCTTAGCCGCGCCCGCCTTGGGGCGCAGGCCATCCTGAGAGTGGAGCGAGATCTGCTGCCGAAGCAGCCAGCGGATCTCCGAAGGGGTATCGATCTCGCGAATGTCCTCCGCCAGCGACGCTGCGCGCTGGCGATATCTCGGATCATCCAGCACCGAGCGTACAGCGGGACGCAATTGCTCTGCGGTGGGTGCGTTGGTCGCCAGATTGACGCCGACCCCGGACCAGGCGACGCGGACGCTGACATCGCCGCGGTCGGCTGCCGTTCCCGCTGCGACGATGGGAACGCCGTAACTCAAGGCTTGATTGACACTGCCGTAACCGCCGTTCGTCACGAATGCATCGGCTTTCGACAACGCCCACTCAAACGGGAGATACTGCGCGACCCGCACATTTCCAGGCAGGGGTCCACCGAGCGCGTCGATCGGACGCCCGCCGGTCGTCACCATGACGAGAACATCCCGCTCGTTCGCCAGCGCCTCCAGCGTCGGCAGGGTCAGCTCGCTGAAATCGTTGTTGGTCAACGTGCCCTGGGTCACAAGGACGACCTTGCGTGAACCGTCCAACTCGTAGGCCCACGACGGCACTGGCGCCTGGTTCGGCGTAATCGGCAGCGGGCCGACGAAGTGCACCGAACTTGGCAGCCGGCGGCGCGGCAGTTCGAACCGCGGCACCGTGAGCTGCAGATAGATATCGGGCAGCTCCACCATCGCGTCATAAAGATTCAAACGCAGCGGCCTGCTCCCGATCTGGGCCAGGTACTCGTTCACGCATCGTCCGGCCGGGCCAAAGACGGATTGTTCGTAGGTTTGAAAGAGCGAGGCATACTCCCTTAGTTGCTGGTCGTTGCGCGCGGGCCGAATGCCTGCATCGTTCGGGGCGCCGTCGTCTCGACGTGACAGGAGGTAGGTGGTTCCAAGCAGGGCCACGGACGGCCGCTGCGCACGAGGACCAAGCAGCATCGGCAACACACCCAGCATGAGATGATCGCCGATGATGATGTCGGGAGGAAACTCCTGCATGACGATTTTGATGCTCTCATACTGAGCCAGCATGAAATTGGCGAAACCCTGCTCCAGGATCAGCCGCAACTGCTGTGCGCCCGGCGCCGCTGTCATGATTTCCGGAAACAGTTTGGCGGCGTCTCGCGTATCGACGTCGGCCGCCGGCACGAAACTGCGGAATTGAGCGCCGATCTTTTCGACACGGTCTCGCAGATAGCTCGATGTCAGGCCCATGACATTCCAGCCGTCGGCGATCAGTATCCGCCCGACTCCCAATACTGGATGGAGATGTCCCATCATCGGGGACGAGACGAGAAGCGCCTTCATGCACGGTCTCCGTTGAGCTGAGCAGTTGAGCCGCGGTCATTGACGGCTCGTCGGCTGCGACGGGCCAAGCACGGCGTCTCATTATTGTTCGGTCGCTGTTACGGCAAAGTCACCGGAATGGACGAATGCGCTACAGCCGCAACAATCGGTCGAATCAGCTTCGCGTTACGGAAGTAACAGAGCGCGTGCGGACTGAAATCAACGCGCAATATTGCGCTGACAGTGTTGGGCGAGGTCCTTCGATCCGGCGCTCAGTTGACTGACAGAACTTCGACAAGCTCAATCCAAATGACGGCGCTTCCAGGCAAGACGGACTCGCTCGCGTTCACGTGCCTGCTCGGTTTGATGGCCACCCTTCCGGGCTTCGGCACCGACATGGCACTGCCGGCCCTCGCGGACACAGCCACGTCTCTTGCAGTTCCGGTACATAGTGCCGGCCTGACGATCAGCAGTTACATGATCAGCTTCGGCCTTGCGCCGCTGCTGTTCGGGCCGCTGTCGGATCGATACGGTCGCAAACCGATGGTCACGCTTGGCACCATCATCTTCATCATGGCATCGGTCGGATGCGCGCTGGCACCGTCGCTGCCGGTGTTGATTGCATGCCGCGTCATCCAGGGCATCGGCGCGGCGGCCATGACCCTTGCCATCGCGATCGCCCGTGACGCGTTCGACGATACTGTCGTCCGCCAAAAACTGTCGAATATCGTGATGGCGATCTACGTCTCCCCGATCGCCGCGCCGATGGCCGGAGCGGCTTTGCTCGACCTTGCGGGCTGGCGCGCGATCTATGCAAGCCTTGCAGCGCTCGGAATTGTCTTGCTGGTAGGCCAGCGCTTTGGCCCCGACTATGACCTGAAGCCGCGATCGGCGACCCGCTTGAGCCTTCTGGCGCTTATCGGAGATTATCGCTGCGTCCTGTCGCATCCGACCTGCCGCGCATATCTCCTTGCCGCCGCGGCGTCCTTCGGAGTTCTCGCCGCCTATGCGACCGGATCGGCCCTTTTCCTTGTCCAGGTCGCCGGGATGAGCTCAAGTCAATATGGAATCATATTCGGCCTGACTGCATTCGCCGGAATGGCTGGAGCGTTCGTCGACGGCCGGCTCAACGCGCGCGGAGTTCCATCGCATCATTCGTTGTCGATCGGATTTGCCATCCAGGTTCTTACATCGTCGATCCTGCTGGCCATGACGCTGCTGAGCTGGACGCCGACCACCGTCGTCATCCTGCTATTCGTCACGCTCACATTCAGCGGAGGGATCGCGGCGCCGGGCCTCATGCAGGGAGCGCTGCAAGCGCTGCCGGACATGGCGGGCACCGTCAGCGCCGCAACCAACAGTCTTGTGATGATATCAGGCTCATTGACCAGCGCGCTCACGGCCGTTCTCTTCGACGGCCGGACGGCACTGTCGATGGCCGGCGTGATGGAATTCTGCGCTCTCGTTGCGCTGCTTTTCTTGGTAATGGCAGTCGGGCGAGTCAGGAAACAGGCCGTGATACACATACCGCCGTCGTCCCGGGCTTGACCCGGGACCCATGACCACAGGCCCCTGTTGTGTGCTCGGCTGCAGCCACTTGCTTGCGCCACAACCACTCCCTGTGGTTATGGGTCCTTGCTTTCGCAGGGACGACAGCGCGGCTGAGGTCTGCGCCTTGTACCACCAACATAGGCCAACGAGCGAAACTCGCTCGTTGGCCCTGGACCTCACGCTACCTCACAGCGCCTTGTCGACCTGCGCGTAGCCGCCTTTGCCGTCCCACTTATAGACGACATAATCGATGGCTTTGATGTCACCCTTTGCATCGAAGGCCAACTTGCCGATCACGGTGTCCCATTCGCCGGCCTTTATGGCATCGACCACCTTCTTCGGGTCGGTCGTACCGGCCTTCGCCACCGCCTGCGACCACACCTGGAACGCCGCATAGGTGTAGAGCGTGTAACCCTCGGGATCGATGTTCTTGGCCTTGAACTTCTCGACGATGGCCTTTGCGGTCGGCTTTTCGCGAGGATCGGGACCGAAGGTGAACAATGTGCCCTCCGCAATAGGCCCGGTGATCGAGGCGAACTCGCGGTCGTTGATCGCATCGCCCGCCATCAGCACCGTCTTGAGCCCTTGATCGCGCATCTGGCGCAGGATCAGGCCCGCTTCCTGATGATAGCCGCCGACATAGACCAGATCGATGTTCTCGCGCTTGAGCCGAGACACGATGGAATTGAAATCCTTGTCGCCCTTGTTGAAGGACTCGAACATCTTCTCGGTGACGCCGGCCTTGTTGAGCGCCTTCTTGGTTTCGTCGGCAAGTCCCTTGCCGTAGGTGGTCTTGTCGTTGAGGATCGCGATGTTCTTGCCGGCGAAGTTCTTGGCGATGTAGCCGGCGGCAACCAGGCCCTGCTGGTCGTCGCGGCCGCAGACCCTCAGCACGTTCCACAGCTTGCGCTCGGTAAGCAGCGGATTGGTCGAGCCCGGCGAAATCTGCAGCACGTTGCCGTCCGCATAGGCTTCCGAGGCCGGGATCGACGACGAAGAACAATAGTGGCCGGCGACGAACGGAATTCTCGCGCTGGCGATCTTCTCGGCGATCGAGCGCGCCTGCTTCGGATCGCAGGCATCGTCGTTGACATCAAGCACTAGCTTCCTGTTGAGGAGACCGCCGGCGGCGTTGATATCGGCCACCGCCTGCTCGGCGCCGTTCTGGAACTGGCGGCCGAACGCGGCTTCGCCGCCAGTGATCGAAGAGGCAACCGCCACCCTGATGTCCTGGGCCAGCGCTGCAGAGGACAGCACAAGTGACACACCTAGTGTTAGACCGAAGAGCTTGACCACTTTCATACGAAAGTCCTTGGGGTTGTTTTAGAGAGACGGCGACTGCGCCGGTCCCTTCATAGCATGGCCGGCTGACATCGGCGCGATGTCAGCGTATTTTTTTACCAATGGTGCTGGCTGCATCGAGGGCGAGGTGGCGTGAGCTCTGTTATGCGTTATCGCCAGGAAGGCCGCCGCGGCCCCGCGTTACGGCCGTAGCCGTATTTTCCCGCGTCGGAATGTTCCGGAAACATGGCCGCGCCAGAGTCTCGGCGACTGATATTTGCCGGGAGATATCGATGTCGCACATCGACCAACTGTTCTACACCCGCCCATATCCGAAACAGACCCGACAGGCGCCGAACGCTCCGCGATGGTATATCTCGATCAGCGCGATGGTGACGTTCCTGCTGTCGAAGATGAGGGAAGAACTGGCGATACGCCAGGCCATGGCAGAGCTGCGGGATCTCGACGACCGAATGCTGCGCGACGTCGGATTGTCCCGCTACGATATCGCATCCATCCGCAGGCACGAAACCTAGCCCGTTACACAGCGCGCAAGGACCTCGATCGCTGATGATCAACGGCGCGCACCGCGCGCCCGTTGAATTCGCGCGCCGACACGGTTTGCATTTCGATAGGACAGCATCATGAAGCACGAAACTGTGTTGCAGACATCGGCTGCGACCTCGGGCCTAGTCAGAAGGTTGGTTCGAGCCCAGGGTGATCCGGCGAAGCAACGTATACGCGCATGGCTTGGCAATATATGTGACGAGAAACTCTTGAACTTCGGGCTCTCGGCAGCCGATATCGCGCTGTTGCGCGCGCGTTGCCCTGAGAACTCTGATGCATCGGGTCGCAAATTGGAGGCCCGACGGACCGCGTGAGAGCTTCAGCGAGACGAATCGCGGCGGCACTCTGTCGGCGTGACTCCGAAACGGCGGCGGAACCGCTGGTTGAAGTAGGAGACCTCGCCGAAGCCGCATGCGAGCGCGATCTCGCTGATCTTGAGACGATCTCCCTGCTCGCTCGTAAGCATCTGCCGCGCCTGCTGCAGGCGACGCTCCAGCAGACGCTCCGTGAAGCTCTGGCCCGTCTCGTGCAAGAGATCCTGCACATATCTGGTCGAGAGACCGAGATGGCGGGCAACGTTCGCTGCCGAGAAACCGGCACTCATGAAGCTTCGATCGATCTCGGCAATGATGTCGTGAATGCGCGATGCCCGCAGGCCACGCGTCGTGGCGATCTGCGCGGCATCACCGCGCGCGCCGAGCACCAGCGCGATCAGGTCGAGAAGAGTGGTGCGAATATGCCCGTCGAGCTGCGGATCGTGGGGCGCACGCGACAGCTTCACGACGCTTTCGATATAGCGCCGCAGGTGAGCGACGGCCGGCCGCTGCGGATCGAGCGGCCGCGCCAACAGGTCGTCCGCCTGGCTGACCAGCGCAGTCAGTTGGTCCCGGCTGACCGTCAACGTCGTCCAGGCAAAGGGCATATCGGACGCCATGTCCGTCGGCACACCATTTGTCCCGAGAAATACGCCGCCGGAAGGGAGAGTCGCTTCGCGATTTGACTGATCCACCCGCAGCGTGCCGGTTCCGCGGTGGAAGACGAGGCAGAAATCGTCATCGGGGCCGCGAGAAATGGCGCTTCTCGATCGCTTCACCCTGCCGAAGGCGCCCCCGAATCGGGTGACGTGAATGTCCTGAAAGCCGGACCAGCGAAGGAACCCGGAAAACGGTCGGTCCTCGAACCTCGTGATGTCGACACAACAGGTGAGCGCCTCCACCTTCTCATACCAGAGAGAAAACCTTCGATCGTCTTCAAGCGCGGGATCGAGATTGTCGGAGTGGAAACTTGTTTGATGCATTGTTCTTGAAATTGCACTTACACAGCCATGTTACGGGCGCCGCTCCGTGCGAGCCATGAGTAACTCTGCCGCAGCGCGCCGCGAATCGCTGATGCCGCTTCGGGTTGTTGCACAACAGCCACATGGACGAACGGTTTAGCGGGAGCGCGCTCGGGCTAAAATCCGGTGCGGGCGAGAACAAGACCATCGGTGCAACCCCTGCCATGTTGCGACACGGCTGCTGCGAGGAACTGCGTCGAGCTCACCCCCTGCGAGGTCGCGACGCGCTCGCCCAGCCTTCACATGTCGCCGTTCCATGACGGCGATGCATTGGAAAACCCTTTCTCCAGGGAAATTTAGGGGCGTGGTAATGAAGACGTTTCTACTCGGCACTGTCTTTGGTCTTGGCCTGGCGGCGGGCCCGACTTTTGCCGCCGATCTGTCCTATCCGGTCAAGGCGCCGCCCATCGCGGCCGTCCCAGTGTTCTCCTGGACCGGCTTCTATATCGGCGCCAATGTCGGCTTTGGCGGCGACAAGTTCAACTATCCGTTCCAGGCATTCCAGCGGCAGCTTCAGGCGGAAGCACCTGCGCTCGAATCGAGCATCGCCGGCAATCTCAACCTGAACTCGAGCGGTTTCTTCGGCGGTGGCCAGATCGGCTACAATTATCAGTTCGCCAACAATGTGGTCGCCGGCATCGAAGCCGATTTCGAATGGTCGGGTATCGAGGGCAAGCTCGCGGGCGCCGCGCTCTTCACCGCTCCGGGCGTTGTCGGCAACGCAGGCTTCGACATCGGATCCGAGATCGAATGGTTCGGCACCGTTCGCGGTCGCCTCGGCTACACCTGGGACAGGGTCCTTCTCTACGCGACCGGCGGCGCGGCTTACGGCAAGGTCAAATCGCACGCCAGCTTCAACGCCAATGGACTTGTCGGTCCGCTGCCGGCCGTGATCTCGGCGAGCGACACGCAATGGGGCTGGACCGCGGGCGCCGGTCTCGAATACGCCGTCGCGCCGAACTGGTCCTTCAAGACCGAATATCTCTACGTCGACCTTGGCAGCCACACCGTGTTCAACAGCGCGGTCGATGACGTCGCCAACGGCTTCTTCTCGAGCGCCAGCATGGACGTCAGCACCAAGCTTCACACGGTCAAGGCCGGCGTCAATTACAGGTTCTGAGCGAATCCACGATCTTCAATGACCTGAGGGCTGCGGCATCGCCGCAGCCCTCGCCGTTTCCGGCTCTGCTCAACCGCCACCGAATCGATCGAATTGTAGTGAATTCGCTCTCGTTACTTTAAGGTCGGGCGGATAGCTGGTCGTGCTGGGGAAAGGTCCGGAGTTGTGGTCCTTGTTCGATATGTTCACCGTCGGGCTGTTGGCCGAGGCCGCATGCGCGATTGGCTGCTTGATCGTTGTGATCACATGGGTGCGGGATCGCTCCACTAAGTCCTATTCCTGGTGGATCCTCGGGTTCCTGCTGTCCTTTCTTGGCGTCATCCTTGCCGCACAGCGCCAGACGCTGCCCCAGCTCTCGGCGTTCGGCGTTCCCGGCTTTTTCGCCCTGTTTGGCGCGGGCGCGCTCTGGTGCGGTGTGCGTGTTTTCGACCAACGACCGCTACCTGTATTGGCCTTGCTGCCGCCGCTGATCTGGGCAGTGGGCCTGCCGTTCGCGTATCCGAGCTACGCGCTTCGCCAGATCGATTACAATCTCGCGATCGGCACGATGACCCTGCTGATCGGCCTCGATCTCTGGCGTTCATCGTCCCGGGAACTTTCGCCGCGGCTTTGCATCGCGCTGATCTGCCTGTTTGAGACGGTGGTCAGTTACAGCCAGGCCATTGCCATCTTCGTCATGCGCGACGAAATCGGCGCGGGCCCGCTCCGGGGGTGGCTCACCTTTGCGCCGTTCCAATCCGCCGTCGCGATGGTGGCGATCGTCGTCCTCGGCATTCTGATGATCGGCGAGCGTTCCGAGCGCCGGCTCCGCGATCTCGCGATGAACGATCAGTTGACTGGCGTCCTCAATCGACGCGGCTTCTTCGAGACCTGCGCAGCCCGGCTTGCCAAACTATCCGGCAAGTCGTGCGACATCGCGATTGCCCTCTTTGACATCGACTACTTCAAGGCCATCAACGACAAGCATGGCCATCCTGCCGGAGACGAGGTCATCGCCGAGTTCGCCAGGCGTGCCGCGCGGGCGATCCGCCAGGGCGACGTCTTCGGCAGGATCGGCGGGGAAGAGTTCGCGCTGCTGCTGCCGAACACCACGATCAACGATGCAAGGCTCGTCGTCGATCGAGTTCGCGCCACGTTCAGCGATGCGCCGATCCTTCATGACAACATTCAAATCATGGCCACCGCGAGCGCCGGGATATCGATCGCCGACGCTCGAGACATCGTCTTGGATCGGCTGATGTCGGCGGCCGATTCCGCCCTGTACGCGGCGAAGAAGGCGGGACGCAATCGGACCAGCATCCTGCACCCGGTGACGCCGACCGATCGCGACGCTGCGCCGATCGTCCGCAGCTCGTCCTGACTTGCCTGGAGCCTAGCCGTCGAACCCCGCCGGGATGAAGGCCGGCAGCTTCTCCTCGATGAACTGCTTCACCTGCGGCGAATTGAAGACCTGGATGAACGCCTTCAGGCGCGGATCGTCCTTCTTGTCGGCACGGGCGGTGAAGCGCAGCACCAGGCCGTCATCGATGGTTCGGTCGATGATCAGCGCCGATTTCGGATCGCCGCCGGCCGGGATCAGATAGGTGACGTTGACGAGCGCCAGCGTGACGTCGTCAAGCGAACGGTAGGTCTGCGCGGGATCGAGTTCGACGATCTTCAAATTCTTGGGATTTTCGATGATGTCGAACTTGCTCACCGAAAAACCCTTGCCCGGCGTCAGCTTGATCAGGCCGGCGCGTTCGAGCAGGATCAATCCGCGCGCCCCGTTCAAGGGCTCGTTCGGAATCGCCACACTTGATCTCGTCGAGGCTCTTGATCGTCTTCGAGAACAATCCGACCGGCGCGATCACGCCCACCTTGTCGACCTGAACGAGATTGAAGCCGCGCTGCTTGTTCTGCAGCGCCAGGTAAGTCCCGTGCTGGAACAGGTTCGCATCGACATCGCCGCTGTTGACCACTTCGTTCAGCGCCACCCAGTCGCTGAGCTCGACAATCCTGACGTCCTGCCCCTTCTCCTTGGCGAGCTTGGCCGCATAGCCAGCCAACTGCCCGACCGGGCCGGCACTGGTCGCGATCTTCAGCGGCTCGTCGGCAACCGCGGCTGTGGTGAGGGCAAGCAACAGGCCGGCGGCCTGCGCCATACGCATGAACGTCTTCATCTTGTCAGGTCCATCCCTTCTCGAAGGATCGTATGAGGCGGCCTCACGAGCGCCGTTGACGAATGATGCTTGCCGATCTCTTCGCTGTCGAGGCGTCGGAGAAAATAGCGATGCGCGTGCTGCGGCTTTAGCCTGACGCGGCGGTAATCTTTCATCCGCCACGGCAAATTGAAAACAACGTCGTCCGGCTGGCGTGATAGTTTCCGCGAAACACGAACCCGTTGCGGAGAACGGCTGATGACGAGACCGCGAGAACTTCGCTTCAACGCGTTCAACATGACCGCGCCGAGCCACAATTGGGCCGGCCTGTGGTCGCATCGGCGCGATGCGTCGATCGACTACAACACGCTTCATTATTGGACCGACTATGCCAGGACCGCGGAGCGCGGCCTGCTTGACGGCATCTTCCTTGCCGATGTCTTTGGCGTCTACGATGTCTATGGCGGCAATCCGGATACGGCGATCAGCCACGCCGTCCAGTTGCCCAACGCCGAGCCGACGCTACTGGTCTCCGCAATGGCGCTGGTCACCGAGCATATCGGCTTCGGCATCACGTCGAACCTGACGTTCGAGCATCCCTATCAATTCGCGCGCCGCTTCTCGACACTCGATCATCTCACCAAAGGACGGATCGGCTGGAACATCGTGACCGGCTATCTCGACAGTGGCGCGCGCGGGATGGGCCTGCCCACCGCCCGCGCCCATGACGAACGCTACGACGCGGCGGAGGATTTTCTCGCCGCCGTCTACAAGCTCTGGGAAGGCAGTTGGGAGGATGACGCGGTCCGCCGCGACCGCGAAACGCGCGTGTTTACCGATCCGGCGAAGGTCCATCGTGTCAGGCACGAAGGCTCGCATTATCGCGTCGACGGCATCCATCTCGCCGAACCGTCGCCGCAGCGCACGCCATTGTTGTATCAGGCGGGAACGTCACGGCGCGGCCGCGCCTTCGCCGCGAGGCATGCGGAAGCGATCTTCCTCAACGGCCAGACCAGGCCGATCCTCGCCCGCGCCGTCCGCGAGATCAGGGAGGCCGCCAAGGAGTTCGGGCGCGATCCCTATGACATCAGGCTGTTCGCCGGCGCCACCGTTATCGTCGCGCCGACTCGCGCCGAAGCCAACGATCTACTGGAAGACTACGCCCGCCATGTCGACCAAGCCGGGCAGCTCGCCCTGCTCTCGGGATGGACCGGCATCGACTTCTCGACCTACCGTCCCGAAGAGGCCGTGCAATATGTCGAGAGCAATGCGATCCAGTCGATGGTCGAGAATTTTACGCTGCGCAGCGAGTGGCCGGCGAAGATCGGCGACCTTGCCAGCTTGAGCCACCTCGGCGCACGCTCACCCTTCGTGGTGGGCTCGCCGCAGGACGTGGCCAACGAACTGATCGCCTGGGCGGAAGAGACCGACGTGGACGGATTCAACCTGTTCCGCCTTGTCGTGCCGGAATCACTGAATGCGTTCGTCGATCTGGTGGTGCCCGAACTGCAATCCCGCGGCGTCTACAAGACCGCCTATCGCGACGGCACCTTACGGGAGAAGCTGTTTCCGGGACGCGGACCGCGCCTGCATGCGACGCATCCGGGCGCGGGATTTCGCCGCCTGGCGACCGATGCCGTTCGATCCAACGCCGCCGAATAGTGTATTAGCCGTTCGGCAGCGCGAAGCGAACAAACGCCGCGTAGGGTGGGCAAAGGCGCTCTTTGCGCCGTGCCCACCATCAAGCACTCCGCTCGCAATGGTGGGCACGCTTCGCTTTGCCCACCCTACGTCAGGTCTATCACCACGTGGCGATATAGGTCCCCTTGAAGCGCTTATCGAGGAACTCCTTCACCTGTTGCGAGTGATAGGCGTCGACGAGTTGCTTGACCCAGGGCTTGTCCTTATCTTCCTCGCGTACAGCGATGATGTTGACCCACGGGCCATCTTTCGACTCATGCGCGATCGCGTCGGTCGCGGGATTGAGGCCGGCCTGCACCGCGTAATTGTTGTTGATCGAGACGAGGTCGACATCCTGCAGCGAGCGCGGGAGCTGTGCCGCGTCGAGCTCGACGAAGCGCAATTTCTTCGGATTTTCGGTGATGTCGGCAATCGTCGAGGCGACGTTGTTCGAGTCCTTCAGCTTAATCACGCCGTGGAGGGCAAGGATCATCAGTCCGCGCGCGCCGTTCGACGGATCGTTGGCGATCGCCACCCGTGCGCCCTCCGGCAGATCCGCCAGCTTCTTGTATTTCAGCGAGTAGACGCCCTGCGGCGAAGCGATGGTATTGGCGACCTTCACGATCTTCCAGCCGGTCTTGGAGATCTGGTTCTTCAGATAGGGCTCATGCTGGAACGAGTTCGCTTCCAGATCCTTCAGCGCCAGCGCCTGATTGGGAATGACGTAGTCGGTGAATTCGACGACCTTGATGTCGAGGCCGCGTTCGGCGGCCACTTTCTTCACCACCTCGATGATTTCGGCGTGGGGCCCGGCAGTGACGCCAACCCGGATGGTTTCGGCCCGTGCGGCGCCGGCAAACAAGGCGGCTGCCGCAACGATCGCGGTAAAGATTCGCATAAAGCTCTCCAAAGATCACACAAACGTAACTCGGCTGGCACTAGCGCCGATCATTGGTGGCTTCAACCGCCTGCGCGACAAAACGACGAAACGGCTGCGATCATTCAACGTGGGGAACAAAACATTTGCTCTACATGGTGCAGCGCGATGCTTCTGTTCTCCGTAGCCGATCGGTCCTCCGTACGAACGGATGATGCAGCACGGTGACAGCATGTCACGCGAAACGTAATTCTCTTAATTGCCGTCCGCGGAGAATTTTGCACCACATCGGACGACTTCTCCGGAATTGCCACCGGCACGCGATTGATCGCAAATGAGGTTCCGGAATTCATCCGCATTATTTTGGAAGCCACAGATATGTTGTTCTCGCCTCGCCCGCGTTCGCAAGTTCCAGCCGCCTCCCGGATCAAACCCATCACGCGCCGGCTCGCCATGAGCGCGCTTGGCCTGCTGGCGATGATCTCGCTGGCGCGGCCTGCGATCTCGGAGGAAATCCGGATCGGTTACCAGAAATCCTCGACGCTGACCGCGATCCTCAAGACCAATGGTGAATTGGAGAAGGCGCTCGCGCCGCTCGGCATCACTGTGTCCTGGCACGAATTCACCAGCGGATTGCCGCTGCTCGAGGCCATCAATGTCGGCAGCGTCGATTTCGGCGCCGATGTCGCAGACACCGTGCCGATCTTTGCGCAGGCCGCCGGCGCCAAGCTCGCCTATGTCGCCGAGGAAGCCGCATCGCCGTCGGCGCAGGCGATTTTGGTGCCGAAGGACTCGCCCGTGAAATCTGTGGCCGATCTCAAGGGCAAGAAGGTCGCGGTGACAAAAGGCGCCGGCAGCCATTTCCTGTTGCTTGCAGCGCTCGCCAAGTCCGGCCTCACCTTCAAGGACATCACGCCCGCCTACCTGACGCCGGCCGACGGCCGCGCCGCCTTCGTCAGCAACAATGTCGATGCCTGGGTGGCCTGGGATCCCTTCCTCACCAGCGCCAGCCGCCAGTCCGGCGCGCGGACCCTTTCCGACGGCAGCAACGGGCTCGCAAGCTATAAGCGTTACTATGTCGCCTCGGCTGCCTTTGCCGATCGCCGCGGCGACGCGCTCAACGTGATCTTCAACAAGCTTGCTGAGACCGGGAAGTGGGTGAAGGCCAACCCCAAGGATGCCGCGACCATTCTCGCCGGCCTCTGGGGCATCGACGCCGCGGCAGTGGAAGAAGCCAACAGCCACCGCTCCTATAACGTCGGCGCAGTCACCGTCCCCGGCCTGTCGGAGCAGCAGCGCATCGCCGATGCGTTCGTCGCCGAAGGCTTGATCCCGAAGAAGGTCAATACCACCGACGTCAAGATCTGGGCGCCGAAAGGATCCTGACGGCGCCCGCGAGGGCTCAACGATGGCGCAGCCGGCGGTTGACCCGGCGCGCCAGATAGTCGCCGGCGGTCTGCACTGTCTGCACCAGCGCGATCAGGACCACCACCACGGCCAGCATCATGCCCGGCATGAAGCGCTGATAGCCGTAGCGGATGCCGAGATCGCCCAGCCCGCCGCCGCCGACTGCGCCGACCATCGCCGAATAGCCGAGCAGGCTGACCACCGCGAGCGTCAGCGACAGCACGAGCCCTGGCAGCGCCTCGGGGATCAGGACCTTGAGCACGACCTGCAGCGGGGTGGCGCCGAACGACGACGCGGTTTCGATCAGGCCGGCATCGACCTCGCGGATCGCGCCCTCGACGAGGCGCGCGATGAAGGGCGTCGAGGCGATGGTGAGCGGAACGATCGCCGCTCCCGAGCCGATCGAGGTTCCTGCGACAAGGCGCGTGAACGGGATGATCGCGACGACCAGGATGATGAAGGGCGTGGAACGCGTCGCGTTGACGATGACGCCAAGGATCGCATTCGCAGCCGGCGCGGCAAACAATTCGCCCTTGCGGCTGGTCGCGAGGAACACGCCGATCGGCAGGCCGAACAACGTGCCGAGCGAGGCGGAGACCGCGACCATGAACAGGCTTTCGCCGGTCGCCTGGATGATGAGATTGATGAGTTCAGGCGACATAGCCGAGGCGCTCCGCGGAAAACCGATGTTGGGCAAGGAAGGACAGCACGCGCGCAACAACGGCCTCGTCGCCGGGCACGCCAAGCGTCAGTGACCCGACCTGCTGGCCGCCGATCTCGTCGATCCGGGCCGACAACAGCGCCGCGTCGATCGCAAGCTCGCGCGACAGCCGCGCCACCAGCCGATCGCCGCCATCGCCGCGGACGAGCACGCGGATCACGGCCTGGCCGCCCGGCGTCGGCTGATGCTGCAGCCGGCTCGAGAGGGAGACCGGAACCGCATCGCCGAGAACCTCGGAGAGAAAGCTCTGGGTGATCGCATGTTGCGGATGGGTGAAGATGTCGGCGACATGACCGCGCTCGACGATGTGCCCGGCATCGAGCACGATCACCTCCTTGGCAAGCTGCCGTACGACCGACATCTCGTGGGTGATCAGGATGATGGTCACGCCGAGCTCGCGGTTGATATTGGCGAGCAGGTCGAGAATCGAGCGCGTCGTCTGCGGATCGAGGGCCGAGGTTGCCTCGTCCGACAACAGCACGCTCGGCCGCGTCGCCAGTGCACGCGCGATGCCGATGCGCTGCTTCTGGCCGCCGGATAGCTCCGACGGATAGCGATTGCGCTTGTCGGCGATATCGACGAGGTCGAGCAGCTCGGTGACGCGCGCGGCGATTTCGGCTTTCGACCAGCCGGCGATTTCAAGCGGCAAGGCGATATTGTCCGCCGCCGTCCGCGACGACAGCAGGTTGAAGTGCTGGAAGATCATGCCGATCGAGCGTTGCGCCAGCCGCAGCTCGCGACCGGAAAGCGCCGAGATGTCGCTGCCATCGACGATGACGCGGCCAGTCGTCGGTTTCTCCAGCCCGTTGATCAGCCGGACCAGGCTCGACTTGCCGGCGCCGGAGCGGCCGATCACGCCGGTGATGGCGCCGCGGGGAATTGCGAAGTCGATGTCCTGCAGCGCCGTGACGCTCGGCTTACCGCGATAGGCGGGGTAGGTTTTCGAGACGGCCTCGAACCGCACCATCGCCTCCTTGGAGACGACATCGGGGGCGACGGGCGGAAATGCCTCCGGCGGTCGTGAGGCCGCGAGAGATTGATGCACATTCATTGCTGAAATCCGGTCTTTCGGCTGCGCGCTGCACTGCAAAATTACGCGAGCAGGGGCCGCTGGCAATTCCAGAAATCGGCGGAGACGTAGGCCAAGCTTTCGTCGCTCGCCTCGGCAAGAGAAATTCCTTCCGCCAGACTGTGTGCCGGTTTTTTGGGCACCGACCGATCGCTAGCGTGAACCTGCCAACAATGCAGTTCCGTCGGCCGCCGCCGCGGACTGCGCCTGCCGCACGCGCGGGATGACCTCCCTGGCAAAACGCTCCATCTCCGCCTCGAACGGCTGGAACTGCAGCATGAACAGCTCGATGCCTGCTGTGTGGAATGCAAGGATGCGCGACGCCACCTCGTCATAGCTGCCGACAAGGCCGGCCGCCGTGCCGCCATTGCTGCCGACCCGCGCGGACTTCTGCATCGTCTGCATCATCACGACCTTCGGATCGGTGTTCTGCTTCTGGATCGCCCGCATCGGCGCATCCTTGGCGGCGAGGTCCAGGAGCCGCCGGTACGCCGCCTGCGCCTCGTCGTTGGTCTGCCGCGCGACCACGAACGCCGAAAGGCCGAAGCGCAAGGGCGCCGAGAGCCGCGGGCGCGCCGCGACATCGGCAATCAGCGCCGCGACATCCGCCAGCGGCTGGCCGTTGATGAACCAGACGTCGCCGTGATCGGCGACCAGCGCCCGCGCCGGCTCGGATTCGCCGCCGACATAGATCAGCGGCCGTTGCCGGTAGAGGTCGGCGGGCCGGAGCGCATAGTCGCGCACGTCGAAATGCTCGCCCTTGTAGGTCAGGCGTTCGCCCTGCATCAGGCGCGACACCACACTGATCCATTCGCGGCCATAGGCATAGCGCGCGTCATGCTCGGCAAAGCCGATGCCCGCCTTTTCGAGCTCGGGCTTATTCCAGGCATTGACGAGATTGATCGCGAAGCGGCCGCGGCTGATGTTCTCGATGCCGAGCGCCATCTTCGCCAGCACCACCGGATGATAGAGATACGGCTTGATCGCGGCGATGATCTCGATCCGGCTCGTCAGTGCCGCAAGCGCCGCCGCCGCGCTCCACGCCTCCAGCTGATCGAGATCCTCTTGATGCGGATTGATGGTGTGCTGCGCGACCAGCGTGGAGTCATAGCCGAGCCGCTCCGCTGCCAGCACCAGATCGCGGTTGCGTTCCCACGACGCATCATAGGGTTCTTCCGGATCCTGATGCGCGGCACGCGGTCCATGAACCAATGCCCAGATGCCGAAACGAAGCGGTCGTGCCGTCATTTGTGATTTCTCTCGAATTGCGCGCATCATGCCGTGGCGGAAGCGCGGCTGTTTTCGCCAAAGCGCGAAGCGAGATCAAGCGCAGCCGCGGTGAAAGATATTCTTTGCCGTCTTGCGCGCGCAAAGAAACCAGAAAACTCTCCGGCACCAGACAATTGGAAAACCGCTCTATTTCTGTCCGGCTAAATTCGTGGGACATTTTGCGACGTATGGAAGGGCGTGCACTCACGCGGCGGAGCGCTGCAGTTGGGTGGGTGCTCCGATGTGCCTCGCGCGTGGCATCCTGATGTCGCTTCATCGGCGCGCGCATCATGCAACACGATGAAGCGAGGACGACGTTGTCTTGAGCAACCTGGAACAAACCGTTTCCCCGGCCGAATTTGATGGGACCGAGAGCAAGGACGGCGCGGCTGCATCCCCGCGGAAACCATTCGAGCTGAGCCGCCGCGGACTGCAACTGCTCTCCTGGCTCGCGCCAGTGACGCTGCTCGTCGTTTGGGAAGTGCTGGCGCAGGCCGGATGGCTGTCACCTCAGGTGTTGCCGGCGCCGAGCAAGGTCGTCAGGACGGCGTTCAAGCTTGTGACCACCGGAAGCCTGCTCAACGATCTCGGCATCAGCCTGCTGCGCGCTGTGGCCGGCTTTGCGATCGGCGGCGCCATCGGCTTTGCGCTTGGCACGCTGGTCGGCTTCTCGCGCATCGCGGAGGCCGCAATCGACCGCAGCGTGCAGATGATCCGCGCGATCCCGTTCCTGGCGGCGCTGCCGCTCGTGATCGTCTGGCTCGGCGTTGGAGAGGCCGAGAAGATCTTCCTGGTCGCGCTTGGCGTCACCTTCCCGATCTACATCAACACGACATTGGGAATCCGCCAAGTCGATCCGAAGCTGATCGAGCTCGGACGCATCCAGGGACTTGGCACGCTTGAATTGATCCGGCGGATCATCCTGCCGGGCGCCCTGCCCTCGATCCTGACCGGCATGCGCTATGCGCTCGCGACCGCATGGCTTGCCTTGGTGGTGGCCGAGACCATCGGCGCGCAGTCCGGCATCGGCTTCCTCGCGATGGATGCCCGCGAATTCCTGCGCACGGACGTGATCGTACTGACGATCGTGATCTATGCGCTGATCGGCGTCGCGGCGGACGCGATCGCGCGCTTGCTCGAGCGGCGCTTGCTCGCCTGGCACCCGAACTATGGAGGCGCGCGATGACCCTTCATGTCGTGCCCTCCTCCGTTGCCTCGCCCGCGGTGGTGGTGACCAACCTGCGCCGTGCCTATGGCAAGCGCGTGGTGATCGAAAACCTCAATCTGCGCATCGAGCGCGGCGAGTTCGTGGCGCTGCTCGGCGAAAGCGGTTGCGGCAAGACCACGCTGCTGCGCGCGCTGGCAGGGCTCGACCCAATCGACGGCGGCCGCATCGTGGCGCCGCGACGTCCGGCGGTCGTGTTCCAGGAGCACCGCCTGCTGCCGTGGGACAGTCTTTGGCGCAACGTGTCGCTCGGACTGCAGGTGAAGGATCCGCGCGAACGCGCCGCAGCAGCGCTGGCCGAGGTCGGCCTCGGCGACCGGCTCGATGACTGGCCGCGCAACCTTTCCGGCGGGCAGGCCCAGCGCGTCGCGCTGGCGCGCGCCCTGGTGCAGCAGCCGGAGCTATTGCTGCTCGATGAACCCTTTGCCGCGCTCGACGCGCTGACCCGTATCCGCATGCACGATCTCGTCCGCGAACTGGTGGCAAACCATCGGCCGGGCGTCCTGCTCGTGACACACGACGTCGACGAAGCGATTGCCCTCGCCGACCGCATCCTGGTGATGCGCGAAGGCCGCATCGCGTTCGAACATCGAACCAATGGCAATGGCGCGAGCCGGATCGCCCGTGCCGAGTTGCTTGCGGAACTCGGCGTCGCTGCGACTCACCATACCGCTTGAGCTATTTTAAAGGGATCGTTCATCCATGGTTGACCTCTCGTTCGCAAAACCGTCCCGCCGCCGCTTCCTCGGCTCTGCCGCCGCGGGCCTGGGCGTGCTCGGCGGCTTCGGCTTGCCCAGGACCGCGCGATCGGCGACCGGCCGCACCACCGATACGGTCCGCCTCACCTGGGGCCTTAGCGGCCTCAACCTGATCGCAAAGGAACGCGGCGAATTCGACAAGCTGCTGGCCAAGGACGGCATCAAGGTCGAATGGCTCGGGCCGTTCCCGAACCATGCTCCGACGTTGCAGGCGGTGACCGGCGGCAGTGCCGACTTCAGCTTCGGCGGCAGCACCACGCCGGCGCTGGCCGCGATCATCGCCGGCTCGCCGCTGGTGTTCACGCAATTCGTCGTCTACGAGCCGCGCACCACTGCGATCATCGCCAAGGATGATTCCGGGATCAACAAGATCGAGGATGTCGTCGGCAAGTCGGTCGCGGTGAACCGTTCGGGCCTCGGCGAATTCCTGCTGGTCGCAGCACTGGAGAAGCACAAGGTCGACCGCTCCGCGGTGAAATTCGTCTACCTCAATCCGCCCGATGCAGCGCCGGCACTCGCCTCCGGCAAAGTCTATGCTTGGTCGATGTGGAGCCCCGGCGTTGACATCGCCCGGCTCGAATACAAGGCGCACGACATCTTCCTCGAGGGGCGCGACCTGGATTTCCAGATCGACTACACCTCCTATCTGACCACGCGCAAATTCGCGACCGACAATCCGGCGCTGGTCCGCGCCGTGAACGACGCCTTCCGCGCCGAGGGAAAATGGATTTCCGAGAACAGCAAGGACGCCGAGTACATCGCGCAGAAGGCCGGCAAGTACAGCGACCAGGTGCGCGACCAATTCATCGCGCTGAAGCGGCAATATCGCTACTTCCCGGTCAATGATGAAAGATTCCTCGCCGACTTGCAGAAGGCCGCCGACTGGCTGGTGGCGCGCAAGGTCTTGCCTGAGCCGGTCAAGATCACCGACCACCTCGCGCAACTCTGAACGATCATTCCAACTCCATCCAGGTCAAACGATGAACAAGCCTGTATCTGCACTTTCCTTGGGATCGTCGCACCGTCTCGATCCCCGCTCACCGGATATTGAAGCGCTCCTGAAACATATTGCCGAAGGCGCCAGCGAGCGCGAGCGCGACCGTGTCCTTCCGTTCCAGGAGATCGACCTGATCCGCAAGGCGCGGCTCGGCGCGCTGCGGCTGCCAACGGCGGCCGGCGGCGCCGGCAGCACGATCCGCGAATTGTTCGAGGTCGTGATCCGCCTTGGCGAGGCCGACGCCAACGTCGCGCATATTCTGCGCAACCACTTCAGCGTGGTCGAGCGTCTGGTGCGCACGCCCAAGGACGAGCAGAGCCGGGAATGGCAGAAGGCGGTCGCGGGAGGCGCCATCATCGGACTTGCGACCACCGAATTGGAAAGCCCGAAGGTCGGCGACATCACGCCCAGCACCACGTTGACGCCGGATGAGAACGGCGAATTCCTGCTGAACGGCACGAAATATTACAGCACCGGCACGCTGTATTCGGACTACGTTCTGGTGCGCGCCGCCGATCCGTCCGGAGCGACTGGCGCCACGATCATCCCGGTGAAGCGAGAAGGCGTCGAGTTGATCGACGATTGGGACGGGCTCGGTCAGCGGCTGACGGCAACCGGTACGACCCATTTCCGCAACGTGAAGGTCAAACGGCAGGAGGTCGTGTTCGATGCGCCTGACATCGGCTACGGCGTGCCCTATTCGAACACGTTCGCGCAACTGTTCCTGACTGCGATCGTCGCCGGCATCGCGCGGTCCAGCCTGCGCGAGGCCGCTGCCCTCGTCCGCTCCCGCAAGCGGACCTTCTACTACGCGCCAAGCCAGATCCCGACCGACGATCCGCTGCTGCAGCAGACCGTCGGCCAGATCGCAAGCGGCGCGTTCGCCGCGGAGACCGTCGTGCTCGCGGCGGCCGACGCGCTTGACGTCGCAACCGATGCATTCGACGCGGGCGCCGCCAACGCGGTCGAGGCCGCGCACAACGCCGCGCTGCTGTCGGCAAAGGCCAAGATCGTGGCGGACGAATTCGCGATCCGCGCCGGCAGCCTGTTGTTCGACGTCGGCGGCGCCTCCGCCACCAAGAAGGTCACGAACTTCGACCGCCACTGGCGCAATGCGCGGACCCTGTCCTCACACAACCCAACGACCTTCAAGGCGCGCTCGATCGGACAATACGAGATCAGCGGCACACCGCTGCCGGCGAAGGGCTTCTTCTAGACCATTTCGGTTCTGATGAAATCAGAACCGAAGCTCTAGATTCTTGTTTTGACGCGTTTTCTTCACGCGAACCGGTGTCCACTTCGCTCGAAAACGCTCTAGAACATGCGCCGAAAAACCCGCCCCGGTTGCCGTGCTGACGCTGCCGGAACTCGCTCCGACTTTGACGTGGAGGTGTGATCTCGATCACAAATAAATCGGGCCAACCGCGCTAACGTCCGCCCCGCTTGCTGAATGTCTGCGGGGACAAAATCGATGGACGACGAGTTTTGCAGAGAAAGAGCGCGCGCGGTTCGGGCTATTGCGGAGCAAGCAGATCCATTCATCAAGCGGCGCCTGCTGCAGCTGGCTCACCACTATGAGCGACGCATTCGCCTGTCTGAAGGCAACAAGGATGACAGGGACCCGGATCGGAAGGTGCCGACCGAGTCCCAGATGAAGTCCGCCCGCGGCACCTAGCCCAGCACCGGCAGCGTGATGATCTCGTAGCCGTGGCTGATGCTGCGTTTCAAGACGGGATCTTCAATGACATAATCGAAGCGGCTGGCCGGGCGGATGCCACCCTTGGCAGCGAAAGTGCCGCAGAACATGGCGCAGCCATCAGGCAGTCGGGCAGTGCCAAATCCGCGCTCGATCAGATCGGGCACCGGCAGCATTCCGCTCAGCGCGCCTTCCTGATAAAGCACGCGTTCGCCGTCGATCGTCGCCCAGGATCGCAGCATGATCTGGTCCCAATGGCCTTCGATTTCAGCGAGATCCCACAGCATTGGCGCCACGGGCTTGTCGCAGATCTGCTTTGATACCGTGATGTTGTAGGTCTCGACCTTGCGGTCGGTATGATCGGAGCCGACGCCGACGAACGTACGCCCTTCGAATCCAAACAGCACGAACTCGACCTCCCCGCTCGATTCGGTGCCGGTGCATTCAATGCTGCCGGCGGTCGTCAGCCTGCGCGCGGCACATCGGTAATAGATCGGGGTCGAAGCCGGAGGCGCGATGCCGATCGCCGCGAGCTCGGCAATGTGCTTGTCGCGCGCGACCGGATCGCGCCCGGTCCAGCCGGCGATCACCGCCTGCGTGATCGACAGTTTGAGCGGCGTGGTGGCGTTCTTGGCAACCAAAGTGAATTCGATATCGTTCTTCATGTCTGTTCCATGTGGCGTGCTCGATTTTCTTAAGCCGAGCTTTACAGGCTACGATCCGGGGTGAGTTGATTGCGATTGACGCGCAGTTCGATGACGATCGGCAGATCTGCCCTTGCCGCCCGGGCAAAGGCGTCGGGGAATTGATCGTGGTGATCGACGATCTCGCCGTGCGCCCCATACGACTTCGCCAGGGCCCCGAAATCTGGATTCAGCAGGTCCGTGCCGCTCGGCCTGGCCGGAAAATGGTTTTCCTGATGCATCCGGATCGAGCCGTACATGCCGTTGTTGACGATGATGACAATGATCGGAAGCCCGTGTTGGACCGCAGTCGCGAACTCCTGCGACGCCATCATGAAACAGCCGTCGCCGGCGAGACAACGCCTTGCTGCAGCCGAGACTGAGATCGCCGACATAGTGCGGGCTTCGATTGTCGAGCACATCCTGCGACCGGAAGCCTGCAACGACCGGCAGATCGTTGCGCACAACGAACGCGTCGAATTGCTTAGCCGCCTCCGGCGTCCAGCCGAGATTGCCGACGATGACGAGCGGCTTCCGGGCACGACCGAGCAGTTCGCCGACCTGCGCTATTTGCTGATCTGACGGCGCGGTCTGGGCAATCTGCGCAGGGAGCGCATCGGCGACATCGCTCGTGCTACTCAGGACGTCTTCGGGAAGCGACAGCACCACCGGGCCGGGGCGTCCCTGCATCGCGATGTGGACGGCACGATTGACGAACTCGGGAATCTGGTCCGGTGACTGGACCTCGCCGACCCACTTCGTCATGTCGTCGAACGTTCTGACGTAGTTGATCTCCTGGAACGCCTCGCGACCGCGGTGGCTGCGCGGCACCTGTCCGATGATCAGGATCATCGGCGTCGAATCCTGCCAGGCGGTGTGCAACCCGATCGCGGCGTGCATCGCGCCGGGGCCACGGCTGACGACGCAAACGCCGGGATGTCCGGAAATCTTGCCGTCCGCTTCCGCCATGTGCGAAGCCGTGGCCTCATGACGGCAGGTGACGAAGTGGATGCCTGCATCCAGCAGCGAATCGAAAATCGGCAGCGCGCTCTCGCCGGGCACGCCGAACATTCGGTCGATGCCATTGACGCGCAATGCGGAGACCAATAGCTGGCCGCCGCTGCGCAAAGCCGTTACCGGACCGGCCGGTTGCTCCGGATCATGCTTGTTCACGCGCTCGTTCCTGATTGCGTTACGGCGCCTTGCTGGCCGCTCACTCCTGGAAGACTTCGACGCGGCGCTGCCGCACCGTCGGCATCATGATCGAGATCAGCAAGGCTGCCGAGATCAGGAGCAGCGCGAGACTTATCGGCCGCTGCAGGAAGACCATGGGATCGCCATGCGAGGTGATCAGGCTGCGCCGAAAGTTCTCCTCGACCATGGGTCCGAGCACAAAGCCCATCAACAATGGCGCCGGCTCGGCGTCGAGCTTGCGCAGGACGTAACCCAGCAGGGAAAAGCCGACCGTCATGTAAACGTCAAAGCTCGAATTGTTCACCGAGTAAACGCCGATGGCGCAGACGACGACGATGACCAGATAAAGCAGCCGGTAGGGAACCGCGAGCAAACGAACCCAGATCCCGATCATCGGCAGATTGATAATCACCAGCATTGCGTTGCCGAGGAACATGCTGGCGATCAGGCCCCAGAACAGGTCTGGCTGCCGGGAGATGATCATCGGTCCGGGCGCGATGCCGTGCAGCGTCAACGCACCAACCATCAACGCCATGGTGGCGCTGGTCGGGATGCCCATCGTCAGCAGCGGCACGAACGAAGTCTGCGCCGCAGCGTTGTTGGCACTTTCCGGCCCCGCCACGCCTTCAATGGCGCCATTGCCGAACCGTGACCGATCCTTGGCGACGCGCTTCTCGAGGGCGTAGGCGGAGAACGACGCGATGGTCGCGCCACCGCCCGGCAGGATGCCGAACAGCGTGCCGAGCGCGGTGCCGCGCAGAACCGCGCCCCATGCCCCTCGCAATGCGCTGAACGACGGCCAGATGGTACCGATCCGCATCTTGTTGACGATGCGGACCGACGCCCCTTCGAGATTGGAGATCACCTCGGCGACGCCGAACAGCCCCATGACGAGCGCGACGAAATTGATGCCGTCGGACAGTTCAACTAGGCCGAAGGTCATGCGGGCTTCGCCGGTGTTGAGGTCCATGCCGACCATGCCGAGCAGCAGGCCGAGAAAGATCATCGCGATGGCGCGAAACGCGGAGCCGTTGGCGAGCACCACGGCCGAAACGAGCCCGAGCACCATCAGCGAGAAATAGTCCGGCGAGGCGAACTGCTGCGTCATCAAGGCGAGCGGCGGTCCAAGCAGCGCGATGACGACGGTGCCGATGCATCCCGCGATGAAGGAGCCGATGGCCGCAATCGCGAGCGCCTCGCTCGCCCTGCCCTGCTGGGCCATCTTGTAGCCGTCGATGGCGGTGACCACGGAGGTGGATTCGCCGGGAATGTTGACCAGGATCGCCGTCGTCGACCCCCCATACTGCGCGCCGTAGTAGATGCCGGCCAGCATGATGATCGCGGAGACCGGACTGAGCGCATAGGTCGCCGGCAGCAACAGCGAGATCGTGGCGACCGGACCAAGGCCCGGCAACACACCGATCAACGTGCCGCAGATGGCACCGACCAGGCAGAAGAAGAGATTTATCGGCGTCGCGGCGACGGCGAAGCCATGACCAAGCTGGGCGAAGATATCGGTCATGGCAAGAGGTCCACCGGAATCTTGAGAAGCCACACAAAGATCACGGCCGAGGCCGCCGCGAGCAGCACGCCGCTCACGAGGCTCTGCCGCCAACGCGTCTCGACGGAGGCAAAATGCGCAATGGCCACCTGCGCGAGGATCGCGATGATCAACCCGGCACGCTCGACCAGCACGCCGAAAGCCGTGAACGACAGCAGGATGCAGATCAACGGCCGCAGATGGAACGATCCAATCGGACTGCCTTCGGCGAGCAGCCCCTTGACGGCGAGGCAAAGCCCCATGCCGAGCAGAACGAGCGCAAGCCCGAGCGGGAAGTAGCCCGGCCCCATCTCCAGGACGGAGCCAACTGAAAGCGTTCGAATATAAAGCAGTGCCACGATCGCAACCGCGATCAGCAGCAAGCCGGAATAGAAGTCGGTATTGTTGCCGCGTCCGGCAGATGACCTCATGCTGATATTGCCTCCCGCTGACCTATCCCGAGGCCAGTCAGTTCTTCTTCTCGGCGATTTCCTTGAGGAGCTCCCGCCACTGTTCGACTTCAGCTGCGATCTGCGCCTTGTATTCGTCAGGCGTGGTGAACACGGTCGAGGCGCCGACCACCGCCATGCTCTTCTTGACCTCGGGGTCCGCCGCCATCTTCTTTAGCACGTCCGACAGTTTGGCGATGATCGGGTCCGGCGTGCTGGCCGGCGCCATCAGGCCGTTCCATGACTCGACGCTGTAGCCCGGCGTCACCGTTTCAGATACCGTCGGCAATTGCGGCGCGAACTCGTTGCGCTTGGCCGAGGTCACCGCCAGCGCGCGCACCTTGTTGGCTTCCATCTGCGGCAACGCATCGGTCATGTTGGTGAATGACAAATTGACCTCGCCCGACACTACAGCAGCCGTGGCGGGCGAACCGCCCTTGAACGGAACGTGGGTCATCTTGGTGCCGTTCCGCGCATCGAACAATTGCACCGAGTAATGCATCAGGCCGCCGGCCCCGCTGGATCCATAGCTCAGCTTGCCGGGGTTGGCTTTCGCGTAGGCAACGAGATCCTGCATCGTGTTGATCGGGAGCGACGGGTTGACGATCACGGTCTGCGGAATCGTGCTGACGACACTGACCGGCTTGAAACTCTTCACCGGATCGTACGATGTCGTTTGCGCGACCGGAGCGACCGAAATGGCGCCGACGCTGCAGATGCAGAGCGTGTAACCGTCGCCCGGCGACTTCGCCACGAGGTCGGAGCCGACAATGCCGCCGCCGCCGGCGCGATTGTCGACGATCACCGTCTGTCCCAATTCCTTCTCGAGATATCGCGCGGTGATGCGCGCGACTGAATCGGTGTAGCCGCCGGGCGCATAAGGCACGACCAGCTTGATGGTTTTGCTCGGCCACTCCTGCGCCGATGCCGCCGTGGCGCTCAATGCCATGCCTGCCGACAGAATGGCCGCCGCAATTCGCATCATCTTTCGTTTCCCCCTGTGATCTATTGAGTGAAGATGGTTCAGGTGATGTTCGATCCCGCAAGGCCGAGAGCGTTCCTGGCGACCGCCTCGCCCGCGGTGAATTCACTGAGCTCTACCGGCGTCGGCGCGAATTCGACCCGCCGGAACTTGTCCTGATCCTCGAACGGCACCGTGGCGTCGATGCCGAGCTTGGTACGCACGCCCTCTTTGCTGACGCGCACATATTCGTGGCCGCGCGCACCAGGGATCATGAACAGGTCGGCGGACGCTTCCATCCGCGTCGCCACCGCATATTCCACGTCGATGGGATCGCGGATGTCGATATCGTGGTCGACCACGGTGATGAGATCGAGATCCTTCAACGCACCGAATGCGGCCAAGATCGCGTTGCGCTGAAGCCCGTTGTGCTGACGGCTCTGCTTGTGGACCTGGATCACCGCGTGGAAGCGATGCAGACCGCCTGACGTCATCTCGACGTCAGTCACGATTGGAATCGCCGACTGCAGCACTTTCAAAAGGCTGGCTTCGAGTACATATTTCCGCAGGATGATGGTCTCGCGTCCGAAGCCGTTGATGACGTGGTAGATCGGACGCAGCCGATGCGTGACCGCGGTGATCTTCAGGACCGGCGCGTCGGCCGCCGGCGCGGCGAAGCCGACGAACTCGCCGAATGGCCCCTCGGGAGCGACCTCGTCGGCGAGGATCTCACCTTCGAGGACAAACTCGCTCTCCGCCGGCACCAGGATGTCTTGCGACACTGCCTTACCGACCGTGAGCGGACGGCCCGCGAGCCCGCCCGCGACGGCAAGCTCGTCGGCGCTTTCCGGCATCTGCGAACCCATAGTCGCCGCGGTAAAGTGCAGCGCGAGGTCGGTGCCGATGCAGACCGCGACCGGCAGCGACCTGCCCTGCTCCTTGGCGCGCTCGAACGCCAGCCGCAAGTGACGACCGAAGTCGAGCTTGATCGCGACGCGGTCCGGCCCCAAGAGCTGCAGGCGATGGTAGGAGGCGTTGTAGATGCCAGTGACCGGATCCTTCACCACCACGATGCCGGCGGTGATGTAGCGGCCCGCATCGCCCGGTGCGTGATACAACGCGGGTATGATCTTCGTAATATCAAAGCCGGTGCGGAGCACCACTTCCTGAACAGGAACTTCTTTCACGAGCTCGGGCTTCAGCGGACCACCGAGGGCGCGCTGCACGAGACCGCGGATGCCCCTGAAATCCAGCTCGAAACCCGCTTCGCAGTTTTCTCTCGAACTCAGGAGATTGCCGACGACTGGAACGTCCGCGCCCTTGACCGACGGAAACAGCAGGACCTGCTTGCCGTCGTGCTTCTTCAACATCGCGGCGAGCTCGAGGTGCGGATCGACCGGCTTTTCATAGGTGAGGATGCGGCCACGTTGCGCCAGACGGGCCAGCGCCGAACGGAAACGCGTATCGAGAACTTCAGGCTGCAAGATCGATCCCATCTAAATTACTAAACAAGAATAGCTAAGCAATAAAGCTAGTCAAGCCTGCTTGCTAGGCACGCCGTGCTGAAGATGTGCGCGCCGTGCGCGCAGACTTAGTTGGAACGTCCAAGCGCTCGATCGACAATCGCGTCGATCAGCGAGAGCTGCGCCGCACTCGGCTCGCCTTGGCGCTCTTGCAGCGCAAAATCAATCACGGCTCGCAATGCGGTGATGATGTCCTTACGCTGCAGTGCACGCGACCGCGCCGGCAGCTTCGCAAGCCATTGCGCGAGCGCTTCATTCTGCAACCGTTCGGCGGACAGTTCGGCCGCCTTGATGCTCGATCGCAATTTCTCGGTCTGCTCGTTAGGCGCCGGCGCTGGTCCCGACTTCAACGTCGTGCGGAGCGCGCGCAGCGGAAGCACGACCTGCTCGCGCCAGTCGCGGCATGCCGCGTCCATCGCGGCGACATCGAACGGCGTCAGCGCAATCCCACGGCGGACGGCGGCGAATGTCGCCATCAACAACACCATGACGTCGACGCCGCATTCGTTCTGTAATGCAAGGCAGGCATCGGCGATGCCCGGCTCGGCATAAAGCTCCAGCGCAAACGCCCAGCTTTCCGCATCGATTGCCTGGCTCGCGCCGGCCGTGGCGCCGTTCTCTTCCCCTGACGCCGCGCCGCTCAACGCGGTTCCTTGGCATCGGCAGGCGCAAGCCCCCGCCAACGACTGACCACGTCAGTCGAGATATCAAAGAGGTCGAGGACGCGGCCGAGCGTATGATCAACCATCTGATCGAGGCTTTCCGGACGCGCGTAGAACGCGGGCACCGGCGGGTAGACGATGGCGCCGATTTCGGTCGCGGCCACCATCGACCTGAGGTGGCCGAGATGCAGTGGCGCCTCGCGCACCATCAGCACGAGCCGGCGCCGCTCTTTCAACACCACGTCCGCCGCTCGCGTCACCAGCGATGACGTCACACCACTGGCGATCTCGGCAAGGCTCCGCATCGAGCACGGCGCGATCACCATCCCGAGCGTCTTGAACGAGCCGCTGGAGATCGAGGCGCCGATGTTGTCGACCTGGTGGACGACATCCGCCAAGGCCGTTACGTCCGAAACCTTGACGTCCAGTTCCTGGGTCAGCGTGATCTTTGCCGAACGGCTCATCACCAGATGAGTCTCGATCGGCATCGACTTCAACAGTCGCAGCAGCCGGACGCCATAAATGGCGCCCGATGCTCCGGTGATGCCGACGATCAGACGCCTCGGCTCGCCCTCAGGCGGGATCGAAATAGTGAATCTCCATCAGAAGGCAGCCGGTCACCGACTTGAACGGTCCATGATAGACGCCCGGCGGGCGGCATGCATAGGTATTCGGCTTGAACGACTCGCCGCCATTGCCCTGCTCGTCATTACCGACGATCAGGTCGCCCGAAAACAGGAACACCTCTTCCCAATATTCGTGCACGAACGGCTTGGTCGTGTAAACGCCCGGCTCGAACCGAAGCAGCCGGGTGCGGCTGCCGCGCTTGTTCACTTCATCCAGGGCGCCCGAGAGGATTTTCTGCTGGATACCGGCCGGATAGCCCGGGGGCGTCTCCCACCCGCTGGACATATCGATGGCGCGAAACTCGTCGTGAAGCTTGTTGATTGCCATTTTTCGACTTTCTGAAGTTTAGGCGACCGCTCGGGACGATGAAGCCGGTTTTTGGCCGTTGGTCAATTCGTCCGTCAGATCGTAGCTCGACAGCATCTTGTCGAGCAACGCCGCCGACTTCTGCCAGTCATAGGTGCGGAAGGCATGCCCCTTGGTGACGAAGGTCGCACCGGCATAGAACATCTCATATTGCGCATGCCGCGAGGCGAATTCCGATCCGACCGCATCCCAGGCGAGCTTGTAGAACTTCACCTTGTCCACGGCGCCGGCGGCCGGCGACTGCTGGGTCTTGCCGATCAGCTTGGCCAGATCCGGATTGTCGAAATCCTTCACGGAGGACGGCAGCATGATCATGCCGCCGCCGGCAAGCTCGCGCAGCGCGTTGATGATCTTGGCATAGAGCTGCTGCGTCATGGTCTGCGCCCCGTAGAGCATCTGCCGATCCGGCACAAAGTAAACGCCGCGCTGCTGGCCCTTGGTCTCCATCGCGACCATGAACGCTTCCACCATGCTGACCTCGGCGGCGAGCTGGCCGAGCGTCTCCTTGACCTGCGGGAAACCGATGATGCCATTGGTTTCCGCGATACGGTGCGCGATTCCCGCAAGGAAGCGCAACTTGATCGAGAGCCGGATCATGGCCTGGTAGTTCTGGTAGACATGCGCCGGCGTGACGTGGAACTGCTTCTGGCACATCGCGATGTCATCGACGATGAACACCCTGTTCCAGGGCACCTTGACGTCATCGAAATACAGAACCGCATCGTTCTCGTCGAAGCGGCTCGCCAGCGGGCTGTCGAACACCGCCCCGGCCCCCGCCTCGTAGGATTTGCGCGAGAGGATCTTGAGCCCCTTGGTGTTCATCGGGATCGCAAAGGAGATCGCGTACTTTTCATC
The DNA here is from genome assembly GCF_055229415.2 of Bradyrhizobium sp. Leo114. Lineage (NCBI taxonomy): Bacteria > Pseudomonadati > Pseudomonadota > Alphaproteobacteria > Hyphomicrobiales > Nitrobacteraceae > Bradyrhizobium > Bradyrhizobium sp. Leo114. Next base: position 226,416 of record NZ_JBUYEN020000006.1, on the reverse strand, counting down.
GCCCGGCTGCAACGGCTGGATGCAGGTGACGAACACCTCATTGGCCATGATCCCGCCGGTCGCCAGCATCTTGGCGCCGCGCACAACGATGCCGTCAGCATCGCGCGACACGATGCCCGCGGTCAGGTAGGGATCGGCCTGCCCGGCGGCGCTCTTCGAGCGATCGGCCTGCGGATTGATGATGACGTAGGTCAGATAGAGATCGTTGTCGCGCGCGTAGCGGTAATAATCCGCAAGCGCCTTGGCGCGCTCCTTGTCATAGGCCTCGAAGACCTCGAGCCCCATATACATGCCCGCAATGCACGAGGCGACATGGTCCGGCGCTCGCCCCATGAAGCCGGCATGCAGCTCTGTCCACGCTTCCAGCCCGCGCCGGCGCCTGACCAGCGCCTCATAGCTGCCCGGCAACTCCCAAATGCGATTGGCGCGGGTGCCGGTGTCGGTCTCAAACGTCATGAGCTCGCGATTTTCCGGCGCGCTTTGGAAGTCGAACATCCGACCGACCGAAGCCACGGCGCCGCGAAACGCCGGATGCGTGGTGACATCGGTCACCAGCTCGCCATCAAGATAAACTTCGCGTCCGTCGCGTAGGCTCGCAATGTGCTGTGCGCCAGTCTTGATCATGAAGGCCTCGAGATCTCCTGGATGGATTTACTAGTAGTGCATTGGAAGCGGCCATTCCGGGCTGCTTTCGGTTCCGGCAAGGCTGCGATAGGCCCCGCGAAAGAATATAAGCGGTTCTTTGGGAGGATGGGCGGAAAACCGCACGACCCTCCCGACGAAGATCACATGGTCACCTCCGTCATACTGCGCGTAAGGCACGCATTCGAAATGCGCCAGCGCGCCGGCGATCAGCGGCGCCGACATATGGCCGATCGTGTGCTCCACCGCAGTCCATTTATCGCCGAGCGCCCGAGCGAATTGGTTCGACAGATGCTCCTGATCGTGCCCCAGGATGTTCACGGCATAACCCTTGGCCTCCGTCATCGCGGTCAGGCTGAAGGCCTTGCGGTCGATCGAGAACAGGATCAGTGGCGGATCGACCGAGACGGAATTGAACGAGCTCATGGTCAGCCCGATCGCACTTCCGTCGGCAGCCTGCGCGGTGATCACGGCAACCCCGGTGGCAAACTGCCCCAACGCCCGGCGGAAGGCACGCGCATCGAGATCTGTGGTTGCGGTCATCAGGAGTCACAAGACCATAATTAGCTTTATAACAAAGCTATATTATCGAGGTAAAAAGACCGCTGTCAAGCAAGCCGATGCCGATCTTTGCGGCAGCAACGCAAGCTGTTCGTGCTTGTGCCAGACGACATATCGCGGCGCAACAGCGAGGAATTCATGCCGAGCAAGACAAGATCACGGACAGCCAAGACCAATCGGAAGGCACAAAAGCCTGGAATTGAGCCAACGGTCTCGATCCCGCATTTGATGATGGATGGGTCCGACTGGGCCTTTCGGCACTTCATTCACGATGCGCTCGCCTTTTTTACAAGATTGCAGGGGGTACGGAGCCAACTCGGCGCGGTGCTCGGTCTGTCCGGAACGCAGTATACGGTGCTGATTGCGGTCGCACATCTGAGCGGCGAGAACAGGAAGATTGGAGTGAACCAGATCGCCGAACATCTGCATTTCAGCAGCGCCTTCGCCACAATCGAGATCAACAAGCTCGCTGCCAGGGGCCTTGTCCACAAGCACGTCGATTCGGTGGATCGGCGGAGGGTCATCCTGACAGTGAGCCCGAAGGGCCGAGCCTTGCTCAGCGAGTTGGCGGCGGTGCAGCGTCCGGTCAATGACATCCTGTTTCGCGGGTTGTCGGCAACCGACTTCCGGAAAATGCGCAAGCTGATGTCCGGCATGGTCTATGCCGCGGACGAGGCGACACACCTGATCGAGAATAGGTTACGCGGCCGCCAGCGGGCGTTGTGGGATCGTGAGGCTTCCTGATTGCCCCCAGTTCTTGTGGCCCGTTATCCACGTCAGATTGGCGCCTGCCGCGTTCTTGCTTCGCAACTAAGCTATTGCCCAAACGTATTTGATGCGGCAGGATTTGCAGCAGCTGGTTTGGGAGAGACTCATCAAATGAAACTCGATGTCAGGCGCCTGCTCTGTTTCACCGATCATAAGGAGATCGAGGCTGGCCAGCGCCACGCGAGGCCGCTGCGCCGTGTCGCCGCGGTCGCGATCATCCAGAACCCCTACGCCGGCCGCTACGTCGAAGACCTGTCCGAAGGGACCGCTGCCAGCGCGGAGATTGGAGCAGTGCTGGCCAAGCTGGCGCTCGAAGCGCTCGGGCCGCACAAGGCCGAAAGCTATGGCAAGGGCGGGGTCGTCGGCCTCGGCGGCGAACTCGAGCACGCCAACGCCTTGCTGACCACCACCTTTGCGACGCCGCTGCGGGAGGCCGTCGGCGGCGCCAAGGCCTGGATCCCCTCCTTCACGAAACTCGCGGCGCCAGGGTGCCTGATCGACGTTCCGTTGGCCCATAAGGACGCCCTTTACGTCCGCTCACACTACGACGGCGTCTCGGTGACGCTGCCGACCGACGCGCCGGCCGCCGACGAAATCGCGCTGATCATCTGCCTCGCCAATCGCGGCCGACTCAACGCCCGCGTTGGAGGCCTGTCCGCTGACGCCATCGTCGGCGAGGACGGACTACACTAACCCCAGCGACAGGACTCTCCATGCGCACCGCGATCGTCAACATCGGCACCATCGTGACGGGCGACCTTGCCGCTCCCTTTGCCAAGGGCGACGGCATCTTGATCAATGATGGCAGGATCGTCGAGATCGGAACGCTTTCCGCTGACGCGGTCGCAGCTTGCGATGTGGTGATTGATGCCGCGGGAACGACGGCGGTGCCCGGGCTGATCGACAGCCACGTGCACATCACCTTCGGCGATTACACGCCGCGCCAGCGCGTCGTCGGCTATCTCGAAAGCTATCTGCACGGCGGCACGACGACGGCGATCACCGCATCGGAAGTGCATGTGCCTGGCCGACCGAAGGATGCGGCCGGCGTCAAGGCGTTGGCGCTGGCGGCGCGGGCATGCTTCCTGGATTATCGTCCCGGCGGCGTGCGGGTTCACGCCGGCTCGGTCATTCTCGAGCCCGGCCTCACCGAGGGTGATCTTGAGGAACTCGCAGGGGCCGGCATCTGGCTCGCCAAGGCAGGGTTCGGCGCCTTTGCCACGCCTTTCGACTATGCACCGCTGATGCAGGCGGCGCGACGATTGGGCATGGTGACCACCATGCACACCGGCGGCTCCTCGATCCCCGGCTCGTCAGGGATCTGGGCCGAGCATGTGCTGGCGTCCAATCCGACCGTGTCCTTTCACGTCAATGGCGGTCCGGTGGCGATGCCGGAGGCGGGCTTTGCCCGGCTGGTCAACGAGAGCACCATTGCCTTGCAGCTTTGCACCGCGGGCAATCTGCGCACCGCGCTCCTGACCGCCAAACTGCTCGACGAAGCGGGGCAGCCGGAGCGGCTGTTGATCGCCACCGATACGCCGACCGGAAGCGGCATCATGCCGCTCGGCATGTTCTACACGATCAGCCACCTGGCAAGTCTCGGCGGCATGCCGCCGGAACAGGCGATCGCCGCGGCCACCGGCAACAATGCGCGCGTCTATCGGCTCAACACCGGCCTGCTGCAACCCGGCAAGGAAGCCGACGTGCTCCTGATCGATGCCTGCGCCGGCGGCTCGCAGGACGACGCCTTGTCGGCCTTGCGCAACGGCGACGTCCCCGCGGTATCCGCCGTATTGACGGCGGGCATTCCGCGCTTCGTGGGTCGCAGCCGCAACACGCCGGCGGGCATCCGCAACGTGCGCGTCGCGGAAAACCGCCTGCCCCGCGACTTCTCAGGCGCCGCGCATTAGACCCGACGCGTTTTCTGCGCAGATAAGTCTACGCAATCTGCGTAAACTTGATTGCTATGCGAACCGGGATCCACCCTCGGATCAAGTCCGAGGGCATGCTTCGCTCGAAAACGCTTCTAATTCTCGAAATCCGGCAACCGGTACTTGCTCGCCAACCGGTCGGCAAGGCCCGAGGCGCGATCCCAGTCATAGGTGCGATAGCTGTGGCCGCGGGTGACGAACTGCGCACCGGCGTAGAACATCTCGTATTGCAGATGACGCGAGGCGAATTCCGAGCCGACCGCATCCCAGGTCATTTTCAGCATCTTGACCCGCTGCTCGCCGCTCATCGCCGGCGAGATCTGCGTCAGCGAGATGATGTCGGCCAATTCCGGATTGGCGAAATCCCGCACCGATGACGGCAGCATCAACAGCGCCCCACCGGCCAGTTCACGGATGGTGCTGATGATCTGCGGGTACATTTCCTGCGACTGGACCTGCGCCGCATAAAGCAGATGCTTGTTGGGCAGGAAATATTCGCCGCGCATGGCGCCGCCGGCTTCCATGCCGAACACCATGCCCTCGATCAGCGCCGCCTGCGATGCGAGCTTGCCGAGCGTATCGACCACCGGCGGGAAATTGATGGTGCCGATGGTCTGCGCGATGCCGCGCGCCAGGCCGACCAGAAACCGGAGCTTGACCGAAAGCCGGATCTGCGCCTGATAGTTCTGATAGATATGCGCCGGCGTATCGTGAAGCTGTGCCCGGCACATGTCGGTGTTGCGCAGCAGGAAAACGCGCTCCCACGGCACCTTGACGTCGTCGAAGAACACCAGGGCGTCGTTCTCGTCGTAGCGATAGGCCAGCGGATTGTCGTACTCGCTGACCGCGTGCGCCTCGAACGACTTCCGCGACAGCATTTTCAATCCCTTGGTGCCCATCGGCAGCGCACAGGAAAATGCCAGATGCTCCTCACCCGGCCGGAGCGGTTGGCCGGAGCCGACAAACAGCTCATTGGCCATGATCGCACTGGTGGCAAACAGCTTGGCGCCGCGAATGGTGATGCCGGAAGCGTCCTCGTCGACGATGCGGGCCACCATGTCCTCGGCGCCCTTGCCCTGGCTGCCGAACGCCTTGGAGCGGTCGCCCTGCACGTTGTTGATGACGTAGGTCATGAACAGGTCGCTCTTGCGGGCGTAGCCGAACCAGTCGCGAAACGCCTGGGCGCGCTTCGGGTCATAATTTTCGAAAACCTCGATGCCCATCATCATGCCGGACATCGAAGACGCGACGTGGTCCGGCGATCGGCCGAGGTAGCCGCAGGACAATTCGGCCCACTCCACCAGCGCCTTCCGGCGCTCGACCAGATCCTCATAGCTCCTGGGGAGCTGCCAGGCCCGGCTGATGCGCCGGCCGCCGCCGACGTCAAAGGTCATCCGCTGCAGATTGTCGGGATGCGCCTGATAATCGTACAGCACACCGGCCGATTCGACGGCATGACGATAGGCAGGATGGGTCGATACATCGGCGACGCGCTCGCCGTCGAGAAAAACCGCCCTGCCGTCCCGCACGCTTGCGACGTGCTCGGCGCCGTTCTTGACCAAACCGCCCACAGCCGCCCCGGATGATGCCTCGTCCATCGCGATCCCCCAAAAAACATCGAACAAATGGCACCTCGTGCCAGCCCGATGCAGGATTAGATAGCTAATATCCGAAGCTATTATGGGCTGAATGTCAAGGCGGCAATCAACGCTGTGCCCCTCCGGGCACAAGCATTGCAATGACAAGCATTGCAATTGCCATTGGGACCGTTCAATCTTCCGACGAACCCAATCAATGAGATGATCCCTTGGCCAAGACAGCAGCGCGCGCCATCACCACCAAACCCGGCGCCGGACGCATCGCCCATCGCACTGCGCTCACAACCTCCCGCCCTGAACTGCTCGTAGACGGCTCCGACCAGCAGTTTCGCAAACTGGTGCACAGCCTGTTCGGATTTCTGGCCCGGCATCAAACACTGCGCGATGGCCATGCCGCCGTCATCGGTCTTCCCGGGATCGAATACACCACGCTGATCGCGATCCGGCATCTGGCGGCGCAAGGCGACGTCCACGTCAAGACCGTCGCCGACCACCTCCATCTCAGTGGCGCCTTCGTCACCACCGTGACCAACAAGCTGGAAAGCAAGGGCTTGATCGAAAAGGCTGCGCATCAGGGTGACCGCCGACGGCTCTCGCTCAGCGTCACGTCGCGGGGCGTCGAATTGCTCGAGCGGCTGGCGCCGACGCAAATGCAGATCAACGACGTGGAATTTGGCTGCCTGAGCGCGCGGGAGTTCGAGATGTTGCTCGACCTGGTGCAGCGCCTGGTGGAGTCGAGCGACCGCGCTATCGCGCTGCAGCGATACCTGGCCGAAACCAACGTCCAGCCGATGGCCTCGCCATCGCGTAAATCCTCGTCCAAGCCGCGGAAGACCGGCAAGGCGTGACAGGTTGCCGCAAACTTCACCGCAGTGCCGAAAAAAATAGCTTCCAAAGAGAACTAATCTACAAAGCTGCGAAATTTTCGTTTGTCAAAGAGCCAAATCTGTTGGAGCATTAGCTACGCGCGGGGCCACTGGCACGCCGCGTGCATTGCACCCTTCCGAGATCGGCTGCTGCAGGCAGCCATGGTTAATAGCAACGGAAAGAAGTCGATGTTGAAGGTCATATTGAACCCGTCGCGGCTGCTAGGCACCCTCGCCGTGATCTCGCTGAGCGCGGGCAGCGCATTGGCGCAAGCCCCGGAGATCGCGCTTGGCGCGGTCGTGCCGAGCAGCGGCCCATTCGCCGAATGGGGCCGCAGCAACAGCGTCACGCTGAAGATGCTGGAGAAGCAGACCAACGATGCCGGCGGCATAAACGGCGCCAAGTTGAAGATCACCATTCTCGACGACGGCGCCAAGCCGGCCCAGGCGGCGAGCTCGCTGCGCAAACTGGCGGGCGACGAAAAGGTTCTCGCAGTCGCAGGCCCGCTGACCAGCAGCGCCGCCGAAGTGACGTTTCCGGTCGCCAACGAGATGAAGGTGGTCGCAACCTCGCAGGCTTCCTCGAAGCCTGGAGTAGCCAAGCTGAACCGCCCGTGGGCGTTCCGCAACACCATCGACGAAGGCGTGCTCGCCAAGACGACGGTGCCCTATTTCAAGAAGGCGTTCAACATCAAGACCGTCGGCATCATCTTCGATGCCAAGGACGCCACCGCAGCGACCGTCGGCAAGGCGATCATGCCCGCCGCGCTGAAGGCGAACGAGATCGCCATCGTCAATGAATCCGACCGGCTGTCCTTCAACACCGGCGATCTCGACGTCAGTGCCCAGGTCACCAAGCTGAAGTCGCTGAACCCGGACGGTGTGGTCGTCAGCGCGGACTATAGCCAGGCCATCACCGTGCTGCGCGAGATGAAGCGCCAGGGCCTGATCAAGCCGGTCGTCGGCGCCACCCAGTTGATTTCGTCGGCGATCCTCAAGGCCGCGCCGGAAATTCCGATCATTGCGCCGGCGACCTTCTTCGCCACCATGAAAGGCGAAGCGGCCGAGAGGTTCGTCGCCAATCTGCAGCCGCTGCTGCGCAAGGAGAGCGGTTTGCCGGCCGAGATCGAACCGAGCATGTATGACGCCAACATCTATGAGATCGTCAGCATGTATATCGATGCGATCAAGAAGTCCGGTGTGACCGGCAAGCCCGCAGACGTCGAGGCCGACCGCGCCAAGATCCGCGACCATCTTGCCAAGCTGGAGGGCTTCCAGGGCCTCGGCGGACCGATTGGCTTCAACGACGACGGCGATGCGATCAAGGCGTTTTACGTGCTGCAGGGTCAGAACGGCGCGTGGGACACCAAGGTCCGCGGCTGCAGCTCCGCGCCCAACCACGCCGGCTGCTGATCGACCCGGCAGTCATTCGGTGGCCGGGTTCGCCCGGCCCCTCTCTTCAACATCCGACCGACTGAACATTCATGCTGTGGCAGCAACTCGTGAACGGCCTCACGCTAGGAGCGATCTACACGCTGCTGGCGCTGTCGTTCTCCATCGTGATGGGAATTCTCGGCATCCTCAATCTGGCGATCGCCGAACTCTTCATGATCGGCGGCTATTTCGGATTCACGCTGATCGCCGCAAACTTTCCCCTTCCCGTCGCCGTGCTCGGCGGCATGGCGGGCGCGGCCATTGCCGCCATGGTGATCGAGAGGATTGGCTATCAGCCGTTGCGGGGTACTCCTGTCGTCACGCCGATGCTGAGCACGCTCGGCTTCTCGATCATCCTGCAGAACGTCGCGACAAATTTCTGGGGCTCCGACCCGCTGCAACTGCCTGATGAGTATCTGGGGCGGCAGTATACGCTCGGCCCGGTCAATATCGGCCAGATGCAGCTCATCGTTGTCGGCGCCACCATCGTGCTGGTGACGCTGATCGCCTACACCGTGCAGCGAACCACCGTTGGCCGGGCGCTGCGGGCGGTCGCCGAAAACCGCGAAGTGTCGCGCCTGCTCGGCGTCTCGGCGGACCGGTTGACCTTGTTTGCCTTCGCCCTGTCAGGCGCGCTTGCCGGCGTTGCCGGCGTCCTGATCGCGCTGCATTACGGCGCTATCACGCCATACCTTGGCGTCGAAATCGGGCTGAAGGCGGTCGCTGTGATGGTGATCGGCGGCACCACCAACATCTGGGGCGCGCTGCTCGCAGGTCCCCTGATCGGCGTGGTCGAGGTGCTCACGGTGGCTTATGGCGGCTCGCAGGTCCGCGACTTCGTCGTGTACGGCTTCATGATTCTGATCCTTTTGCTGCGCCCACAAGGTCTGCTCGGCGGCGCGCGTTCCGACCAGGGCCAGCGCGTGTGATGTCGACCTATTATGCCAGCCTGTTCGCTGAAGCCGGCATCCTGCTGCTCGGCGCGCTCAGCGTTTACATCATCCTCGCCACCGGCCAATTGTCGCTCGGCAACGCGGCCTTCATGGCGATCGGCGCCTATCTGAGCTCCTACCTCACCGTCGAACTCGGCATGCCGCTCACGCCGGCGCTGATCGTCTCGGCGATCGCAGCTGGCGTCATCGGCGTGATCGTGGGCTTCCCCGCCCTTCGGCTGAAAGGCATCTATCTTGCGATGGCCACGCTCGGCTTCGGCGAGATGATGCGCAGCTTCTTCATCAACTTCCCTGCCATGGGTGGGTCCGGCGGCTTTCACGGCATGGCGCACATTTCGGTCGGGTATATCTGGGCATGGGCCGGCGGCATCCTTGTCGTATTGATCCTCGTCGAGCGTTCGCGCGTATGGCTCGAAATGCAGGCCGTGCATGACGACGAAACCGCGGCGGGGCTGGTCGGCCTAGACACCGTGGCGATCAAGGTGGGCGCATTCGGGATCGGCGCGGCTGTTGCTGCGATCTCCGGTGGGCTGTTCGCGCACCATCACGTCTATATCGAACCCGCCAATTTCGGCTTCGAGCGCTCGATCGACTTCGTGCTCGCGACCATCCTCGGCGGCTCCACGCTCGGGCTGGGCTCGCTGATCGGCGCGATATTGCTGGTCTTCCTGCCCGAATTCCTGCGGCGGATCGCGGACTGGCGCCTCGCCGCCTTCGGCACGCTGCTGATCCTGGTGCTCCTGGTGCGCCGCCAGGGCATCGTCGACCGCACGCTGCTGCGTGGGCTCACGTTCAGGAAGGCGGCATCATGAGCGCGCCGCTTCTTCAACTCAGCGAGGTCACAAAGAGCTTCGGCGGCATCCATGCGCTGTCCGCCGTGACCAGCGGCGTGCCTGAGGGCAAGATCGTCGGCATCATCGGTCCCAACGGCGCCGGAAAGACGACACTGTTCAACGTCATCACCGGGGCCTATCGCGCCGATTCCGGCACGGTTCGCCTGAATGGCACGGCGCTGAATGGGCTGCCTCCCCACCAAATCGCGCGCGAAGGCATTGCGCGAACCTTCCAGAATATCCGCCTCTTCCCCAGCATGACGGTCTGGGAGCATCTGCTCGTGGCGCAGCCGCACCGCGAGTCCTGGTGGCGCCGGCTGCTGCCGATCGGCTGGGGCGACCCCGCCGCGCAGGTGCGCGCGGTGGAGGTGATGGAGTTCTTCGGCTTGACCAACTTGCGCGACCGCCCTGCCAAATCGCTGCCTTATGGAATGCAGCGCCGGGTGGAGATGGCGCGTGCCCTCACCGCGCGGCCGAAGCTGTTGCTGCTCGACGAACCCGTGGCCGGCATGAACCATGACGAGGCGGAAGAGATCCGGCAACTGATGCTGAAGCTTCGCGCAACCGGATTGACGATCCTTCTCATCGAGCACGACATGAACTTCGTGATGCGGTTGTGCGATTATCTCTATGTGCTCGATTTCGGCGTGCTGATCGCGGAAGGCGCGCCAACCGAAGTCCGGACGAATCCTCGCGTCCTCGACGCCTATCTCGGTAAGGACGAATGATACTCTCGGCTCGTGGACTGCAGGTTCGGTATGGCGCCATCACCGCGGTGCGCGGCGTGGACATCGACGTCGCTGAAGGTGAGATCGTCGCGTTGCTCGGTGCCAATGGCGCGGGCAAGAGCACGATCGCCCGGGCGATCGCGGGCCTCCTGCCGTTCCAGGGCGAGATCATCTACAAGGACCAAAAGCTGAGGCCGAATGATGCCGAACGCAACGTTCGCCGCGGCGTCGTGCTGGTGCCCGAAGGGCGCGGCATCCTCGGACGCATGACGGTCGAGGAAAACCTCGCGATGGGGATCTATACCCGCGCGGACAAGAGCCAGGCGATCGCGGACCTCAAGCGCATGCAGGAGCGCTTTCCGATCCTCGGGCAGCGGCGTCACAACGCGGCGAGCCTGCTCAGCGGTGGCGAACAGCAATTGCTAGCAACGGCGCGCGCGCTATTGTCGAAACCACGCCTGTTGCTGCTGGACGAACCGTCGCTCGGCCTTGCGCCCCAAGCCACGGCTTACCTCTTTGGCGTCATTGCCGAGACCCGCGCTGAAGGGCTATCTGTGCTATTGGTTGAGCAAAAGGCGCGTCAGACGTTGAAGGTGGCGGACCGGGCGTACGTGCTCGAGACCGGTCGCGTGGTGGCATCGGGGCCGGCGCAGAAGATGATCGAAGATCCCGCGGTCTCGGATGCCTTCTTGGGAGGACCGGGTTGAATTCAGCCCATAACTTGAGCCCGGCGCATCTTGAGACCGACGTACTCGTGATCGGTGCCGGCGGCGCCGGCATGTACGCGGCGCTGGAAGCTGTGCGTGCCGGTGCGTCCGTGATTCTCGCCGATCGCAGCCTGATTGGTCGCGGCGGCGCAACGGTGATGGCGCAAATGACGGTGGCGGCTGCGCTTGGCGAGCAGACGCCCGATCACTGGGAGTACCATCTGGCGGATACGCTCGCGGCAGGCCGCGGACTGTGTGACGAGCGCCTCGCCGCGCTGCTTTGCGAGGACGGGCCGCGGCGGCTGCGCGAGATGGACGACTGGAAGGTGGGCTGGGCGCGGGAGGACGGCCACATCAAGCAGGCTCAGGCGCCAGGCCATGACCGTCCCCGCTGCGCCTATGTCGATTTTCTCTCGACGGGTCCCGCGGTCTCCAGGACACTGCGGACCCGACTGAAAAGTGCGAGCGATGTGCGCTTGATCGGCGATCTCGTGATCGTCGATATCGCCATACAGGACGGCGAGGCCTGCGGGGCAGTCGCGTTGCACCTGCCGACCGGTCGCGCGGTGACACTCGCCGCGAAAGCCGTAATCATCGCAACTGGCGGCCTTACCGGCCTCTATCGCCGCAACAGCGCCTCCGCCAACATGGCCGGCGATGGCTATGCGCTGGCCTTGCGCGCCGGGGCGGAGTTGATCGACATGGAGTTCGTTCAATTCTTCCCGATTGGCCATCTGGCACCGCGTCTGATCGGCATGGATCCGATCATGTGGGATCCGTTCCGCTACAAGCTGGGCGGCAGGCTGCTCAACTCTGAACGCCGGGAATTCGAAACGGCCTATGCGAGCCAGGATTCCCGCAGTGACGGTCGTTACGTGCTGACTCGCGATCTCGCGACCTATGCGATCACCAAGGAGGTCGAGGCCGGTCGCGGCAGCCCGGCGGGCGGCGCCTATCTCAGCTTCCGGCACGTACCCGAGGCGGAGATACGCCGCGCATTCGGACCCGTCGTGGATCGTCTTCTTGCCAACGGTATCGACCTCGCTCGACAGGACGTCGAGGTCGCGCCGATCGCCCACTACACGATGGGCGGGGTTCGGGTCGACGAGACGCTGCAGACGCGCATACCGGGACTTTATGCCGGCGGCGAGGTCGTGGGCGGCGCCAATGGCGCCAACCGGCTGTCCGGCAATGCGATTACCGAAGCGCTGGTCTTTGGCGCGCGCGCCGGTCGCAACGCCGCGGAACGAGCCAAGGCACAAAGCCTGTCCTGGTCAGCAGAGGCGGTTCGCCCCGTGCTTGATCTGCTGCGCAGCGCAACAAGACGAGATGCGCCCAATCCTGCGGCCGCGATTGCCGGGTTGCAGACGGCGATGGCCGACAAGGTTGGTCCTTTCCGAACAGAAGCCAAGCTTCGCTCGGCACTCTCCTCGATCCTGCAGCTTAGCCAGGAGATCGGCAATGTTCCGCTTTCGACCGGGGCGCCGTTCGACACGATGATGACTGACTGGCTGGACCTTCGGAACATGCTGCTGGTGGCGCGGTCGGTCACCGAAGCTGCGCTGGCGCGCAGCGAAAGCCGCGGCGCGCATCAACGGGAAGACCAACCGAGGCTGTCGGAGAACTGGTGCGTCAACCAGACCATCAGCCTGTCACAAGGCGATATCAGCCTGCGCAGGATCGCGCCGGCCAATGGAAGGCCCGTGGCATGAACACAACTCTGCGCATTCGGCGCGGCAACGCCGGGGAAACGCCGCGGTTCGAAGAGTTCGACGTCACGTTCGAGCCAGGCCAATCCGTGCTCGATGGCCTTCGCATGGTACGTCGACTGATCGACCCTACCCTCGCCTATCGGTACTCCTGCATCAACGCCAACGCGTGCAAGGAGTGCATGATGCTCATTGACGGCACAGTCGACTACGCCTGCACGGTGCGCCTCAAACAGGGCGTCATGACGCTGGCGCCGCTGCCGAAGAAAGCGCTGATAAGAGACCTCGTCACCGAAATCGCGCCACCCGACGAGCGTCTATAGCCGCGTTTGAAGCAACAATTTGCGATCATTCCGCGATCATCGCCACTATCGCGAGTGAGATTTCACAGGAATCGGCGGCTCATAGGCTCGGACGGCCGGAGCCGTTCCGATGAACTTCTCGCAATCGACGACAGTGATTTGCCCGCAGCAGCCTTGAGCCAGCCGTGACGTGCCGACGTCGCGCGTCAGCACGTTGGGATTGCCATGGAGGCAAAGCGGATTCTCCGCGCCATCAGGGGCGGGATCGTACCAGGCGCCAGTCGGCAAATTGACGACGCCCCGCATGACGTCGTCGGTCACCTTAACCGCCGCGAGGCAGGCGCCGCGCGCATTAAAGATCCTGATGATATCGCCGTCGACGATCCCGCGCGGCGCGGCGTCGTCCGGATGCATCCGCGCGACTTCCCTGCCCTCGATCTTCCGGGACTGGCTGTAGCCACCGAAATCGAGCTGGCCATGAAGTCGCGTCGCCGGCTGATTGGCAACCAGCCACAATGGCGCCGTCGCGTCCGGCTGCTCGGTCGAGGCGAGCCAGGTCGAGTGGCCCGGGCAATCGTCATAGCCGTAGCCGGCGATCGCCTTGGAGAATATCTCGATCTTGCCGCTGGGCGTCGGCAGCGGATTTGCCTCCGGTGTCGTTCGAAAACGACGCAGGATGCCTCCGTCGTCCGGCTCCGACGGAAGCGCCAGTTCGCCGCGATCCCAAAACTCCTCGAAATCAGGCGCCTCCCAGCCGCGCTCGGCCAGGGCGCGCCGCGTCGGCTCATAGAGATGGCGCATCCACTGCGCGGCATCGCGTCCCTCGGCAAAGACTCTCGCGCCGCCAAGCCGCTCGGCGAGATCGCAGAGAATTGCGAAGTCGTCACGTGCTTCGCCGATGGGCGGCGCAACCTTGCGCATCGCGATCAATCGCGGATCGGTCGCCGCCGCGCCGATATCATCGCGCTCCAGCGTCATCGTCGCAGGCAGCACAATGTCGGCGGACCGTGCCATCGCGGTCCAGGCGAGTTCATGGACCACGATCGTATCGGGGCGCGCGAATGCCTGACGCAGACGATGAATATCCTGATGATGATGGAACGGGTTGCCGCCCGCCCAATAGACGAGCTTGATGTCGGGATAATGCAGTTCGCCGCCATTATACGCGAATGGCGCCCCCGGATTCAGCAGCATGTCGGAAATCCGCGCCACTGGAATGAATTCGCGAACCGGGTTGCTGCCTTGCGGCATCGTCGGAATCGGCACGGCGTTGACCCGACGGCCGGTGTGCCCCATCGCACCGAGCGCATAATTGTAGCCGCCGCCGGGCAGACCGATCTGACCGACCATTGCGGCAAGGACTGCAGCGGCCCACACCGGCTGCTCGCCATATTGCGCCCGCTGCAGCGCATGGGCCACGGCAATGAGGCTGCGGCCATGCACAAGGGAGCGCGCGATATCCCTGATCGTGTCGGCCGCAATTCCGCTGATTGCGGCAGCCCAATCGGCATGCTTGGGCTGTCCGTCGCGGGCACCGCGAAGATAGCGCTCGAACACGTCGAAGCCGGTCGTGTAGCGGTCGACAAACGCACGGTCGCAAAGATTTTCCGCGAGCAAGGTGTGCGCCGTCGCGAGCATCACGGCAACGTCGGTGCCCGGATGAATCGGAATCCACTCGGCCCTGGCCTCGGGCGGGAAATCGTCGCGCAACGGGCTGATCGAGATGAACCGCGTGCCTCGCTTGACCGCCTCGCGCATGGCGTCGGGCTCGACGTGCCGGCTCAGCCCGCCGCTGGCGATCATCGAGTTCTTGATCGGCATGCCGCCAAACGCGAGCACGACATCGGTGTGGGTGCGCACCTGATCCCAGGTGACATTACGGCGCGACAGCGCCTCGAACGGCCCCATCACATGCGGCAGAATCACTGACGACGCGCCGGCGCTATAGCTGTTGACCGAACGCACATAGCCGCCGCACACCAAGTTGAGAAAACGATGGATCTAGCTCTGGGCGTGATGAAAACGTCCCGCGCTGGCCCAGCCGTACGAGCCTCCATAGATTGCGCGCGGGCCGAAATTGTCGCGAACGCGCGCGAGCTCGCCGGCGAGCAGATCGAGCGCGGTGTCCCACCCGCATTCGACGAAATCGTCGCCGATTTCGCGCCGCTGCGGGCCTGGCCCATGCTCGAGCCAGTTGCGGCGGACCATCGGCTTGAGGATACGCGCCTTGTGGCGCAAGGCACCTTTGAAGTTGCCGAGGATCGGCGATGGCGCAGGATCGCCGCCGTAAGGCAGGATCGCGACATCCTGACCATCCCAGCGCGCCGAAAACGCTCCCCAATGCGCACTGTGCGTCGCGAAGGCCTCGTTATGATCGGTCGCGTTGGAATGCGTCATGCGAGGTTGCCCCGTCTATCAATCGCCTCAAGAGTTACAGCAACGATGCCTCGATAACGAACGGCCCGCGCTGTCGAAGCGCGGCATCGAACACTTCAGCGAAACGCTGAACGGTCGTCACGCGTTCCGCAGCTACGCCCATGCCGCCGGCAAGCTTGACCCAATCGATCTCGGGATCCTCGATGTCGAGCATGCGGCGGGCATTCTGGCCGGGGTTGGCGACGCCAACCTTGCGCATTTCGCCGTGGAGGATTGCATAGCCGCGGTTGGCAAAGACGATGGTGACGATATCGAGCTTCTCGCGTGCTTGCGTCCACAGCCCCTGAAGCGTGTAGAGGCCGCTGCCATCAGCCTGAAGCGAGATGACCTTCCTTCCCGGACAGGCGATCGCGGCCCCCGCCGCCATCGGCACTCCGATGCCGATGGCGCCGCCCGTAATCTGGAGATAGTCGTGCGCGGGCGCGTTGTAGGACAGCTCGTAGAAGCCGGAGGACGTGATCGCCTCGTCGCACACGATCGCGTTCTTCGGCAGCTTCGCGGCAACCACGCGATTGATCATTTCGGCGGTCAGAGGACCGTCGGCCTGGAAGGACATCTCGGCTGGCGGCAGCTCGCTCGTCTGCACACCTGCCGTCGACTTGGCGCCGACAGCTTCCGCAAGATGGGCGAGAATTCCCTTCAGATCGTGACCGAGCCCACCGAGCTCGACCACGCTGCACCCCTCAGGTGCGAGGCGACCCGACTGGGTTGGGTAGCCAAAGAACGTGACCGGCTCCTTGGCGCCGATCAGCACGATCATATCGAGCCCTGCCAATGCGGCACGACCCGGCTCCCAGGCGAAGGATATCTTCTCGATCGGCGCCCGACCGCGCCCGCGCTCGATGCGCCCGTTGACGCCCTGTGCAAACAGCCGCGCGCCGGTCTTGGCGCAAATCCTTTCGGCATCGGCAAGCGCATCGGCGCGCAAAGCCTGCCCAGACAACATCAGCGCCGCCTTGCAACCGCGGCGCAAACGATCGACGACCGCCTTGAACTTGTCCAGATCGACTTCGCGCCGCGGCGGCGGCGAACGCCTGGCGAGCGGAGCCCCGGCTGATCGCTCCGACCAGGCCATATCCGCCGGCAAGATCAGCGTCGCGATGCCGTTCGCCAAGCTTGCGTCCCAGGCATCCGCGACATCCTGCTCGATCGATGCGGCGCTGCCGATCCGGCGCACGAACGCCGACATCGGCCGGGCGAGCGTTTCGATGTCGCTCGTCAGCGGCGCGTCGAGCGGAAGATGCGCGGTCGAATGCTCGCCGACGATATTGATGATCGGCGTGCCGGCGCGCCTGGCGTTGTGCAGGTTGGCGAGCCCGTTCGCCAGACCGGGGCCGAGATGCAGCAGGGTCGCCGCGGGCCGGCCCGTCATCCGGCCATAGCCATCGGCAGCTCCGGTGACGACGCCCTCGAACAGCCCAAGCACGCAGCGCATGTCCTGCCGACGATCGAGCGCGGCGACAAAGTGCATCTCCGACGTGCCCGGATTGGCGAAGCAGGTATCGACGCCAAGCGCGAGCAGCGCGTCGCAGAGATGATCCGCACCAGTTTTCATGTCATTGCGCCCCGTGTTTCCCGTTCGCGAGCGCCTAGGCGAAACATACGTTGGCCGACGGCTCGTGAGGTCGACCGAACAACGAACGCCCAGGAATGGCCTCGAGCAGCTCGCGGGTGTAAGCGTGCTGCGGCGCGCCGAATACCGATTGCGTCTCACCCTGCTCGACGATTTCGCCGCGCCGCATCACGACGATCCTGTCGGCGATCTCCGATGCAACACGCAGGTCATGCGTGATGAACAGCATTGCGAGGTTCATTTCTTCGCGCAGCTCGGCCAAGAGCTCCAGAATGTGCTGTTGCACGGAAACGTCGAGCGCCGAAACGGCCTCGTCCGCGACCAGCACCAGCGGCTTCAACGCGATGGCGCGCGCGATACAGATGCGTTGGCGTTGGCCACCGGAGAATTCATGAGGATAGCGTTCATATGCGCTCTCCTTCAGCCCAACTCGCGCCAACAATCGCTTTGCGTCCGCAATCGCCTCGACGGCGGGCGTTCCATAGGTCATCGGTCCGCGCGCGATGGCTTCGCCGACCTTCTGTCGTGGATCGAGGGCTGCAAAGGGATCCTGAAAGACGATCTGCACCTTGCGGCGCACCGCGCGCAACTGCGCGCCTTTCAATTTAAGAAAATCCACCCCATCGAAATCGATCGAACCGGTGTCGGGCTCGATGAGCCGCATGACCATGCGCGCGAGTGTCGATTTGCCCGATCCGGACTCCCCGACGACGGCGACGGTCTCGCGCGGCCGCAGCGTGAGAGCGACGTCCTGCACGGCCGATACCCGTCGCACCGGCCTGAACGCGCCCTGACGCGACGCGAATACCTTGTTGAGACCGCGGGCTTCCAACAATGGATCGCTGCCCAGCGCCTGGCTGTGCGCCGTTGGGGGGCGCCCGCCCGGCACTGCCGCAATGAGCGCCTTGGTGTAGTCATTCTTGGGGGCGCGAAGCACCGCATCGACCGTGCCCTGCTCGACCACACAGCCGTTGCGCATGACAACGACACGGTCGGCTATGTCGGCGACGACACCAAAGTCGTGCGTGATGAACAGGACGCCCATTCCCCGCTCGGCCTGCAACTTCCGGATCAAGCCGAGGATTTGCTTTTGCGTGGTGACGTCGAGTGCGGTGGTCGGCTCGTCGGCGAGCAGCAGTGCCGGCTCGTTTGCCATCGCGATCGCGATCATGATGCGCTGGCGCTGACCGCCGGAGAGCTGGAATGGATAGCTGCGGGCGAGCGCCGGAGGATCGGGCAGGCCGACCGCCGCGATCAGTTCGACGACCCGCGCGTCCAGCTCGGAACGGTACAGCTTCGCGCCGGCGTGCGTGACGATGGCTTCCGCGATCTGCTGACCGACACGCGTCAGCGGATTGAGCGCGCTGAGCGGCTCCTGGAAGATCATGGATATCGGGCCGCCCCGCAGCGCCCGCATTGCCCCTTCATCCGCTGTCGCGAGGTCCGTATCCTTGAAACGGATGGCACCGCCGGCGACGTGAAGAGCCGGCGGCAACAGCCTGAGCACGGCGTGCGCGGTGATCGACTTACCCGAGCCGGACTCGCCGACCAAGCAAACGATCTCGTTCCGACGCACGGCGAGCGAGACGTTTTCCACCGCGAACTGCCGGTCGCCGCCCTTTGGCAAAGCAACGGACAGATTTTCGATTGCAAGCAGCGGTTCGTCCGTCATGCACCTCGCGCCTTCCGCGACAGTCTCGGGTTCAGGGTATCGTTCAGTCCTTCGCCAACGAGGTTGATCGCCAGCACGGTGAGGAAGATGGCTACACCGGGGAACACGCTCATCCACCACGCTTGACGCATCACCGAACGGGACGCGCCGATCATGAATCCCCACGACATCAGATTGGGGTCACCGAGCCCCATGAAGCTCAGCGCACTTTCGATCAGGATCGAACTGGCTATCATCAACGAGCCGGTCACGATGATCGGCGACACCGCGTTCGGCAGGATATGGCGCAACACCACCGACATCGGCGGCTGCCCCTGACAGACCGCGGCCTGCACGAACTCCCGGCTCCGCAGCCGCAGAAACTCGGCGCGCGTCAGCCGGGCGAGCTGCGGCCAGCTCACAGCGCCGATCGCGAGGATCACGTTGGTCAGAGAAGGTCCGAGCGTCGCCACCAGCAGGATGGCAAGAATGAAGCCAGGAATCGTCTGGAACAACTCGACGAAGCGCATCAGAAAGTCGTCGACGCGGCCGCCGAAATAGCCGGCAACGGCTCCCACGGTGACGCCGATCGCGAGCGCGGCAAGTGTCGACGAGACGCCTATGAGAAGCGAGACCCGCGCGCCATAGGCGATGCAGGCGGCGACGTCGCGGCCGAGCATGTCGGAACCGAGCCACGTCTCGCCGTCGAACGGCGGCTGGAACGGCGCGGCCACCATATCCCAGGGATCGACGGGAAACAGGGTCGGCGCCACGATGGCCAGCACAACGACTCCGGTCAGGATGACCAGTCCGATGACGCCGGCCGGATGCCGAAGAAAGGATGCCAGGTTCTTCACGGCCGCCTCACCTCACACTTCGTACGGAGATGCGCGGATCCACCATGCGATAGACCGCCTCGGTGAGCAGGTTCAGCCCGATCACCACAATCGACATGACCAGGAAGATGCCTTGCATGACCGGATAGTCGCGCTGCAGCACGGCGTCATAGATCAGCCGCCCCAGGCCGGGCCAGGCGAACACGGTCTCGACAACAACCGCGCCGCCAACCACCGCGCCGGCCTGCATTCCGGCGACCGTGATAACGGGCAGGATCGCGTTGCGAAGCAGATGGTGCATCACGATCCGGGACTCGGTCACGCCCTTGGCCCGCGCCGTCTTGATGAAATCCTGCTGCTTGACCTCGATGATCGAGGAACGCATCAGCCTGGCGTAGATCGCGAGATAGACAGCGGCCAGTGACAAGGTCGGCAGGACCATGTGCGAGGCAATGTCCGCGATGCGCTGCCACGCCGTCATCTCGACGCCGACGGTCACGTAGCCGAATGGCGGAAGCCAATTGAGCTGCACGGAAAACAACAGCACGAGCATCAGGCCAAGCCAAAACACCGGCAAGGCATAGAGCAGCAGCGAGACGATCGTAAAGAACGTGTCGGACCATTTTCCCGCACGTGTGCCGGCTATCGTTCCTAACGCCGTACCGAAGACCAGGGACAGGATGAACGCCGTACCCGTGAGCAGCAAGGTCGCGGGCAGCCGCTCGAGCAGCAGCGACAACACGGTCCGCTGTTGCCGATAGGAATAGCCGAGATCAAGCGTCAGCGTCTTCTTCAGGGAGCTCGCCAGTTGCACCAGGTACGGCTGATCGAGGCCATAGGCCGATCGTATCTGGCGGAGCAATGTTTCGTCGGCAGCACCGCTTTGTCCTGCGATCACCTGCGCCGGGTCGCCGGGCGCCGCGTGAACGAGAATAAAGTTGAAGGTCGCGATGACCAGGATCACGCCGATGATCTTCACCGCTCCGGCGGCGGCGCCCAGCACGTAGGCCGACAAGCGGCCTCCGTACCGGGTGATGGCGACGACGCTCATTCGAACCGGACCGCGCCGAAGGTTTCGTGAACGCCGATGGCGGTCGTGGTCACATTCTTGAGCTTCTTGTCGGTGAACGTCGGAAAGTCCTGTTCGAGCAGCCACACGATCGGCACATCCTCGACCAGAGCCTTCTGCACCGCGCTGTACAGTTCCTGCCGCTTCTCGTCCGGCGAAGCGGTCGCAGCTTCCTCGAAAAGACGATCGACTTCCGGATTTGAATATCCGGCCGTGTTGGAGAACATGATGCCCTTGCGGATGTTCGACGAAATGTAGGTGCGCGATACGCCGATAGCGGGATCTCCGAGCTGATAGACGAGATTCGTCGTCATCGAATACTCCCCGTTGCTGACCTTCTGGATCCAGCCCGCGACATCGGTGCCTTCAAACTGCAGGTCGATTCCGACCCGCAGCAGCGACTGGCGCAAGAACTCTGCGACGCGACGATAGAGCTCGCCCGATGGCGTGACCAGGAACGGAACGGTGATCCGCTTGCCATCGGCGCCCGGCTTCAATCCCATCTCGTCGAGAAGAGCTTTTGCCTTGTCCGGTGAGTATTCGTACTGCTTTACGTTCTTGTCGTAGAACCGGGTCTTCGACGAGATCGGACCGGTCGCAACCTTGCCGAGACCGAAGTAGACACGCTGGAGCAGAGCCTTGCGGTCTATGGCGTACATCACCGCCTGACGGAAGCGCTTGTCGTTCATCGGCGCGATGCGATTGTTCAGCTCGAGCCACAGATGTGGCGCGAAGTACTCATATCCCTTCGTCGTCATGTCGAGATGGGGCAGCTTGGTGAGGCGAGCCACATCGTACTGCTCGATGTCGCTCCACTGCGTCAGCTTGACGGTCCCCTGCTCGAGCGCGACCGAACGCGCTGCCGCATCCGGAATGACGCGGTAGATGATCTCGTCGATGTGAGGCTCCCCGGCGCGGTAGTAGCCGTCATGCTTGACCAGGTGGATGTGCGATCCCCGCACCCATTCCTTCAGCTTGAAGGGACCGCAGCCGATTGCCTTGTCATTCGCAGGGTTGGTCTTGAAGTCGGTGCCTTCGTAGATGTGCTTGGGCAGGATCGGCGCCGTGGTGCAATCGAATGCTCCCAGGAACGGGGAAAACGGCGACTTGAGCTTGAACACAACCGTCAGCGGATCGGGAGCTTCCGCGCTTTCAATGCGGGTGAAGATCGGCCGGGCCCGCGCGTGGGTCTCGGGCAGGATCTTGGTCATCGAGAAGATGACGTCGTCCGCCGTCAGCGGCTTGCCGTCGTGGAAGGTGATGTTCGGGAACAGCTTGAACGTATAGGTCAACCCGTCGGCAGAGATGCTCCAGGATTGCGCCAGGCCGGGGATCGGTTTCAGGTCAAAGTCGTAGCGAAGCAGGCTCTCGTAGATCTTGCCGCAGATCGTCAGCGTCGACTGGAGCTGACTGATCGCCGACACCAGCATCGCCGGCTCCGGATGGGTAATCGTGCTGAGCGTGCCGCCGCGCGTCTGCCCCGCGGCACGGTGCAAGCCGAGCGGGATCCCCGCGACGCTGGCCATTCCCGCGGCCAGTCCCAACTTGCCGAATTCACGCCTGTTCATTCCCATGATATCCCCCCTTCCTGTTGACATGGCTCTCTGGACGAGACGCGCCGGCCGCAGATGCGGCGGCGACCATCACAGCTTCTTCAATCCGCACCAGTTGGCGACGAAGAGCGCGATGCTCAGCGTGATCTTGCGGACGCTTTCGAGATCGACGCGCTCATTGAACGCATGCGGCCCGATGCCGTAATGGCCGTAGCACAGCGCCGGAATTCCATAGTCGACGTTGTAGTAGCGCGTATCGGTAACGGCGGTGCCGATCTGCAACTGCATCGGCTCGTTGAAGACCACCTGATGCACCGAGGAGAGCACCTGCTCGGCTTCGCTTCCGGGCTCCAGGACCGACGGATCTGCCTGGAAGCCGCTCCAGATCAGTTCGGCCGGATTGCTCGACAGGAAGCTGTCGGTGGCCTGTGCGTCGGCCAGGCACTTCTCGATGCCACGCATCGCCTCCTGCGGGCTAGTGCCGGGAAGCAGGCCGAGCCGGCAATCGAACTCGCACCAGGCCGCCGTCGAGCTTGCCCAATCGCCGCCCTTGATGATGCCGACATTGAACTTGATCGGCGATTTGACAGTCTTGAACCACGGATGATCCACGGCCTGTTCGTTGAGCCGCTTGGTGTAGTCCTGGAACGCACGGATCACGTGCATGGCCGACAAAATGGCGCTGGTGCCTGTCTCGGAGTAGGCGACATGGGCCGGCGTGCCTCGCACCCGCACGCGGAACCAGATCGCGCCGACCTGCGCGCGCAAGAGCTTTTGGCCAATCGGCTCGGGGATGAGGCACGCGTCGGCGCGATAGCCGCGCATCAACGTCGATAGCGCGCCGTTGCCGGTGCTTTCTTCCTCGGTGACGGTCTGCACGTGGATGCGGCCCTGCGGCGCGTAGCCCGCGGCCCGGATCGCATCGAGCGCAAAAATCATCGCCGACACGCCGGCCTTCATGTCCTGAGCGCCGCGGCCGTGCATCCAGCCGTCGCGCACCACGCCGTCAAATGGCGGAAAATCCCAGAAATCCGCCGGGCCTTCCGGCACCACGTCGATATGACCCTGGAGGATCAGGCTGCGCCCCTTCCCGCCGCCCTCATAAGTCGCCACGACTTGCCTCGAGCCGGCAAGATCGATCCCGTCCATCGGAGCCGCCTTCGGATGGCTCATCAGATCGACGTCGGCGAGACTGAAGGCATCGACCTTGTAGCCGCGCTCGGCCAGGCGCTCGGCCATCCAGGCCTGGAGCGGGGCCTCCTGACCGCGGAGACTGCGGAATTGTACCAGGCGCGCGAGGAAGGCCACCTGGTCGTCAAAGTTGCGATCGACGGCAGCCCGCAATTCCTCCGCGAGGCTATTGGTCTTGGTCAGCTCAGTTTCCAAGGTCGTCTCCTGTTCGCAGGGGTTATTTCGCCCGAGTGCTCGTTGTTGGTCTGATTGATGTTCGTCGGTCGTGGGGTTCAGGCGACGAGGCAGGATTCCAGGATCGAAAGCCCCTCGTCCACAATGTCGTCCGATGCCGTGAGCGGGACCAGAATCCGAATCGTGTTCGCGGTCGTGCCGCAGGACAGCAGGATCAGACCGTTCTGGTGCGCAAGCCTGGTGACCTGACTGGTGGCTTCGGCGTCCGGCTCGTTGCTCCCCCGCTGCTTGAGCACATCGAAGGCGATCATCGCGCCCAATCCGCGAGCCCGGGAAATCGGCAGCAGATGATTGGCCTGGGCAAAGCGATCGATCGCATCGCGCAAGCGCGCACCGATCTCATTGGCACGCGCGAGAAGGTTCTCTTGCTCAAACACATCGAGGACCGCAAGCGCCGCCGCGCATGCCAGCGGATGGCCCGCATACGTGCCCCCGAGGCCACCCGGCTCCGCCGCGTCCATGATCGCGGCACGTCCGATCACGCCCGATAGTGGCAAACCACCGGCAAGGCTTTTGGCGACGCAGATAAGGTCCGGCTTGACGTCGTAATGCTCCATCGCGAACATTTTGCCAGTCCGACCGAATCCGGTCTGAACCTCGTCCGCGATCAGCACGATCCCATTCTCGTCGCAGATGCGGCGCAGCCCACGCATCAGTTCGGGAGGAGCCTGGTGGAAGCCGCCTTCGCCTTGCACAGGCTCGATGATGATCGCCGCCACCTGCGATGCATCGATATCGGCCTTGAAAATGAAGCCGATATAGCGCAGCGCGTCGTCGACAGTAACTTCACTGCCACTGATCGGGAACGGCACATGCCACACGCCGGGCAGCGGGGAAACAACGCCCTTCTTGTAAGGGACGACTTTTCCCGTCATCACCGACGCAAAAGCGGTGCGGCCGTGGAAGCCTCCGGTGAACGCGATGACGCCAGTGCGGCCGGTTGCCGCACGAGCGATCTTGACCGCATTCTCGGTGGCCTCGGCACCGGTTGTGAGCAGTATCGACTTCAGCGGCCCGCTGATCGGCGCCAGCGCATTGAGACGCTCCGCCAGCTCAACATAGGAGTCATACGGAGCGACCTGGAAACAGGTGTGCGTAAAGCGATCCAACTGATCGCGAACCGCCTTGATCACCAGCGGATGGCGGTGACCGGTGTTGAGAACCGCGATACCACCGGCAAAATCGACGTAACGTCGTCCCTCGACGTCCCAAAGCTCGCTGTTGAGTGCCCGCTGAGCGAAAACCGGTGTGGCATGACCAACACCACGGACCACCGCAGACTGCCTGCGTGACATCAGTTCGGAGTTTAGCGCCATTCTTACTTCCCCAAGTTGAGGGGACCGTAGTTGGCGGTATCGAACGAACAACCAGTTTTATTATCGCGCTATGGTGACTCACATGCACCAGTCGGGCCGATCAGTGCGCTGGCCAGCACATTTTGTAGCCAATTCCGCAGTGCAACAATCGCCGGGTCGCGCCATCGCTCCTTCAAAGCGACCAATTGGTACGTTCCCATGTAGACGGAGGTGGAGAGCAGCTCGACCAATGCACCAGTGCGAAGGTCGTCCTCGACAAGGACGTCATTTGCGATTGCCACGCCCTGCCCAAGCCGCGCCGCCTCGATGGCGAGGTGGGCATGCCAAAGGCGCTGGCCGCCGAGCTGCGGCAAATCGACCAATCCGGCCAGCCGAAACCAGCGCTCCCATTGCTCCGTCGATTCCTCGTGGATCAACGCGATCGACGCCAAGTCCGTCAGGCTCGTGATGGCGGGATGACGCGCCAGATAGCTCGGGCTGGCCACCGGGAAGACCCTCGGCCGGATCAAGGGCTCGGACGCAAGATCGAGATGCGTGGTGATCACATCGGCATAGACGATCTCGGCATCCGCCTCACCACGCGAGAGATCGGGGTGCGACAAGGTTGGCTGCAGGTTGACTTCCCATCGGTTCGGTGGACCCGTCAATTCGGGAAGCCTCTGCAGCAGGCGGCGGTTGGCGATGCCGGGAATACACCAGATGTTAAGCGTGGTTCGCGACGGAGGACGTACCGCAACCGTGGCGCGCGCGATGATGTCGAACGCTTGCGACAACTGCTCATAGAGGAACGAGCCTCGTTCGGTCAGCATGACGCCGCGACCCTGGGCGCGGACGAGCGTGACGCCGAGGCTTTCCTGCAGGTTCTGGATATGACGCGACACGACCGTATGGCTCACCGCCAACTCGTCGCCAGCGGCACGCATGCTGCCGGTGCGGCCAACAGCTTCAAAAGCTCTCAATGCGACGAGGGATGGAACCCGGGGCCTGGTCATAACAGTGTGGGCAATCAGCGCTTCAATCGCCGAGGGTTATGCCCCACCTAAATGTTTTCTTCAATTAGAACAGACACATCGTTGGGTGGCCCGTTCGGTAATGGGTATGAACGGTCGACTCGCTCACTCCTTGTATAGCTGGCGTTAAGCCTATTCGGGCTGCTTCGGCAGGAAGTCGATCATCAGACGTGCTATATCGTCGACCTTCTCGTCTAGCGCGAAGTGACCGGCATCCAACAGATGAATCTCCGCGTCCGGCAGGTCGCGCCTGAACGCCTCCGCGCCCGGTGCAATGAAGGATGGATCATAGCGCCCCCACACGATGAGCGTCGGTGGCTTATGCTCGCGCAGAAATGCCTGCCATGCGGGGTAAGAGGCCACGTTCGTGCGATAGTCGTAAAGCAGGTCCGCCTGGATTTCCCGCTGCCCAGGTCGGGACAGGAACGCATATTCGTCGGTCCATGTATCGGGATTGTAGCGCTCGGGATTGGGGCTGCTGCCGATGTGACGGGCCTTGGCGCCTTCGAGCGAAGTGAAAGCGTCGACCTGCTCCGGGTGCGCATCACGATCGGCCCAATATTGCGCAATGCCGCTCCATTTGGCGCCGAGCCCTTCCCTGTAGGCGTTCGCATTCTGGATCACAAGCGCGCGCACCCGCTCAGGATGAGCCACCATGATGCGGTAGCCAACCGGACCGCCATAATCCTGCAGGTACAGGACATAGCGGCTGATCTTGAGCTGCTCGAGCAAGGCGTTCGTGGTCTCAGCGAGATGGTCGAACGTGTAAGCGAAACGCGAGGGCGGCGGAGCCTCGCTCTGGCCGAACCCCGGATAGTCAGGTGCGATCAGGCGATAGCGCGTGGCAAGAAGCGGAAGCAAAGTATCGAACATCCGCGAGGAGGACGGAAAGCCGTGCAACAGCACAATCGTCGGCGCGTCGCTCGGCCCCGCTTCACGATAGAAGATGCCGACGCCATCCACCTGCGTGCGATGATAGGTGATCGTGGCCGAGGTCGATGGCAAGGCTGCGGCCTGGGCGCCATGACCCATGGCCAGCGCGGCGACAGCCGATAGAACGGTTGGAAGCTTCATATCCTTACCTCCGGCAATGCGACTGGCCGACTTGCGACCGAAACGCGAAGAGACAAGTCCTTCGAACAGCGACACGCGACGACGTCGGTATCCGCTGAATATCTGTCGCAGGAGGATATAGGCTCGATCTCCATCCTGAAAATTCAAATAATGAGATACGTATCATCTCATTTGACGATATCGGAATCTCTCCGCGAAGCGATGGGCATGGTCAGAGCGAAGCCGATGGAATTTGGCCTGCTCGACGCCATATTGAGTTGTGTCGCCAGAACGGTCGGAGATCGATAAGCTTTCGCCGATCCGATGGATACCGCTGAACTCAGAAAAGACCAGTTCGCACATTTGGGAGAACTGCAGGATGGCTAAAGCGTACGAGATCATCGACCACAATTATGATGTGGTGATCGTCGGTGCAGGAGGCGCCGGATTGCGCGCGGCACTGGGCATGGCATCGTCAGGCCTTAAGACCGCCTGCGTTACAAAGGTTTTTCCGACGCGCAGCCACACCGTCGCCGCACAGGGTGGCATGGCCGCATCGCTTGGAAACATGGGTGATGGCGACGATTGGCGCTTTCACATGTACGACACGGTCAAGGGCTCCGACTGGCTCGGTGATCAGGACGCAGTCGAATACATGTGCCGCGAAGCCGTGCCCGCGGTGCTGGAACTGGAGCACTATGGGGTGCCCTTCTCGCGCACCGGAGATGGTCGGATCTATCAACGTCCCTTTGGTGGCCAGACCATCGAGTACGGAAAGAAGATGGCCCAGCGCACCTGTGCGGCGGCCGATCGGACAGGCCATGCCATCCTGCATACGCTCTATCAGCAGTGTCTGACGCACGGCACGGAGTTTTTCATCGAATATTTCGCGCTGGACCTGCTGATGGATGATGACGGCGCCTGTCGTGGCCTGCTGGCGTGGAACATGGAAGATGGGACCATCCACCGCTTCAATGCTCACCGCACTGTGCTGGCCACCGGAGGTTACGGCCGCGTCTACTTCTCCTGCACCGCCGCCCACACCTCTACCGGCGACGGCAACGCGATGGCCCTGAGGGCCGGGTTGCCGCTCGAGGACATGGAATTCACACAGTTTCACCCGAGCGGCATCTACGGCTCCGGTTGCCTGATCACGGAAGGGGCGCGCGGCGAAGGCGGCTATCTCACCAATTCCGAAGGCGAGCGCTTCATGGAGCGTTATGCGCCAAGCGCGAAGGATCTTGCGGGGCGCGACGTCGTATGCCGCGCCATGACGATTGAGATTAACGAAGGGCGTGGCTGCGGTTCGCGCAAGGACTACATCGAACTACACCTGGAGCACCTCGATCCGGAACTCCTGCACACGCGCCTGCCGGGCATCAGCGAGACCGCCAAAATCTTCGCGGGCGTCGACGTCACACGCCAGCCGATTCCGGTGCTGCCCACCGTCCATTACAACATGGGCGGAGTTCCGACCAATCTGCATGGCGAAGCCGTCACGTCTAGCCATGGCGATCCGGAAACGGTCGTCCCAGGACTGATGGCGATCGGGGAAGCGGCTTGCGTTTCCGTGCATGGAGCGAACCGCCTCGGCTCCAATTCGCTTCTCGACATCATCGTGTTTGGACGGGCTGCCGCTCATCGCGTGATCGAGACCCTGCGTCCGCAAGAGGGCCACGCACCGGCGTCCGACGAGGCGACCGATCGTGCCATCGCGCATCTCGATCGCATCAGGTGGGCCAAAGGCAAGGCTGTCGCCGGCGACATCAGGCTCGCCATGCAACAGACCATGCAGCGCCACTGCGCCGTATTCCGCACCGGCGCGTTGCTGGACGACGGTTTGACAAAACTTAACGAGGTGATCGCCACGATGCGGGATGACATTGGCGTGACCGATCACACGATGATCTTCAACACCGATCTGGCCGAAACACTCGAACTGGACAACATGCTTGCGCAGGCCAGCGTCAGCCTTCATTCAGCGATCGGTCGCAAGGAAAGCCGCGGCGCCCATGCGCGGGAAGATTTCCCCAAACGCGATGACGAAAATTGGCTGAAGCACAGCCTGTGCTGGCTCGATGATGATGGCCGCGCGCGGCTCGATTACAGACCAGTGCATTTACAGCCGCTCTCAAACGAGGTGCAGTCAATCCCGCCAAGAGAGCGCGTGTATTGATTGAGGGGGACCGCTCAATGCTGGATGTCGCTCAGTTCAAGAGAACCGGTGGCCGATGTCAGCCAACCTCGCATGAATAACGCTGTCTGCACCGGACAGGACGGTTTCGCCTCATCGCTTACCGCGTTGCAGGCAACAACGGTGGTCGCCTGGGCAATCGCCGTCAAGCGTGTCACGCCTGAAGACGATGAGTTGCGCCTGCGATGGTTGCCCCATCCGAACCTCCCGACGCCGGTCAAAGGACCGACACCCGCAGAGATCGCGTTCTGGCTGGCCGCAGTCTCCCCGCCGGAGAAAGGCGCCACGCCCGGCCCTACCGCGCTTCCTCTTGAGCAAAGCGCCGCGCTGCTTGACGTGCAGGAGACGGACCACTTGGCGCGACTCCGGCATCATGAGGACCGGCGCAGCTATCTGGCCGCCCATGCGGGAGCGCGCCTGATCCTTGGACATGCAGTAGGTCGACCGCCGAATGCGCTGCGGTTTGCACGATCGGCGAACGGCAAGCCGGTCCTTCTCGTCGATCCGCAGGAAATCGACTTCAGCCTCAGTCATGCCAGGGGCGCCGTTGCCGTCGCCGCAGCACGCATGCCCATCGGGGTCGACGTCGAACTCCTACGCGAAGTAGATCATCTGGATTCCATCAGCGAGCTGGTGCTGGCCGCCGAAGAACAAGCTGCTCTGCGGAAAGCGCCGGAGATATCCCGGTCCCGATTGTTTCTCCGCTATTGGACCCTCAAGGAGGCATTGCTGAAAGCGGCCGGACTAGGTTTCGCAGTTCCGCCAAATGAGGTCATCGTCGATGCGGGACCAAGCCCAACGGTCCTCGCAGTACCTCCTGCGCTTGGATCTGTCGCGCAATGGCACCTCCTCGCCTCTGCTGATTTCTGACGGAAGCGCCGACAAAAATACCGCCGTGGACGAAAATCCACAGCGGTAGTTGCTGGAGGCCAGCGCGGAAAGAGCGTCTCGTCTTCAAACAGCGCACACTGGAAATCAGTTGCTCGACGGGTAGATCTTTCCCGGATTCATGATTCCTCTCGGGTCCAGCGCCGTCTTTACCGCCTTCATGAGCGCCACCCCCTCACCGTGCTCCGTTTCCATGTGCACGATCTTGTGCAGCCCTACGCCGTGTTCGCCTGAGCATGTGCCTCCCATAGCAATGGCTCGGCGCGCGGTGCGAAAGGCGAGCGCCTCGGCGCGCTCAGTCTCTTGCGCGTCCTTCGGATCGAACAGGATTCCGAGATGGAAATTGCCATCACCGACATGGCCGACGATCGGCGCCGTCAGGCCAGATGCGACAATGTCCGCCTTGGTCTCCAGCAGGCAGGCCGGCAGCGCCGAAATCGGCACGCAGGCATCGGTACCCATATTGGCCTTGCCGGGCTCAAGCGCCATCACAGCTTGATAGGAATTGTGGCGCGCCTTCCACAACCGCGTCCGGTCTTCCGGCCGCTCGGCGAATTGAAACGCGCCGCCGCCGTGATCCGCTGTTATCGCTTGTATCATCTCCACTTCTTCGCGCACTCCGTTCGGCGTGCCGTGGAACTCGAGAAAGAGCGTCGGCGTCTCCACATAATCCAGCTTCGAATAGCGGATTGCGGCGCGCATCTGCACCTCGTCGAGCAGTTCAATGCGCGCCATCTTCAGATTGGACTGCAGCGCCGTCACGACAGCGGCGACAGCGCCCTCAAGCGAGGCAAACTGGCAGACGGCCGCAACAGTGGTCTCCGGCTGCCCGTAAAGCCTGAGCTGGATTTCGGTGATGACGCCGAGCGTTCCTTCGCTGCCGACATAGAGATGGGTGAGATCAAGGCCGGCAGATGACTTCCGCGCGCGGCTACCGGTGCGGACGATGCGACCATCGGGCGTGACGACGGTGAGGCCGAGAATATTCTCACGCATCGTGCCATAACGCACCGCATTGGTGCCGGAGGCCCGCGTGGCGGCCATGCCGCCGATCGAGGCGTTGGCGCCTGGATCGACCGGAAAGAACAGGCCGGCGTCGCGAACATGCGCGTTCAGCGCTTCGCGCGTCACGCCCGCCTGGACCCGGCAGTCGAGCGAGTCCGGTGTGACCTCAAGGATCTTGTCAAAGCGCGTCATGTCGAGCGACACGCCGCCGGCAAGGGCTGCGAGCTGGCCCTCAAGCGAGGACCCCGCGCCGAATGGCGTGACCGGTACGCGGTGTTCGTTACACAGCGCGAGAACGAAGGCGACCTCCTCGTTGGTCTCGGGAAAGACCACGAGGTCTGGCACACCGACTGCCGGCAGACCCTCGCCGTGGCTATGCTGGTCGAGCACGGCCTGCGAGACGGTGACACGCGCGCCCAGGCGTTCGGCGAGCCTCGCGCGCACAGCGGCGATGACTTCAGTTGTTGGGCGCGGCAGGGTGTGGGCGTTCATGTCGGCTTCCATTGGTGACCCTGCTTCCATCTGCACCACGGCGATCCGCCTTTCAAGCGACGGCGCCGGCTCTCGTGAGCACCAGATCCAGCCCGATGGCTTATTCGGCGGCCTCGCCGTGGCCGAGATAGGCGCCCATCAGGCGGGGATCACGCGCGACCTCGGCGGCGCTGCCCTCGGCGACGATGCGTCCCGAGCTCAGCACATAACCGCGATGCGCGACCGCGAGCGCCATGCGGGCATTCTGCTCAACCAGCAGGATCGCGGTCCCCTGCCGATTGATTTCCACGAGCTTGCCGAACACCTGCTCGACCAGCAGCGGAGCCAGTCCGAGCGACGGCTCGTCGAGCAGCAAGAGGCGCGGACGACTCATCAATGCGCGGGCAACGGCGAGCATCTGCTGCTCCCCGCCTGAGAGCGAAAAGGCCAGCGACGCCGACAGGCGCTTGAGGTTGGGGAATAGTTCGAGCATTTCCTCGATCAATCCCGCCAGTTCGCCGTGCGGCCGTCCATAGGCGCCGATCTTGAGATTCTCGATCACGGTCAATCCGCCGAACAGCCGCCGGCGCTCGGGAACGAGCGCCAGTCCCATTCCGACCAGACGCTCGGTCGGCTCCCTGATCAGCTCCTGACCTGTGAAGCGCACCGAGCCCGAGGCCTGCGCCAGACGCGCGATCGCCTTCAGCGTGGAGGATTTGCCTGCCCCGTTGTTGCCGAGCAGCGCCACGAACTCGCCGACACCGACCTTCAGCGACACCTGCCGCACCGCCTCGATGTCACCATAGCGGACCACGAGATCGGAGACCTCGAGCAGCGGCGCGCCGGTACCTTCGCTCGCGCGGCCGACCTGTTCATGGAGCTCCGCCTCGCGGTCGGCGCGGCCGAGATAGGCCTCGATGACGGCGTCGTTGCGCTGGATCTCGGCCGGCGCGCCCTCCGCCAGCACCTTGCCGAAATTGAGCACGGTGATCCGGTCGGCGAGCGTCATCACCACTTCCATCTCGTGCTCGATCAAGAGGATCGTCATCCCGCGTGCATGCATCTGGCGGATCACCTCGATCAGGCGTGCGGTCTCGGCGTGGTTGAGACCGCCATGCGGCTCGTCAAGCAGCACGAGGCGCGGCTCCAGCGCAAGCGCCTTGGCGATTTCGAGCAACCGCCTTTGTCCCTGCGGCAACGAGGCGGCATTCGCATCGGCAACGTCGGCAAGCCCGACGAACGCAATGATCTCGTCGACCCGGCGTGCGTTTTCCTGGTCGAAGCGCCACGGATGAGCCCTGCCGTGCCGCGCGGCAAGGACGTTCTGGCGCACGGTCATCGAGCCGAACAGGCGGGTGTTCTGGAACGTGCGTGCCAGCCCCATTGCCGCGAGCTGGTGCAATGGCTTCGACGTGACGACGGCGCTTTCGAAGCGCACCTCGCCTCCGGTCGGCGTATAGATGCCGCTGATGATGTTGAACAGTGTGGTCTTGCCCGAGCCGTTGGGGCCGATCACGGCATGGATCGTGCCCTGCGCGACGGTGAGCGATACGTCTTCGAGCGCCGTCAGGCCGCCGAAGCGTTTGGTGACGCCGGAGAGTTCAAGCAGCGCGTTCATGATGCGTCACGTCCGATCGTGCATAGGATTTTTCGCGCCGGCGAAGACTGTGGAAGGCGGAGAGAACCAGTCCGGAGAGACCGGCAGGGAAGAAGGTGATCACGAGGATGACCATGACGCCGAACACGGCAAAGTAGTATTCCTGCATGAAGCGCAACAGCTCCGGTACGAAGGTGTAGAGGATGGCCCCGAGCACGGCGCCAAGGGGGCTGCCGAGGCCGCCAACCACCGCCATGGCGAGGTAGGAGAAGGTCGACTGCCACGAGAAGACGTCGGGGCTGATATAGCCGCGCAGCAGCACGTAGCAGATGCCGGCAAGACCGCCATAGGCGGCCGAGATCACGAACAGCATGATCTTGAGCCGCGAGATGTCGACGCCGATGGCCTGCGCGGCCAGCGCATCGTCGCGTAGCGCGCGGATGCGCAGACCCAGCGGACCATTGGCGATCCAGACCTGAAGCAGATAGGCGCAAGCGACGATCGCGAGCAGTACCCACAGCATCTTGTCGTTCTCGCCGGCAAGCCCGATGCCCGGGATCGCGGTGATGCCGTTGGCGCCGTTGGTGAGGCCCTCCCAGTTCACCAGCAGCCGCTCGACGATCAGCGCGAAAGCCAGCGTGCACAGGGCGAGGTAATGCCCCTTCAGCCGCAATGTCGGCCAGCCCAGCGCCATCCCCACCGCGGCGGAGATTGCGATCGCGCCGATCGCGGCGACCGGTACCGGCATGCCTGCGGCCTGAAGCAGCGTGAATCCATACGCCCCGATGCCGAAGAATGCGCATTGTGCGAGCGACATCTGGCCACCGAAGCCGAGAATGAAATTGAGCCCGAGGACCAGGAGGATGTTGATCAATGTCACGTCTGCGACCTGCAGATAGTACACCGACAGGAATTGCGGCAGGAGGAGGCCGCATAGGATCGCCGCGCCGATCACCAGAAGGGCGAGCGTACGCATCGTCAGCGTGTTTCCGTCGGCGGTCATTTATGGACGCTCCAGTTCGAGTTCACCGAAAATGCCCTGCGGGCGGAACATCAGAACTGCGATCAAGACGCCGAACGCGATCACGTCGATATATTCCGACGAAATGTAGAAGGAGCCCGCCGACTCGATGACGCCGAAGATCAGGCCACCGACGAGCGCGCCGGGGATCGAGCCGAAGCCGCCGAGGATGGTTGCCGCGAAGGCACGGAGCGACAGGTTAACGCCCATGTCGGAAGATACGTAAGACAGCGGCGCGACCAGCCAGCCCGCCAAGGCTGCGAGCATGGTGGCGTAGGCAAAGATGAAAGCGATGATGCGGGCTGTGGGGATGCCCATCAGCCGCGCGGCTTCGGCGTCCTGCGCGGTGGCGCGCATCGCGCGACCGAGCGCCGTATGCTGAAACAGCGCGTGCTGGATCGCCATCATCACCGCGAGCGCCGCCAGGATGACGAGATACTGCGCGTAGATCGTGGAGCCGAAGAGCTGCACCGAGGTCGTGCCCAGGGGGCCAGCGAAGTTGAGAGGCTGCGGTCCCCAGATGATCACGGCGATATTCTGCAACGCCATGGACAGGCCGAGCGTTGCCACGATCGCCGACAATTGCGGCGCGTTGCGCAGGGGATGGTAGATTCCCCAGGCCAGCGCGGCGCCGAAGAGGCCAAGGATCACCAGCGTCGCGCCGAGGTTCAGCCACAGTGGCATCCCAAGACGATTGGCGAGCCAGCCGACCGAGACGAAGGCGCCGAGCATCACGAGGTCTCCCTGAGCAAAGTTGACCAGGGAGACCGCATTCCAGATCAGCGTGTAGCCGAGCGCCACCAGCGCATAGGCTGCGCCGACCGCCAATCCCACCAACACGATCTGAATAAAAGTCTGCAACATCGTAATATCCCATCACGGTGCCGGCCACCGGAGGTCCGGCGGCGTCGCACGCTCGTTAGCTGCTGATGGCCTTGACGATCTCCGGCTTGCCGCCGGCGACCTTGGTGATGATGCCGGAATGGGTCATATCGCCGTTGCCAGTCCAGCCATAGCGTGTGACGATGCCCGGGAAGTCACGGATCGCGGTCAGCGCCTGCTGGATTCCCTCGCCCGTAATGGCATCGGCGCGCTCCATCGCCGCAATGATCAGCTTTGCCGCGTCGTGATAGACCGTGGCGTAGAGTTCCGGCTCGTCACCGGGATGGGTCGCCGAATAGAGCTTCTTCCAGTTCTGCACCCGCTCGTCGGGATTGTCCTTGACGAACTCGCCGATCGCCATGCATCCGTCGGCGCCCTCTCCGGCGAGGCCGAGGAAAATCGGCTGCGAGAATGCCGTGTTGCCGGCGATGCCGAATTTGACGCCGAGGGTCTTGCTCTGCTTGGCAATGAGCCCGGCCGGTTGATCGTCAGTCCAGACGATGATGCCGTCGACACCGGCCTGCTGGAAGGCCAGGATCTGCGAGGTGTAATCCTTGGTCGCGTCGGTGTGGGCCTGCACCAGCGCAGGCTCGACGCCGCGCTTGGTCAAGGAGGCCTTGACCACGCCCATGCCGGATTGCCCAAAGGCCGTGTTGACGTAGCCAAGTCCGATCTTCTTCCACTGCAGATCTTCGGTGACGTATTTGACCAGAAGGTCCGCGCCGATCGCATCATTCAGGCGGACGCGAAACACCCAGGGGCTGCCTTGCTGGGTGACGACCGGACCGGTTGCGCCCGTCAGGCACGGGATCTTGTATTTCGCGAGCAACGGCAGGTTCGGCAAGATACCCGGCGTGTAGTGCGGACCCACCAGTGCCACGACTTCGTCCTGGGTCGCGAGCTTGGTGACGGCATTGGCCGCCGCGGTAGGGTTCGGCCCGAGATCGTCGGCGATGCGCACTTCGATCATGCGCCCCTTGATGCCGCCCTTGTCGTTGACCTGCTTCACCGCAATCGCGACGCCGTTCTTCATCCACTGGCCGTTCTGGGCGAACTGACCCGTCATCGGTCCGGAAATGCCGATGCGGATGGGATCGGCGGCATGTGCACGGCCGAAGATCGCCGGCATTGCGAGCGGCGCGGCGGCGATGCCCTTGATCAGACTGCGTCGAGAGAAGTGCAAGGTAGAGACCATGGCAGTTTCCTCACTTGGTTTTGCGATGCCGCCTCGTCTCGAGCGGCTGGTTTTGCGAGCAGGATCGGCTCAGTTATCCGAGCGGAGCGGACGGAGGCCGAAGACACAGGCGGCCGACAGCAGCGCCATCGCGACCATGTAGCCGGCCACCCAATAGGCCGAGCCGTACTCGGCAAGCAGTGCGGTTGCGATCAGCGGCGAGAGGCCGCCGCCGAGGATCGGGCCGAGCTGCTGCACGAGCGAGAGGCCGCTGTAGCGAATGCGCGCCGGAAACAGCTCCGAGAAGTAGGCGCCCTGCGCGCCGTAGACCGAGCCATGACCAAGCGCGAGGCCGAGCGCGATCGCGAGCCAGATCATGCCGGTGTGCCCGGTGTTCAGCATCTGGAAGAAGACGAGCGCGAGCGCGGCCTGGAAGATCATGCCGCCTAAATAGACTGCGCGACGACCAATCCGGTCCGACAGCGCCCCGAACATCGGCAGCGTCAGGCATTCGAGCGCACAGCCAACGAGCACGCCGTTCAGGATCGTCTGGCTCGGCAGTCCGAGCTTGGTCTTGCAGTAGGTGATCGCGAACACGGCGTAGATGTTGAACAGCCCGCTTTCGGCGACCTTGGCACCGATACCGAACAGGATGTTGCCCTTGTGATTGCGGACCGCCTCGACCACCGGCACGCTGGCAGCCCCCTCCTCGCTCAGCACGCGCTTGAACGCCGGCGTCTCCGAGATCTTGAAGCGGATGAAGAGCCCGATCCCGACGAGGACGATCGAAAACAGGAACGGGATCCGCCAGCCCCAGGCGAGGAAGTCAGGCTCGCTCATGGAGGTCGACAGGATTCCCAAAAGCGCGATCGGAATCAGGAATCCGGCGGGCACGCCGATGTGGACGAGTGAGCTGAAGAAACCGCGCCGGTCGGCCGGCGCGTGCTCGACCGTCATCACCATGCCGCCGCCATATTCGCCGCCGATGCCAATTCCCTGCAACAG
Source organism: Bradyrhizobium sp. Leo114 (assembly GCF_055229415.2). Classification (NCBI taxonomy): domain Bacteria; kingdom Pseudomonadati; phylum Pseudomonadota; class Alphaproteobacteria; order Hyphomicrobiales; family Nitrobacteraceae; genus Bradyrhizobium; species Bradyrhizobium sp. Leo114. Next base: position 189,225 of record NZ_JBUYEN020000006.1, on the reverse strand, counting down.
CCGCAGCCCGATGAGACAGATCGGCGCCAACACACCGACCTGCTCATAGGTCGGCATGAGTCCGATGAGGAAAGTCCCAAGTCCCATGATCAGGATAGTGATGAGCAGCGCCGTTTTTCGGCCGACGCGGTCCCCGAAATGGCCGAACAGCACGCCGCCGAGCGGCCTTGCACAATAGCCCACGAAGAACGTCGCGAAAGCGAGCAGCGATCCGACCAAGGGATCGGAACTCGGGAAGAAGATCTTGTTGAAGACGAGCGCGGTTGCGGTCGCGTAGAGCGTGAAGTCGTAATACTCGATCATGTTGCCGATGGCGCTCGCCACAGCAACCTTCCGGATGTCGCTGGACTCCCGACCCTTGATCGAAACGGTCACTTGGTCTGCCACCCGGCTGGACCCGCTCGACCTAACCATTCCGCTCATGACGTCGTCCTCCGGCTTCGGCAGGAAGACATCCCCTGCCCGGACTTTTGTCCGTATTGCGGACAACATGAGCAGCGAGTTATTCCACATGTCAAGTGGATTTTTCGCTCGCGTCACTACTCTCCTCTTAAATTTAGCGCGAACAACTCGATATGTTGCCGACCACGCTTGACGTCATGCGCGCATTTGTCATACAAAAATGTCCGTATTCCGGACAATAAAGGAGGATAACGTGCCAGCGAAGATTACCGGGATCATCCCGCCCCTCACCACGCCGTTCGATCAGAACGGCGACATCGACGAAAAGGCCTTCCGTCGCCAAGTGAAGTTTTTGCTCGATAAGGGCGTGCATGGCGTCTGTGTTGGCGGCAGCACGGGTGAGGGTCACACGCTTACCGCCGACGAATTCCGGCGTTTGATCGAGGCCTGCGCAGAGGAGCTGAACGGCAAGGTGCCGCTCGTCGCCGGCATTATCGCCAACTCGACCCGCGAAGCGATTGCCCGCGCCCGCGCCATCGAATCGGTCGACGTCGCCGCGCTCCAAATCACGCCGGTGCACTATCTCTTCAAGCCAGACGAGGATGCGACGGTCGGCCACTTCAAGACGCTGTCCGAGTCGGTCAAGCAGCCCGTCATCATTTACAACGTCGTGCCCTGGAACTACCTGAGCCCCGCGCTGCTGCTGCGGATCATGAACGAGCTGCCCGGCGTGATCGGCGTCAAGCAGAGCGCCGGCGACCTGAAGCTGATGGCCGATCTTTTGCTCGACGTGCCCGCGGGCAAGGTCGTGCTGACGGCGGTCGATGCGCTGCTCTATCCGTCCTTCGCGCTCGGCGCGCATGGCACGATCGCCGCGAACCCGGCCGCAGTGCCCGGCGCCTGCGTGGCACTGTGGAACGCGGTCGAGCGCGGTGACCACGCGACCGCGATCGAGATCCACAAGCGCCTGTTGCGGTTCTGGAACACGATCGTCGGCGACAATCTGCCAGCCTGCGTGAAGCATGCCCTCACCCTCCAGGGATCGCCGAGCGGGCTTCCGCGGCAGCCGATGCCGGCTCCGACCAGCCGGCAGAAGGACGCGATCGCGGCTGCCCTCAAGCCCCTGCTCGAGGTGGAAGGCAGCACGAGGCTGGTCGCAGCCGAGTGAGCGCAGGACAAAGGGCGCGGCATTGCCGCCGCGCCCGATTCCGTCTAAGTCGGACTTGGTTCGCGTCCTGGATATTGCGTGGCGACGCCACCCGAAAGGTCCGACATGACTAGCGTCGACAGCGGTCGACAGAGCGTGAAGTCGCTCTTCAAGATGCTCGAGGTCCTGGAGGCCTTCTCCTCGACCGACCCCGAGCTGAGCGTTGTCGAGATCGCGCGACGCACCGGCCTACCGCGCACCACCGTCCATCGCATCGTCGATAGCCTGCGCAGCGTCGGGTTCCTGGAACAGGATGCGAGCCGCGATCGTTACCGGCTTGGCATAAAACTGTTCGAGCTCGGCGGCAGCGCACTCATGAATCTCCCGCTGTATCGCGAGGCGCCGCCTTTCGTCGATACGCTTGCCAAGCTCAGTGGCGAGGATGTGCATCTTTGCGTCTTCGACAGCGCGCAGATGGTCTTCGTCAATCGCCGCAGCCAAATTGCTGCACGCCCGCACAACACCGTCATCACGATGGAAGCCTCGCCTTGTCACTCGACAGGCGTGGGTAAGGCGGCGCTCGCCTTCCAGAGCGACGCCGTGATCGACCGGGTCATCCGCGCCGGCCTGCCTCGCTTTACGCCGAACACAATCGTTGAGCCCAAGCGGCTAAAGGCCGAACTGGCCGCGATCAGGTCCCGCGGCTATTCGGTGGACGATTGCGAGCATGAGCCGGAGCTGCGCTGCGTCGGCGCACCGATCCGCAACAGTGCGGGCCGCGTCTTCGCGGCAATTAGCGTGAGTGGTCCGAGCCGGCGCGTTACGGCCGAATGGGTGCCAGAGCTCGCCCGGACCGTGATGACGCACGCCGAGCTCCTGTCGATCCGCCTGGGCTACCAGCCTGACTCGCACAGCCGAGCCGCCGACGCTGCGCCGGAACGCAACGCCCCCAAACGTCGTCAACGGACCACGGCAGGAACCGCACAAGGCGAACGTGGCGCCTGATCGAAGGGCTTCACCTTCCATCTTCGCCAGTCCGGGGCGCCGCGCGCAGCTAAGAGGTGATTAGCCCAGACGGTCGCCTCAATTGCCCCGTCGAATCTGCAAGACTCGCGAGGTAATGCGCGGCATCAGTAATATCGGCGACGATCTCGCGTTCGGCGCCATCGGCGTCACCCGCCATGATAGCCTTCAACGCCGCGGTGTGATGATCCCAGCCCTTCAGCAGGACGACATATTCGGGGATCACGTAGGACAGCACCGGCCCGCAGCGCAGCCACATGTTCTCGATGGTCTCGACGAGCAGCGGGACGCCCGACATCGCGTAAATGCCGAAGTGAAACTTGCGGTGATGCTCGAGGTAGCTCTCGAGCTTGCGCGCAGCGATCAGCGACTGCATCGTCGAGAGCCGCTCTTGCAGCTTCCGCAGGGCGGCCTCGTCATGCCGCCGCAGGGCCGCCTCCCGCGCTGCGCGGCCTTCCAGCGCGCAACGCACCACCGTCAGGTCCGAAAGCTCGCGGCGGGACAGGTGCGGCACGATCGCGGAGTTGCGCGGCCCCTGCTGCAGCACGCCTTGCGCTACGAGACGGGTGACGGCGTCGCGCACCGGCGTGATTGACGTCCCGAAACTTTCGGCCAGCGAGCGCAAGGTCAAGACCGTGCCGGGCTCGAACCGCCCGGCCAGCAGCGCATCCCGCAACTGCGCGTGCGCGAGATCCCACAGCGGTTCACGCTCGATTCGTTTCAATGCCGTCATACAACGCTCGGTATCGCGGCGCGCGACATCGCGCAAATCCCTCCTCCGGTCGGCCGTCTTGACCTACCGACGATGTTTGTTATAACAAACAACAAAACGGGAGGAAATACCACGATGAGAAAAGTTGCCGCGATCACCCTGGCATGCCTGATTTCGATGCTCCAGGCGCCCGCCAGCTACGGTCAGTCGGACTATCCCCAGCGGGACATCACCTTCATCGTGCCGTGGAACGCCGGTGGCTCGAACGACGTCGCGGCGCGGGCGCTCGATCCGATCCTGCGCGAACATGGGATCAAGATCGTCATCGAAAACGTCGTCGGCGCGACCGGCGTGATCGGGATGCGCCGGGTCGCGAGCGCAGCGCCTGACGGCTACACGCTGGGCATGGGGACCAGCTCGACGCTGGCGCTGATGGCGCAGGGCAAGGCGCCGCTGACGAATGCGCAGTTCACCCACATCGCGCGCGTCTCGACCGATCCGTTGATGCTCCTGGTCTCGACCAAGGCCGAGCAGAAATCGCTCGACGACTTCATCAAGTACATGAAGGGCAATCCCGACAAGGTCACGATCGGCACCCCCGGTAACTACAATCTGAACCACATCTTCGCCTTGATGACCGCGCGCGCGGCGGGCGTGAACTTCGTCAACGTGCCCTACACCGGCGGATCGAAAGTGGTGGCCGACCTGCTCGGTCAGCACGTCGATTCCGGCGTGTTGAAGCCGTCGGAAACACTCGGCCAGATCCAGGAAGGCCTGCTGAAGCCGATCGGCATCTTCGCCAATGAGCGGCTGGAGATGTTTCCGGACGTACCGACCTTCAAGGAGAAGGGCTACGACGTCTTTCCCTACGGGCCTGTCGTCCAGATGGCATACGTCGTTGGTCCGGCAAACCTTCCCGACGACGTCCGCACCAAGCTGATCACCGCGTTCCGCGCCGCCATTCAGGATCCGCGCTTCAAGGAATTCGCCAAGAAGAACGTGTTCCTTGTCGACGACCTGACCGGCGATGCGCTGACCAAGGAAGTCGACAACGTCGCAGCCACGCTCGGCACTGTGGCATCACAGGTCTTTCCGAAGGAATAGGCTGATACGGCGGAATCGCTGCTCTTAACTCCAACACTCTCCAACAAAGGTTCACGCGCTTGTCCATCAAGAAGATCACCTGTCACGTCGTCGCCGCTCCGGTGCAACGTCCCTTCACCTCCTCGCGCGGCTGGCTCTACAAGACGCGCGGCACATGCCTGGTCGAGATCGAAACCAATGACGGCATCGTCGGCTGGGGCGAATGCTACGGACCATCGGCCGTCGCGAAAGCCTTTATCGAAACCCAGCTTGCCCCGCGCGTGATCGGCCACGACCCCTTCGACGTCGAGGTGATCTGGGAAGATCTCTACAACCGGATCAAGGATTACGGGCCGAAGGGCATGTCGATCGCAGCCATCAGCGGCATCGACATCGCGCTCTGGGACATTATCGGGAAAGCCTGCAACAAGCCTCTGCACAAGCTTGTCGGCGGCGCCTTCCGCACCGAGGTCGATGCCTACGCCACCGGGCTCTATTTCACCGACATGAACCGGCTGGTCGAGGAAGCGGTCGAGGAAGCGACGGGCTACGTTGAGGCCGGCTTCAAGGCAATAAAAATGAAGATCGGGCTTGGTTCGATCAAGCGTGACTTCGAGCGCGTGAAAGCCGTACGCGAAGCGATCGGCCCCGGCATCAAGCTGATGGTCGACGCCAATCACTGCTTCACTGTGCCGGCTGCAATCCGTCTCGGGCGCAAGCTCGAAGAGCTCGACATCGAGTGGTTCGAGGAGCCGATTTCGCCGGAAGACATCGACGGCTATGTGGAGGTCTCGCGCGCGCTCGACATGGCGGTCGCCGGCGGCGAGAACGAGTTCACCCGATGGGGCTTCCGCGACGCCATCGTGCGCAAGGCGATGGACATCGTGCAGCCCGATGTCTGCGCGGCGGGCGGCATTACCGAATGCAAGAAGATCGCGACGCTTGCCACGACGCATGGCGTGGAATGCGTCCCCCACGCCTGGGGGTCCGCGGTCGGCCTTGCCGCCACCATCCACTTCCTGGCGTCGATCCCGAACCAGCCGCCGAGCCTGTTTCCGATGCCGCCGATGCTGGAATTCGAGCAGGAGGAAAACCCGTTTCGCGATCACCTGGCGGTCGAACCGATCGTCCAGGTCAAGGGCAAGGTCGCGGTGCCGACCGGCGCCGGACTTGGCATCGAGATCGATCGCGGCGTGATCGATCGCTACCGGGCGGCGTGAACCGATGGTCCGCTCATGAAATTCGTCACCTTCAGCGAGCAAGGCTTTACGCGCGCCGGCGTCCTGCTGGACAACGGCAGCGAAACAATCGTCGACCTTGCGCATCCGGCGATGGGCGAAGCCCTCGGCGGCGCGGCACCGCAGGTGCAGGCCCTGATCGAAGCCGACCTGCCCAAAGTCGTGGAACGCATTCGCGTGCACGGCTTCGCTGCGGCAGCGCGGCTTTCGCGCGAGGCGGTCACGCTGATGGCGCCCCTGCCGGCGCCGCGGCGCATCTTCGGAATCGCGCATAACTACCGCGACGCGCTGGCTGAACGCGGTATGGCGCCGCCCGAGAAACCGGTGCTGTTCATGAAGGCACCGCAAACGATCATTGGGCCGGAACAGCCCATCGTGCTGCCGGCAACGATCGGCGGGGTCACCTACGAGGCGGAACTCGCGGCCGTGATCGGCACGCGCGCCGAGAACGTCAGCAAGGAGCGTGCGCTCGATCACGTCGTCGCCTATGGCTGCTTCAACGATGTCAGCGCAAGCGAGATCATCAAGGCCGACGGCCATTTCGACCGCGGCAAGAACTACTCGACCTTCGGTCCGTTCGGACCTTACCTCGCCTCCCGCGATGAGGTACCAGATCCGCACGCGCTCACCGTGACGCTGAAAGTCGACGGCCGCATGCTGCAGTCCGGTTCGACGGCGAACATACTATTCGACGTCGCCGACCTCGTCTCCTATCTGTCGCGGCAACAGGCGCTCGAACCAGGCGACATCATCGCCACCGGCACGCCGGCCGGCGTGGCCGGGCTGCACAAGCCGCCGGCGTGGCTCAGGCCTGGTTCGACCGTCGAGGTCGAGGTTCAAGGCCTCGGCCGCCTGCAAAATCCAATCATCGAGGGGCCTGCGCCAGATGCCTGAGAAACCCGTCGTCCTCCTGACCAACGCCATGCACCCTGATGGCGAGGCGATTCTCACCCCGCACGTTCGGTTGATCGTCGCGCCGGACACCAGGCCGGAGACACTGCGCCAATGGGCAGCGGATGCCGACGGCATCATCGTGCGCGCGAAACTGCCCGACGACATCGTCGATCATGCACCGCGTCTGAAGGCTATCGTCCGTCACGGCGTCGGTCTCGACTTCATCCCGGTCGCCGCCGCCACGGCACGCGGCATCGCGGTTGCGAACCTACCCGGAAGCAACACCAACGCGGTGGCCGAATACGTCATGTCGGCCTTGATGCACCTGCGGCGGCCGTTGCAGCGCGTGGACACGCTGATGCGCGCCGAAGGCTGGGCGACCAGCCGCGCGATGGCAGACGGCCTCACCGAGTTGAGCGGAACGACGCTCGGCATCCTCGGCGTCGGAACGATCGGGCGCCGCGTCGCCTCCATCGCGAGCAACAGTTTTGGAATGACTGTGCTCGGCACGTCGCGCCGGAAGGGATCGCTGCCGCCTGATGTCGAGGAAGTCACGCTCGTGGAGCTGTTCGCGCGGAGCAACGCCGTGGTGGTCTGTTGCGCACTGACAGACGAGACACGCAGGCTCGTCAGCCATGATCTGCTGGCGCACATGCGGCCGCAATCCGTCCTGGTGAACGTCTCGCGCGGCGCCGTGGTCGACACGCCCGCCATCATCTACGCGTTGCGGTCAGGCAAGCTCGCCGGTGCCGCGCTCGATGTATTCGATGTCCAGCCGCTGCAGCCCGACGACGCATTGCTCGATTGTCCCAACCTGCTGCTGACGCCGCATATCGCGGGGATCACCGCCACCAGCGGCCGTGCGATGGCGGTTGGCTCGGCCGAAGAAATGCTCCGAATCCTGCGCGGCGAGCAGCCGCTCAATCTCGTCAATCCCGAACACAAAGCGGTCTGAGGTCTTAAAATGCGTATCACATCGATCAAGGCGGTCCCGATCTCCTATCCCGTACCGCAGGGCCAGAACGTCCGGCTCGGCATCGGCCGCGCGGTGAAACGCGACGCGGTGCTGGTCAAAGTCACGACGGATGAAGGCCTCGTTGGTTGGGGCGAAGCCCATCACGGCCGCTGCCCCGGCGCCATCGCCAAGCTGATCGACACCACGATCTCCGAATTGGTCGTCGGCATGGATGCGATGAACGTGGTCGGCGTCTGGCAGCGCGTCTACCAGATGCAGTTGGCGAGCCATGGCATGGGCTACGCCGCCGCGATGGCGCTCAGCGGCCTCGATCTGGCGCTGTGGGACATCCGCGCCAAGGCGGCGGGCTGGCCATTGTACCGGCTGCTCGGCGGCGCCTCAAAGCCGATCAAGGCCTATGCCGGCGGCATCTCGCTCGGATGGCAGGCGCCGGAGTCGCTGGCCCAGGAGGCGCTGGGCTACGTCGCGCAGGGCTATCGGGCGATCAAGCTTCGGGTCGGCGACAATCCGCGCGACGACGTCGCCCGCGCCACGGCGGTGCGCAATGCGGTCGGAGACGCCATTGAAATTCTGGTCGACGCCAACACCGGCTACACGGTCGACGACGTACGTCGCGTGATGCCGGCCTATGACGAGCTGGAGATCGGATGGCTCGAGGAGCCGTTCCCGGCGCAAGATTATCGTTCGTACCGGACCGCCGCCTCGCTCGGCTCGACGCCGCTGGCGGCCGGCGAAAACCACTTTACGCGCTTCGAATTCACTCGCCTGATCGAGGATGGCGCCGTCAGCTTTGTGCAGCCGGACCTGTCCAAGACCGGCGGCGTCACCGAGGCGATGCGGATCGCCGGGATGGCCTATGCGTGGAAGCTGTCCTTCAACCCGCACACCTCCGCGACCGGCATCAACATGGCGGCAACCATCAACGTGCTCGCGGCGGTCGATGCCCCCGGCTATTTCGAGGGCGACGTCGCCAAGCACAATCCGTTCCGCGACGAGGTCGGCGGCGTCCCGTACAAGCTCGACGCCGAGGGTTGCGTCAAACCATCTGAAACACCTGGCCTCGGGGTCGAGATCAACGAGGCGTTCATCAACGCACATCCACTGATCGAGGGCCCCTGCTATGTCTGAACCGCTGCAGGCTGAAGTCAAATCGCGCGCAACGCGTCTTGCTTACTTCGCCTGCGGCGCGTTTCTTCTTCTGTTGACAGGCGCGGCCTCCGCGCAGACCCCGGCCGCGCCCGCAGCGGCCGATCCGGACACCTACCCCAGCCACACGATCCGCTACATCGTTCCCTATCCACCGGGCGCGTTCAACGACACGCTGGGACGGATCGTGTCGCAAAAACTCCAGGAGGCCTGGGGCGTTCCCGTGGTTGTCGAGAACCGGCCGGGCGGCGGCACGCTGATCGGCACCGACGCGGTCGCCAAATCCGCACCCGACGGATACACCCTGCTCGGCGTGGCTTTTCCGTTCGGCTCCAACCCCAGCATTTACAAGAGCCTGCCTTACGACACGGTGAAGGATTTCACGCGGCTGATCCTTGCCGGTCAGACGCAGAATCTTCTCGTTGTAAGACCCGCCCTGCCGATCAATTCGGTCAAGGATTTCGTCGACTACGCCCGAAACAATCCCGGCAAAGTCTCCTACGGATCCACGGGCATTGGTTCGTCGAACCACCTCTCGATGGAATTGTTCAAGAGCATGACCGGGATCGACATCGTGCACGTCCCTTACAAGGGAAGCGCACCGATGGTGAACGATCTGCTCGGCGACCACATCGATGCTGCCTTCGACAACACGCCAAACGTGTTGCCGCAAGTCAATGCCGGCAAGTTGCGCGCGCTCGGCGTCAGCAGCACGGCGCGCTCGACGCTTGCGGAAGGCGTTCCAACGGTTACGGAAGCAGGCGTTCCCGGTTACGAGGTCACGGTCTGGTTCGGCATCGTCGGCCCCGCCGGGATGAAGCCGGAGGTCGTCCGCAAGCTGAATTCAGAACTGAATGCGATCCTCAGGATGGATGACGTCAAGCGCCGCTTCCAGGATCAGGGCGTCGACCCCGTCGGCGGTTCCCCGTCGCAATTCGCGGATCACATTCGCAGCGAAATCCAGAAGTGGGCCAAGGTCGCCAAGGACGCCAATATCCAGCCGGAGTGAGTTTCGTTAGACGTCACTGTGTCACTGCGCTTCGCTCGAACGGTTTATTCTCGGCGATGAACCTTGCGGCCAGCACCAGGGCGCCCATCGAAAACTCTTTTCCATGCGCGGCGATCATCCGCTCGGAAAGCTCCGCCAGCTCCTTGAAGAATTGATCTTTGCTTTCGGCTTCTGGCGATTGAGTGGCTGTCATGATTTCCCTCCTGATGATCGCGGCATGACTCTGCACCTGCAGCCGGATCAAGCTGTTTGAACCGGGTCCGGCTATTTGAAAATGTGCGGCGGAAACGTCACGATCGCCGCCTCCCCGTCGCCTGTTCCGAATGCAAGATGCTGACCATCGCGGGACCATTGCAAGGCGCGGACAGGGCCTCGACCGGGCGGTTTGACGACCAGTTCGCCGGGGTCTCCGATCCTGGCGACAACGAGCATGCCGTCGCCGTAACCCGCTGCCAGCAGGTGACGATCCGGGTGCATATCCACCGCCTCGACGAGGACGAATCTGGCGCGGCCGGTCGCGAGGTTGGTCGGCTGTTCGCTGGCATCGCTGAGGCTGGAAACGTCCCATGCGATCATCCGATAGCCTCCGCTCGTAACAAGGATGCGGGAGTCTGCACTCCACGAGAGAGACGCAACGCTCGCAGGATAACCGGGGATCCGGACGATCCGCGCATCAGCAAGGCGCAGCAACACGATGCCTGCTTTTGCGACTGATATGGCCAACCAGCTTCCGTCGGGACTCCATGACAAGGTTGAGATGGAGCCAAAGTCGAATGAAGCTGCCGGCTCGGGTCGTGGCCCGAAGGCACGAACGTGCAGACAGCCGTCGACCCCAATCGCAAAGCGCCGACTATCCGATGATACGGCGATTGCCGATGCATTTCCTCCCGCACGCTCTTGCAGCCAGCCGACGTCGCCATTGGAATCATAGGATATGACTGACCCGCCAGAAGCAGCGAGAATACCCCCAGCCTGCACTGCGGTGACGAGATCAATCGGGGAACCATGGTTTGCGGCTAACTGCGTGATGCCGGATGCCGACACGCCGACCAATCGGCTGCGATCACTTGCGATAAAGCCGGAAGCTCCGATCGGGGCGAGATGAAACGGAGCATCGCTGATTGCGACTTTCGTCAACGGTGGCACCGCTTTCCGTCGCGGTGAAATCGTTGTTCGGCCGCCGTCGAGCGCGATACGACAGCGATCCTGCGGCGGCTCGATATCAGTCACGGGAGCTATCGCCAACGCGCCATCGGCGAGCGCGAACGCAACCACCCGTTCCGCGCGGTCGAACGCCACACCGGTAACGGACGCGCCTAAAGTCCAGTGCCGTCCAAGCAATTCATAGAGCGCTACAGTTTCTGCTTCCATCGTGTCCATCGATCGCCTCACATTCCGATAGGCTGACCTGCGGCGGCAATCCGCCTGTCCAGTTCTTCGAGGCGTTGCTCCAGCGCGGCGCAATGCGCGTCGCATGCCGCCATTTTGGCATTTGCGTTTTGCAGGCGTCCGCGCGCGTCCTCTAGCTCCTTGGCGAGCGCATGCGAGGCGCCTGTTGCCGCAATCTCCTGCTCGATCCGCTGAATCTCGAACTCCGCCCCGCCGCCAAGCTGACGGTTCAGAAGGCTGCGCGATTGAGCGGACGATATCTCCTGAACGACCAGCAACCGCTGCTTCAGCATTTCGGCAAGCGTCGGAGAATCGTCACTCATGAATCCGTCTCGACTTGAACCAGGATTCGCTGCAAGCCACCGACATCAGATACGAAGTGTTGCTGCGCATCATTGATGTGAGATTGCAGCGAGTCCCACAGATCGACCCTCAACAACCGCGCCGGATCTCCGGCCATCGTCTCGAGCGTCTGCAGGCCGAACTGATGTCGCAAGCCGATACCCTGCAAGACGAAATCGGTCAGCTCGCGTGCATGCGTTTCGATGAAGGGACGCAATAGTGGGTGTACGCCGTAGCTGATGCCGCGCTTTGCGAGTTCGGTCTCGATGAACACGATGAAATGCCGCACCAGGAGATTCTGGCTTTCGCCGATCAGGTGCACCATGAAAGTGACGTCGCTGTCGGCGCGCGCAAGAATCTGCGACGCCAGCGTCGCCGCCGCGACCGGCTCTCCTCCGCTCTTCTGTTCATCCCAGACAGTTGCCATGCCTGCCCTGTCCTCAGCTCCGCGAGCGGTATTGATGCAATTTGCGATACAGCGTGGCACGCGAAAGCCCCAGCTTTTCGGCGGCGGCAGCAATATTGCCGCCCGCGTTTGCGACAGCCCTCTCGATGGCCCGACGCTCCATTTCGTCGAAGCGCGCGATCTCGTCGCCTCCCGATCTAGGGCCATCCTCCGCCGGCGAGCGCGCCTGAAGTGGCTGAGCCGCAGCTTCCCGGAAATCCTCCGGCAAGTCCCTGGGGGTGACGATGCCGGTGAGCGTCATCAGCACAAGGTTCTCGATCAGATTGCGCAGCTCGCGAACGTTGCCCGGCCAGCTATAGCGCCGCAGCAATTCCATCGTGGCGGCCTCGAAACGCAGCGGTTCGGTGCTATAGGTCGCCGCGAACTGTCTGTTGAAGTGATCGATCAGGATCTCGACATCGCCCGAGCGCTCGCGGAGCGGCGGGATGATGAACTTGACGACACCGATCCGGAAATACAGATCCTTTCGGAAACGTCCCTCCGCCACCTCCTGCTTCAAGTTCCGATTGGTCGACGCTACGAGCCGGACGTCCACCGGGCGCGGCTTGCTGTCACCGAGCCGGTAGACTGCACGCTCTTCCAGCACACGGAGCAGATAAGGTTGCAGATCCAGTGGCATCTCGCCGATCTCGTCGAGGCTGAGCACGCCGCCATTGGCAAATTCAAACCGTCCAGGCCTGCCCTCGCGCGTGGCGCCGGTGAAGGCGCCTGGCGCATGGCCGAACAATTCGCCGCCGAGAAGCTCTTTCGATACCGCACCGCAATTGAGGGCAACGAAGGGCTCCTTGCCCGTCTTCTGGCTGGCGGCGTGAACCAGGCGGGCAAATAGCTCCTTACCGACGCCCGTCTCGCCCTCGAGCAGGATTGCTGTCCGGCCGAGCGCCGCCCGCTCAACCTTCTCGACTGTTTGCAGCAATGCTTCACTGCATCCGACAATTGCGTCCTTGGCCGACATGAGTGCGGCGTGGGCTGTCGGCGACATCTGGGATACGGCAAGATTCACGCGCGGCCTCGATGCGAGCACCAGCATCGCGCCCTTCACCACGCCGTCGACCACTAATGGCTCGATCCGCTGCTCCCGCAGTTCCTCAGGCAGCCCATTCGCAAGCTCTCTGGACAAGAAGCCGTCGCTGCTCGGGAGAAGCTGCGTTCCGATGCTCAAGTCCTGCGATTGCGCAATCCGCCGCCAGCGAACCGAGGCCATGTCGTTGTGATGAACGACCCTGCCGAACCGATCAAGAATGACGACGCCGTCCGCGCTGTTCATCCCGGGCATTCGAGAAATGCTGGCCTCGAGTAGCTGCATTCTCTCGATGCGAATCTTCTCCGAGAGAGCGAGCTCGATATGATTGGCCGCGACCACCGCGAGCGCGACATTATGCCGGTGAAAGATCGCCTGGGGTCCGGAAAAATCGACAATGCCGATGATGCTGCCGTCGATCGGACTACGAATCGGGCTGCCGACACAGGTCCATGCCTTGATGCCCTCCGAAAAGTGCTCGGCCGCATGGACATGAACCGGTTTTCCCGTGATGAGTGCTGTGCCAATGCCGTTGGTGCCGGTAACCGTCTCGCCCCACGCTGCACCGACTTCCAGGCGAATATCATGGCCTGCATCAATCGTCCGCTGATCGCCCCCCACGTCGAGCACGACGCCGTTCCTGTCTGTGATGACGACCATCGTGGCGGCGTCACCGAGCACCTCCGCGACACGGCGGAAGGTCTCCGCACTCGAACCAAGCAAGTCATCATTCTTCAGACGCAGCTCGTAGAGATCATCCGGCGAGGCGACGAGATTGCTGCCCTTGCAATGAGCATTGACCCCGGACTGGACACTGCGCTGCCATGATTCCTCGATGACGCCTCGCACTGGCGCGTTCTCGCGCCTGAGATCCCCGAACGTCAAAAAGTTTTCCCATGCCCTGTTGGTTTCTCGCTCATCGTATGGCCGCCCCTGCTCCGTATCCGTGGCGCCCGGAACTTTGTAGCCTTCCAGGGAAAACGGCGGCTTGGCCATGAGCGTTTCCGTCAGCATTGGAGCACCATACGTACGTTGGCAAACAGCAACCCGATCGGCAGAAACGACCTGAACCGGACCTGATCGGAATCGTCATCCCCACAGGCCGAGTTTACGGAGATCATTCGACGTTTTTGGCGATCGCATCCAACCCGAGACGGCCGGCGATGATCTGTTCCAGGCGTTCCTCGGACACCTCATCGGGCACGCTCACTCCTTCAAGGTCGGCGAGGACCTTGCAGAGCTCTTCATCCAGCGGATCGAAGATTCCGTTCTCGCGCGTCGCGAGAGCGAAGCATCGCGATTGGCCCGTTCCGCGCAGCTCGCCGACAAAATGGAGTTGCCGCCCCGACGCGAGATCAGCGATGACGACACGGCCGTTAAGGCTGATCCGCACATATGGTTCCAACTCTCTGGGACGGCCCGGCGGCGTCAACCAGAGCTTGCCTGATGGCTGAGGCTGCGGCGGGGGTGCGGAATTGCGCAATTCCTGCCAGCGCCCAGCCGTCAGATGATTGGCGATCGCGTCGATCTTCGTGCGGTTCTTCCGAATTAAGTCCTTCGCCGCGACCTCTTCCCGGCGCGGACCATCGCGCTTGGAAATGATGTGGACCATGTTTTCCTCCCGCCCGGTCGGTCGGATGACCGTAGAGGCTTGTGCACTGCCTCCTTCGGCTCACGCCGGAGCTTTTTAAGATTGTAGCCCGTTCTCGCTCATTGTCACCGTCCAATCATTCGACCACAAAAGGTATGGATCGTCAGACGACGATGCGGAACACTGACCGCGTACAGTGCCTCATGCGCGCCCTAGCTTCTCTGCCCCGCCCCCCAGTGCCGGTCCCTGGGTCGGGTCGATGTACTGCGGCACGTCGGCCACAAGCGTGTTGGTGGTCAGCACCAGCGTGGCAACGGAAGCCGCGTTTCGAAGCGCGGTATACGTCACCCGCACCGGATCGACGATGCCGGCTGAAACCATGTCGATGAAGACACCGTTGGCGGCATCGAACCCCACGCCCGCCGGTGCGCTCAGCAGGTCGGCCACGACTTTCTCCGCATCATAGCCCGCATTCCGGGCAATGAATGCGGCGGGACGGGATAGTGTTTCGCGCACCAACTTGATGCCCTCGCCGAGGTCGCCATTGACGTTGCCGAGCGTGCGCACGACCACCGGCGCGCACTGCGCCAATGCGGTGCCACCACCCGGCACGATGCCCTCCTCGGCTGCGGCACGCGCCGCACTGAGCGCATCGTCGATCAACTGGATCGTCCGTTTTTGCTCGACGGGCGTCACGCCACCCGCAAGGATCACCGCCGTTCCTCCTGAGAGTTTCGCCAGGCGCTCCTTGAGCTTGTCCTGCTCGATATTGGGTGGTGCCAGATCGTACTGCTTCGCCACCTGCTGGCGCCGCGCCGCAATCGCCGCTTCATCGCCTCCGCCGCGAATGATCACCGTTTCGCGTCCACTTGCCCGAACTTGTCGCGCGGTTCCCAGATCCGCAAGGCTGGCGCCTTCCAGCTTGCCGCCAAGCTCGCGAGCGATGACCCGTCCCCCTGTTATGATAGCGAGATCGTCCATCATCGCCTTGCGCCAGTGGCCGTAGTCGGGTGGATTCACCACCAGAACCTTGCCGCGGTTACCATCGCCAAGCAGCGTGACGACGACGTCAGGCGCGATCTCTTCAGCGACGATGACAAGCGGTCGCCCGGTCGAGGCGACCGCCGCGCGCACCGCCGACAGTTCGCCCGGAGCTTTGATCTTCAAGTCAGTCAGGAGAATGTAGGGCTGATCCAGCACCACCTCCATCTTTTCGACATCTGTCACCATGTGATGGGAGATGTAACCACGGTCGAACGACATGCCTTCGACCACTTCGAGCGTCGTGCTGGTCGTCAGCCCGTAATCGGAACTAATGATGCCATCCTTGCCGACACGCTCCACCGCCTCCGCGATTAGACCGCCAAGATGGGGGTCGGTAGAGGCGATCGTCGCCACCGCCTGCAGTGTCTTGCGATCGGATACAGCAATTGCCCCACTCTTGAGAGTCTCGACAACGACCTCGACGGCCCGGTCAATCCCCTTGCAGAGATCGACCGCCTTGGCGCCGCGCTCCAGGGCTGCAACGCCTCCTTGGATCAGGCCGTTTGCGATCACCATCGCCGTCGTTGTACCATCGCCGGCGACCTCGTTGGTCTGCATCGAGACCTCACGCACCACCTGCGCGCCCATGTTCTCGAAACGGTCAGGCAACTCGATTTCCGAGGCAATTGTGACGCCATCGCGTGACACCATGGGGGTGCCGATTGGCCTGTCGACCATTGCGTTCATGCCCTTGGGACCGAGGGTCGATTCGACCGCGGCGGCAAGCTTCTGGACTCCGCGCGCAAGAGCGCGACGGGCTTCTATGTCATGCAGCAGAACTTTCGCCATTATGTTTCACTCCCACGTGGCTATCTATTTTTGTCTGGTCGGGCGGACTTGCTGACCGCTCCGGTTGTTGGCACCCGCAAGCACGAGGCGCGTCACCTCATGCAACCGCGGTGGAATGCTTCTCGGCTGGCCCGGCCGCCCGCACGGCACAGCCACTGCCGCAGCCTCCACACGGCGCCACATCGACGGCAGTCTGCCCCGCATCGCCGTCAGGCTCGCGATAGCGCGCCGCAAGAAGGCCCCTGCACAACGAGCTGTTAAACTCCATGTTGATCCGCACCCCCCGCAACCGCTGCAGATAAGAGGCAAGCTCGCGGCGCTTGATCGGATGTCCCTCGTAACTGACGAAGACCTGATCACTAGGCCGCCTGGCAAGGCGTTGTTCAACCAAAAGTTCGCGATAGCGCGGCTTCTGGCGCGCGGCCTGCTCCGAACCGAACGCGACTTCGTCATAGGTGCCTAGATTCATCTGACAAATCGCCTGGTCGTCATGACCAGCCTCTCGCAACGCCAGAATCATGACCTCCTGGCGTCGCTCGAACGCCTTGCGGCGGAACTTCTCACGCACCTCATCAAGCGAGCCTGCGGAAGCAAAGTCCCGGAGCGCGTCGCCGAACGATTTGCCCTCGCTGACGCCACGATTGATCTCTTCGGCGACCATGTGATCTCGAAGCTGCAGTCGCGTCTCGCTAACCCACGACAGCGAAGACACCGCCCGCTGCATGTCGTCGGCCATGAGGAAAGCGAAGTTCGCTGAGCACCAGTAGGTCGGCAAGCGGAAGACGATATCGACCCCGCCATCATCATCGACATTGACAAGCTCAACAAATCCAAGCTCGGTGACCGACTCGTCGAGCTCGGGATCGGTGACCAGCGCGAGGCGTTCCCATACCTCGCGGGTCCTTCGGTCATGATGCAGAAGGACAGCGTCCATCGTTGTCACTCCGCCGCGGTTGCGTGCGCGCTTCCCGCGAGCTTGCCCCTCTGCGCCTCGACATCCACCCCGTAGAGGCGCGCGGCGTTGAGACCGAGGATCTTCTTCTTTGCCTGCAGCGTCAGATCGACGCCGTGCTCCTGCTTCAGATCGTCGGGCAGCTCGAAGTTCCAGAATTTTTCGACGAGCCAGCGGGGCGTCCAGATGGCGTAATCGCTGCCGAAAAGAAGCTTGTCTTCGCCGACCCAGAACAGCAGTTCGCTGATCACTTCGGCGAAATAGCGTGGACGGCCATGGATGAACGGCAGCGCCACCGCGAGGCCGCCATAGACGTTGGTCTCCTGCACAGCGATCCAGCAGAAATCGTCCAGTCGCGGCAAGCCGCAATGCTCGATGATGAAATTAAGACCCTGGAAGTCGGTGGCTGCATGATCGACGTCGTGAACATCGAATGCATCCTTGTCCAATGGAATGATGGTCGGCCCCTTGTGGACGTGGATGTTCTTGATGCCGAGCTTTTCGCAGAGCTCGAGGCAACGATAGGCGTTTGGATCGGTCAACTTCCAGCCCCGTGACTCGCCCTTCCACTCCGCCGTATAGAGCTTCACGCCCTTTATGCCGAACGTCTCCTTCATATAATGAATGTATTCGAGCGCCCGCTCTCCATCCCGTGGATCAAAGGCGCCGTTGACAATGAAGCGATCCTTGTACCGCTTCGCCATTTCGGCGTTGCGGTCGATCGTATTGAACCCGTTCTTGTAGAATTCGGTAAGGTACGTCGACTGCACGATCGCCATATCGTCCGGGCCGTCGACGAACAGATCGTGGTACATCTGCTCGGCGCTGTACTTCTCGAACTGGTCCTTGGGCCAGAGCTTATCCGGCGGGCTGAGCGAGGTATGATAGGTGTAGAAGCAGTCAATGAACTGCTTGCCGTGAATGTTCCGCTGGTTCGCCGGACTGCCGTCCCAGAAATGGGTGTGCCCGTCGATGACGAAGACTTCCTCGCCGGTGGGGGTTATGAACATGATAATCTCCAAGGTTTTGCTAAGCGCTTTTCCATCAACGTCGGGACCGCCGACCGTGCGAGAAATTGGTGGGGCCGCAGTCACCAGGATACGACCCCACCCAGGCTCGGGAGTTGCAAGAGGTCACTCGCAAGAGGTCACTCGATGTATTCGAAGACCTCTTCCATGTTGCCGAACAGCGTCACCGTATTGTCGTCGATACGCACCATTCGGCCATAATGGGTCGAGGTGTTCACTTCGAAGATCTCGGCCGTCATGTCTTTGCCGAGAATTTCGCTGATCTCATCCATCTTGAAGACCAGCTTGCCCTCACCGTCGATGCGGATCAGGGCTGGCTGGTAGGTCACGGTCACGTTCGGCTTCTTCGCCATGAACTCGGCGATGGCACGCGCTTCCACGCTGTCATTCATCGTGACGCCGCACTGATGAGAAATCGTCTGGTCGAAGACGATGTCTCCCATCTTCTGGAAGATGTTCTGGTTGGTCGCAGTTCTGGAAGCAACGGACATTGCAATTTACTCCTTGGGAAGGACGAGACCGAGCTCGCCGAGGATCTTCTTGATGCGTTCGACCGACTGTGCGCGGGCGTCGGCGTACTGCACCGGCTTCGAATGCGGCTGCGACCAGATCGGCTGCAGGCCGGCGGCCGCCTTGTTGGCGAGCGCCACGTGCTTGTCCACCCAGCCCTGGAACAGGTTCTTGTTGTGGGCGGCATGCTGATTGTCGGTCACCAGAAGATGCAGAAGGTCGATCGTGTTCGCGAGATTGCGCTCATAGTCGGCCTCGGCCGCCGAAATGACGGACGGCGTGATGAAGTCGCCGTTCGACGAGGCCACCTGCATCAGGAAGCCGCTACGAAACAGCTCGCCGACGAGCGGCTCGAACACGATGTTGATGGCGAAGTATTGCTCGAGATAGTCGGACGAACCCATGATCGATTCGACCGCTTCCCTTGCGCCTTGCCAGCCCTTGTCTTCCAACCAGGTGCGCTTGCCCGCCGCGTCGTCGAAGCCCGGAATGTCCATTCCGATCTCGGCGAGATAGAGCGTGATGTCCTGCGCAAGGCGAAGCTTGTAGGACGAGTTGGTCAATGTCGCATTGTTGATCATCTGCGTATAGCCGTAGCGCTGAGCCTGCATCAGCGACGTGCCGAGGCCGAACTCGACATGTTTCCACGCGCCGAGGTGGTTTTGCAGAATCTTGACCCACGCTTTGTTGAAAGCCTTCGGCGCGCCGGACTTGCGGCCGTTGGCGATCACCGATTGAACCATCCCTTCGATCTTGGACTGACGCTGGTAGTGGGTGCGCTCCCACTCCTGGTCGGGCGCACGGAATGCATGCCAGTTCGAGCTCAGCGCCGCAGTGTTGTCCTTGGTGTAGGCGCCCTTCCCGTTGGGGAAGGAGATGATCCAGTCCTGCAGCAAGTAGCGTTCCGGATCCGGCTGCACATCAACGGTCACGTCCTCGTAGTGCGTCGCCCGCTTGCTGCGCGGCTCGAAATACCTGTACCTGCGGCTGTCCGAATCCGGAAACACCGCAGCGCCTGCTGCACCGGATCCCACTGAAACGCTTGGAACTGCAGTCATAGTCTCCTCCTCCCATTGGTGGCTTTGCACTTGATGGACCGGCACTCGGAAAGTCTCAGTTGGCGGCCGGCGTGAACTTGTCGAAGAAGATGCGGTCCGCTTCGACATCGTTCATCTGCAGCACCGGCGTCAGCGCCTCGATCATCGGCGATGGTCCGCAGGCATAGACATCGACGTCTTCCCCGTATCCCGAGCTGCGCAGGTGTGCCCCGACCGCTTCATGCACGAAGCCCTTTTCCCCGCGCCAGGCTGTGTCGTCGGCTGCGTGAGAGAGGACGGGCACGAACGTAAAATCCGGATGCTTTGCCGAGAGTTCTGCAAAGCGATCGAGATAGAAAAGGTCGTTCTGCGTCCGGGCTCCGTAGAAGAAGCGCACTGGACGCGCTTCCCCGGAGCTGATGTGATCGTGGAGGATTGACCAGAGCGGCGACATTCCCGATCCGCCCCCGACCAGGATCATGGCTCCGTTTCGGTTTTCTCGCCGGAAGCAGGTGCCGTAAGGTCCCCTGATCCCGACCCTGGTTCCGAGGGCAAGGTCCCCGTCGAGCCGGGAGGAGAAACGTCCGTTCGGGTACTTCTTGATGATGAATGCGAGTTTTTGGCCTTCGAGCGGCGAATTTGCCATGGAAAACGAGCGCGTAATCGTCTCTGCCCCCGCGAGCGTGATGTCGACATATTGACCCGCCCAGAACTTCAGAGGTTGCTCCAGCGAGATCTCAAGGTGCCTGATGTCGTGGGTCAGCGCGGAGACGCTCGTCACTGTGCCCGTGAAGTCCCTGACCGGTATCGATTTCGACAGCACCTCTTCGTCATAGTTGAGGAGCTCTACTTCAAGATCCGAGTAGGCCAACGTGCGGCACAACAAAATGTAATCCTGACCGCGCTCCATCTCGTTGAGCGCGAACGTCGAGTATTTCTTCAGCTCCACATCGCCCTCGGTAAGGACGCATTTGCACGCTGAACATTGTCCCTCCTTGCAACCATGCGGCAACGCGATGCCTTGGCGGAAGGCGGCATCAAGGACGGTCTCGTTCTCCTCGACCTCGAATTCTATGCCTACCGGATGCAGGCGAACGACATTAGCGGGCGCGCCCATGGGGCCTCCTCAAACCAAGGCTTGCAGAACTTTCAGGGATTGAGAGAAGGAGCCGACCGGAGCCGGCTCCTTCCGTTTGGGTCAGTTGCAGGGATTGATGGTGAATCCCTTGCGATACTCGGCGAGATGCGCCTCCCGGTCGGCCGGGCTCATTTCTCGCAGCGTCAGCAGCGGGCTCTTCAAGGTGTGGCCGCGGACATCGTCAAGCGTCCACATCTCCTTCTCGTCGAAGCGCAGGTGTGGCTGCGGCACCAGCGTCTTGCCGTCAGTGCGGACGAAGCCGAGGTCCTTGATCGCATCGGCGAGGTCCCAGCCATCGTAGCAGCTTTCCCATTCCCGCCGTCCGCTGAACCGGCCCATCGCGGGCGTCGGTCGTCCCTCGTATTCGCCGGCGAATGCCTGCACGGCAGTCCAGCGATCCAGCTCATGCGCGAAGGTATAGAGCTTGCCGTCAATCTCGTCCGTAACGATGTCCTCACGGATCAGGCAAGGCACCAGGCACGACCAGCAACGATGCGGATAGACGTAGCCAACATCGCTATTGAAGAGGATGTTGGTCTGGCCGGGATGCGACAGCTTCTCGTACCATTTCCAGAATTCGCCGAACTGGGCGTACCAGCCCGGATATTTATGCTCGAACCACTCGAAGTCCTTGTCGGTCTGAGCTTCGATCCGCCAGAAGTTCACCGACCAGCCAACCGCGAAGAATTGCGCGACCCTGTGCACGTAGTGCTTCTCGGTCAGGCGCTTCCAGGCTGTCTGGACGTCGTCATGATGGATCTTGATGCCGTATTTCTCGAGCGGCAGCATATAGGTGCGATAATAGTCCTCGAATATCCAGCGATGCCACATCTCCGCATAGGACTCCTTGGTCTTGTCGCGGTTCGTGGTTCCATACTCGATGAAGGTTCCGATCGCGGCATCGACGATCGCGTGGTTCTGCCAGAAGGCATAGCGCAGGTCCCGCTCGATCAGCAGATGGTTGTCGGGCTCCTTGAGCATGGACATCAGCATCGAATGGCCGTTGCCGATGTGCCGGCTTTCGTCCGACTGCACGGAAAGGAACACGGTCGGAAGCGCGTAGTCGCCGTTGCGAGCGGCTTCGGACGGCATCGCCACGAACAGCGTGTTCGTGAAGGCAGTCTCAGCCACGACGGTCAGATAGATGTTCGCCGAAGTGATTGCGTCACCGGTGATGAAGCCCTCACCAAACTGACGGCCGATCGTGGTGGCGTAGCACTTGCCGAACGCCTCTTCCGTGATATCGAACCCGGCCGGATCGATGTAGTTCTCCATGTACCACTTCTTGAGATTCATCTGGATCGTCGAGTGACGAAACTCGTCGACCATCTGCATCGTGAAGCCGGTGCGGAGATCCTCACCCGGAGCGAGACGGCCGACCATCGCCATCGAGCGCGCCGCCGATATCTCGGGGAACGGGATGATCGCCAGGAACAGCTTCATCCACTCGACCCATCGCGGCTCGACGTTGCGGAACATGTCGCCGCGCAGGGCCGCATCAAGCGCGCCATAGACGCGGTTGTCCTTTTCCTCCTGCATCGGGAAATAGGAGCGAAGGACCTGTTTCATCGGGTCCTTCGGCGCCTTCGTGATCTTGTAGTCCGTGGGGAAGGTCATCGCTTCCTGGACGTAGGAAGGATTCCAGCCGAGATCTGCAATCTTCTTTGCAGCGTCACCGACGGAAATGCCGCGCTGGGCGGTGATCCTGTTGAGCGTTAGCGTTCCAGACATCTAGTCTATCCTCCTGATCGAGTCAGAAACCACATCGATATTCCGCCTGCCCTGCGCCTCGACGGGCCGGGCAGTGCTTACCCGTGCGTTACGGGCCACCTCGCGGCCGTTCTCACGACCGGACGTTTGATATCGGCAAGGGTCTCAGGATGACTGTGGAGCGCTCTGCGGACGATCAGCAGCGATCATGGAACCAGCGGCCTCGATCGCAATTGCGTTGTCCCGCAGAAGATACGCCCTCAGCTCGACATCCCCTTCCCTCGTTCTTTTCGCGGCTCGCCCCAGACGATGGACCAGTCAGCGTTGTTGTGCTCAGGAGCTTTGCAATGGGCGTGCCAGCTCGTCCGAGCGCCTCGCCAGATGATTTCTGATGACGTGAGCATGAGATGAGTGACGGTCGCGCCCGCACGGCTCTCGGCTTGACGACTGATCGAGACGCAAATTGCGACAGGAATTGCAAAATGAGAATCGCTGCAACGCAGAGGCGTCAGTTTGCATCGCAATGTTTGCGCCGCAATAGCGGTCACTCGCTTGGACCAAGTCCGCCATGGCATATGACGGGCGGACGCCAAATCCATCGCGAGCAAACGGATGCCCGCGATGGATTAGAACTCTTTGTCAAGGAATCAAAACTGCGCGTCCATGGATCTTGCCGGCGTTGAGATCGTGCAGTGCCTTGTTGGCGTCCGCGAGGCGATATTCGGCGGTTGCGAGTTCGACCAAACCCCGATCCGCAAGCGCCATCAACTCCGTTAGCTCGGCCCATGTACCGACCAGGTTGCCGATAATGTTTTTCTCGGTGATCACCATATCCACGGTCGGAACGCGGATGTCTTCACCGTAGCCAACAACGTAGTAGCTGCCCATCGGGCGGGTCATCGCCAGCCCCTTGGACGTCGTGCCTTTCTCGCCAACAAAATCGATCACGGCTTCCGCGCCGTTTCCGGCAGTCAATGCCAGAACGGCTGCCACTTCGTTGCCGTCAGCTTTCACCAGATG
Source organism: Bradyrhizobium sp. Leo114 (assembly GCF_055229415.2). Taxonomy (NCBI): domain Bacteria; kingdom Pseudomonadati; phylum Pseudomonadota; class Alphaproteobacteria; order Hyphomicrobiales; family Nitrobacteraceae; genus Bradyrhizobium; species Bradyrhizobium sp. Leo114. Next base: position 165,558 of record NZ_JBUYEN020000006.1, on the reverse strand, counting down.
GTCGGCGCCCGATTTTTCGGCCAGCTTCAGCGACGCTTCGGACTTGTCGACAACGATGATATCGGCCGCACACATCGCCTTGAGACACTGGATTCCGATGTGGCCCAACCCACCTGCACCGATTACGACACAGGATTCGCCCGGCAAAAGGTGACGAGAGGCCTTCTTGACCGCGCGATAGGCCGTGAGGCCCGCATCCGCATAAGGCGCCACATCCTTTGGTGCAAGAGTCCGTGGCAGCGGCACAATATTGCGTTCGGAGGTGCAAAGGAATTCTGCATAGCCGCCGTTGCAATCAAGCCCCGGAAACGTGCCGGGACCATGCATATCGAAGCCTCGGCGACAGGCGAGACAGGTGCCACCGGTGATCTTCGGGTGAACGATGACCGGGTCACCCTTCTTTACTCCCTCGACTTCCTTGCCAACCTCTTCGATCCAACCTGCATTTTCGTGTCCCATGATGATGGGTAGCAGTTTGTCGCCGGTCGGATCCATATGCGGCTTCCATACACCTTCGATGATATGAAGGTCGGTCCTGCATACGCCAGCACCACCGATGCGGACGATGACATCAGTCGATTTAGTCAACTTGGGATCAGGCGCTTTTTCTTCGCTGACCCACTGGTCGTTGGAAAGCTTCTCGTCGTACGCTCTCAATACTTGGGCTCTCATGTTGTCCTCCGTCTGCCCGGCGAGCTTTGCGCTCGCCATCGCGGAGGCGCCTCAGCATTTTTCGTGCCAGCGGAGCTGTACAGCACAAGCGCGCGCATCTAAGCACGTCAGGAACGGCGAGGTCTTTGCCGCTGGCGGCTAGCTGGTAAATAGGAGCTCGTACCCACCGGTCGCTTGTCGGGCCAAGGCTTTCGAGGGTTAGAGGTCTTTTTCGGCGAGTTTGCGAAACTCGTCGGGCACGGAACGAGAAATGCCAAGCGCTGCCGGGCCGTATCCGATCGCATCCCATCCGAAGCGATCGCGGATCTTGTCGACGGCGCAATCAGCCGCCCAACGGGCCATGCCTATCCTGGTGCCGGGGCGGCGCGCTTCATCTTGAAGTTCAAGCGGGAGTTCGAGCTCGAGATCCCAGTGCTCCTCAAGATGCGACGCGGAGATCGCCAATAGCGAGATGGTCTTCTGGTCCGGATGATCTGCAAGAATCGCTCGCACCAGTTCCTCGGCGATCTCAGCAAGAATCATGGTCGCGGAGATCGGCGCATCGAGCGTTACCGAGCGCGTCACCGAGCTCAGGTCGGCGAAGCGAACGCGGACCGTCACGGTTCGACCGGGCCTGGACTTCGCCCGGAGTCGCGTAGCGATGCGGTCCGCGAGGTGAAGCAGCGTGGGTCGAATAACCCGCTCTTCGGCCGGCTTCCTGCCAATCGCTGACTGCGCCCCTGCCGATCCGGCCCGGCAGTGAGACTTGATCTCCCGCGGATCGCGATTCCATGCCAGCGCCGCGAGTTTCTCGCCTGCAGCGGGACCGAGCAAGCGCTCGAGCGACCAACCCGGTGTCTTTGCCAGATGCCCGATGGTCAGCACGCCGATTTCGGCGAGCTGCGCCTTCGTGACGGGACCCACTCCCCACATCAGCTCGACGGGCAGGCGGTGAAGGAACTCCAGTTCGGTGTCGGGATCCACGACCACGAGCCCATCTGGCTTCGCCACTTGCGAGGCAATTTTCGCCAGATGCTTGGTGCGCGCCACACCGACCGAGATCCCAAGACCGATCTCCATCCGCACGCGTTGGCGGATTGTCTTTGCAATTTCGGCGGGCGTACCGAAGAGATGGGTGCAGCCGGCAACGTCGGCAAACGCCTCGTCGATGGAAATACGCTCCACCAGTGGCGTGAAATCGCCGATCACCTTGATGGCAGCATCACCCAGCCGTTGGTAGTCCTTGAAATGGCCGCCGACAAAAGTGAGTTGCGGACATAGCCGGCGTGCGTGCCGTCCCGGCATACCACCTCGAACCCCGAACGCCTTGGCTTCGTATGAGGCAGCAAGCACAACCCCGCCACCGACAGCGATAGGTCTGCCGCGCAGCGAAGGATCGAGCAGTTGCTCGACCGAGGCGTAAAAGGCATCAAGGTCTGCATGAAGGATGGTGGCCGCCGTTGCCATCCAGAGCGTTCACCGGTGAAATTTGACCGAAATTCATTGAGAACATAATGCGAACATGTTGGAACGCGTGTCAAGCCCCGTTTCACAAAGGCTGAGAAGCTATTGGCTGCTCAAGCCTGGGCCTGGTTGAGCGACCGTTCTCTCTTCAGCTCACGGGAACGCGATTGAGCGAAAGGCTCCTGTTGCACGGCCGTCATCAGGTCTCCGTACAGCATACCGATATCGAGACGAGACCATCATCCCCAGTGACGAGCGGACGGTACCTGATAAGGGCAGAGGTTGACATGCACCCTGCCGATAGTTGATCTTTTTGCTCGCGGAATTCAGCGGATCGAGATTGGACAGACCTAACAACCAAGGCTAGCAAACGACTACCCCGGTCACGGAAAGGGGAATCAGGCGCGGACATGCCGATCTCTGACAAGGAAATTCAAAGTACGTCCGACGCACCAAGGGACGGAGAGAAAAACACCCGCACCGCGACGCGCGCTCCTTCCATCATTGTCGGCATCGTTGCAGCTGCCGTCGTCGCGCTCTCTGTCTTCTATCTCTTGCGACCGGAACCACTGCTCGTCCAGGGCGAGGTCGATGCAACGCGGCTGGATATAGCCGCGCGTGTCGACGGGCGGGTCAAGGAAATTCCCGTCGAACGTGGCCAGAACGTTCCGGCTGGCGCTGTGCTCGTGCGGATCGACAATCCCGAAACTCTGGCCAAACACGAGCAAATGAAGGCAGCAAAGACTGTCGCCGAGGCTCAACTTGCCAACGTCCTCGTCGGAACACGGGTGGAAACCATTGCCGCACGGAAAGCGGCAATGGAGCGGGCGCAGGCTGCCCAGGTGCTTGCCCAGAAGACCTTTGACCGTACCTACACATTGACCCAGCAAGGCAATGCGCCGCAAGCCCGTCTCGACCAAGTGACCGACACGCTGCACGAAAGCGAGCGCGCAGTCGATCAGGCCAAATCGTCCTACGACCAGGCTGTCAATGGCTACACAAAGGAGGAGCGGGCGATCTCCAGGGCCAACGTCGAAAAGGCCACTGCCGATATCCAGAGCGTTCAATCGATCATCGATCAACTCGTGGTCTATGCCCCCGTCGCCTCGCAGATCTATCAGCGCAATATTGAGCCTGGCGAATACGTATCGCCGGGCGTGCCGCTGGTTACCTTGATCGATCTGGGCGACGTCTGGATTCACTTCGATCTTCGCGAGGATCTCGTCAAGGGCTTGAAGGTCGGCGATCGATTTGATGTCCGCATTCCGGCTCTCGATGACCGCCGCGTCACCGTCGAGGTCAAGCTTATTGCAACCAAGGGCGAATATGCGAGCTGGCGGGCCACGCGTGCTTCGGGCGATTTCGATTTGCGGACGTTTTCGATTCGTGCCTACCCGGTCCAGCCGGTGCCCGAGCTGCGACCGGGTATGAGTGCCTATCTCGACTGGCGGTCGCGGCAATGAGGCTGGCGTCAAGACCGGGATTTCTGCTGGTCGCACAGCGCGAGTGCCAATGGCTGTTTCACGATCGTGTGGCGCTACTTTTGATCTTTGGCGTGCCTCTCTTCGCGTTCGTGGTTCTCACAACGGTCTTCAGCCATCCGGTCATCCGGGGGCTCGGGGTGACGGTCGTCGACGAGGACAAGTCGGACGCTTCGCGTGCCCTGGTGGAATACGTCGCGGCATCTCCGAGCCTGAAAATCGTCGACCGCTCCGGTACGCTGTCCACGGCCGTGAAGGATATACGGTCCGGAAAGGCGATCTCGGCAATCTATATCCCACCGGATTTCGAGCGCGACCTGCAGGCTCAACGCCGTCCGCAGGTGGTTGGATTCTACAACCAGCAGTTCCTGACGGCGGCCGGCATTGCCTCCTCGGGGCTGAGCGATGCGCTTTCCGCCGCAGCCGCCGTGGCAGCCCCCGCGAAGCACGCAGCGCCCACACCAGCCTCGATCGGAACGATGGCCGGGGAAACCATCGCGCTTGTCAATCCGCAAAAGAACTATGCCCAGTTCCTGCTCCGTGCGCTGCTGCCGACGATCATCCATGTAGTGATCACGCTCGCGGCAGGCTATTCCGTCGGCTCCGAATTCCGCCGGCGCGACGCGCGGGCCTGGCTCGAAAGTGCCGGAGGCGATCCGGTCGTTGCGCTAGCCGGCAAGCTCGCGCCCCTCTTCGGCATCTTCCTCCTCATCATGCTTGCCGAGCCGCTCTTCCTGGAGGGCGTGCTGCAAGTCCCCTTCAGGGGAGACCTGCCGTTGATGGTGGCCGCCGGCTCGCTCCTGATTGTAGCCTACCTCTCGCTCGGTGCCCTGCTGCAGCTCCTGGTCGGCGATCTGGCGACGGGGCTGGGACTTGCGGGCCTCGTTGCCTCTCCTGCATTCGGCTACGCCGGCGTCGGCTTCCCCGCGATCGGCATGAATGCGTTTGCGCAAGTCTGGAGCGCGATACTGCCGCTGCGCTGGTACATGGCCGTGTTGTTGGGCCAAGCGGCACGCGGGTTGCCGGTGTCGGACTCCGCCATTCCGTTCGCGGCGCTCGCCGGCCTGACGATGCTCTATGCTGGCCTCGCCTTGCTGCGTATGGCGAGCCTCAAGCGCAGGGGCTGGTTTGAGACGGCGCGACCAGTCGAGCAATCAGAGATCGGCCGCGCGCCCCGCGGCGTCGGCGGCGCCTTCATAGCGGAGTGGCGGCGCGTGCTCGGCGCGCGGAGCGCCTTCACCCTCCTGTTCCTGGCTCCCTTGGTCTACGGCATTTATTATCCGCAACCCTATCTGAATCAGATCCTGCGCAAGCTTCCCATCGCGGTCGTCGACAACGATCTGAGCGATCTCAGCCGCCAGATCGTCGAGACGCTGGATGCGAGCGGAGCATTGAGCGTTGCGGTCCGCACCCGTACACTCGCCGAGGCACGCACCGCAATCGATCGTGGGAAGGCCTTTGCCGCCGTCGAAATCCCCCCAAACACTGAGCGCGACGTGCTCAAGGGCATCACCGCTCACATTCCGATCTACGCGGATGCCACCTATTTGTTCATATTCAGATCGACCGCCAGCGGGGTCGCCACCGCAATCGGGACATTGACGTCCGAGCTTGTTTCGCGAGGCGCACGCTCGGATGGAAGCCTTGTCAAGGCGAAGCTGGCGAGTTCGAGCCCGGCCGACATTCTGCTGCAGCCGATCTTCAACCCCGTGGGCGGCTATGCAAGCTACATCGTCCCAGCGGCGTTTGTGCTGATCCTGCAGCAAACCCTTCTGATCGGTGCGGCGATGTTGACCCGTACTGCGCTGGCAACCGGCGGCGGAGCGTTCGCCGGCGTGCTCGGCCGCGGCATCGCCCATCTGACGATTTACCTTCCAGCGCTCGCACTTTATCTCATCGTGCTGCCGCGCATCTATGGCTTTTCAACGCTCGGGCATCTTCCACAACTGCTCGCGCTTGCTGCCGTCTTCCTGCTTGCGACGAGCTTCATGGGGCAGGCCGTCGGCGCCTGGTTCACGCGGCCCGAAAATGCAACCATCCTGCTCCTTGCAACCAGCCTGCCCCAATTCTTCACCGCCGGCTTCGCATGGCCGCGCGAGGCGATCCCCGATGTGGCCATCGCCCTGGGCCGACTGTTCCCGGCCGACTTCGCGATTGACGGCCTCGTGCGCATCAACCAGCTCGGCGCCAGCATTTGGGAGGTCGCACACGATTGGCTTGGACTGTGGTGCTTGGCGCTCGCCTATTTCGTGCTCGCCGTGATCTCAGCGCTTGCCGTCAAGAGAGGGCAGACACGTGCGCAAAGCTAGGCGTGTCGCCATCGCCGCGATCGCACTCGCGCTCGTCGCGGGCGTTGTGATCTATTCCGTCCGTGGTTCCGGATCGCCGTCCGCAATCGTTGGCGTCGTGCGGGCGACCGAGGTCAGGGTGGAGCCGGAAGTAAACGGCCAACTCGTTTCGATTGCGGTCAAGAAGGGCGCGCAGGTACATGCCGGCGATGTCCTCGCGACGCTCTCGGCGGTGGAGTTGACCGCACAGGTGGACCAGGCGCGCGCCGCGCTCGCCTCAACAACCGCGAACCGCAACAACGTCTATGCCGGCGTCAGGCGTGAGCAGGTCGACTCTCTGAAAGCTGCAATCGCCAAGGCAAAGGCCCGCCTTGACTATGTGCAGGCCCAGCTCACAAGAACCACCACGCTGGCGCGTCAGAGCTTTGAGTCCCAGCAGGCGCTTGACCAGGCCGAAAACGACGCCGCGAGCGCACGTGCCGATGTGGCGGAGGCCCAGGCGAACTACGATGCGGCCGTGGCGGGTCCGACCCAGGAGGAACGCGCGATCGCCGATGCAGAGGTGCAGGCCGCAGCGGCTGCGGTCGCGGTGCTCGAGCGTCGCCTCGACAAGATGGTCTTGCGTGCTCCCGCCGACGGTGTGGTCAGCGTCATCGCCGCAGAAGTCGGCGAGAACGTTCGCGCGGGTCAACCGATCCTGATGGTCGAAGCGGCGGGCAAGCAGTGGCTTTCATTCAATGTGCGCGAAGACCATCTGAGCGGTCTCGCGGTCGGAGAAACAGTCGGCGTGGTGCGGAACGGCGACGACGGCGCGATCAAGAGCGCCATCACCGAACTGCGGCCGCTCGGCGTCTTTGCGACCTGGCAGGCCGAGCGCGTGATTGGCGATCACGACCGCAATACGCTACGCTTGCGCCTCGACCCACAGGGAGAGGCGGCCAGCCTCGAGCCAGGTATGACTGTTTGGATCAAGCAGTGACCACAACGCACTGCCTTCCCGTCCCGTAGCGGTCACCACCAACGACACGACATTCCCAGGCAGATCGCTCCATGCCAATTATGGAGAGTTTGGCGCGACGACCTGGCGGGTGAGCGCATCGCGCTCCAACGCCGTCAACTGCTTGGTGTCCTCCGCGGAAAATGTGCCGTTGCCAAGAACGCGGACCATGTTGTTCGGGTCATAATTGTTGCTTTGTCTGCCACGGTTCCGCTGTTGTTCGCTATTGGGGCGATCTTCCTCACTTCCTCCACCGAAGCCGAGGAACTCGACGATGATGATGGAGGGTTGCTCGCCGGCGCGCGCCTGCGGCACGGTGGCTTGCTGGGCTGCGGCGCCCGCCGTGTTCGAGGCTTCGGTCAGGCCGCCGATGTTGGGTGCCTGGACCTGCGGCACGCCGACGACGCCGCCTTGCGCCTGGATGTTGGCGGCGTTGACGATATGCAAGGCTGCGATGTTGACGAAGCTCGATGCGCGGATCCCCGCCTCGCCTGCATCGACGGTGCCGAGCGGCGCGACCAGATCGACCGTCCCGGGCGGCACCTCCGCGATCTGTCTCAGCGTCGCGATGCCGGCGCCGCTGGACGGCACGACCGGTGACACGGTGACATTGCCGTATCTGTCGTAGGCGCGTTTGGGCGGCGTGTAGATCACCGTGGTTTTGGCGCCGCGGCCGGCGTTGATGTCGCCTTCCGCCGACCAGACGATGATATTGCCGCCGAACGTGGTCATGATGCGCGACAGGCCAAGCAGCACGCTGCCCTTCGAATAGATCTGGATGTCGCCTGCCCCTTGCGTGATGAGGCCGGCATCGGCGCCCGGCGACAGCCCCTCGGTCCCGAGCGTGACCTCCCCGTTCGGCACCAGGAACTGGATGTCGCCGCCGAAATCGGTGTGCACATAACCGCTTTGAACGGTCGTCTTACCCGCGCCGGCCGCGACCGCCGCCGAGAACATCGTGATATCCCCACCATAGGCGGCATCGTTCGGCAACAACGTTGCAATCGCCTGGCGCCCGCGCAAATAAGAGCCGGCACGTGGGCCGCCATCTTCGTTGTATTCGCGCCCGCCTGCGGTCAGTTCGGCGTAATAGACCTGCCGCAGGAAGATGCGCTGCTGCGCTGCCGACAAGGTGAAGAAGTAACCGAGCGCATCGGCCTCGGCCCCGCTATAGCCGAAGCGTACCTTCAGCCAATCGTAGAGCTCGGCCTCATAGGTCTTGGCGACTTTGCCGCGCTGGTCGGCGAGTTTCCCCTCGCCCACGAGATTTTTTGGATCGAGATAGAGCTTCGCAAAGCCGGTCCAGTCGACTTGCCCAACACCAATCTCGCCCGCACCCACGCCGGCCTGCATGACGACACCGGCGCCGGGCCGGTTGTCGCCCGCGAGCAACGGCCCGATGCTTTCGACCGTCGCGATCGACCCTTGATAGATGTCCTTGGCGGCTGTGATTTCGAGCGTGCCGGGGCCGGCAATCGCCAAGCCTCCGCGCCACCCGTTGGTGGACGAGGGAGCGCCCGCATAGATGATGTTGCCGCCGGCCGCGATGGTGGACACGTCGTTCTGATCGGTGTGCAGGATCAGACCCATCGTATTGACGATATCTCCGCCTGCGAGCATCCGCAGCGGCCTTGCAGCCTGATAATAGGTGTTTGCAACGATGCTCTGATCGGGGGCGGTCCAGCTCTGGTCGACGATCCGGCCATATCTGATGCCCGTGATGTCGCCATTCACCGCATAGATGTGTGACGGCTTGCGTTGAGACGGATCGCCTTGGTCCAGCGGGGCTTTATCCTTCACCGTGCTTGAATCGAAGGCGAAGGGGTGCCCACCACTCGTGTAGGAATAGACGACAATTCCTCCACCGACTTGGTCAGCCGCATTCGCGTAATCGCCGAAATAGTTAGAGGCCGTGATGTTAAGCCCATCATTCAGGATCACCCAGGCCGGCTTGAACGGCGTCGCCAACGCCGTTGTCGGAGTCACCAAGGGACCCATCTCCTTACCGTCGCCGAAGATCGATCCTTGCGCCAGCACCTCAAGTTCGCCACTCGGTGACGGCAACATCAGCCCTCCGCCCGGGTTATAGATATTGCCGTTCGCGGCGATCGCCCGCACGATAGGGGGCAGGTATCGGGAATAGGTTGCGCCGCTGCCCGGCTGGAGCGAGCCCCCCGCGGCAAACATGTTCACGGCGGTTTGCCCCGTCCAGAGCGTGAACCAGCTCGCGCCGTCACCGTTCGTTTGACCGTTATTCGCGTCCGTCCAGGCCGTGAGGCCGACGCGGCCCGGATCGAGGATGGTTCCCACGGCCAGATCGCCGCGCGCGCGAAGATTGATCACGCTGTCGCCCGGCGCGAAATCTCCGCCATAGAGCGTGGTCATCGAATAAGGCGTCAGCGGATTGATCGGCCGCGGGTCCGTCCCGCTATCGTTACGAATGTTTGTCGCGGTGAGACTACCGAAATCTCCTGTCGCGACATCCATGGTCCCGCGCAGACTGACGAATTGATTGCCACCGGTGCCGATATCGCCCGCTTTCACCGACAGCGTGCCGCCGCCCGTCTGGACCAGGCTGCCATCGCCCATCACTCGGCCGCTGCCACCGACGGCGATGACCACGCCGCGACCTATGTCGCCGCCGAGCGTGCCGCCCGCTTGCAGCGTGACATTGCCGCCACCGAGCGTACCGAGGCCGGAGAAAGCGGACAGATTCAAAGCAGCGGCGTTATTGGTGTTGATCTGATCAAACGTATAGCTGCCGAAATTGATGCCCCATGCCGTGCGCTGGCCGATCTCCGAACCACCCTGGCGCCACAGCCAGCTTCCAACCTCGTCCGCGCGCGGCGTCAGCGTGCCCTTCACGTCACCTTGCGCGGCTAGCAGGAAATCCCCGCCATGCTCGGTGTAATACATCCGCTGCGAGCCAAGCGTCGCTTCATACGCGGCGTTTGTTGAGCCCAGCACCGTGCCATCGGACAATGTGCCCCGGCTGGCGTTGTAAGGATCGTTGGCCGCGGTCCCGGTCTCCTTGATCGCAGTGCCGGCGGTATAGACCCCGAACGGTGATTTTTGCTCGTAATTGCCGCCGGCGAGAAGCTCGAGATCCCCGGTGCCGGTGCGCACCACGCTGACGCCAGAGGTCGACGTGCTCCCAACGAGCGTGACCTGGAAGGGATCGTTCAACACCACATTGCCTGAACCAGCGAGACTGTCTGCCGTCTTCAGCCCCCGACTGTCGGCGCTTGCAAGATCAGCACCGCCCACAAGCCGCATCGACCAGGATTGCGTCCCCGGTGCGAGCATGGGTGCGATCGCCCACACCTTGCGATCGCCCGGCCCGGTCACCTTCACGTTCGTCATGCCGGCCGGCAGCACCGTGCCCTTGGGAAGCGGCGTATCGGCATCGAACGTGTAACCCCCGAACAGGGTAAGGCTGGACCCCGCCGGCAACGTCACAGGCTGAAGCACCAGATTGATGGCTGAGTTGATGAAGACCTGCCCGGTAAAATAGAGGCCTTTCTCGAACACGGTGCCGATCGGAAATACTGTGTTGACCAGAAGCGTATCACCCGGGTTGTAGGTCTTTTCCGGCGTGATGATGCGCCCGCCATTCAGCTTCCTGGTCTGAACATTGGGCCCTTTTATAGTGAAGGGCTCCGACAAGGTCATCGCGACGGGAAGTGGATTTGCGGCGTTCGGGCTCTGCACGATCCTTCCGTCGACGAGATTCAGTTCCAGGTTGATTGTGCCGTTGCTCGGAATGGTCGATCCGTTGCCGATTATGACGTCATCCATTGTGACCGTGTAATTTGATCCAAGCATGGTACCTGCCGGGATCAGCACCGTCAGCGCGTCGGGCGATTTCGGCGGCGGTGCGAAGCCGTCGTTGATGCTTCCGTTGATCTTGAAATCGCCGGCGGCACGGACGACGAGCACGCCCGGTTCGCCGGAGCCTGGCGCGGCCGGATCGACCTTTGGTCCATAGCGATAACCGGAGAAATCGAGATCGCCGTTGGTCGAGAGATCTCCATCTGACGTGATGGCAACGCCCGGCCGCAGATGGAAGGCGGAGCCATAGGCCGCAAGCCCGGCAAGGCGATTATGCAAGTCGCCATTCTGGAGTGCCGCGTTGATGAATGCCTCACTGTCGGCATGCAGACCATCGAGGTAGGCCTGATCGATGACGCTACCGCCCGGAAGTTGATAGGTGCGGAAGCCGTTCATCGCGATGCTGCTGGTTCCGCGGATATCGAGCGGGCCGCGCGCGTCGACGGCGATGTCATTGGCGCCGATACCGTCGTCATTGGTGTCACCGCGCCGCGGCGCATTGAGCTCCAGCTTACCGCGCGCTACGCTGTCCGGCGAGGACATATCGATGGTTGCGCCTGGCCTTAGCGTCATGCTGCCTTGCTTGCTCGTGACCTCGACATGCGCGGTGTTGTTGGCCTCGATCGGCGCACCATAGCTGTCGGTCTGCAGCACGGAGTGATGCACATCGAGCACGGCGTTCCGCGTCAAGGTCAGATCGTCACGCGCCGACAGGCGGATGGTGCCGGGCTTCGTCCCGCTCGCATCGATCCTGCCGTCGACCGTGAGGCTGCCTTGATCGACGGAGACCGTCACATAGCGCGCCTTGATGCCGTTGCCGATGACAAGACTGCCCTGACGCAAATCGAAGCTACGCGCGCTGAAGAAGCCGGCGTCATTGAGCTTCGCGTTCAATGCGGCGAAATCGCCAAAATCCTGCGCCGCCACCGTGAACTGGCCGCTCTCGAAATCACCCGTCGACGCCCCCCTGATCGTGCCGCCGAACGAGACGTGCCCATGTGCAGTGTCGATGGCCTTGGTCGTGATCGAGCCCGCGGCGTTGTTCACCGCCGAAACATCGATCACCGAGCCGGCGCCCTGGATGATATCGCCGCTCGTGCCATTCAGAACGAGATCGCCGCCCCAGCTATATTTCGTGACATCGAAGAAGGAAATAGCACGGCCTGACAGGTCGATCACCGCGTTTCCGCCGAGCACGACGTCATGCGCGGCGTTGAACGTCAGTTTGCCGGAGGGCAAGGCAAAAGCGGTATCGACAAAGACGCTGTCGCCGCCAAAGGAAACCGTCCCGCCGAGATCTGTCACGCCGCGTGTGTCCGCGGGCGCGGCCCCAGCCGGCGCGACCAGACGCAGAGCGCCGCCCGCGGTGACATCGAGCTTCGCGCCATTGCTCGCCGTGATCAGCGGGGCCGCGATGGTGAGATTCCCGCCCTGCAAGGCGCCCTGACTGTCCTGGCTCAAGCCCACTTTGAACGTGCCATCGCTGTTCGCGGTGACGCGCCTCAACGCCGTCAGCGTGACATCCGAGAAGCCGAGCGCGAGACGATTCAGCGTTGCGCCATCGGTCGGCTTGCTCTGCGAAGCGTCGTAGCCGAACAGAACCTCGTTCGCCGTGATGGCGAGATGCCCCAATCCCGTGCCGGGACCGCCGGGCATGACGCTGGCCGGCGCTTGGCTGCCATACGGAGCGGCGGTGCCGGTGCGGATGCCGTTCCAGATCAGCACATCGGCCTTGATGCTCGCCGTGTCGCTCGCGGAGCCAAGACCGTAGATAGCCGGCGTGTTGAGAACGAGCTTGAGCGGATCCTGCGCTCCCTCCTGCCGCGTGGTGTCGAGCGCGACGTTGCCGATCAGATTGAACGCGCCGTTTGCCGTGAGAATGAGTTGTTCGAGCGGGGGAACCCCGGCGGTCGTCGACGGCCGCAGGAGCTTGTCGAGCACGCTCTGGGCGAGATTCCAACCCGAAGGAAGCTGGCCCGCGGCCTGCGCCGCAGCAAGCGCGGCCTCCGTGCCGACATTGACCTGCTCCTGCGTGACGTTGAGATAACGTGCGCCGAAATTGACGTCACCCATGGTGAGCCCGCCCGGCCCGGCCAGCACCACACTGCCGTCAGTGAGCAGCGATGCACCGCTCGCGATGTCGATCTTGCCGGGGCCAACGGCGTTCAGGAATTGGAACCATCCATTGGCGACCGCGAGCACGGCCGGACTGAAATTGGGATCCGCGTACAGATACGGGCTTATGTTGGCATAGACATAACCGAGCGTGGAATCGACGGCGTTGCTGCGCAATCCGCGCGTATCGATGGTCGCGCCGCCCGCCATGTTGACGGCCTTGCCGACCAGGAAGACCTGGCCCGCGCGGATGATGGCGCCATCGAGCAGGTTGACGGCCGCAGTCGTGCCTCCGTCGAAATAAACGTTGGCGCCGGCCCCGGGGTTGTCTTCCTCGAAGTACAGGCTCGTGCCGCCCAGCAAGAGCGTCGATGCCTTGAAGGCGTTGATGTCGTCGCTCGAGATGGACGTATGCCCGGCTATGGGCACGGCCCCTGGCGCCGTGATGTCGAGCACGGCAGGCCCCAACGAGGTGGCCGACGGCATGACGATCAGCGTCCCGTCGATACCGCCCTTGGCGCCATCGAACAGCGCGGTGCCGGCGAAGGACAGCGACTTCGTATTATCCGACTGCGGCAGGAGACTGATCTCAAGCACCTTGCCGTCCTCTGGCAGACGATGCCGGAGACCGCCGAACTGGGCCGCCCGCGCGCGCTCGAAATCGGCATAGCTCGTCTCGTTATATTGCGAGTAGCGGCGCGTGCTCTGGCCGGAGCTGAAGATCACCCTGGTCGGCAACGCGTCCTTAACTCCAGTGTTGGCGACGCCGAGATAGCCCGATGTGATGACGGAGGCATTGCCGATGGTCACGGGCGCAAACGTGGTGGTTCCCGTCGAGCCAAGCTCGATGCGATAGCCGCCGGGCAGCAGCGCATAGCTGGAGGGCAGCAGCGTATAGGTGCCCGCCGGCAGTCCCGGCACGCCAGAGGGAAGAGTGATCTGCTGACCGATCGCCGGATCGCCGGCGCCGTTGGTCGCGATCGCCGGCGCATATTCAGCGGCGTAACCGGGCACGATCGCATAGACCTTGTTGCCGGCGGCGCTGTAGCTGTTGACCGGATTGGCATTGACGAGCGCTGTCTTCAACACATCGACCGAACCGCCTCGGCCGGAGATGAAGCCCGCGCCGGTGAGCGTGCCGCCGCCGCTGAGATCGAGCACGGCTCCAACCTCACCCACGACCGACGCGGCATCGATCGAAATACCGCTCGCGATCTTGTAGCCGTGATGGTCATCGTAAGATGCGCCCGCCAGATTGCGCAGTGTGCCGTCCGCGCCTTGATAGGTGATCCCGTCCGAGGTGCCGCCAAAAGGCATGATCAAGCCGGCTGCGCTTGCGGAGGTGATGCTACCGCTGCGGAACGTGATACGTGCGTCAGGCGGCACGTCATTGGCCGCGGTATCATCATAATTGTTGAACCAGATATGGCCCAACGGTGCGCGAAGAACGCCGCCCTGGTCGATATTGGCGGCGAAAAAGGCGACACCGCCGAACACCGAAGGCGGGACCGCCGGTGTCTGATCGTCATTGCGGCGGATGGTAAGACGGGTATCTGGGGCATAGCCGCCATTGTCCAATCCGGCCCGCTGGCCAGCCCTGATAATGGCGACCGCGCCGCTCAGAGGATAAATCTGGTCTGCGATCAGCGTGAGATTATAGGCATTGAGGCCGCCAACCTGTTCGTTTTGGTCAGCACGGATTGTGGCATCGCCGACCCGAAGATCACCGCGGCTTTGCAACGTCACCTGGTCAAAACCATAGGCGACGGCATCTCGGATCAGTCCTGAGCCATAACCTTGCTTGGCCGCCGCGCCGAAATGAATATCCCCGTAGAGATCGATGAGATCGGCGGAGATGGTAAAATGACTGTCCTTCGCGATCAATTGAGGAGCAGCAAGAAGGAAGCCGCTCGGCACATTGATGCCGGGATAATAGCCTCTGGCATTGTCACCCGCTGCGGGCTTTGTCCCACTGTAGTTGAACCCATCCAGGCGGACGTAAGGCGCCGCAAGGCGAATGCTGGCATTGGATTGATCGGAGGGCGCCGTTATCACACCGCCTGACAAGCGGATGCTGCGCGAAAGCTGAAGATCGATATTGCCGCCAAAAACAAAGAGATCGCGAGTCGAGAGCGATAGCGATCCAAACCCACCCTGCTCTATCTGGTCGACACCGATCACGGTGCGCCCGAATTGCAATGTCGGATCGTCCTCACCCGGCTTGAGATCGGCGCTGAGGCCACTGCGACCCGCATACTGCACGAGGGTGATATCGCGCGATCTCTGGAAGTCTTCCGTCAGTTCGCCGATAGCATAGGGCGCGTTCGCGCTGGGTTGCCCCAACGTATAACCTCGTTCAGCCATCGTCAGATTCAGCGTTCCGCCGGAGGCGCCGCTGCCGCCGCTAGCTGCTCGCAAGGTACCGTCGAGCGTGATGCCGAAGGCGGAATAGAGCGAGATCGTCCCGCCATTGCTGGCGGCAGGCGTCGAGACATAGCCGTTGCCGGTGGAGACATCGACCAGCGCGGAGGTGCCCGATGCATCGATCAAGGCGCCGGGACGAAGGATCACAAACGCATCACTGACGACGGGCACGCCCACGTTGTCGACCGCGCCCGTGCCGCCGATGCGGATCGTGCCGCCGTCCGGTACAGCCGTGTAAGCAATCCCGCGCTCATCGCGTCCCACCGCGCCGCGTGCGGAGACATCCAGCACCGCCTCGCTGCCGATCCAGATCGAGCGGGTCAGGGCGAATTCGCCATAGCCGGAATTGTACCTGGTGTCGCCGGGCGCGTCCTGCAGGCTCGTGATCAGGATATTGCCGGCGGGCGCCGTGATCGCGCCGTCGATGACGGTCTGGCGATTGGCGAAAACCGACACGGAGCGCCCGGCATCGACATTGATGGAGGCGCCTTTCGCCAGCGTGAAATCATGCAGGCTCGAGAGCGTCACATCGGCGCCGACCCGCTGCGTGACGCTATGCGCGACGGGATTGATGATGAAGCTCGGCGGCGTCCACAGCTCCGCGGCATCCGCGACAGGGCTTCCCGTCGCCGCGTCATAGCTCTTGTCCGTGAAGCGATAGACCGGCACCTCGACGTCAAGGCGCGTTCCCTCGCCGATCTCCATGCCAGTGTTGCTGGAGATCTTGTACGCGGAGAAGCCGGACCGGAACAGCTCGGGGTCGAGCACCAGCGCATCGGCCACGGCCTTGCCGATCGCGATCGCCTGGCCCGCATCCAATGTCAGCGTGCCGCTGCCGCCAAAACCATACGCGCGGATAACGCCCTCAAGGATGAGCGGATTGGTGAAGAACTGCGTCGAGGCCAGATGCGCATAATCATTGGCGACGAGGCTGACATTGCCGCCCTTGCCGCCTTTGGTTTTGCCATCCACCAGGATCGCGCCGCCTGACGACACGTCAATGAGCGAACCCTTCGAAAGCGTGATGCCGCCTGTGGTCGAGACGGTGAAATTTCCGCCATCAAGATGCGCGAGACGTGATGAATCGGTTTGCGTGTCGCGGAATTCGTTGGTCCACAATCCGCTGAGATCAATGGCAACCCTTTCGCCGATCGTGACCTGCGAATTGCCGTTCGCGTCGTTGAGCGCCCACCATTTCGCGTTCTGCCCCTGGCCGAGCACGGCATGCATGAGATTGGTCAGCGTAATACTGCCGCCATGAGCCGTGACGTTTGCGCCGATATCGACATGCGGCGCCGCGAAGGTCACCTCTGCGCCGGGCGCAAGCTCAAGCGGCGCCTCGACGACGATTTCCTTGCTGCTCGCAAAATTGAGACCGCCCAGCCTGGCGGCGTTGATCGCGTCCACATCAAACAACGCGGTGCCGATGCGGCTGTCGGGCAACGCCGATGTGTCGTTCAGCGCCTCAGTGACATCAGACACACGGCCAATGACGACGCGTGCGGCGGACGCATCGGTGAGGCCGATCCCCGAGTAGCTGCCGAGCGCGAGCCTGCCCTGGAGCGGCGCGACATCCTGGGGCAGCTTGTAGCCGTCGGCGGTGCCAGAAGGCCGGTTCCCGGTCTGGCGCTCACCCTTCACGATGTCGGCGAGGATGGTGGCTTCGAAGATCGACGTCGGCGTCGACAGGATAAGGGAGCCGGCGTCGCGGCCGACGGTGTAGCCATCCTCCCAGCGGGTCGAGACACTGCCCTTGCCGAACGGGGACGCCCAGATCTCGGTCAGCTTATCGTAAACCTTGCCCTCGACATAGTGCTTGCGCACATAGCCGCCGCCGAGCGCCGTGAACTGCATATCCGCGCGCGCATTGTTGATATTGTAGGTTCGGCCATCCGCCCCGAGGAAGTTGGTGGTCCTGATATAGCCGCCCTCGTAGCTGACCGAGCCGCCGGAGACGTCGAACACTGCCCCCTTCTGCGCGACCACCTCCGGCGCCGCCAGCGTGATGGTGCCGCCGAGCGCGGTCCATTCCCCGATGCGATGGGCGGTATTGGCGAGATAGCCCGAGACCTCGAGCAGACCGCCCGGCGTATAATAGCGGTCGGTCGCATAGCCGCCTGTGCCAGCCGGCACCAGCACCAGATTGCGCGCGTCGATCCAGACATCTGCGTTCTTCAGATAATCCTGATCGCGATTGACCGGTGAATCGCGCAGCTCATTGCCTTGCACGTTGACCATGATGTTGTTGGCCGACATCGGCAGCAGCACGCCGCGCACGCCCGAGACATCGATCACCGTGCCATTCTCGGCAAAAACGCGGCGACCGGCGCTGACGGCCACCTGGCCACCTTGCGCCTGCGTGATAGAGCCATCCTTGAAGACCACGTTGCCGCCACTGACGATCTCGACGCGGCCTTGGTCGAGCCGATCGGCGAGCAGCGAGAGATTGTTGAACTGGGCGTTGGCGGTCGGAACGTGGGTGAAGGCGTTGGAATCGGCGATCAACTGGTTGCGCTGGCTGTCGAGCGCGGTCTCGGCGCTGCCGAGCTCGGGCAGGATGGCGGTCAGGCTGCCGCTGCCGAGCGTGACGCTGCCGGCGGCGTCGGAGGCGGCGTTCAGGAGGTGGATGGTGCCGCGGGTGTTGACCGAGGTAGTGGCAACCAGCACGCCGTCCTGGCCGATGCTGCGACCCGCGAATGTGATGTCGCCTTGCTGCGCGAAGATCAGGCCGGAATTGCCAACGACCGCAAGCGCATCGCGGACGATCGGCGAAATCTCGTTGCCGCGCGTGGTCGAGGCCTGGTTGGCGTCGGTGCCGTAGCCTGGCCGCAGCAGGAAATCGTTGCCGGCCGCAAGCTGCACCTGACCGCGCGGCGCGCTGATCGCGCCGGCGTTGCTGACCTCGGTGCCCATCAATAGGACGAAGCCGCCGCCCTGCTTCGCCGACGACGGCGCGCGGGTCGAGATCAGCGCGCCGGCCTCGACCTTCACGGCCCCACCAGCATCGGTGAAGCTGGGCACGTATTGGCCACTTTCCTGCCGCGAGTAGATGCCGCTATTGAGGAACTGGGTATCGGTGATATTGGCGGTCGAGGCGATCAGCGACCCGACATTGATCTGGCTCGCACCGCCGAAGATGATGCCGTTCTGGTTGATCACATAGACCGCCCCGTCGGCCTTGATGTTGCCGAGGATCTGGCTCGGCGATGTGCTGCCGACCACGCGGTTGAGCGCCACCCAATTGGCATTGCCCTGCTGGTCGAAGGTGAGCGTGGTGCGCGCGCCGACGTTGAACGAATTCCAATTGAGGATCGCCTGCGCCCGGGTCTGCTGGATGCCGACCTGGGTCTGGCCGCTGGCATCGACGGCCTGCGTCGGCGCATTGGCGCCCTGCCATCCAGCCGCCGCCTGCAGGCCGCCCGGCGCCAGCCCATTCGGCACAGCGACCTGCGGCAGCGTCGCGGAGCGCTGCGCGGCCTGCGCCGCGCTGCGCGCCGCGTCCTGCACCGCCTGCATCGCCTGGATGGCGCGCGTGGCCCGCGCCAGCGCATCCTGGCTTTGCTTGGCGACCGTCGCCGCGTCCTGCGCCGCCGACTGCGATGCAGCCATCGCCGCCGCCGATGGTGTCGGTGCCTGTCCGCCTAATGGACGTGCCACCACTGCAGTATTGGCCAGGAACAGCGCCACCACGCTGACGCCGGTTCGCAGCGCCGCGTGACGGGCATGGCGGCGCATGGCACCGTTAGCGGTCGAGGGTGAACGGGCGGACATCGGGCGGCTCCTTCAGACGACGGTACGCCCCTGACGCTGCAGCCGGAAGTCGCCGCCGCCTCGGGGGTCAAGAGAGGTCTCACCGCTAAGACCGAATCCCGAGTGGCCGTTGACTACGCTTTCGGAAGATTTTTTTGAGAAATTTTTTACCCGTCCCGTCCGAATCAGCTCAGCAGCACGATTCCACCCGGCAACCGCTGCAGTTTTGCGCCGAACGCGCGCCCCAATCCCAGCAGCGCCTCATTCATCTGACCGATACGAAAGCGACCGCTGAGCTGTTTCTGGCCCAAGGCCGCGTTCATCAAGATGATGCGGCCGGGTCGATATCGATTGATTTCTTCCACGGCTTCGACGAGCGGCGTGCCGCGGAATTCGACGATGCCGCGCTGCCACTCCGAGGCTAGCTGCGGATCAACTGCGGCAATCTCGCTCAGTCCCGCAAGGTCATAGCGCACGCGCTGGCCAGGTCGCAGGGCCACAACGTCGGCTCCACGTTCGATCCGCACCGCGCCGTCGAAACAGGTCACGCTGACCGGGGACCGCTCGCCGCTTGCGGTGTAGCGGACATCGAACCGGCCGGATTCGGCGATCGTCCTGCCGTGCGCCGCCAGGACCACGAGCGATCGCGCCGGGCGCATCGATGTTGCAAACGATGCCTCGCCGGAGATCAACTCGATGCGATCTTCGATTCCTTCCGCAGGACGGACGGCCAGGCTCGTCTGCGTGTTCAGGCCGATCGCCACGTCGCCGGCGAATGTGACATGGCGTTGCTCGCCGGTGCCCGTGCGGTAATCCGAATTCAGTTCGGACAGTGACGGCCAAAATCCGAACGGCGGGTTGAACACGCCGTAGATCGATACCGCGGCAAGAGCCGCGACGCCGCCGCTCAATACCGCGCGACGGCTCATCCTGCGGCGCCGTCCCAGCGCATCGAGCCTGGCTAGGAAGCTTTCATCCGGACCCGACAGAGCATGGCCGGCGACACCAGCCGTACGCCATAGGCGCTTCGCCTCCAAAAAGGCGGCTTCATGCAGAGGACTGCGCGCGCGCCAGAGTTCCAGCGCCGCCACGTCCTTCGGAGTCATCTCTCCGGATGTGAGCTTCTGCAGCCAGTCGACCGCTTCCCGCTCCACCGGATCCAGACCTGGATGTACGTTACTCATCTCGATGCTGCACCTTTCGCGGATTCTACCGTGAGAATGCCGGCGACGATTGCAGGAATTCTTGCCTCTAAGACGATTCTCGGCGACCGAAAGTGCACGCTCAACCCTTCGATTCCTTATAGCGCGCCAGACAATGTTCGAGTGCCAACCGGAGTTCTTTCGCAACGAGCTGCCGGGAGATGCCGAGCCGGTCGGCGATTTCCTGGCGGGGAACATTGCCGAGCCGGGCCGCCAGAAAGATCACCCGGCGCCGCTCGGGGAGTTCGTTGACGATCGCCTCGAACGCCTCCAGGTCAGACCGCGCCAACATGGTTTGCTCAGGCGTCGGCGCATGATCGGGCAGCTCAAGCAGGCTTTCGATCTCGATCGCCGATATGCGTTGACGCCGCTCCATCCGGCGGCGATCCTCTGCCACGTTCAGCGCGATCCGGAAGAGATAGCTGCGCGGGCTTTGTACGGCGCCAATCGATTCCGCGCGCGACAGGCGCAACCATGTATCCTGCATCGCATCGCCGGCGAGATCGGCCGAGCCGAGGCGTTGAGTCAAACGCGCCTTGAGGTCGTCATAGCGATCGACAAACAGCCGGCGGATGATCGTCAAGGCGGTCTCGGTCATGGCCGGGTCCCAGCCGATCGGAGGTTGGAATCGGCCTTGCCGCACCCCTGCGCCACGCCGGGTCCTTGCGGCACAATCAAGATCAAGACCGGCTGCAGAAAGCCCGCCGGCGGTGGCTCGTCGAAGCGCACGCTGCGCAAGGTTGCATCAATCCGGTCATCAGCGTCAGGCTTGCCGGTGGACCCGATACGTTGGGATCTCTGGACGGTGCCGTCTGGCGCGATCCAGAACACAGTGGCGAAGCGATAGCTGCCGGGACGCGCGCCGCCCGATCGGCAAAGAGCATCCGCAATGCTCGCCTGAATCTGTCCATAGTAACGCCGATGTTCTGGCGATCGTGTTTGCTGCGCCGCCTGCTGAGTGGCGAGTGGCTCCGGCAACAGCACGAAAGTCGTCTCGGCCACGAACTCGGCAGCCAAACCGGTGCCAGACAACAGCTTTCGGAGCGCCTCGTCCGGTGCAAACACGCCCTGGACATCGCCGGAGAGGCGGCCGGCCGCAAGGCTCGTGTCGTAGAGGGCGTCGCGTCCGGTCGCATCGACATAGCGATTGAGCGCGGCGGCGAGTGGTTGCGAGGGGATATTGAATTCGATCGGCGCATTCGCTGGCCTGGTCTGAGCCGCGGCCACGTCGATACCCGCAGCCATGCCCGCGACGGCCAATGCGCATGCCCAAGCTGCCAGCCGCCTATTGGCCGACGTAACGACAACACGGTTGGCGCGATCCGGTCTGAGTTCGGCTAGGGCCGATCGAAGCATCACCACTGTCCCCGCCCACGCAGATCAGGACAGCCGTTCCAGCTTCCCAGCGCTACGACCTGCCCGCCGACGGTCCAAATTGCGCGTCAGCGCACATCCCAAGCCAACGCGCGGCGGACGCTAGTGACGTAATATTACGGTTTGACGACAGCCATAGCCCCTAATCCGCCTCGACGATCCAGCCCAGACACGCGGGTGCCCGCCTCAGTCGCTCACGCGAGATTCGCGAGTGGCAATTCGGTGGTCGACTTGATCTGCTCCATCGTGAACATCGATGAGACGTCGTGCAGGTCAATCTTTGCGATCAATCGCTGGTAGAGATCGTCATAGGCGCGAATGTCAGACACGACGGCTCGGATCAAATAATCGACGTCGCCGCTCAAGCGATAGAAATCCACGACCTCTGGAAAGCTCGTGACGATTTTCCGGAATTTCTGCGCCCATTCCGCATTGTGCTGGTTGGTCTTGACCGCGATGAAGACGCTGACGCCAAGGTTCAGCTTTTCCGCGTCCAACAGCGCCACCCGGCGTTTGATGTAGCCGGAGCTCTCAAGCTTCTGGATCCGCCGCCAGCAGGGCGTCGAACTCAACCCGACCCGCTCGGCAATCTCCTGCATTGAGAGGCTGCTATTCACCTGCAGCGTCGCCAAGATCTTGCGGTCGAAGTCGTCGAGCATGCAAACCTCCAAATCCAGGAGGGGAAAGAATATTTTGGTTGTCATGAACCTTGTTTGAAGAACGTTATTGTCATACACACGCCACGGCTAGCATGAACTTTCATCAAGCGCTGTACAATCTCGCGGCAGCGTGTAACCTCCCTGCCACGAGCCAGGCCCCTCATGGAAAATCTGCTGATGAAAAGCCCGCCAGGCGAGGCATCGGACGGCTAAAGCGGCCAATCCTTGCCTGTTCCGGCGGCAGTGCGGCTTACAGCCGCTGGCCGCCGCTGGCGTCGATCTGTTGGCCAGTGACCCAGCCAGAATCGTCGGACGCCAGGAACGCGACGACTTTGGCGATATCGGCCGGCTGGCCGACGCGCCCAAGCGCAATCGAATTGGCAACTTCGCGGCTGGCGACAGGGTCGCGCGCATTCGCGTTCATGTCGGTCGCAGTGGCGCCCGGCATCACGGAGTTCACCGTGATTTGCCGCCCCCCGAGATGAACAGCGAGCAGGCGGCTCAACGCCTCCAGGCCCGCTTTTGTCGGCGCATAGCCCGCCATGGCGGGATAAGCGGCGCGCGATCCCATCGACGAAATGTTGATGATGCGGCCACCATCGCGCAAGTGGGGCAGCAGAGCCTTGATCAGAAAGAACGGCGATTTGAGGTTGGTCTCCAACAGAAGCTCAAAGTCTTCTTCCGTGATCTCCTCGATCGTCGCACGCTTGCCGGCACCAGCATTGTTGACGAGGACATCGAACGCCGTCTTGCCGTATCGCTCGGTTAGTTCCGCGGTGAACTTTGCGGCAAGAGCTACAGCACCGCCACGCGCCGACAGATCGGCCTGCAGTGCAAACGCAGCTCCACCGGCAGCGACAATCTCGTCGACGGTAGCGAGCGCGGCACCCTCGGCAGAGTGATAATGAACTGCAACGATCGCACCGTCCCCGGCGAGCCTGAGTGCGATCGCCTGCCCGATGCCGCGGCTGGCGCCGGTGACCAATGCAATCTTGCCTGCCAGCGCGCTCACACCGACCAGCCTTTCGCCGCCTCGAGCTGGCGGGCGCGATCAATCAGCGATTTGCGGTCGATCTTGTTGGTGCCGGCCCATGGCAATTCATTGACGAATTCGATGCGGCGCGGATGTTGATAGGCCGGTCCATTGGCGATCGTGAATTTCCGGATATCGTCCACGGTCGGCTTGGCGTCGGCGCGGGTGACGATGAAGGCGACCGGGACCTGACTGCGCTCCTCGTCCGGCAGCGGCACCACCACCGCCTGCTGCACCTGCGGATGACGCTCCAGCAACTTCTCGACCTCGCCGGGATAGACGTTCTCGCCCGAGCAGACGAACATGTCGTCGGCACGGCCGACGAAATAGTAGAAGCCGTTCTCGTCGCGACGCATCACGTCGCCGCTGTAATACCAGCCGTCGGTGATCGCCTTCGCCGTCTGCTGCGGCAGGTTGTGATAATGATCCATCAGCGCAGGATTGCGCATCAACAGCACACCCTCATTCTCGGTACCATTGATGAGCTTGACTGCCTCGAGATCGATGGGATAGCCGAGCGCGAGCGGCGGCGTTGGAATGCCCTTCGGATGCGGTCCAAACACTGCCGGCCCGGCTTCGGTGGTGCCGTAGCCGATGGAGAGCGTGACGTTCGGCAGGACCTGCTTGATCTTGTCCCACAGACCCATCGTCATCGGCGCCGAGCCAAGCATCAATCGCCTGATCGATGTGATGTCGTTCTGAGCCAGCAACTCGCGCTCCTTGATCACCCGCGCCCACATGGTGGGGACGGCTGTCGCCGCCGTTGCCTTGTATTTGGCGATCGCCTCGATATAGCTCCTGGTCTCGAACGATGGCAGCAGCACCACGGATGCGTTGGTCGCAAAGATTGTCTTGGTCGCAAACAACCCATTCATGTGAAACAGCGGCTGCGCGATGATGTAGCGCTCGCTTTCGTTGAGCGCGCCGCTGGTTCGGGTGGAGAGCGCCCAGAGCTGACCGAGATGCGACAACGGTACGCCTTTCGGCCGGCCGGTCGAACCGGAGGTGTAGAGCATCTGGCCCACTTCGTCCGGTCCGGCCACGACACTGTCGAAGGACTCGAAGGGCTTTATGCTTGCGGCAAAACCGTTCGGGCCGGCGTCGTCGAAGTCAATCACCGGAATGCCCTCGCGCACCTGAGGGCGGTTCGCAGCGTCGACAAAGGCGAGCGCGATCTTGGCGTCATCAATCACATAGTCGATGGTGTCGCGCGCGACCTTGATATTGACGGGCACTGCGATACAGCCCGCCCGCATGATGCCGAAATAGGCCGCGACATATTCGGCGCGATTGAATGACAGGATGGCGATATGAGTGCCGCGGGAAAATCCGCGGTCTGTCAGGTACTTTGCGACGCCGTTGGCGAGCTGATCTATCTGCCGGTGGGTATAGATTCTCGGATCACCGGGCAAAGCGAGATCGATGATCGCTTCCTTGTCCAGATTGCCCCTGCGATCGATCAGATCGCCCAGATTGCGCCAACGCATCGGCAGAACTCCGTCCTTCGTATCAGCTAACTGGCCACACTCACCACCCGCGGCAGTTCGGCGGGCTGCTCAAGCAAGTCGTAATGGCAGGCCACCATTCGGCCGCCGGACACCTTCCGCAGCAGCGGCCGCTCTTTGCCGCAGCGCTCGCGCGCCATCGGGCAGCGCTCATGGAAGCTGCAGCCTTGGGGTGGATTGAGCGGGCTCGGCAATTCGCCCTGCAAGACCTGCTTGGCGCGGCCGCGCGCCAATCGTGGATCGGCGATCGGCGCCGCCGCCAGCAGGGCAAGAGTGTAAGGATGCGCCGGCTGCCGCCAAATCTCTTCACCGCTGCCGCTTTCGACGATGCGGCCGAGATACATCACGATCAGCCGATCGGAGATATGCTCGACTACGGAGAGATCATGGGAGATGAAGAGAAAGGACACGCCGGTCTGCTGCTGCAAGTCCTGCAGCAGATTGATCACCTGCGCACGGACGGAGACGTCCAGCGCCGATACCGGCTCGTCGCAGATGACGATTTTCGGCCGCAACGCGAGCGCACGCGCAATACCGACGCGCTGCCGCTGGCCGCCGGAGAACTCGTGCGGATAGCGGCGCTCGGCATCCGCCGGCAGGCCGACCTGCCTGATCAGCTCGGTAACACGATCGCGGATGTCACGGCGTGACCAGCCGGCGACGCTGAGTGGTTGGCCAATGATGGTCCCGACGTCGTGGCGCGGATTGAGCGAGCCATAGGGATCCTGAAAGATCATCTGCATGTTCTTGCGCACGGATTTGAGCTGCGCGTTCGGCATGCTCGTGATGTCCTGCCCATCAAGCACGACGCGGCCGTCGGAGCTCGGCACCAGCCGCATGATTGCCTTGCCAAGCGTCGACTTGCCGCAACCGGATTCGCCGACCAAGCCGACGGTTTCTCCGTCTTCGAGCTCAAAGCTGACGTCGTCGACTGCGCGCACAGTGCCCTGCGCGGTCTGGTACTGAACGCAAAGGCTAAGTACGCACAACGGCGGCATGTCGCGACAGCTCCTCTTCGGCGGCGAAACACGCGGCGGTGCGCCCCGGCAATAGCGGCATCAGGCCGGGCCTCTCCGCACCGCAACGATCGAATGCGTCGGGACAGCGGTTCTGGAAGGCGCAGCCGGCCGGCAGATCCGACAGCGGCGGCACGCTGCCCCCGATCTCCGCAAGCCGCGTGCCGCCCCGGCGCGTCGCCGAAGGCGTGGCGCCAAGCAAGCCGCGGGTGTAGCGATGCAGCGGCCGTTCGAATAGCGCCTCCACCGGCGCCTCCTCGACCTTGCGGCCGGCATACATCACCACAACGCGGTCGGCGGTCTCGGCCACGACGCCGAGGTCGTGCGTGATGATGATCAGCCCCATGCCCGAACTCGCTTGCAATTCCTTGAGCAAGGCAAGGATTTGCGCCTGGATCGTCACGTCGAGCGCCGTGGTCGGCTCATCGGCGATCAGAAGCTTCGGCCCGCAGGCGATCGCCATTGCGATCATGACGCGCTGGCTCATTCCGCCGGACATCTGATGCGGAAAATCGTTCAGCCGTCGCTCGGCATCGGGGATGCGCACCTGGCGCAGCAATTCGACGGCGCGGGTGTGCGCTTCGGCGCGCGAGACGTCATTGTGCCACCGGATCGCCTCGATCAACTGGTCGCCGACGGTGGTGACCGGATTGAGCGAGGTCATCGGATCCTGAAAGATCATCGAGATGTCCTTGCCGCGGACCCGCCGCATCTCGCGATCGGACAAGGACGTCAGCTCGCGGCCCATGAAACGGACGCTGCCGCCGACGATCTTTGCCGGTGGATATGGCAACAGCTGCATGACCGCGAGCGCCGTCAGCGATTTGCCGCAGCCAGATTCGCCGACGATCGCTACCGTCTCGCCCGCCGCGACCGTCAACGACAGCCCATCCACCGCCGGCAGCACGCCGCGGCGCGTGAACAACGACACGCTCAGCCGCTCGATCTCGAGAACCGGGCCGTTGCCAGCCGCCATGTCAACGATCCCTGAGTTTCGGATTAAGCGCATCGTTGAGACCATCGCCAACCAGGTTGAGCGCCAGCACCGTGATCATGATTGCAAGGCCCGGCACCGCGCAGATGTACCAGGAGGTGCGGATCAGGGTCCGGCCATCGCCGATCAGCCGCCCCCAGCTTGAGACGTTGGGATCGCCGAGCCCGAGGAACGACACTGCGGATTCGAACAACACGGCGCCGGCTATCACGAGCGAAGACAGCACGATCACCGGCGGCAGCGCATTCGGCAGGATCTCGCGAAGCATGATGCGCAAGTTTCCCATGCCCATGGCACGGCAGGCCTGAACGAACTCGCGATCGCGCAGCGCCAAAAATTCCGCCCGCGTCAGTCGCGCAATTGGAGTCCATGTGACGATGCCGACAGCGACCGTGACATATTCAATCTTCTGGCCGAGAATCGAGACGATGGTCAGCACGAAAATCAAATTCGGAATGGTCTGGAACAGCTCGGTGAAACGCATCAGCATTTCGTCGATCCAGCCGCCGAAATAGGCGGCGGTGGCGCCGACCGTGATGCCGATCAGTGTCGCCGTGAGGCTGGCGCACAGCCCGATCAACAGCGTCGTGCGCGCGCCGTAGGCGATCATCGCCGCGATGTCCCGGCCAAGCGAGTCGGTGCCCAACGGGTAGCGCGAATTGACAAAGGGCCAGATCTCGGGACGGCCGACGATGCGCAAGGGATTGCGCGGAAACAACCAGGGCGCCGCCAGGGCGACGCCGACCACGACAATGACCAGCAGAAGACCGATCAGCGCGGCGCGGTTGCGCGCGAAACGGCGGGCGAAATCGATCGCGAGATTAAGCATCCGCCTACCTCGCCCGGATGCGCGGGTCGAGCCGCAGATAGAGCAAGTCAACGGTTGCGTTGGCGACGGCCACGAGCAGCGAGCCAAGCACGAGTACGCCAAGCACCATCGGAAAATTCCGGCTCATCACGCTGTCGAACAGCAGGCTGCCGATGCCAGGCCAACTGAACACAGCCTCGATCACGACGGAGCCGCCCAGGATGGTGCCGAGCTGCAGGCCGAGCAGCGTCACGATCGGAAGCAACGCGTTGCGCATGACATGCGCGAGCACAACGCGTGCCGGCGAGAGCCCCTTGGCGCGCGCGGTGCGGACGAAGTCGAGCCGGAACACCTCCAGCATCGAGGCCCGCATCACCCGCGCATAGGTTGCGGCATAGAACAACCCGAGCGCCGTCGCCGGGAGCACTAGGTGGTGCATGACATCGAGCGCATCGGCGAACGCGCCGTTGCCGGCTCCGATCGTCCGCATGCCTCCGACCGGAAACCAGCCGAGTTTGACTGCGAACAGCACCGTCATCATGATGCCGAGCCAGAAGCTTGGCGCGGCGAAGAAGAACACTGCGGCAAGCGAGATCAAATTGTCCCAGATCGTGTTGACCTTGACGGACGCCAGCACGCCCGCCGTGACGCCCACCAGCAGTGCCACCGAAGTAGCCGCCAGCATCAGGATCACGGTGGCCGGCAGCTGGTCCATGATCACGTTGAGGACCGGCGCATTCTGCCGGTAGGAGAAGCCGAGATCGAGCCGCATCACCGACCAGATATACTTCGCGAGCTGTACCCAGGTCGGTTGGTCGACGCCGTAGGTGTGACGGAGCTGATCCAGCATCGCCGGATCGGAGATCTGCTGCTCGGCAGTCATGACGTCGAACAGGCTGCCCGGCGCGAGATGGATCAGCACAAAGTTGAGCACGATCACCGCCAGGACTAGCGGGATTACCTGAGCCAATCGGCGAAGCACGATGCGGTTCAAGTCGATGCTCCCTTATCTAGCGATCGAGCCAGAGTTCGGCCCAGCTTTCCCCCATGAAGTCGGCGGTAGCGGAATGATTGCGGACGTCCGATCGGACGATCGTCACCGGCTCCAGATCGACCATCGGAAGCAGCGGAGCTTCTATCGTGGCCAGGCGATCGAAATCCTTGGCCAGCGCGACGCGCTTCGGCTCATCGGTCTCGACCGTCATGTTGGAGACGATCTCATCGAGCTTCGGATTGGAATAGCCGGTCGCGTTGCGGAACGCGGCGCCCTTCACGATGCCGTCGGTGGTGTAATATTGCGTCGTGCTCGGGATCAGTTCGACGCTCCCGGAACTGTTGGAGATCGCGACGTCATAGTCGTAGTCGCTGTAGATTCGTTTGAGCGAGGTGGCGCGATCCGGCACCGCGAGATCCACGGTGATATCGAGGTCCTCGAACGCCTGCTTCACATACTGGCCGATCTTGATGTTCTCCTCGAACCAGCCGGCCGAGACCAGGCTGAGCTTGAAGCGCGAGCCGCCCTTCACCGGGAAACCTGCAGCATCCAGAATCATCCCTGCTTTCTTGACGTCGAACGGATAGTCCTGGACGTCCTTGGTGAAGAAGATGGAATTCGAGCTCGCCACCGCGCCGATCGAAGGACGGGCGCGGCCGAAGAACACCGTATCGGCGATGAACTGCCGGTCGATGGCCTGCATCAGGGCCTGCCGCACCTCCCGATTCTTGAATATCTCGCGGCGCTGGTTGAACTCGATCGTCGTCACCCAGGCCGAGTTCGAATAACCCTTGGTCTCGGCAATGAACTTGCCGCCGGAGGTGAGCCGCGCGATATCCGGCATCGGGATCGGATTGAAGGTGCCGATATCGAGTTGCCCCGCCTCGAAGGCAGCCGCCCGTGACGCCGGATCGCGCCACCAGCGGATGACCAGGCGGTCGAGATACGGCAGTCCCGGATTCCAGTATTTCTCGTTGCGCAAATACTCGACATGGCTGCCACGCACCCATTCCTTGACTTTGAACGGGCCGGTACCGATAGGCGCGTTGTTGCTCGGATTGGTGATGATGTTGCTGCCGGCATAGATATGCTTCGGGATCACCAAGCCGGATTTGCCGGCGAGCACGGATTTAAGGAAGAACTCCGGGACCGGCGTCTTGAACTTCAGCACCACCGTGAGCGGGTCGGTGGCCTCAGCGCCTTCGAGGGCGTCGAGCGAGACGCCGGCCGAGATCGGCTTCCAATACTGCATCGCGTTGAAAACGACATCCTCGGCAGTGAAGGGGTTGCCGTCATGCCAGGTGACGCCCTCGCGCAGCTTGATCGTATAGCTCTTGAAGTCGGCCGATGGCTTGATGTCGACGGCCAGCACCGGCTCGAACTTCAGATCGACCGTCAAGCGGATCAGACGCTCCAGCACCTTGGTCGAGGTGAAGTATGGACTTGAGCCGCCGCCCGGCGGCACGAACAGGGATTGCGGCTCAAAGCCGCCCCAGGTACCGATCAGTGTGCCGCCACGCTTTGGCGTTTCGAGCCCAGCCAGCGCAGGTCCGGCCATGCCTGATGCGAGCGCCGCACCCGCCGTGGTTATCAGAAAGTCGCGTCTCGAAAACCTGCTCATCGTGTAGCCCTCTATGATTGCGTCGAACGGGCTCTTATTGCAGCCGCCCGTTTGCCCCGTTCCCGCTGTTACTTTGCATCCAGCGTCGAATAGGTGCCCCTTCCGATCGCGAGCAGTGAGCCTTTCTCGTCGAACACGTCGACATCAGCGACGCCGACGCTCTTGCCGGCGCGGCGCACGCGTGACACTGCAACCAGCGCCGTATCGACCGCAGGCTTGAGATAGTCGACGCGGAAATTGACGGTCGGCAGGCCCCGTCCGACCATCATGCCAACGGCAAAATCGCCGATAGTGTCGATGACAGAAGCGATGACGCCGCCGTGCCACTGCTTCGAGCCGGGACGACGCTCGAATTCCGGACGCATCGCCGAGCGCATGGTGACTTCCTGCTTGACCGGATCGGCGTCAATGACGGTCAGGCCGAGGAACAGATTGAACGGCGAGACATCCAGCATCTTCTGGATGTCGGCGGCCGTAAGGGTCGTGACTTCTGTCTTGCTCACGGCGTCACCACGACTTTGCCGAACACCGCCCGATCTTCGATCACGCGTACGGCTTCCTTGGCCTGTTCGAGCGGATAGGACTTGTCGATCAGGACCTGCAGCTTGCCCGCCTGCACCAGATCGAACAGCTTTTCGATGTCCTCGCGCTCCCAGCCGTTGGAGCCGAGGACCTGCAGCTCGAAGGTCCATATGAAACGGATGTCCTCGGTCGGCGCATACCCGGCCGTGGCGCCACAGGTCAGCAGACGCCCCCCCAGCTTCAGGCAGCGAAGCGACTTCACCCAGGTGTCGCCCCCGGTAAAATTGACGACGACGTCGACGCCGCCGCCTTCGACGAAACGGCGGCGATGCGGCTTGCCGTGGCGCTCGAAGACTGCCTTCATGAAATCGGTCTGCGTGTAGAGAATGATTTCGTCGGCGCCGAGCTCCTTGAGCCGCCGCCCCTTCTCCTCGCTGCCAGCACAAGCGATTACATAGGCGCCCGCCAGTTTAGCGAGTTGCACGCAGCAGACGCCGACACCACCGCTCGCGCCGAGGATCAGTACTTTTTCGCCCGGCTTGATCTTGCCGATCGTGTTCATCATGCGGATCGCCGTGCCGTAAGCCACCGGCAGCGCCGCCGCCTGCTCGAAGCCGACATTGTCGGGAATCTTGACCAATTGGTGCGCCTTGGCGCGGCAATATTCCGCGAGGCCCCCGTCCTGTGTCTCGCCCATCAGGCCGCCCTCGACGCGGTTGACCGGATCAATCAGCACGCGATCGCCGACCTTCCAGCCGGTAACGCCCGCGCCGAGCTCCGTGATCTCACCGACCACGTCGAGGCCGATGATGACCGGCAGCGGCACCTTGATGCCGGGCATGCCGCGGCGGGTGAACACATCGTGGTAGTTAATCGAGGAAGCCTTGACCCGCACGACGACATCACCCTCCGCCGCCTTCGGCGTTGGATAATCCGGCACGAATTGAAGCTTGTCGTTGTCACCATGTTCGCGAAGGATTACGGCACGCATCTTGTCATCAGCTCCGTGTTAGGCCGCCGCGGCAAGCGACCAGGTCGCCAGTCCGTCGATCGCCTGTTGAGTTATCGAGATCGCTTGTTCGGTGGTCTGCTCGCGCCAATTGGCCGATACCGGCACGTAGCAGTCGTGAAGATCGGCTCTCAAAAGCCGCACCCGTTCGCTGTCGCGTTCGGCCTTGAACTTGAGCCAGAGATCGAGTTGCAGCGCGCGCCGGACATGGACGCCGCGGGTGCCGAACTCGACGACGGCGCCGACCATCGGCCGGCGGCCAAGGAATTTCGTCAGGCCGTGGAACACCAGCCCTTGATAGTTCGGCCGCGCCATGTTGTGCGGTCGCTGGCCGATGATCCGGTCCTTGCCCCACCAGCGCACGGCCTCGGCATGCAGCGGTCCGTTTTCGTCGTTGAAGCAGAGGAAGAACGATTCGCCCCAGCCCCCGATACCGGTATGCCAATCGATGAAGCCGACGCGCTCGGCCTGACCGAGGTGATCGGCGACGATCTTCTCCAGCGTAACATTCGACCACTCGCGCGCGGTGCCGCCGAAATTGTTGCCATTGGGGAAGTCATACTGCCCGCTCGCCAACACATTGAACAATGCGTCATCGCCATGGGCAGCACGAAAACGATCGAGCGCTGCGGCATAGGCTTGAAGGGCCGCGGGCGTCCAATCATCCGGGACCAGATCCGGATACAGCGTTGCGTAGCCGGGATTGGACGGATGCGGCGCCTCGTGATCGACAAAATTCCGATTGAGATCGACGTTATTCTCGGTCGTGCGGGTGCCCCACGCGAAACCATAGGGATTGATCGCATGCACCAGCAACACGGAGACACCAAGCGGCAGCGCGCGCGCCGGGGCATTCTTCATCCACGCAACCTGCGCCGCCGAGCCGCTGAGACCTTCAAGGCCGTGCGTGCCGCTGATCACGATCAGCTGCGACGGGGCGGCGGCATCGCCGAGCCGCGCGACGTCGACCACGAGATCCTGGCCGTCAGGCGTCCTCAGGGCCGGATGACGATATTCGGAAAGCACGCCGCCCAGTTCCGCCGCAGTCGCGCGGAATTTGGCGCAAGCGCCCGGATAGTCCAGGGCAAAGCTCTCGGTGAAATCGGTCATCATGGCACCGTGAATCCGAGTGCCACGTTGGCGGCATCCGCATGGCTGACGATGATCCCGTCGGCGTAGGGCCGGTAACCGATCCCCGACCTCTCGAACACCGTCCGCGGAGCCTCGAGCGAAGGCACCTTGAACATCAGTGCGACCATGCGATCCGAGCCGTTCTCGCTCACCAGCGCCGCGTCGGCATAGCGTTCGGCAACCGCCGATGGCTCCAGCACACGGATGGTGGCGGTCCCGGCGCGGAACAATACGCCGCCAGGCACCTCAGTGAGCAAAGGCACGCCGAACATTCGCTCATACAGTGCAGCGGTGCGCGACGGCGCTTTCGACGCGATGACGAATTCGACGATGTCGGTGGCACCGTTCGGGTGCGCACGCCATTCCGGTCGGTAGACCAGTTCCGGAGTATCGTGGTGGCAGAAGAAGGTGCGGCCGTTTTGCACCTCTTCGCCGCTGACGCGAACCACCCTGAAGCGCGCGTCCTGCGCACCACCCGCAAGCGACACCGGGCGCGAAAAGCTCATCGGCTCTTCCGCTGGAATGCCGCGCTGTTTCAAGGCGGCAAAGACAAGGTCGGGGTCGACCGATTTGAACACCAGCCCGGTCAACCCGGGCGGATGTGCCCACAGGTCGGCGCGCCTGGTCTCGTTCCCCGGCAGATATCCGAGCAGTTCCAGGTAGTTCTCGCCAAAGATCGCGAGGTTATTGCTCGAGCCGAGCGAATGATGACCACGTTCCGTCAGTTTGAAGCCGAGCCGGTCATATTGCGCGGCCGCCTCGTCGAGCTTCCCCATCACATTAATGACGGCGTGATCGAGAACGGGCTTCACTGCATCGATAGTCAGAGCCATTTCACTCACTTCCTTACCAAACCTACTCGCGGCTCGCTGATTTTCAGGCAAGATCGGTGCCACTTCAGGATTTCATTCCCTGCGCTGCACGCGGATGAGACGCTTGTTTCGTCATGGAGAAATCCACGGCAGCGTCGGCGTGCAGCATCGTCGAGTCGAACACTGGAAGATCAATGTGTTGCGGTCCGACCAACAGACAGATTTCGGTACAACCGAGGATCACGCTGTCGGCACCGTTTAACTTTCCGCGCGCGATAACATCGAGGTAGCGGCGGCGCGACCGCTCGCTGACGACGCCTTGGCATAGCTCATCGAAGATGATGTCATGGACGGCGATGCGATCTGTTTCGTCGGGAATGATCGGATCGAGCGCAAACTGCTCGCGCAGCCGCTGCACATAAAAGTCCTGTTCCATGGTGTAGCGTGTCGCGAGCAGCAACGGGCGCTTGCATCCGCCGGCCTTGATCGCGCTGGCGGTAACGTCGGCGATATGCAACAGCGGGATCGATACCGCCCGCTGCACCTCGTCCGCGAGCTTGTGCATGGTGTTGGTGCAGATCAGGAGGCAGCCGGCGCCGCCCTCCTCCAGCTCGCGGGCGATATTTGCAAGAATCCTGCACGCTTCGTCCCAGCGTCCCTGCTTCTGCAGATTGACGATGGCATCGAAATCGACCGACCTCATCAGGATTTCGGCGGAGTGAAGCCCGCCCAACCGGGTTCGGACCTGTTCATTGAGCCGTCGATAATAGACGGCGGTACTCTCCCAACTCATTCCGCCGATCAAGCCAATCGTTCGCATTTCCTGTTGCTCGCTCCACGCGACATTTCTGCCTTGTGGAAAGACTAGCAACGCCGTTGCGCAATTCGGTTGCGTATCGAGGACTTATAGGAGCTTCGAGCTGAAAATAGACTTCATAGTTCGAGCGAATTCTGGAATAGGATTTCACAATCTTGGGGCGTCCCGAGTTGGACATGCTGCGGGACTCATTATTCGCTATTCGTTGTCCTCAGCGCGACAACCTGTCTTCCGTACGGATTGATCGACGGTTCTTCCGTCTGCTCGTCGAGGCTTAGTCGTTGGCGACGGACCCGTGGTCGTTCAGGGCGAGCTCGGCACTAGCCCTTTGAATAATTGTCAAGAATGTCGTTAGCCGGGCGATCACCCTGCACCGAGAGCGTCTCAGCCATCAGTCCCGCGATCTGTCGGGCATCATCCTTGCCGGTCTCGATGAGCCCCGCGATGGCGCCGCGCTTGTCGGCGTCACTGTAGTGCCGCTTGATGTTGAATTTGGGTTCGAGCCGCGTCACTGCCATCGAGAACCCAACGATGTGCGGCATCAAGGCGGCGCGGCGCTGCGGGCTGTAGTCCGCGATCGACCACTGGGTGGGAAAGCGGCTTTCATTGACACGCACCAGGTCATCGACAACCTGATCGAGCCCAGCGCGGTCGAGCAGGCGGACGTCACCATGGGCATGGACCACCGCATACGACCAGCTCGGCGCCGCCGGACATTCCTTCGTGTACCACTGAGCCGACACGTACGCATTCGGGCCGTTGAAGACGAACACCGCCTTCGGCTGGCGCTCCAGAGATTTCCAATGCTCGTTGGCGCGCGCGACATGACCGCGGATGTGGGTTACCGCACCGTGTTTCACATCAACCAGCACCGGGATGTGGGAGAAATGCAACTCACCGTTTTCGGTCGAAACCAGAAGCGCGAAGCCGAGCTCCGACATAAGGTCGATAGCAGCAGCGTCGGTCGTCAGAGTGCGTTCGGGACGGTAGAACATGCGAGACCCTCCCGTCAGGCAACGTGCGCGGGCTTGAAAGCCTGAGGGTAATGTCTTATCGCAAACTCCGTGGTGATCAGCCCCTGCTCGAGGTCACGCTCAACGAGTTCGACCGGGCGCTTCGCAGGATCGCCCCAGCCGGCGCCGCCGCCGACGGTGAGCTGAACGATATCCCCTTTCTGCAGGGTCATGACCGCGGTGGTTGGCAAGTCGATGACGTCTTTGCCACGGATCACCTTCAACGATGCGAGGGCTCCATCGGCACCGCCCATCCTGCCGCGTGCCGGATAGAGGAAGTGCTCCGAGTAGTAGCTGAGGACGACGTTATCCTCCAGCACCTGGATGGCGCGCGTAAAGCCTAGACCACCGCGCCATTCCCCCGCGCCACCGGAATTCGGAACAAGGCCATAACGCAGCATGCGGATATGAGGGTGGATCTGCTCAATCGACTCGATCGGCGTATTGCGACTCGACGACAAGACGCCGGCGAGGGCGTGCGCGCCGTCGTAGTCCGGCGCACCGCCATAGCCGCCGCCAAGCACGTCCGCGTAGATGCGGGTGCCGCCGTTCGGCCGCTCCTGCACGAGGTAAAGGCCGGTGGTGGAATTGAAGCCCTGCGCGGGAACGCGATCCGGAATCGCCTTTCCGAGCGCCTCATGTATCGCATCAAGCACGCGATAGGACACGGCGATGCGGGCACGCACCGGTCGGCCGGGCGTCGGATTGACGATCGTGCCCTCGGGCAGTCCGATATCAATCAGACGATTGCAGGCATCGTTGGCCGGAATGTCCTTGTCAGCAAGCAGGCAGCGAACAGCCGAGATCGCCGCAGCGATCGACGAGGATTTCGAGCTGTTGAACATGCTGTGCACCTCCGGCGCCGTACCGGCGAAGTCCAGCACCATGGCACCGTCACCGACCGTAACGGTCGCAACGACCTTTAGCGGAGTATCGCCACGTACGTCCGCGTCGATCCAGGCCTCGCCGGTCCACGTTCCGTTCGGAATCGTCGCGATGGCCGCCCGCATGCGGCGCTCCGTATAATCGAGCGTCTCTGCCATCGCGCGGACCACCAGATCGTATCCGTGACGTTTGGCGAGTTGCTGGAGACGCTCTATGCCGGTCCGATTGGCGGCAATCTGAGCGTAGAAGTCGCCGCGGCCGACTTCTGGCGTCCGAACGTTGGCGAAGATCAGGCGGTCGATCGCGCCGCCCATCAGGTCCCTTTCGACATCGATCAGCAGCGGCGGAATGACAATGCCTTCCTGCAGCAATTCGGTCGCATCAATGTTGATTCCGGCGCCGCCGCCTCCGACGTCGAGATGATGCGCCGTATTGCCGACCCATCCGATCAGGACCTCATCGGCGAACACCGGCTGGAAGATGATGAAGTCGTTGAGATGCTGGCCGCCGGCATAGGGATCGTTGAGCAGGATCGCGGAGTTGGGCCCGATCCCGGAGATGTCGAGTTGCGCGACCGACGCCCTGAACGCTTCGCTCAACCCGCCATTGTGGATGGGGATCATTTCGGCCTGCGACACCACGTTGCCGCGCGCGTCAAGGATCGCGGTCGAGCAGTCGCGGGCTTCGCGAACGATGGTCGAGAACGCAGAGCGGACAAGAATCGCGCCCATCTCGTTCGCGATTGCACGGATCGCGTTGGCGAGAATCGCGAGCTTGGTCTGTTCGCCGAACATCACTTTTTCTCCAGCAGCAGATCGCCGCTCTCGCAGCAGCGCGCCATCCAGCCCGGTGGCACCAGTGTCGTGGTCGTTGGCTCTTCGACAATAACCGGGCCCGTGATTGTCTCGCCGAAATCAAGGTCAGAACGATCCATGAAGGTCGCGGTAATGGATTTGCCCTGTAGGACGATGTCGCACGTCTCGCGCGTACCGTTCCGACCAGGATCTCCCTTGGGAGTAACAACGTTGAGCTTGTTCTTGCGGGTAAGCCGCGCCCGCGCATTGACGATCTGAACCGGCAGGTTCGATCGCGTGTAGCCGTAGCGCGCGCGGTGCAGGCTCTCGAAAATGGCACGCAAATCCGACGGGCTTGCCCGTGCCACGTCCGTCCAGACCGTCAACTCGAATCCCTGGCCCACGTAGCGCAGATCGAGTCCCATTTGGACGTCGTAGCTGCCGGCGGCCAAGCCGAGGCCCGCGGCATAGCCGTCACATGTCGCGGCCAGATCGGCTACGCCGATCTCGGCGAGCGTTTCGGCGGTCAAGGGCTGCAATCTCGCCTTGATGAAGTCGACTTTGAGGTCGGCGATCAGCAGGCCGAAAGCGCTGGTGATGCCCGGCGACCACGGAACAAGAACGCGGTTCATGCCGACCTCGTCCGCCACTGTCGCGGCGTGCAGCGGGCCGCCACCGCCATAAGCCACGAGCGTGAAGTCACGCGGATCGATCCCCCGCGCGGTCGAGACAAGACGAACCGCCGCCGCCATGTTGCTGTTGACCATCTGCAACACGGCATCTGCCTTATGCCTGAGGTCGCCCGGCACCTTCAGCGACGCGAATGCATTTTTCGCGGCCCCGACATCGAGCTTCATCTTGCCTGCAAAGAAGTGCGATGGCCGGAGCAGTCCGGCGATCAACTGCGCGTCTGTCACGGTCGGCAGCTTGGCGCCGCGGCCGTAGCATGCCGGTCCTGGTTCGGCTCCTGCACTGGCCGGCCCGACATTGAGGAAGCCGCCGGAATCAAGCGCCGCGATGCTACCGCCGCCGGCGCCGACCGTGACCATGTCAAGCGCGGTCGTGCGGATCGGCAGGTCGTCGACCATAAGCTCTTGTACGACCCGCGGCTCCAACATCGGCGCGACCGCCACATCCGTGCTGGTACCCCCCATATCGATCGTGATGATGTCTTTGATGCCGTTGCGGCGTGCGAACCATGCGGCGGCCTGAACTCCTGCGGCCGGCCCCGACAGCAGCATGCGCACGGCGTTGTCGCCCGCCGCTTCCGCCGGCATGATGCCGCCATTCGACTGCATGATCTGCAAGCCGCTGCTGCAGCCGCGATCGGTCAAACCGCGATCCAGCCGATCGACGTAGTCAACGACCACCGGGGAGACGAAGGAATTGACCACCGTCGTCACGGTGCGCTCGTATTCACGGAATTCAGGCGATACGCGGCTCGAACAGCCGACGCGCGTTGTGGGGCTCATCGAGAGAATGAGTTCGCGCAAACGATCCTCGTGAACGCCATTGCGGTAGGCGTGCAACAGGCAGATCGCAATCGACGTCACGCCGCTGTCGAGGAGGAACTGGATTTCCTGTTGTGCCACCTCTTCATCGAGGGCCTCGACCACATTGCCGCGCCCGTCGATGCGTTCAGGGATCTCGCGGATGAAGCGCCGCTCTACCGGTGCGCGGGGTTTGTGATAGAAAGCCGTATAGATGTTGCCGACGCGATCGTGCAGGCCGATTTCGGTGATGTCGCGAAAGCCTTTGGTGGTAAGAAGCCCGGTGCGCGCGCCGCGCCGCGTGATCAGCGCGTTGGTGGCGATCGTCGAGCCGTGCGAGAAGCGCGTTACCTCCTTTAACCGCACGGCAGCCTGATCGACCGCGTTCTCAACTGCCTTGTGGACCTGGCTCGGTGTCGATGGAACCTTGCCGACGGAGACTACGCCTTTCTCGTCCACCCAGACGAGGTCCGTAAATGTCCCGCCAATTTCGACGCCAACCTGCATTCTTCACCCGTTGGATTTGAAGTCGCTCAAGACCGCAGAAGGCCGGCGCGGCGGATCTTCTCGCGTTCGATCTCGAAGTTCTTCCTGATCACCTCGCCAAAATCGGCGCCATCTCGATATTGGATCGACTGCCCGTACTTTTCCTGGATCGCGACATGTTGCGGATCAAAAAGCGCCAGTTTGAACGCGTCGTGCAGCCGCTGGACCACCTCCTGTGGCATTCCCTTTGGACCAATCAAGCCGTTCGGACTCGCTGCGGTGACATCGTAGCCGAGATCGTAGAGGGTCGGCGCGTCAGGCCAACGCTTCAACCGCTCGTCAGAGAAGACCGCGAGCCAGCGCGCCTGCCCGTTGTCGACCAGATCGCCGAGGATCGTGCCGCCCGCGTGGGCGTCGATGTGGGCGCCGAGCAAGGCGGCGATGCCCTCGGAGTCTCCTTTGAACGGCACATGGATCAGCTTGATCTTCTCGATGTCGGCGACCTGGACCATCGCGAGGTTCTGCGCGGTCGCCGGACCGTTCGTCCCATAGTTGACTTCCTCGGGCCGCTTGCGGGCCTCGGCGATAAAGTCGCCCCAGGTCTTGAACGGTGAATCCTGGCGAACGACCATGCCGACGTTGAAAGCGCCGATCTGGATGATCGGCGTGAAATCCTGCAACGCGTCATAGGGCGTCTTCTGCATGAGCTGGACGCGCAGAACCGCCGAATGAGTGACCGCGATACGGTAGCCATCGGGCGACGCCGACAGCATCGCAACCGCACCGAGCGTGGCACTGGCCCCTGGACGGTTTTCCACGACGATCGGCTGGCCGAGGTGCCCTGCCGCGGCAGTCGCCAGTACACGGAATGTGGTATCGGCCGTTCCGCCGGCCGGAAACGGAACGATCAGCGTGACAGGCCGTGACGGAAATTTATCGTTCGCCCACGATCTCCTGGGCCACGACGCGGCCAGGGACAGCGCACCCACACCGCCCAACCACGACCTGCGAGACAGTCCGACCATGGTGACCCCTGCTCCCTACGATTTGTGAAGGAAGCTTACTTGCGGGCCACAAATCTGATAAATCGAAAGATCATAATGATTGATCGATTCTATGAATATAACGAGCCAGGATCTCCATATCTTCCTCACCCTCGCTCAGGAAAAAAACTTCACCCGGGCGGCCGCGCGATGCGGGCTGTCGCAGTCGGCGTTCAGCACCCGCATTTCGTCGCTCGAACACGCGTTAGGAGCCAAACTGTTCGACCGGACCACACGCAGGGTCGAAATGACTCCCGATGGTGAGGTCTTCGAGCCTTTCGCTCATCAGTTGCACGCGGATTTGTCCGACGTTATTCAGATTTTCCGCGACCGGGCGGCGCGCCGCCGGGGCCGGGTGTCGATCGCGGCACTGCCATCGGTCTCTGCCGGTTGGATGCCGAAAATACTATCACGGTTTGCAACCCGGCATCCAAACGTTCAGTTGTCGCTGACCGATGCAATAGCGGAGACGTGCGTATCATTGGTGCGCAACGGCGACGTTGACTTTGCCCTGTCGACACTTGACGGTGCAGAGGACTTGGACGGGCAGGTCGTGGCAACCGATCACTTCTACCTCGTGTGCCGCAAAGACCATGAATTGCTGGCGAAAAAGAAGATCGCTGCCGCTGACATCGCGTCGTATCCGTTTATTCACCTGACACGCAACAGTAGTGTTCGCCGCGCTCTCGATGCCGCCTTTGATCGCGTGAAACTAAAAGCCCATCTCGAAGCGAATTACATGGCGACGCTTGCCGGCATGGTGGAGCGGGTCTGGGCATCACAATAGTTCCGTCGCTTAGCCTCCACCAGTTCGAGCGTCCGACACTTGGCGTCAGAGTTCTGCAAGCGCCACGGATCTCTCGTCCGATCTATCTGATCCGTCGGCGCGGTCGCACATTATCGGCAGCCGCTGAAGCACTCTTCAACGAGATCCGCCGGACAGACTTCGAAGAGCCTTCGATCACGCGCAAGCGCACCTAGGGCGAACGTAGTCTTAAACAATTGGTCCGGGCGCCACGTCGAGTTGCCTGGTCCGGCACATCCGTCTCCCTGCGACACGCTCCACATCGCAATTCGGCGCTCGGAACAAATGTACCTCATAAGTCACAAAAGTGTCGTCGACCTCCATTAGGAGTCGCCTCCTCTCAGGCGCAAACGATGGAACGACATGCAAAGTGGTGAACCGACGCCGATCCGGCTTGCTCAGGACGTAAACGGAAAACTCCGCGCGTGGCCCGAGCGGCCAAAGATGGCCAAACATCGGTTGAAAGCCGGTCGCACCAGCGACCCAGCACGGCTACTGCGCGAATGTCGCGCCTCTTTCGTGCCGCTCAACGACGTGGATGCATGAACGTGCGCCGCGCCATCCTCGTCATCCTCGACGGCTTGCGCCGGGACCTCATCAGTCCCGAGACTACGCCGCACGTAGCCGCCTTCGCCGCGCACGCCGAGCAATTCTCAGACTACAGCACGGTCTTTCCTTCATGCACGCGCGTGGTCTCCGCCAGCCTCGCCACCGGCTGCCTGCCGGCGCACCACGGGCTCCAGGGCAACACCATGGTCCTCGTTGAAGACGGCCGCCTTGTGCGTCACGATGCGGGGCGGCCGGATTTTCTCCAGCACAAAAGACGTGTCACCGGACGGTCCCTTGGCATTCCGACTCTTGCCGAGCGGCTGCGTGAGCACGGTGGTGCGGTGATCTTCAGCAACGTGTCGCCTGGTGCGGCCTATGCTCACGATCCCGACGGCCACGGACGCATCTATCATCGCGCCGGCTCGTTCGGGCGAGGCCGCATTCCCCTGCCCGAAGCTGAGCAGCTTCGCGTGAGCCTGGACGTGGCTGGCGATCGAGCCATGACCGAGCGTTTCATTGCGGAAACTGTGCTGGCCGCGGGTCCTCCAGCCCTCACTCTGATGTGGCTGGGCGAACCCGACTCGTCCCAGCACGCACTGCCGCTGGGCTCGCCCGAACATCTGGCGGTCCTGACGGAAGCCGATCGGAACGCGAAGCGCGTCATGGACGCTGTGGCGCAATTGCCCGACCGTGAGGATGTGCTCTTTCTCCTTGGATCCGATCACGGTCATCAAACCGTGAGCGGCGTCATCCACATCGAGGCCGAGCTGGTCGCCGCGGGCCTCAAGGGAAGTCTCGATTCCGACGAGGTGGTGGTCGCCTCCAACGGCACTTCGGCACTGATCTATCTTCACCCGGACGCCGCCGGGCGCGAGGCGGCGATCGCAAGCTTCCTGGCCGGCCAAGATTGGGCCGGCACCGTACTGACCGGGGCCGAGTTGCACCGTATTGGGCAGTCCACCGACAACGGACTCGCCTGTGCCGTCTCCATGCGCGAGACCGAGGCTCCCAACGCTTTCGGCATCGTCGGGACAAGCTTTGCCGCCAAGCGTTCCGAAGGCAAGGAAGATGTCATCGGCGCAGGTCAGCACGGTGGGCTTGGGGCTGCAGAGCAGTCCCCTTTCCTGATGATCTCAGGTCCGGGCTTCTTGGCCGGAGCGGTGCGCTCCAAAGCAGCCTCGGTTATCGACATCGCGCCGACCATTCTTGCTCATCTCGGTCTGCCCGGCTCCGGCACAGACGGCAACGCGCTGCAGCGAGGCGGCTGTGGCTGAGATCGAGCTGCGCGCCATCGAGAAGCGCTATGGCGAGGTGCCGGTCCTGAAGGGCGTCTCCCTGAAGATTCAGGACGGAGAATTCCTGACCCTGGTGGGACCGTCCGGCTGCGGCAAGTCCACCTTGCTGCGGATCATCGCCGGGCTCGAAGATCAAGACGCTGGCGAGGTGAGCGTGGGCGGCCGGACCGTGGATGGTGCCCGTCCAAAGGACCGCGACGTCGCCATGGTGTTTCAGTCCTACGCCCTCTATCCCCATCTCACCGTATTCGACAATATCGCGCTGCCATTGCGCACGCGGAGACTCTCCTTCGCACAGCGCCTGCCGCTGATCGGACGGCTGCTGCCGGGTCGCACCGGCATCGAAAAAACCATTCGCGTGGAGGTGGAGCAGGCCGCCGCCATGCTCGACGTGGCCCATTTGCTCCACCGCAAGCCCGGCCAGCTTTCCGGCGGCCAACGCCAGCGCGTCGCCCTCGGGCGCGCAATGGTGCGGCATCCCACCGTCTTTCTGATGGACGAGCCGCTATCCAATCTCGACGCCAAGCTCAGAGTGCAGATGCGCGCGGAAATCACC
This sequence comes from Bradyrhizobium sp. Leo114, assembly GCF_055229415.2. NCBI lineage: Bacteria > Pseudomonadati > Pseudomonadota > Alphaproteobacteria > Hyphomicrobiales > Nitrobacteraceae > Bradyrhizobium > Bradyrhizobium sp. Leo114. The sequence continues at coordinate 122,144 of NZ_JBUYEN020000006.1, read as the reverse complement.
GCGCTGCACCGCCGCCTCGGCGTCACCTTCGTTTATGTTACGCACGACCAGTCGGAGGCCATGACGATGGCGGACCGCGTGGCCGTGGTGATCGGCGGCGAGCTGCTCCAGGTGGGCCCTCCAGACGAGCTCTATCGCGACCCGCAGGATCTGAGGGTGGCCGAGATGATCGGCAGCCCCAAGATCAACGTGGTCGCTCGCGGCCATTGGGCGGACGATCGACCGATTCTGTCGGCAGCCCTTGCACCGCAGACCAAGCACCTCGCATTTCGTCCTGAAGCAGCCGTCCTGACCACGCCAACCGCTGGCCTGCCCGGTGGCACCGTGACGGATCTTGAAAATCTTGGCTCGGATATCTTCGTGCATGTGGCGCTCCGCGACGGCTCGGAAACCGTCGTGATCCGCACCGCACCCGACGAACCACGCCTTTCGCTCGGCTGCGCGGTTGGGCTCAAGGTCGATGCCGCGCGACTGATGCAGTTCGATGAGGCTGGCAGACGCTGCGGCGATATCGAGCAGGTGGCAGCATGAGCGTGATGGCCTTGGCCCACCGCCGTGCTCGCCCGGCTGCCCGTCGTCGGCAGCATCAGGCTGCAGAGGCCACCGTCGGCTGGCTCGCCGTCTCGCCGGCCTTGATCCTGCTCATCTGCCTGCTCTTTGGCCCGGCCGCGGCGGTGATCCTGTTCTCTTTCACCGACTGGCAATTGGGCGCCAGCACCTTCCGTTTCGTCGGTACCGAGAATTTTGCTGCGTTGTGGGCGGACCCGCCCTTTTGGAAGGCCCTGATCAACACCTGCATCTATGTGGCTATCGTGGTGCCGGGGACGGTGGGGCTTGGCCTTGCCACAGCTCTGCTCATCGAAGCGAGCCCTGGCCTGCGCGGCTTCTATCGCGCGGTGCACTTTCTGCCAGTCATGTCCACCATGTCGGCCATGGCCGTGGTGTGGGGCACCATGCTTCATCCCAGCATCGGCCTGGTCAACCGGACGCTCGCCGTATTCGGCATGACCGGCATCAATTGGCTGCGGGACGAGCACACCGCGCTCCTCGCCGTCGCCCTTATTGGCATTTGGCAGGGTTTTGGCTTCGCCATGGTGCTCTTTGTCTCCGGCCTGAAGGCGGTGCCCCAGCAGCTCTACGATGCCGCTGCAGTCGATGGCGCGGACGGCCTCTTTGACCGGCTGCGCATCGTGACTCTCCCCATGTTGGGGCCGGTCACTATGTTCGTCATCGTCCTCACCGCAAGCCGCGCCTTTGAGGTGTTCGATAGCGTGCGCGTGCTCACCCAGGGCGGTCCGAATTACGCCTCCGAGGTTCTACTGAATCGGCTCTATTCCGAAAGCTTCGACTATCTGCGCACCGGATACGGCGCGGCCCTGACGGTGGTCTACCTTGCTATCGTGATCGCCCTCACGATTGCCCAGGCGCGGTTCATCGAACGCCGGGTGCACTATTCATGAGTGCACACCGCCCCCGACGCCGGCTCACAGGTCGCATCGCGCGCCACGTCTTGCTCGTCGCTTCCGCAGCATTCGCGTTGCTGCCTTTCGTATGGATGGTCAGCTTATCCCTGAAGCCACCGGACGAAATCTTTCAACCCGACTTCCATCTTTGGCCCCAAACCTTCCACGGCGTCGAGAACTATCGCGTTGCGCTGACCGCAGCGCCGATGCTCCGCTTCCTGCTCAATGGCGTCTTCGTCTGCGCGGTCATCTTCGCGCTGCAGCTCGTGATCTGCGTGCCATGCGCCTACGCCCTTGCCAAGCTGCGCTTCCGCGGACGTGACACTTTGTTTTCTGCAGTGCTGGTTGGGCTTCTCGTGCCGCCGCAGGCACTGGCTATTCCCCATTTTGTCCTCCTCTACGTCTTCGGGCTGCTCGACACCTACGCGGCTCTCATTCTTCCCTGGATCATCTCTGCCTTCGGTATCTTCCTGCTGCGCCAGTTCTTCCGATCCATCCCCGACGAGATCATCCACGCCGCCCGGCTCGATGGGCTCGGTGAGTTCGAGATCATCTGGCGCATTATGATGCCCATGAGTGCCCCCGCGCTCGCCGCCTTCGGCATCTTCTCGGTAGTGGCCCACTGGAATGACTTGTTCTGGCCACTCATCGCCGTGCGGAGCGAAGAAATCTCGACACCGGCGCTAGGCATTCTCCTGTTCCGCGATGACGAGGCCGGCCAATTCCTCGGCGCACTGATGGCCGGCGCCACGATCATCGTCGCCCCGCTGCTGCTCGCTTTCCTCTTCGCCCAGCGCCGCTTCATCGACGGGCTGGCGACCACCGCCATGAAGTAACTAAAGGACACCATCATGTTCGACAGACTGCTGCCGCGCCGCGTGTTGAGGGTCGTGGGTGCCACATTGCTGGCCGGCTTCGCGCTCACGCCCGCCCATGCCGAGGTAACGCTCGACGTGCTTTACACCACGCCGGGGACTTTCAACGCTCTTCACCAGGAGCTGGCCAAGCGCTTCACCGAGACACATCCCGAGATCAAGGTAAAATTCCGCAACCCGGCGGCCGGCTACGAGGAGGGGGCACAGCAGATCCTGCGCGACCAGATCACCGGACGTCTTCCGGATATCGCCTTCAACGGCATCAACCAGATCGGCTTGTTCGTGGACCGCGGCCTCGGCGCGCCCCTCGATGCCTTTGTGGCGGCGGATGGTGGTCCCGACAAACTCGGCTACTACTCAACGCTCGCAGCGCTTGGCCAATGGAAAGGCAAGCTCTACGGTCTGCCTTTTGCGGTCTCGACACCGGTGCTCTACCTGAACGCCGACCTCGTGAAGAAGGCCGGCCTCGATCCGACTACGCTGCCCAAGTCCTGGCCCGAGCTCGTCGCTGCAGGTCAGAAAATTCAGGCAAGTGCCGGAGCCGGTGTGACGGGATTCTACTACCAATGGGACCAGACCGGAAACTGGCTGCTGCAGTCGCTCGTCACCAGCCGCGCTGGACGCATGCTGAAGGCCGACGGCTGCACAATCGCCTTCGATGACGATGCCGGCATGTGGGCACTCAAGACCTTGGAGTCTTTTGGCAGGTCAGGAATGCCCAACTTCGGTATCAGCCAAGTGCGTCAGTCATTCGTCGCCGGCAGCGTCGCCATCCTCGTCGATTCCACGTCCTATGTCGCCGCAGCGGATCGCCAGATCGGCAACCGCTTTGATTTCAAGACCGTCGCGTTTCCGTTGTCGGCACCCGACGGCAAGCTGCCTGCCGGCGGAAATGTCGCTATGGTCTTCGCGAAGGATGCCGAGCGGCAGAAGGCGGCATGGGAGTATGTGAAGTTTGTCACCGGCCCGATCGGTCAGACGCTCATGGTGAACTATACCGGTTACATGCCCGGCAATGAGATTGCGGTGAAGTCACCCGAGCTCCTCGGGTCATTCTATGCCAAGAACCCCAACCACATGACCAGCATTCAGCAACTGCCGGTGCTGACGGATTGGGCGTCCTTTCCGGGTGGAAATTCGCTGAAGATCATCGAAGTGATCAAGAACCACACCGAAAGCCTGGTGACGGGCAAGCGTTCCGCCGCGGAAGTGATGCCCAGCCTGGTGCAGGATGTGAACGGCCTTATGCCCAAATGCGGCGGCTAGAGCATTTTCGGTTCTGATTGAATCAGAACCGAAGTTCTAGATTCTTGTATTGACGCGTTTCTGCGCAGATAAGTCTAAGCAATCTGCGTAAACTTGATTGCTACGCGAATCGATGTCCACCCTCGGATCAAGTCCGAGGGCATGCTTGGCTCGAAAACGCTCTAAAGCCAAGAATGTGTCAGGCAAGAATGAGAAGCTATCGCCCTCTTCCAACTCGGCCGTCCTTTTCGCTTTGAACCGGACCATGTTCGTTAATTTCAGCGTCGAGATCGGTACGATCAAGGCAGTCAAGAACCCCATCGCTTTGTTTCATTCCCGTGGGCAGCGACACCTGCGCACCGTCGGGACAGATGTGGAAATCGCTGACGTCTCCTTTGAACCTAAGCGATGCCCTCAACTGCATGAACCAGTTCCTCATGGAAGGCGCCCTCAACAAACCGGCGTGCACAAGTGGTGGCAAGCAATTACTATGCGAATTCGTATGCAGGCGATCTAGGCGCCCCAGACTTCGCGCAAGACCGACAGCCAGTTTTCTCCGATCACGCCCTCGATTTTGCTTGAATTCCAGCCGCGTTTCTCCATCGCGGCCGTGAGATTTGGCCAATCACCGATGGTACGCATGCCCTGCGGATTGATCACGCTCCCGAAGTCCGTGAGCTTGCGTCCGTATCCTTTGTCGTGCGTGATCCAATCGAAGAAGGGCTGCCCGTAGCCTTGAGTGAAGTCGGTCCCAATGCCGACGTTTCGCTCGCCGCAGATGTCGATGACGTATTCGATCGCCTCGACGTAATCGTCTACTGATGCTTCAGCCCCGCGTTGTTTAAGGAAGGGAGGAAACATCGTAACGCCGACGAACCCGCCGCGATCGGCGATGAACTTCAGTTGCTCATCGCTCTTGTTGCGCGGATGGGACTTAAGCCCGGCGGGCAGACAGTGCGAGTAGGTCACGGGCTTCTTGGAAGCAAGGATCACGTCTGTGCTCGTCTGAGGACCGACATGCGAGAGGTCGCACAGGATGCCAAGCCGGTTCATCTCGGCAACCACCTCGTGTCCAAAGTCGGACAGCCCACCGTCCTTGCTTTCATAACAGCCGGTGCCCACGAGGTTCTGGGTGTTGTAGGCCATCTGAATGATGCCAACGCCGAGCTCCTTGAAGAGGCTGAGATAGCCGATCTGATCCTCTATACCGGTGATATTCTGCCACCCCAGTATGATCCCGGTTCTGCCTTCCTTTTTCGCAGCCATGATGTCCTGGGTTGTATAGACCTGCTTGATCAGATCGCCATGTTCGCGGAACCAGTGTTTCCACTGCATCACGTTCCGCATCGTCTCGGTGAACCCCTCCCAAATGCAGCACGTGCAATTGGCGGCCGTAAGCCCTCCCTTTCGCATATCCTCGAATATATCCCGGCCAAAATTGGAGATGATCAGACCGTCAATGACGATCGAGCGCTCGTGCAGTTGCGACGACATATTCTTGTTCTCCTGACGCAAATCGATGTTCGAACGCCGGGCAGCGATGGCGACGCCGCCGGTACCAAGTGGTGATGGTCCGTTACGGCTCACCCTCCAGGGCCTTCGTGCCCGGGTCGGCATTGAAGAGAAAGCACCACTCCGGAGCAATCGTGAGCCTGACCGCCTGCCCTGGCTGGACCGCTTCCGGCACGTCCCGATTGGCCTGCTGAACCAGAAGCCGTTGCTCGCCGGGGACCTTAACCTGATACTCGGTGAAAGGTCCGAGATAACTGATTAGCTCGACCACCCCGTCGATCTCGTTCGCATCGTCGTGCACCGTTGCCGCCGATGCTGGGCCGACGACAATCTTGATTTTCTCGGGCCTCACCCCAAGCAGCGTCGCCCGCGCGATTTTCGGCGCAACCTTGAGGGAAATTCCCGCATCGGTCGTGAACCTGTCGCCCGCCAGTGTTCCCTTGAAGAAGTTTGTCTTACCGATGAAGTCGGCGACGAAAGGCGTAGCCGGCCGCTCGTAGAGATCGGCGGGGCTCCCGATCTGCTCGATGGCACCCCCATTCATCACCACGAGCCGATCGGCGAGGCTAAGCGCTTCCTCCTGGTCGTGGGTGACGAACACGGTCGTCAGCCCCAGCGATTGCTGCAATTGTCTTATCTGCAGCCGAACGTCGTGTCGCAGCTTCGCGTCGAGAGCCGACAGCGGCTCGTCCAGCAACAACACATGCGGATTGATGACCAGTGCGCGAGCCAACGCGACCCGCTGTTGCTGCCCTCCCGACAATTGTCGTGGCATGCGTTCTGAGAAACGGCCGAGCTGCACCAGGTCCAGAACCTTGGCCACGCGCTGTCGGATATCGCCTTTGGGAACGCGGCGCATCTCCAGTCCGTAGGCGATGTTCTGATGGACGTTCATATGGGGAAACAGGGCAAAGCCCTGAAACACCATTCCCGTATTGCGCTTGTTGGGCGGAAGATCGGTCACATCCTGATCGCCGAACAAGATCCGGCCCGCACTAGCCTCGATAAAGCCCGCGATCATCCGAAGCGTCGTGGTCTTTCCACATCCGCTGGGCCCGAGCAGCGCCAGGAATTCTCCGTTCGCGATATCGAGCGACATTTCCCTCACAGCGACGAAGGAGTCGTATTGCTTCACCACGTTCTGGAGAGTGACGTTGGACACTGTTAGCCCTTTTGTTCTTCAGAATGTTCGGCCGAGACGCACGTATCGGTCGGAAACAATGAGCGCAATCGCGATGATGAGAACCTGGATCGTCGCAACCGCCATGATCGTCGGATCGGTTCGGTATTCCAGATAGTTGAGCATAGCGATCGGCAGCGTGATACGACCAGGACCGACCAGCAGGAGCGACTTCTCAAGATCGCCGAACGAAGCGATGAATCCGAACAGAACGCCAGCCGTGATACCCGGGCGTATCAGCGGAAGGGTTATACGGAAGAAAGTCGTAAGCCGCGTGGCGCCGAGACTAAGTGATGCTTCCTCGATCGCAGGATCGAGCCCGGCCAAGGATGCGACGAGCAGCCGCAACACCCAAGGTATCGCGATCAGAGCATGGGCCAAAGTCAGGCCGTAAACCGTAGAGGCGAATTGAACGTCGCTCCAGATCTGGAGCTCAATGTAGAACAGATAGATCGCACTGCCGGCGACGATGGCCGGGATCATCAGCGGCGACATCAGCACAGTGTTGATGAGCTCCCGTCCCCGGAACTTGTATCTGCCGATTGCGAGCGCTGCGGGAACGCCCAGGCATAGCGCGAGCACCGACGCACTGATCGCCACCTGAAAGCTCAGGAAGAAGCCGCTCCTGAAGGCTTCGAGGCTCCAGGCCTGAACGAACCAGCTTCCCGTGTATCCCTCGGGAGGAAATGAAAGGATTTTGTTGCTGAAGAACGCGACCCATATCGTTGTCGCCAGCGGGACGAGCACGAACAGGATGGTGGCCCATACGAAGATCAGATAGGTCCACCTGAGCGGGCTCGCCTTGCCGATACTCGTCATCGGACGGCACCTATCCGTGCCGTCCGATTGAACATTACGGCGGACACGACCGTGAGCACCATCGTCAGGGAGATCAGCATGAACGCCAGCGCCGAGGCGAACGGCCAGTTCATGGCCGCCGATATCTGCTTGTAGATGGTCGGCGCCATCATGTAGAACTTTGGCCCACCGATGAGGATCGGCGTCGCATAGGCATTCATCGACAGGATGAAGCACAGCACGCAGCCTGCGAAGATACCCGGCATCAGAAGAGGAAGGACGATCCGGCGAAACGTTGTCAGCGCGGAAGCCCCCAGGTTGAGTGACGCTTCTTCCAGCGATACGTCGATATTGTGCATGACGCTGTTGAGCGTCACGATCATGAATGGCAATAGTACCGACGTCAGACCCGTGATTACCGCGCCGGACGTGTAGAGTAGTTGCAGCGTTTCGCCTCCCGGGTCGAGTTGTTGCAGCAGGAAATTCAATAAGCCCTTGTTATCGAGGATGATGATCCATCCGGCGGTCCTCGCCACGTTCCCCATGAACAGCGGCAAGACGATTGCGATGATCAGGTAGCGCTTCAGTATGGCTGAAGTCGTCCTCGCCATGAAATACGCAACAGCCAATCCACCGATGAGGCACAGCAACGTCGTGACTGCCGAGACCCAGAGGGTCGTCCACAACACCTGACGGTAGAATTCGTCCTTGAAGAACCTGACGTAATTATCCAGCGTGAACGCCTGGATGTACATCTGTGCCGCGTCGTACTGGTAGAAGCTCAACCGCAGCATCATGAGGAGCGGAAGCATCAACAGTAGCGAGACAAAGACGAAGGCCGGTCCCGACAAGGCATAAGGGGCAGCCCAGCGGGTGCGTCTTGCGACGGCAGGCATGCCGCTTGACTCTCGTGCAACTACTAGCGTGGTCATCTAGACGCGTTCAGCTCTTGAATTCTTTGTTCCACCAATCGAGCAGATCATTGCGGTTCTTCAGCCAGAATGCATGAGGCCGGTTATGGATCGCCTTCTTCTCTTGCTCAGTGAATTCGATCTGCTTGGCGGCAGCTTCGGGCAACACCGACTTGGTGTTTGATGGCGAATAGAATGACTTCTGGACCAGAGCCGTGAGCCCGTCCGGGTCTAGCAACGCATTGCAGTAGAATTTCGCTGCCTGAGGATTCGGTCCCTTCTTCGGCATCACCAGACCGAAGATGATGCCGATGCCGCCCTCCGCCGGATACGCGGAAACCACATCGACACCCTCCGAGGCGAATTGCAGGATGCGCGCCTTGTACTCGGGAGCGACGAGGATCTCTCCGTTCTTGAGCGCCTGCTCGATCTGCAGATGGTTCGGATAGATGCGCGGGCTGGCCGCTTTCTTCCATTCCATCATGCTGGCTTTCACGGCCTCGATATTGATGTTGTCGAGGGACTTTCCGAGCTTGAGTGCCGTGGACTCGATGTGGTGAAACCAGTGGGCGTCGCTTAGGCCGACGATGCCCTTGTACTTGGGGTCCCAGAGATCGGCAAAGCTCTTGGGAGCCTCCTTCAATTTCTTGGGGTTGTAGCCGATGATCCAGGCGCTGTATTGCCAAGGGACGAATGTGGGCGTTCGCAGGATGGACAGGGTATCCTTCAGTCGCGGGACGGCCTGTTCATCGATCGCATCAAGCGCTTCCAACGAAGCCAGTTCGAACGCGGTCGCGTCGTCCATGTGCGCGACATCCATAGGCGCACGCGGCAGCCTGCGGCTTGCAATGATCTTTGTTCTGCGTTGGTCAAACCCGTCGAGGTCGCGGACAACAGTGTAACCGGCTTTCTCGACAATGGGCGCTTCGAAGAACTGGACCGTGCGGTCGTTCCAGTCCCCACCCCAATTGGCGACGATGATTTGGCCACCTTCGGCGCGGACCCCGCCCGCGCTGGACATGAGCGCCATCGCGCTCGTCGCCCCCGCAAGAAACCCGCGCCGGTTCATCAGATAGCTCATGCGTCCCTCCGTGGTGCCACTCGCTCTTTGGCGCCATTGCCAAAGGCTGCGAATGCCCTCCCGCTTCCCCTCTTGCTCTCGTCTTTCGAAAGTCACAAAAATGTATACGTGCACTGCCAGCCGGGGCTTGTATGAATGCGACATGAAAATTGTAGCTGTTGGAAGACACGAGGGACGTCGCGTCGCACGGCCCTGGCAATGTGCAGTAAGTATGCAAACGGCCGCTTATCTACTAAGCAAATGGCGTGCGATCGCAGCGCAGTCGACTTGGCGTAGTTGTGCGATTCCGAAATAGCGCCCAGGTTGAGTTGCGTTCGCGAGCACCTCAAGTCACGGCGGGAAGTTGCTTCGCGGCGCCGCATGACGTCGAGGGCTAGAAGGACTCGGATCGCCATTCCCTGTATTAGAATGGCCTTTGCTCGAGCTTCATCGGCGAAGCTCGCTTTTCCCCCACTCGACATACCCACGGAACAATCACTCATGCTGCAGATAAGGCCGGCCACAGTTGAGGATAGCGCATCGATCTGGTCGATCATCGGCCCTGTCATTCGCGCCGGCGAGACCTACACACTCCCCAGGGACATGTCGGAAGCAGACGCTCTCCGCTATTGGATGGGGACGGATCGGCAAACCTTTATTGCGGTGCAAGACGGAAACGCGGTGGGGACCTACTACCTACGCGCCAATCAGGCCGGCGGCGGATCGCATGTCGCCAATTGCGGCTACATGACGAACGTGAGCGCTCAGGGAAAAGGTATCGCACGGCAGATGTGCGAACATTCCCTGCTGCATGCGAAGAGCCAGGGATTTTCCGCGATGCAATTCAATTTCGTTGTCAGCAGCAATGAGCGCGCCGTCAGCCTCTGGCATTCTCTTGGCTTCCGGGACGTCGGTCGCCTGCCACTCGCCTTCCGTCGGCCCTCAGGCGACTATGTTGATGCGCTTGTGATGTTCAAGTTGCTGTAGCGACTGAACCGTTCCGTATCAGCAACGGCGGGACGCTGTCCATCTCGCCGTTGCTGCGGGAGCGTTACTCGGCCGCCATGCGCGTCGATCCCACACTGTCCAGGTAATCGACGCATTCATCGACGCTGTGGACGTCAGCGAACTTGGCGTCGATGTCGTAGAGGTTCCAGGCGACCGCGCCGGGCACGCGATCACCGATGCACTCACGAACAGCAATGGTGCGAAAGCCGTCTGCGAGGCCATCGCAGATCGTCGTACGGACGCAGGCCGTCGCGGTCACGCCGGTTACCAGGATGGTGTCGACGCCGGCAGCGCGCAGAATTCCCCCAAGGCCCGTACCGTGAAATGCGCTCGCCCGCTTCTTCAGCAAGGTATATTCACCCTCGACCGGAGCGATTCGCGCGTCGATGGCCCAGAGTGCCCGATCGTTGAGATTGACGACCTCGATCGGTATTTTGCAGTGCCACAAGCCCATGTCGGTGAACGGTGCGTTGCGATCGGTGATCTCGTAGGCCGTAGTCACGTGGATCACCGGATGGCCGTTCGTGCGGCACGCCTTGAGGAGCCGCTGCATGCCCGGCATGATCTGGTTGTCCATCGCTTCCTGATCGCAGGTGAAGGGATTGCCGGGCCGCGTCCAGGCGTTGGCGAGATCGACGCTCACCAGCGCGGGACGCCTTCCAAATCCGATACGACGCTGGAAACCGCGCTCCTGATAGATCTTCGTGGAAGCATCGAAGGCCTGCTGCAACATGCGGTTAAGTTCGCGATTGTCGATGTCCTGCACGGTCAATCTCCTGGTTGTCCGGCCGTCCTGACCGACGGCTCCATGTCCCGACCCCGCCATCATGACGAAACACAGCGCGCGCGGAAGTGATCGTTCGCCAATTGTTGTTGCACGGCCTGCATCAATCGATATCCTTCACTCGTCCGTAGGGAAGGCGCCGAATGTGCGGAGACGGAGGTCTCGAACTCACGCAGTCGTTTGTGGTAGTCGCCGAGGAACTCAGTTTCCGACGCGGCGCCCAGCGCCTCAACATTGATCAGTCGGCTCTGACCCGTCGTATTCAGAGGTTGGAACAGCTGCTCGGCTTCAAGCTGTTCGAGCGCACCACCCGGGAAGTTTCGCTCACGCCGGCGGGCCGCTGCTTCTACGAAACAAATGTCGAGCTGTTGCGGGGTTACGAACGGGCAGTCGGCGCGGCGCGTCTTGTCGCGCAAGGCAAGACCGGAGAGCTACGGCTGGCTTACATGTCCTTCGCGGCAACGACGCTGATGCCGTCGGCAGTCTCTCGATACAGACGGCTCCATCCGCATGTCGCGCTGAACCTGCGTTACATGCGTACGCAAGGTCAGAAGCTGGCGCTCGCGCATGACGAGATCGACATCGGCTACATGATCGGGCCGTTCGACCATCCCGATTTCCAGGTCCTGGTGGTTTCGGTAGAGCCGCTTTATCTCGTCGCCCCGCGGGATCACGAGTTGACCCGTGCGCCAAAGATACGTCCAGCCGACCTTGCCGGGCAGGATCTTATCCTCGGAGATATGGGCGAGTGGGAAGCGTATCGCTGGCGCCTCAGCGACATCTTCGCGGCGGAAGGCTTGAGCATGAAGGTCTGCCTGGAGGCGTCGAATCCGATGGCCCTGCTCGGACTCGTCGCGGCCGGTCTCGGCATCACGATCTATCCAAAGAGCTTGATCGGATTCGCCGGTCACAATATCGATCTGCGTCCCATCGACGATCAAAGATTTTGTCTCGAAACGGTTCTAGCATGGAAAAGAACGAACAGGTCCAATGCGGTCCGTGCGTTCATTGAGCTGGCCGAACACGAATCTTCGTCTCTCGATTGATGTTCGGTGTCGCTCTACTCAACGGCCGAAGGCGTAGCCCTGCATGTAACGAGGGTTCGCCGCCGCCCGCAGAACTCTCCCTCTTTTCGACACCGCTGAAAGCCTTCCCAGGGACCATCCGTCGACGATCTCGATGCGATGCCCCCGGTCCGCAAGCTGCTTCTGCACATCCGTCGAAAGACGGCTCTCCATCGTCAGTGAGCCGGGTTTAGCACGTCGTGGAAAGAACGAGCTCGGCATGTGGTCGTTGTGAAACATCGGTGCGTCGATCGCACCCTGCAGATTGAGATTGTGATGCACGTGGCGCAGAAAGAAGACGGAGCTCCACTGATCCTGTTGATCGCCGCCGGGAGTGCCGAAACTCGCGTACGGCTCCCCGTCCCTGTACACCAGGGAAACGGAAAGGGTGGTCCGGGGGCGCTTACCGGGGGCAAGCGACGATGGAAGCCCCGGCTTGAGCCAGAACATCTGCGCTCGCGTCCCGAGCGCGAACCCTAGTCCGGGAATTACCGGCGAACTTTGCAGCCAGCCTCCGCTTGGAGTTGCCGAGACGATGTTGCCGTGCCGGTCGATCACGTCGAGATGGACCGTATCGCCGCGCACCGCGCCGCGGCGGCTGATCGCGGGCTCGCCGCTGTCGGCCGTGGAGCGGGCAACCGTAGGCTCGCCGGCGCCCAGCGCCGCGCTCCCGTCCTCGGCGTCGCCGATGGCATAGGGCACGGCATGATCGAACCCCTCGATCGAGCCGGGCCGGAAGTCGAGCGAGGCAGCACTCCCCACCAACTCTCGTCGCGCGTTCGCGTATTCCTCGCTCAGAAGCCTTGCCATCGGCACATCGACAAAATTTGGATCGCCGTAATATTTCTCGCGATCGGCGAATGCGAGCTTGGAGCACTCGGTGACGGTGTGAATGAAGTCGGCGCCGAGAGGATCCATCGAGGATAGATCGAATCCCTTGAGCAAAGCGAGCTGCTGGAGGAACACCGGCCCCTGCGTCCACGGTCCCGGCTTGAGCACTTGGAAAGCACCATAGCTCAGCGAAAGCGGATCCTCGTATGTCTCTTGCCAGAGCGAGAGATCCTGTCCGGAGATGATTCCGGCATGCCGCGATCCCGAGGTATCCATCACCGGCGTCCGGACGAACTGGTCGATCGCCTCGGCGACGAACCCCTGGTAGAACGCCTTGCGCGCTGCTTCTATTTTCTGTTCTCTCGTCCCTCGCGTTTCATCGGCAACCCGGACGATCCTCTCATACGTCGACGCAAGGTCCGGATTCGCAAACAGTGCGCCTGCCGGCGGAATGCCGTCCTTCAGATAGACGTCTGCTGATGTCGGCCACTCCTCCTGGAAAAGGGGAGCGACCGTTTGGATCGCAGCGGCGATCCTCGGAAGCATCACGTAACCGTCGCGAGCGTAGGTGATCGCGGATTCCAGGACGTCACCGACGTCCATTGTCCCGTAGTCGCGGAGCAGTCTCATCCAGGCGCCGAACGAGCCGGGAACGCATGCCGGAAGAAACCCGCTTCCCGGAATGATGTCGAGGCCGAGTTTGGCGAACGTCTCAATCGTGGCGCCTGCCGGCGCAACCCCTTGCCCGCACAGCACGCGCGCGCGTCCCGATTTCGCGTCGTGGAAGATGATCGGGACCTCGCCGCCGAACCCGTTGAGATGCGGCTCGACGACTTGCAGCGCAAAGCCGATGGCCACCGCGGCGTCGAAGGCATTGCCTCCCTTCTCGAGGATCCGCATGCCAGCGGCAGTTCCCAGCCAATGAGTCGAGGCAACCACCCCGAACGCGCCGACGATTTCCGGCCTCGTCGTAAATGCGCCCTCGCCGGCATCAGGACCGTAGCTGAGCCGGAAGTTCCCCAGTGCCAAATTGCTCGACATTCTCGCCTCTCTTCAGCCCAACGGATAGATCGGGAACGCCTTCGTCAGCTCTGCGACCTGTCCTTTCACGCGCTGCTCGACAGCCGGAGCCGCGTCGGTATTCGCGGCGGAAACGGCGTCCAATACATCCGCGATCAGATTGCCTACCGCCTGAAATTCTCCTTCGCCGAAACCGCGCGACGTCGTCGCCGCGGCTCCGAGCCTGATTCCCGAGGTGACGGTCGGCTTCTCCGGGTCGAAGGGTATCCCGTTTTTGTTGCAGGTGATGTTAGCCCGTCCGAGTGCGGTTTCTGCCGTCTTGCCGTTAAGGTTCTTGGAACGCAGATCGACCAGAAACAGATGATTGTCGGTCCCACCGGAGACGACGGAGTATCCCCGTTCCATGAGAGTGTTCGCGAGCGTCCTGGCGTTGCCGACGACGTCGCTGGCGTATCGGCGGAATTCCGGCGTCCGCGCTTCGCCGAATGCGACCGCTTTTGCAGCGATCACATGCATCAGCGGACCGCCTTGAAGGCCCGGGAAGATCGACGAGTCGATCTTCTTTGCCAACACTGCGTCGTTGCACAGGATCAGACCGCCGCGCGGACCGCGCAGCGTCTTGTGCGTGGTCGAGGTGACGATATGCGCGTGAGGAACAGGCGACGGATGGACGCCGCCGGCGACCAGACCGGCGAAATGTGCCATGTCGACCATGAGATAGGCGCCAACCAGGTCCGCGATACGACGGAATTCGGCGAAGTCCCAGAAGCGCGAGTAAGCCGACCCGCCGGCGACAATGACCTTCGGCCTATGCTCCAGTGCGAGACGCTCCAGCGCCTCCATGTCGATCCTCTGATCTTCCGGACGCACGCCGTAGCTCACGGCGTTGAACCACTTGCCGGACATGTTGGGCTTGGCGCCGTGGGTGAGATGGCCTCCCGCGGCCAAGTCCAGTCCCATGAAAGTATCGCCTGGCTTCATGAGAGCCATGAAGGCGCCCTGGTTGGCCTGACTGCCCGAATTCGGTTGCACGTTCGCGAAGGCGCAGCCGAAGAGCTTCTTGGCGCGCTCTCTCGCGACCTCCTCCGCCACGTCGACATGCGCGCATCCGCCATAGTAGCGTCGTCCCGGGTAGCCTTCCGCATACTTGTTCGTCAGAACCGAGCCTTGCGCCTGCAGGACCGCGCGCGAGACGATGTTCTCGGAGGCGATCAGCTCTATCTCTTCCTGCTGTCGCCGCAGCTCGTCTGCGATGGCGGACGCCACCTCGGGATCCAGGGTCGAGATGTCGGTGGTGAAGAACTTGTTCGACGCAGCTTGTCCCATGTGTGTTCCTTCAACATTCCGCCAGGTTTACCGCGAGTCCTCCGAGCGAGGTCTCCTTGTATTTGGATTGCATGTCCCGGCCGGTCTCGCGCATCGTCGCGATCACCTTGTCGAGCGACACCACATGCGTTCCGTCGCCCTGGAGCGCCAGCGAGGCGGCGCTGATGGCCTTGATGGCGCCGAAGGCGTTTCGCTCGATGCAGGGTATCTGCACCAGGCCGCCGATAGGATCGCAGGTCATGCCAAGATGGTGCTCCATGCCGATCTCGGCGGCGTTCTCGATCTGCTCGTTCGTACCGCCGATAACCGCCGCCAATCCCGCGGCCGCCATCGAGCAGGCGACACCGACTTCGCCCTGACATCCGACCTCCGCGCCGGAGATGGACGCATTCATCTTGAACAAGGTTCCGATCGCTGCAGCGGTCAGAAGAAAGCGGCGCAGTCCTTCGGTGTCGGCGTCGTGACAATGGTCGCGAAAGTAACGCAGCGTGGCCGGAATGATGCCGGCCGCGCCGTTGGTCGGCGCGGTAACGACGCGGCTTCCCGCGGCGTTCTCTTCGTTGACGGCTATCGCATACAGGCTGACCCAATCCATCACGGCGTGTTGCGCGCGATTGTTCGCTCCGGATGCCACGAGGAGCCTCCGATGGAGCGCAGGCGCCCGCCTCCGCACCTCAAGACCGCCCGGGAGTTCTCCCTCCGTCACCATGCCGCGGTCTATGCAAGACATCATGACCGCGACGATGCGATCAAGATGTGCCTCGACCTCTTCGCTTGGCAGCCGCGAGGTCTCGTTGGCCAGAACCATCTCGGCAATGGACAGGCCTGACGAAGCGCCCATCGTGAGAAGGTCGCGGCCGGAGCGAAACGGATAGGGCACCGGCGCCGACGAGGCGGGCGACGGCTCTCCCGCCTCCTCTTCCGGCACAACGAAGCCGCCGCCGATCGAGCACCATCGCTGTTCGAGGAACCGCTCTCCCGCAAAATCGAAGACCATAAGCGCCAGCGTATTTGGATGATGGACCGGAGGAGTGATGCCGTCGAATACGATGTCCGCCTCGGGATCGAAGGCGATCCGGTACTTGCCTGCGAAACGGAGCACCTTTTCTTGCCGGGCCGACGCCACGATCTTGTCCGCATCATCAGGATCGACCGCATCAGGACGTTCGCCGGCAAGGCCGAGAATGACGGCTTTGTCCGTGCCGTGCCCTTTACCGGTCCAGGCGAGCGATCCGAACAGATCGACCCGCACCCGCGCCACGCGTGGCAGCAGACCGGAACGCTCCACGGTCTCGGCGAAGAGGGCCGCCGCCTTCATGGGGCCGACCGTGTGGGACGACGATGGGCCTATGCCGATCTTGAAGAGCTCGAACGTTCCGATCATGAAATCACGTGGGTGACCTTGCCGACTGGTCGTGGAGGAATTCCTGGCGGGCTTCGTCCAGGAACGACCAGACGTAAGGCGAGAAAGAGCGCCAGACGTCCAGATGAAACACCTCCTGCTCCGTTCGGGAGAGCACTATCGGCGACTTGCCGAGAATGGTGCGCGTGCACATCCCGACCGGAAATGCTCGTTCGGAGAGATCGAGCGGGCAGCCGTGGTTGAGCACGTATTCGCTCATCGGTCCCCTTATCGCCATGGAGTCGGATCGATGACTGACGTCGACGAGGGAACAGGAATGGGAGGCGAGCTTTTCCGACATCGTTGAGAACAGCTCAGAAGAATCCACTCCGATCGCTTCCAGCAACCACTCGTCCGGACCCAACCAATAGGCGTTGCGTCCCGCCGCCTCGCGGAAGCGATTGGCGGTCTGGGGCAACTCGACGCCGAATGCCTCTCCGGCCGCGCCGATCGACGAGGGTCGTCCGCGAAACACCAATTTCGCCGCATCGGGCAGCACCGCTAGCGAAACCTGCGGAGAACTGGCGCTGTCGCGGCTGACGGCCGCCAGCGAGTTCACCCTGACGATCGTTGCCTCAACCATCGAGACGCTTCCCTTCCGGATCGTAGAATATCGGCTGGACGACTTCGACCGTCACGGGCCCGCTTGGCATCGGAACGCTCAGGCGTGAGCCGATGCGCGCCCGGCCGCCTTGCACCAAGGCCAGAGCGATCGAGCGGTCGAGCGCAACGCTCCAGTACGACGACGTAACGTGGCCGATCATCGTCATGGGGACAGGCTCGGACGGATCGGCGACGACCTGCGCCCCCTCCTCCAGCACGATGTTCGGATCGACAGTGAGCAGCCCGACCAGTTGTTTTCGATCGCTTCGGCTCATGGCGGGCCGCGCCAGCGAACGTTTGCCGACGAAGTCCTTCTTGGCCTTCCCGATCGCCCAGGCCAGCCCCACGTCATCGGGGGTCACGGTGCCATCAGTCTCCTGACCAACAATGATGTATCCCTTCTCAGCCCGGAGAACGTGCATCGTTTCGGTGCCGTAAGGCGTGATGCCGAACTCGCGTCCCGCGGCGTAAATCGCCTCCCACACCCCACGGCCATATCCCATGGGGACGTTGACCTCGAAGCCCAGTTCGCCGGTGAAGGAGACCCTGAAAAGTCGCGTCGGCACCCCGCAGATATGCCCCTCCTGCACGCTCATGTGCGGCATGGCCTGCTGGGAGATGTCGATGCCGTGCACGAGCGGCTCCAGCACCTTGCGTGCATTCGGTCCCTGGACGGCAATGACGGCCCATTGCTCGGTGGTCGACGTCAACCAGACGTCGAGGTCCGACCACTCCGTTTGCAGGTAGTCCTCCATGAGGGCGAGCACGCGGGCGGCGCCACCCGTCGTCGTCGTGACGTGGAAGCGATCTGGCGACATTCGCCCGATGACGCCGTCGTCCATGACAAAGCCGTCCTCGCGCAGCATAACCCCGTAGCGCAGACGCCCCGGCTCAAGCTTGGTCCATGCATTGGTGTACATCCGGTTCATCAATTCGGCGGCGTCCTTGCCGACAACCTCGATCTTGCCGAGCGTGGTAGCGTCGAAAATCCCGACCGATTCTCGTGTCGCCTTGCATTCGCGCCTGACCGCCGCGTGCATGTCCTCGCCCGGTCGCGGGAAATAATGAGCTCGTTTCCAAAGGCTCACATCCTCGAAGGCGGCGCCGTTCTCGCGCGCCCATTCGTGGATTGACGTTTTCCGAACCGGATCGAACAGCTCTCCTCTGGACTGGCCGGCGAACGCGCCGAAGGTCGTCGGCGTATATGGAGGGCGGAATGTGGTCAGGCCGACTTGGGAGACGGGCAACGCCAGTGTTTGCGAGACGATGCCCAACGCGTTCATGTTGGACGTCTTGCCCTGGTCGGTCGCCATACCCGTGGTCGTGTAGCGCTTGACATGCTCGATGGATCGAAAGCCTTCGCGCGTCGCGAGTTCGATGTCTTTTGCGGTGACGTCGTTCTGAAAGTCGACCCAGGCCCGTGTTCGTCGCGATTTGCCGCCGCTCGGCGGGGCACCGATGAAACCATCCCTGCCCAACGATTGAGTGAAAACCGAAAACTTGTGCTCGGCCGCCGCAGTTCCTCCCGACGCCTTTGCCGCACTGAGTCCTCCCGCGAACCCGTCGGCGAGAGATGCGCCGAGGTCGAATACGCCTCGACAAGCTCCGACGGAACGCTCGCGCTCGACCGAGGTGCCCGGCAGATATGCCTTCAGATCCTCGTCATAGACGAGCTTGCCGCGCGACTGCGAGAACAGGTGCACACTCGGCGTGAAGCCAGCCGACATCAGCAGAAGGTCACACGCGAAGGTTTCGGGATGCCCCGTGCTTCCTCCGGAAATTCGCGCCAGATCGGCATGCGAGATGCGCAGACGGCCGTAAGTGCCGGCGACCACCGTGGATGGACGCACGTCGATGCCGGCGGCTCGCGCCCGCTCGATCCATCGGCCATTCGGAGCTGATCTCACATCCGCTATCGCAGCGATCTCAACGCCCGCGCTCTTCAACTCAAGCACCGCGCGATAAGCGCTGTCGCAGGCGGTGAAGACAACCGCCCGGCTGCCGGGCAACACTCCATAGCGATTGAGATATGTCCGCGCCGCCTCGGCCATCATGATCCCGGGGCGATCATTGTCCGGAAACACCAGCGGCCTTTCGATGGCACCGGTCGCAAGGACCACTTCCCTGGCCCGCACCTGCCACATTCGCTCCCGCGGCTGCTTTGTGATTGCCAGTCCCAAATGGTCCGTGACGCGCTCACATAGCCCAAGGAAATTGTGCGGATACCAACCGAACGCGGTGGTCCGCGGCAACAGGACCACGTTCGTTCGCGACTTCAATTCCTGGATGGTCTGCTCCAGCCAATCGGCGGCCCCCTGCCCATCGATGGTTGCTTCCCGCTCCGACAGCAGCGAGCCTCCCATCTGGTCCTGCTCGTCGCAGACAAAGACCTTCACGCCTGATCGCGCCGCCGCCAGCGCGGCTGCGAGGCCGGCCGGTCCTGCACCGATAACCAGGACATCGCAATGCCCGTACACTTGCGTATAACGGTCGGCGTCGGCCGCTTCCGGGGCGCGCCCCAGCCCGGCGGCCCGCCGGATCATCGGCTCGTACAGCTTCTTCCACGCCGACGCCGGCCACATGAAGGTCTTGTAGTAGAAGCCCACCGGGAGAAATCGCGAGAACAGGTCGTTTGCGCCGCTGAAGTCCAGCGACAGGGACGGCCACCGGTTCTGGCTCTCCGCCACGAGGCCGTCGTACAGCTCGAGCTGGGTTGCGCGAAGGTTCGGCGTATAACGCGCTTCCTCGCTGCCGACGCCTACCAGCGCATTCGGTTCATCCGGCCCCGCGGACAAAAAGCCGCGAGGGCGATGGTACTTGAACGACCTGCCGACGAGATGGACGCCATTGGCGATAAGTGCCGAAGCGAGCGTGTCGCCTGCGAACCCGGAATATTTCTTGCCGTCGAAGTGGAACGACAGCGGCTTGCTGCGATCGATGCGGCCGCCCGCGGGAAGCCGGTATCTCATAGCGCCGCTCCGCTCCTGCTGGACCACTCTTCCAACCCCGGGTCGACCGGTTTGGGAGGCTCCTCGCCGATCTTGTAGGTCGCCACGATCGCATCGGAGACCGTATTCCGCTGTACGTTGAAGAAGCGCGCACAGCCGTGAATGTGCCTCCAGCGTTCCGCGTGCAGTCCTTTCGGATTGCTTCTTATGTACAGGTACTCCGCCCACGACTCGTCATCGAGAGCGGCCGGATCCTTCGGGCGAGCGATGTGAGCCTGTCCTCCGTAGGAGAACTCGAGTTCCGGCCTCGGACCGCAGAAGGGGCACTTGATGAGAAGCATGTGACTGGATTTCCAAACTAGTGGGCCACCGCCGCAGCAGCGGCTTCGTCGATCATCACGCCATCGCGAAATCGCTCGATCGTGAAAGGCGCGTTGATCGGGTGAGGATCATTCTTCGCAATCGTCCACGCGAAAACGTCGCCTGAACCTGGCGTCGCCTTGAATCCTCCAGTGCCCCAGCCACAATTAACGTAGAGCCCGGGCACCGGCGTCTTCGCCACGATGGGGGACCGATCGGGGGTTACGTCGACGATGCCCCCCCAGTTGCGCAACATCCGTAGTCTTCTGAACATCGGCACAAGCTCGCAGATGGCGTCGAGCGTATGGGTTGCGATATGCAGCGCGCCCCGCTGTGAATAGGATGTGTAGGCATCGGTGCCGGCGCCGATGACCATCTCTCCCTTGTCGGATTGCGAGATGTAGGCGTGAATGGTGTTTGACATCACCACGCAGGGAAAGGCCGGCTTGACGGGCTCTGAGACCAGAGCCTGGAGCGGAAAGCTCTCCAGCGGCAACCTTACCCCGGCCATGTTCATGACGACGCTGGTGTTGCCGGCCGCAACGACTCCGATCTTGCCGGCCCGAATGAAGCCCCTTGACGTCTCGATCCCTTCCACTCGGCCCGATGCGGCGCGGCGGATGCCGAGGACCTCGCAGTTTTCCAGGATGTCGACGCCACGCGCGTCCGCGGCTCTTGCGTATCCCCATGCGACAGCATCGTGCCGAGCGGTGCCGCCCCGCCGCTGCAAGGCGCCGCCAAGGATCGGATAGCGCATGGCGCCGCCAACGTTCAGCGCAGGACAGAACTCCTTGCACTCTTGTGGCGACAGCCATTCATTGTCGATACCGTTGAGCCTGTTGGCATGGACATGCCGCTTGAAGCTTTGGACGTCGTGAATGTTGTGCGCCAACATCAGGACGCCCCGCGGGGAGTACATCATATTGTAGTTCAGCTGCTGCGAGAGCCCTTCCCACAGTTTCAGGGCATGCTCGTAGAGCCTGGCGCTCTCGTCAAAGAGATAGTTCGATCGGATGATCGTCGTGTTGCGGCCCGTATTCCCGCCTCCGATCCATCCCTTCTCTACGACCGCGACGTTTGTTAGTCCGTACCGTTCGGCCAGGTAGAATGCCGTCGCCAAACCGTGCCCACCGCCTCCGACAATCACAACATCGTAGGCAGGTTTCGGCTCGGGCGAACGCCACTGCCGTGGCCACGTCTCGTGGCCCCCGAGAGCTTCGCGAAACAAGGAAATTGCAGAGAATCGTCTCATGGGTGCCCGTGCCAGAATAACTGCGATTTATTATCGCCTGCCGATACGATCTCGCCAGCATCCGCTCGCCGTGCTTGTTGGATGAAAGCGACATCCCGCCGATCGACGCCGTCGCCGGGGCGCGTCGGGCTTTCGGATTGGACGCTCTCGAACCGGGTGCGCCACACTGGGCGGAAGTGCGGCATCACCACCCCTGGTCATGGTATGAGCCGGGATACCTCGGCCTCATCCCACTGCTCGGAGAAGCCGATCAGGACGAGCCTCGAGGCATGCTGGGCAATCGATGAGGGAGCCGATACGGCTTCAAGGCTCTCGCGCTTGCCGACCCGCTGATAGACGAATCTTCGTTGTTCGTCGTCCTTGAAGCAAAAGATACCCTTTGCTCGTATGACATTCGGCGGAAGCTCGCGCAACGCCCGCATGATCGCGTCTCTGTCTGCCGGCGTCGACCAGCTACGCGTTGTCGAGGCGAATGAGGTGTGATGGCCGGTGTCTGAGCATCCGAATGTCGACGAGGGACTAGCGTTCACGCCCAGCACGATATCGGCAGGAATGTCGCCGTGCATCGCCTCGAGGACGGTGCGGCCCGGAGCCGCTGATTCGATCAGCCCCTTGATCATATCCCGCCGATCCTCGATGAGGTCGGATTTGCTCATCACGACGATATCGGCCGCAGACAACTGCGCCAGCATCGTCGGCCGGGTTCTCTCATCCCTGATGCGCTCGGGAAATGTTTCGCAATCCACCAGTGCGAGGATGGCGTCGAGCCGTATCGCAGGATTAGCCAATGCCACCTGCGCGATGCCGCGCGGATCCGCAAGCCCGCTCGCTTCAAGGACGATGGCGTCGGGAGGTTCCTCTCGCTCGACCAATCGCTGGATCGCGTTGACGAGATCACCGTTGATCGAACAACATGCGCAACCGTTGGTCAGGCCGATCGTATCCTCGCTTTGAAAGCGGATCAGTTCCTCGTCGATGTTTACGGCCGCAAAATCATTGACCAGTACGGCTATCCTCCTGCCCCCGGGCTCGGAGAGCAGACGGTTCACCAGCGTTGTCTTTCCCGCCCCCAGGAATCCGCTGACGATCGTCAAAGGCAGCGATATCGGGGCGACCGCGCGAGGAACGACCCTCGCGGCCTCAAAGATGCCCATCAACATGGCCAGCGTTTCTTTGCCGGCTGTCGGATTAACCGGCACAGCGACGTCGTCGGCTTGATCGCGGGATTCAGCTGTCATGCGGGTTGCGGCTTGCCGCCGAGAACCGTGCCCCAGATCTTGATGTCCTTGAGATCGACGGGATCGACCTCGAACGGATCAGCTTCGAGCACGGCAAAGTCGGCGAACTTCCCCGGCTCCAGACTGCCCAATCGCTGTTCGGCGCCCAGCACGTAAGCGGCATCGATCGTGATCGCACGCAGCGCTCGTTCGACGCCGATCCGTTCGCCCGGCGCCAGCACCGTCTTTCCATCCAGGGCGATGCGATTGACCGCGACCCAGGCTGCGGTCAACGGATGGAGCGGAACGAGGACCAGCGAGTAGTCGGAGTGAAGCGCGAAGATCACTCCTTCGCGCTCGAGGGACCCCAATCGCGCCACCGCCTCGGAGCGATCCGGCCCGAACCCCTCTTCGGCGTGAAGCTGACTGCGATAGTGCACGAAATAATTGTTCACGCTGGCGACGCCGCCGAGCGCCTTTAGCCGGCGGGCCTGGTCGGGCGTGCTGATGCAGTAGTGCTCCAAGGTGAAACGATGATCGAATTGCGGCTGCGCCTTCTGAAGCTTGGCCAGGGCGTTGAGCGACGCATCCACCGCTTCGTCACCGTTTGCGTGGCAGTGGATCTGGATACCCGCCTTCCAATACGGAAGCATCCGCTCGTGGAGCTCATCCCACGGAACATCATTGCGCAGGCCGTTGCTTCCGTCGAGATAACCAGGAAAATTCAGCCGCAGGGACATCGCCGGGAATGACCCGTCAGATAGAAACTTCACGCCATGAAAGAAGAGCTTGTCGCCACTCCTCTTCATCGCATCGAGAAGAAAATCTGCGCCTTTGCTGCCGTGATCGGCGTAGAGTGCGAGCTCGAGCGAAACAAGGCCCATGCGTAGCGGAAAGCTCTCGTCCGGAACCACCTTCGCATGGAGCGCCCATTCGTTCTCGAAGTTTCCCTTGCCGAAGATCATTTCGGCGGTCGTGGTGACGCCGGCCTTGCGCGCGATGTCTCCCATTCGCTTCAGGCCATCGGCGCCGCCACGCTCCGCGATCGCTTCGCGCATCGCGCCGAGCGCGAGACGTCCCGCCTCCAGCTCGACGAACTGTCCGTTCAACCTGCCGTCCGGATACCGCATCACGCCGTGCACATTGGTGTTGTCGGGAACCTTGGCCCGTTCCAGCGCCGCGCTGTTCAGGTAGATGAAATGTGGGGCATAGGAGATCACCCACATCGGCCGATCGAGGGAAACGGCATCAAGCTCGTCGCGATGCAGATGTCCGTCCTGCGATGCGGGATCCAATCCCCAGGCAATCAGTGGCGCATTCGGATCTGGGTCGGCGTTGGCGGCTTCGCGAAGCTTGGCTAGAACCTCGCCGCGGGTGCGCAAACCCTTGTTGATGCCGTGCGGTCCCGGCGAGTCGATCGGGCCGATGTAGTGCATCGCGAGATAACCGGCCGAGAACGCGAAGTGCGTGTGGGGATCGATGAATCCCGGCAGGATGACCTTGTCCGCAAAGGTATCGTCGATCTTGTAGGGGTACCGCTTCAGCCAGGGCTGCATGGTCTCGATCGTGCCGGTCGACAGAACACGACCATCTCTCACCGCCACGCATTGGGCGAAAGGACGACCCGGATCCATCGTAACAACCTTCCGCGCCCGATAGACCGTGATATCTCCCATTTGATCTCCCCTGAGTGTCTGGTCAGTTCGCCAATGAGCCGAGCGGCCCGGTTACTCGAACCGTGGAGCAATGTGCACTTTCGCACCCCTTCGCGGTTGGAAGCTTGCGACATCGCTCGCGTAACGACGCGACACGTACGGCCCCCCATCTTGCCTATGGACGTGTAGCCGTGATGATCGGCCCTCCTGCTCGTGCAGCTTGTCGCGGGCGTCAAAACGACAGGACTTCGGGATTTTCAGATGGCCGATAGCGACATGCGCGGAGATGCCTGGATGGTACCGCCGAGCCGGTACATCCGCGGCAGGCCCGGGACCCACAAGGTAACTCTGCCGAAGTCGATCTACTTGAAAATGAGGGATGGCTGCCGGCTCGCCGCCGATGTGTACCTTCCCGACGGGCCGGAACAGGGCGGACCCTGGCCGACCATCCTGATTCAAACTCCATACTACCGGCGCTTCGCTGTCGATCCCGCGGCCAAGGATGTCGAGCCGTCGCCGAACGTCGCCAAATATCGCGATACCTTCGTCCCGCGAGGATACGCGCTTGTCGTCGTCGACGTCAGAGGCACGGGAGCCAGCTTCGGTACGCGCGACATTTTCAGGTCTCCCCGCGAGCGAGACGACGCCTACGAGGTGGCCCAATGGATCCTCCAACAACCCTGGGCGAACGGCGCGATCGGCGCGACCGGGATATCCTATCTCGGGGCGGCCAGCGATTTCCTTGCTTCGACATCGCATCCTGCCGTCAAGGCGATCGCCCCACTGTTCTCTGTCTGGGACACCTATCTGGATAACTATTACCCCGGCGGGATACTTCTGACCAATCTCGCCGATGTCTACGATCGCCTGATGGCCGGCCTCGACCAGGATAAGCGCGATCTGCTCAAGGAGTTCGTCTACTACTCCAATCCCGCCTTCAGGGGACCGCATCCCGTCGATGACGATCCGGACGGCTCCGACTGCAGAGCGGCAATCGACGAACACTCCGGCAATTTCCGCATGCCGGAGCTGATGCGCGCCATAGAATTCAGGAGCGCCCCCCTTTCCCAATTCGCCGGGCACTCGTCCGATGCCATCAGCCCGGCGAACTATTGCAAGGGCATCAGGAGAGATGTGGCGGTCTATTCCGTCTCCGGCTGGATGGACGGCGCTGGCTACGCGAACGGAGCGATCAGCCGGTTTCTCACCTTGCCGAACCAGAACAAGTACCTTCTCCTCGGCCCGTGGGATCATGGCGCACGCATCAATTGCTCACGGTGGCGTGCGGACGAACTCCCGGAATTCGACATTCTCGCTGAGGTCTTGAGGTTCTTCGACGAGCACCTCGCCGGACATGACACCGGCCTCCGCTCGGAGAAGCCGGTGCACTATTTCTCTGTACATGACGAGAGGTGGCGCTGTGCTGATACCTGGCCGCCGTTCGACGCATCGAAAACGCTATTTCTGGCGCTCGACGGAAAGCTCGCCGATGCGGCAGGCAAAGCGGCGACCGACTCTCACGAGATCGACTTTGGTGCGGGAACAGGCAGACAGACGCGATACGAGCGGATCGCGGCGATCGACAGCCGGCAGTATTATACGGACTGGGATGGCCGTGACCGCTCCATGCTGAACTACACAGGCCCCGAATTGCCTCACAACACCGAACTGAGCGGCCATTGCCTGGTCAATCTCTGGATATCAGTTCCGGCACCCGATTTTGCAATCCACGCCTATCTCTCCGAGATACTTCCTGACGGAGAATCTCTCTACGTCAGCGAAGGGTGCCTTCGCGCGCTCCATCGGGCGGAAAGTCCCATGCCAAGCAACTATCAGACGCCTGGCATATTCCACGCTTGCACGCGAGATCAGGCGCGAGAGCTGGTGCCTGGCCAACCTCATTTGTTTCGTTTCTCATTGCTCCCTGTCGCCTGGTCCTTTCTGGCGGGGAGCAGGATCAGATTGTCTCTCGCGGGCGCCGATGCGGACCATTTCCAGCGCATCCCCGCGACAGGTCCACTGCGGATCGAGGTGCTTCGTGGTGGCGGCAATGCCTCACACATCAAGCTGCCATTGCGGCCAGCATGAGCAGCGGCTAGAGGAAAGCGGTCTATGAGCAGCAGCATGAACCAAAGCGACGAACTTCTGGCCTATCTCGAGAGCAACGGCATCGAGGCACGCACTTTCCGACACCCGCCGGTACACACCGTCGAGGAGTCGAAGAGCCTTCGCGGCGATATTCCCGGCTTGCACACCAAGAACATGTTCCTGCGCGACGGCAAGAAGAACTACTTTCTTTTCGTGACCGACGAGGACGCAGTCATCAATCTCAAGCAGTTGGCTCGAAAGATCGGAGCGAAAGGAGGCCTGTCGTTCGGATCGGCCGATGCGCTGCTGGAGTTGCTCGGCATCCAACCCGGCGCCGTCTCGGTGCTGGCGGTTGTCAACGACAAGGAACGAAAAGTCAGGGTTGTGCTGGACCAAAAATTGGTCGGCGTGGCAACGATCAATTGCCATCCCCTCAGCAACCAGAGGACGACGTCGTTGTCGCGGGAGGCGCTCGAGAAGTTCCTGGCCGTTACAGGCCGCGATCCGTCCTACATCGATCTGGACGACGACAGCCCGACCTGAGCGATCGATCTGCAGCGGCCCCCCGCTTGGGCAGGTCGCCGGCGCAGAGCCCGGGTTCGCGGCCTCCCGAATGGTCTTGTTTTTGCTTTCGTAATGCCCGCAATATGGCGCCCCGATCGCGAGGTTGGGGAGATGCGGTTCCACGACAAGGCCGAAGCCCCGGCCCTCGCGCGGATACGCTCGGAGGCAAGGATGGAGAGAACGATACGACCGCTTCGCGTCGGCTTTATATTGTCGAACAACTTCACGCTGACGGCGTTCTCGAACTTCCTGGATGTCGTGCGATTGGCGGCCGACGACGGGGACAACAGCCGTCCAATCCGATGCCAATGGCACATCATGTCCGCGGGCGGCGATCCGATCAGGTCCAGCAGCGGCGTGCTGGTCACGCCCACCTCCAAATTCATCGACCCGTCCGAGCTCGACTACATCGTTGTGGTCGGAGGCCTGCTTCACGACGGTCCGCAGATCGACGAGCGCACCGGCAAATATCTTTTGACGGCGGCCGAGTCCAGCGCGGCGATCGTCGGTGTCTGCACCGGCAGCTTCATTCTCTGGCGCCTGGGCCTCCTGCGCCAGAAGAAGTGCTGCATCAGTTGGTACCACTATCGCGACTTCCTGGAGGAGTTCGGCGACACGTTGCCGATTGCGGACCAATTGTTCGTTGTCGATGGGCGACGCATCACGTGCTCGGGCGGGATCGGCGCGGCCTATCTTGCGGCGCATATCGTCGAGTTGCGCCTTGGCCTGTCCAACGCGCAGAAAGCGCTTCACATCATGCAGATCGACCGGATGCGACCGGGCTCATCGGCTCAATCGGCTCCGCCTACGGAGTTCGTGGGCAACGATAGTCGGATCTCGCGCGCCTTGTTGATCATGGAGCAGAACCTGTCGTCCCCCCTTTCCATTGCCCGGCTGGCCGCTAAGGTCCGCCTCAGCACGCGTCAACTCGAGCGGCTGTTCAAGGACGAGACGGGTCAGTCTCCCCAGAACGCCTATCTGCGCTTGCGGTTGAAGCATGCACGCTGGATGATGAAGACCGAGATGACGCTTGCCGCCATCGCTGCGGAAACCGGATTTGTCGACGGATCCCATCTCAGCAAGGCGTACAAATCCACGTTTGGAAGCAATCCGTCCGAAGATCGCAAGAGATCCGTCCGTAGCGTCCTCGATCTCGAACCAAGCGCGGAAGGTCGTCGGGTCTATGACCCTGCCTGAGTTTGGTTTCTCAAGAGATTGATTGCTGCGCTCAGTCAGCGGCGTGTTGATCAGACTCCGCGGCCGAAGCCCCAGCCGCCGGTCGACAATACCCGGAGAGTCGCTGGTGATATCGGCCACATTTGGGGTCAGCGCACCTGCTTTTTCTTCTCGTAGATCAGAGCCTCGGTCTGCACATCCGACAGCGCACCGGCCCCCAATACTTGAACCGGACTTGTCTGATCGTAGTTGTAACTGCGCCGATCGTTCCTCCGACGCTCTTCTTCCTTACGACGTTCTTCCTCCTGACGCCGCTCTTCATCGCGTCGCAGCGTTTCCGAATCGCTCTCGCCGCCAAAGCCAAGCAGTTCGACGATGATGATCGACGGTCGCTCATTCGCGGGCTGCTGCGTCGCGTCCTTGGTCGCGTCGGCCGCCGCCTTGTCTTTGGTTTCGACCGGCAGATTGACGGCCGCGGGCGGCGCCTTCGGCACGCCCTTGGTCTCGCCACCGACCTTGATGTTGTCGGTGTTGAGCACATACATCGCCGCCACGGTGAAATTGCCGCTGACCCGGATTCCGGCGTCGCCCGCATCCACCGCGCCGACCGGAGCGATCAACGAGACGTCGCCGGCCTCGACACCGGTGAAGCCGATGATGGTGCCGATGCCGCTGCCGGAAATGTCAGCCTTTTCCATGACCTTCGTAACGGCGTCGGCATCGGTAACGATTTCCGGCGCCGACGGCACGCGCGTGGTCTTGGCGCCGCGGCCGGCGTCGATATCGCCGAGCGTCGACCAGATCACCTCGTCGCCGCCGGCGAAGGTGAGGATGCGCGAGCGGTTCACCGTCACACTGTCGCGCGCAAAGATGTTGATGTCACCATAACCAAGCGTGACCAGGCCGGCGCCCGGCGGCACCACCGTGCCCAGCGCCGCCACCTGTAGTCCGCCGCCCGGTGTCAGCGTCTCGATACCGCCGCCAGCCATAGTGAGGAACGCGGTGTTGCCGATCTTGATATCGCCGCTCCAGTCCTTGCCGGGGAACAGGGTCTCGATCGCGGTGTAGCCACGCTTGTAGCCGCCGTGGATCGGCCGATCATCCGCATCGAGCGTGTTCTGATCGTCGCCGGCAGCCTTCAACTCCTGAATATACACCTGGCGCAGGAAGCGCTGCTGCGTCAGCGCAGGCAACGACTGGAAGCGCGCCCAGGCGTCGAGCGGCGACAATGTCTCGCCGGTGATCTCCTGGATGAACGAGACCAGGCCGGACCTGACCTTGTGCGAAGATCCGCCGCGCGTGTCGAAGGCGTCGGTCAGATAGATTGGCAGCATGACGCCATCGATCGTCACCTTCAGGTAATCCGGCATCGCCGTGACATTGGCAGGATCGAGATAAGCTGCCGCCAGCGCATCGTAGGAGGGCTGCTTGCCTTTGAGGCCGGCCATCACGGAGATCGCGGCGCCGTCGCGCGGCAGTCCCCGAACCTCCGAGGTCTCGACCGGGCGGTTGTCGGCGTACGCGTAGTAGTTACCACGACTGTTGATCACGAAGCTCGTGCTATAGACGTCTCGCCCCGCCGCCAGTGCAATCATGCCCGGGCCTTGAATATCGATGTTGTAGCCGATGATATCGTTGCCGGCCTCGAGCAGCGAGACGTCAGAACGATGAACGTTACGCAGGTCGTAGCTGATATTGCGAATATCACCCCCGGCACGGAACCAAGTCTGCTCGTTGGTGGTGACCTTGCCGAGGCGCATCAGGTTGCCGGCGGCAACGATCGGCGAGCCCAATATAGTGCCGCTTCTTGCAAAGATACGGCTGGGCTCCTCGTCGCCCTCGTTAGGCAAGTGATCCGGATTGCGAACGCTTTCGATATAGCCGCGATGCGAATTGTAGCTGATCGGATTCTCGAACGTCATGACATTGAGCAACAGGGCATGAAATCCACTGTTCGCCGGCGATTGGAAATCGGGATCGAACGGAGACGTCACGAGCTGGATATCCGCGCCTGAGCCTCCGCCCACAGGCCTGAAAGGCGAAGGCATCATCTCGAGATTTGCCCGTGACATGCTGATTTCACCGAGCGTCACATCCGTTTCGGCGAGGATACGGAGTTCGGGATGGTTGCCGGGAGCCGTGTAGAAACGACTGCGGTTGGTCACCGATCCGTTGAGAGCAGCGATGCGCGTCATCGAGGGATAGAGATTGGTCGCCATCAGACCGATGATCGAATAGTCGATATCGCTCGTGTAGACAAAGCCGGACACATCGATGTCCTTGGAGAGAAATCTCCCCTGGTTGGCCAACGTGACGTTGCCGCCAACCGCCAGCAGGTCGAGCGCCGTCCGATCGGTGTAGCCGCTCATATGGGCGTTGTAGAAACTCTGACCGCCGAGCAACAGGGGGTCGGAGTTGAGCATCAGGGGATCCATGACCGTCTGCAGGAGCAGGTCACCAGCGGTCCTGACCTTCATCGTCGTGTCGCCAAGCGCAATCACGGGCGCGATGAAATAAGCATCGATCTGCGTCTCCGACTTCTGTACAGACACCGTGCGTCCGACGGTGAATTCGCCGGCGGTGATGGTGCCCGCGCCACGTCCCGCATAGTAATAGCCTGCGCGGATCGCGCCGCCGGCTTCGACCTCCATCAGGCCGCCGTTGCGGACTTCGAGAAGCTTGCGTTCGCCGCTCGACAGTCCGCCGCGGACGCGGCCATTGGTCGGCAGCGCCACCAGCAGGTTGACCAGATCACCGCCCGCGTTGACCGACACGTTGCCGCCGCCGAGCGCACCGACGCCCTGCTGGAAATTGCCGTAATCGACCCACCATGAACTCTGCTGGCCCGGCAGATAGACATAGCTGCTGTCGGTCGTACCGACCTTCTTCAGCCATTCCACGAACAACTGGTTGTCGTCCGGATTGGCCGGCAGCACCGACCCCACGCTGCCCTGCGCCGAAATTCTGAGATTACCGCCGTTGATGCCATAGGTCGCATTCACCGGCACGATGAAGTCGGCAAACGAGGTCTGGTCAGCTCGTCCCGCTGTGTAGATGACGGATTCGTTGTGCGCCAGAACCAGATCGCGGCCAGCCACGACATCGATATCACCGGTGCCGGTGCGGACGACCTTGCCGGCGGCGGCATCGCCAACAATGAGCGAACCGCTGCCTGATGGCAGAGCCGCCAGCGGAGCGACCGCAAGTGCGTTCGCAGATGTCAGATCGGCACCGGAGACGAGCCGCAGATCCCACGACGCGGCATCCTGCAGTACGCCACTCCGGTCCGCCGCCGAGAAGCCGTCGCTGAGATGGCCAAGGATGATGAGATTACCGGCCGCACGCAGCGTCAGCCCGCCGGCGCGGGCGTTGGCGCCGAAGTCGGCGAACAGATTCCAGTCCGTTTCGGCAACAAAGTCGCCCGAACTGCGAATCTCGATGCCGGGCATCACGGCAAGGCCGCCCGGGGCGTTAAGGCGTGCAGCAACCGCCGCGGCATGGCCAGCGAAATTGTTGGCATCGGCAATCGCCGCCGCGCGGACCGCGTCAACCGAGCTGCTGTCATAGACGCTGACGGCTTCGAGCACGGCGGAACGTGCGCCGACGATACTGGCCTGTAGATTGCCGACCGCGATCTCGTCGTGACCGGCCGACTGCAGCGCGCGGAAGCGTACACGACCACCCTCGGCGCCGGAAACGTCGATGCTGCCGCCGCGCAGATCCAACTGGCCGCCGCTGGCTTCCAGCGTCACGCGCCCGCCACCGAATTCGCCGGTGGCGCCAGCCTGGAGCCGGGCGGAGCTCAGCATCGTCAGCCCGTTGCCGGCGCTGACTGCGATCTTGCCGCCATACTCCGAGCGAGCATCGATCACGCCCGCCAGCGTGACTGAGCCCCGGTCAGCGACCAGCGCGAAGTCCGCGACGTTGGTGACGCCGTCGATCACCACATTGCCCGAACGTATCCGGAACTGCCGCGACGCGGAGAAGCCCGACGAGTTCAACGTCTGGCTCATGGTGGCAAAGTCCGGCAGCGTCGCGATGTCCAGCGCAAACGAACCGCCCTTCTCGCCGGCTTTCGCTTGGGCCTGGATGCGCCCATCGAGCACCACGGTGCCGCTGTTGGATGCAGCCATCGAGAGCTTGCCGGCCGCGCCCCCATCGGCATGCGCGGCAAGATTGAGCGTTCCGCCCGAAGTCAGTTGCACCGAGCCAACCGCCGTCAATGCGATGCTCCCTGCATCGGCGAATTGCGCGACGTCAAAGAACTCCTTCCTGAAGCCACCGACATCGATCAGACCGCCTTGGCCGATCACGACATTGCCGCCGGTCGCAGTCAGATTGACGGCACCTCCAAGCGCCACGATGCGCCCACTGAGATCGACGCTCGATCCTGTCAGCGAAAAACGGGTGCCGAGGCTGAGTTCGGGACGATCGATGGCGCTATCGCCGCCACCGATCACCCGAAGCGCGCTCTGGGTGAGGATCGATTGCGATGCGCCGCCGCGCCCGGTCACCACCGGACTAGCCAACGTCACGGTCGCCATATCGGCTTCGATGCTGCCGTTGCCCTGCCCGACGATCTGGCGGCCCGCATTCAGCGTGACCGCGTCGAAGCCCCGCAATACCTTGTTGCCGCTGCCAAGAACGATTTCGTCGGCGTTCAGTGTCAGCTGGAGATGACCAGCACCGACGGGGCTGCTGAAGCTGCCGCCGCTGTTGTCGAGTGCGATGCTGCGACCGCTGATCGCGATGGCACCATTGCCGTAACCAACCAGCCCGGCAGAATCCAGCGTCACCGCGTTCAGACCGGCACCGCCGAGATTGACGGAGGTGTAGACGTCGATCGTGCTGTAGCTGCGCAAGGTGAGAGACTGCGTATTGGCCAGTTGCGCCAGTGACACCGCATCGAGAACGAGGCCGGAGGTGCCGCCGCCGAAGCCGATCCGGCCGCTCGACAGTGACAGCGCCGCTCCTGAAAGATTCGCATTGCCGGCAACCACCGTGTTCTGCGTCGCATCGATCAGCAGCGCATTGCCTCCCGCAAGTGTCGCATTGGCGCCGATCGTCACGATCCCGCCCATCGTGATATCGACATTCTCGCGCAGCACCTTGACAGCATTGCCGGTGGAGACACGAAGCAGCGCACCGTAATCCTTCGACGGGCTCAACAGCACATCGTTGTCGGGATTGCCATCACTCACTCCGCCGATGTCACCGTAGACCGCCTTGACCTGCGGCGCCATCACGAGATCAACGCTGCTGCCTGGGGCTGTTCCCATTGCGAGGATGACGCTGCCGTCGCCGACGCGGATCGTGCCGCTCGCCGCAAAGAGGATTTCCGATCCTGTCAACGCGCTCGCCCCATCATTGCGAATGACGACGTCGTTCGCCGTCACATCGATACGCAGGCCTCTCGCGTCACCACTGCGAACGCCACCAATCAACAGGCTGCCGGCGCCGAAGTTGCTGAGCGAGTTCGCGTCGACCACCAGATAGCCGGTCAGATCGCTACGATCCTGACCGCTGCCGACGACCGCGATCCTGCTCCCGGCGATATCCACCAGACCGCCGCGACCGCCCGCGGCCGGTTGCGACCGCAGCAGACCTTCCAGCACGAGCTCGGTTGTCGCCTTGAACACCACCGATCCGCCGTCGGACGGAAGCCGCGGCGTGACGATATTGATGCCGGTAAGACGGTATTGCCCGAGCTTGAACGCATCGGATGCGAAGTAGGTGTTGGCGAAGGCTTCGTTGTACTCACTGTAGGTGCGCAAGGTCGAGCCCGACATCACCTGCCACGTCGAGCGGAGCTGCTCGTAGCCACCGCCATAGGCATCTGCACGGTAACCGCTCATCAGCACCGAACCATCCGCCATCGGCACGGAATTGGGGACCTCCTTGCCCGCAGATCCCTTTACGACGGACACCGCGTACGCCCCGGGCAGCAAGGCATAGCGCGCCGGCAGCAAGGCGTACCAACCAGCGGCGAGGCCATTGCCCCCGGCAAGCCAGACTTGATCCTGTGAAGCCGTCGATACATTCAGCCCCGGCATGATCGCGTAAAGTTCTGGCTGGGTCAGCACGTCGTGCGAGCCGCCGGGGCCGGGGACGTGCTCCCAAGCATAAAGATCGCCGCCACCGCGAATGTCGACAACCGAACCGGCCGCGAGCGTGACGCCGGGCGCATTGAGGACGATATTCTTTTCCGGCAGCTTGCTCAGCGTTGGCGTCGGATTGCCCGTGGTCGGTCTCGTGATCGGATCGATCCAGAACTCGTCGTTGCTCAAGGTCCCATAAGGAAGCACGAGACCGTCGCCGGACACCGACGTGATACTTCCAGCGCCCAGTGCGATGCTGTCCGTCGCGGTGAAAGTGATGCGGCCAAATGGCGCGCGCACCACGCCATTCTGCGCGATCACTGGCGCCTCGAGGTTCAAAGTGCCAGCAGCTGACAGCGGCAGCCCTGTATCGCCGTTGCGCTCGATGACCAATTGCGTGCCGGCTCTGATCGAAGCAACGATGCCGGTGGCCGGATAAACCTGCCCGACCTTCAGCTCGAGACGGCCGTCTGCATCGAGCGACGAGGTGCGGTTTGACAGCAGATCGGTCAGCAGGCCGCCCATCCTGAGATCGCGCGCCACCAGTTGCGTTTCAGCGAATCCGGTAAAGGCCGTTCTGGTGATGTCGATCAGATCGGCGGTTAGCGCGATCTTGCCGGCGCCGGCCGGTCCGGCGGAACCGGATGCTCCGAGGAGCGCGATATAGGGCGCGGTCAGCTTGGTCGTTCCTGCGCCGCCGCTGATGATCGCGCCGCCGATCGAGATTGATTTGCCGAACGAAAGATCGATGCCGGGCGCCACCATGAATCCGCTGGTGTTCGCCTTGAGATTGGCGAAGCCGCCATTGTTCACCGTATCGGCGGAGATCTTGGTGACCTTGATCGCCGCGGTCGGCAATACCACACGCTGTGTGGCGTCCGCGTCGGTATAGAAATTGCGCTCAAGGAGCGCGAGCTGCGCCGCGCTGGCCGGCATCACCGACGCCAATGGCTGGGACAGCCCGCTCGGCGTGGTGTCGGCGTCGAGATCGACAATGCCAAGTCCGCCGCCGCGGATCAGGCTGCCGGTCGCCGTCAATATCTGGCTGCGAACCGTGCTGTAGCGGAACGCTGTATCACTGCCCGAGCTATACTCGTGATAGACGTCGAGGTTGCCACGCGTATTGAACGATATGATCGCACCGGTATCGCGATCGATATAATAGAGAGTCGTCGGCAGCAACACCGGTTCGGTCGGCTCGGACAAGCTGCTGACCGCGATGTCGATGGTTCCGCCGATGGCGCCGGCGCCGCCGGAACGGCCGAGGAAAGTGCCGGCGATCAGATCGTTGGCGGCGCCGCTCAGATTGAGCGCAATCGTACCGCCGTTGCTGGCGAGGCTATAGGTCGAGACCGCGCCCCGTCCCATCGCCAGGTCGAAGGTGCCGCTCGCGCCCGAGACATCGATCAGCGAACCAGCTTCGATCTTCATCACCGCCGCATTAGCAAGGCTGACACCGCCTCCGGCCAGCACCGTCCCGGAGCGTAGACCTCGCGCGTCGATCTCCGTCACCGATGTGCCGCGTGCCAGCAGTTGCGCTCCTGCCGTGAGCGCGAGCTCGCCATTGGCGGACACGGAGATCGAGCCCGCCGGCGCGTCGATCACGCCACGCACGATCACGTCGCCGGGGATGGTGGTATCGGTAGCGGGATCCTTATGACCGATGGCAGTCAGCGTGACGGAGCCGCGGACATCGGTCCGCACCACGGAGCCGGCGCCGACCGCGACGCTGTCGCCGATCACTGACAGAGAAGTTGCCTTACGATCCAGCCGGTCCGCCGTCGGGAGCAACGCGAGCTTGCCAATTGCAGTAATCGGCGTGCCCGATGCAAAGGCGGAAACATCGACGCCGGCGAGATCGACATTCAACGGAAGCTGCGAAATCGTGGCGCCGTCCGCGACGGTAATGTTTCCCGTACTCGTCAACGACAAGGCGCGGAAGCCACGTTCGCTGTAGAGCGTCTCCGACAGCCGCAACACGGCGGGATCCGCCGGAGCGGTGCCGCCTACCTGGACCGATCCTGACGTAATAATCGTGACTGAGCCGCCCGAACCAGCCGCGTAGCCGCGCAGATCGAGTTCCGACAACTGATTGGCATCCGTGACCGACAGCGTGATGGCGCCGGCATCGCCGAGTTTCAACTTCGGCTTGGCGCCGCGCGTGTCGTACCAGCCGCCGCCGGACACGTCCAAGGTGATGCCCGGCGCGAAGTCGCCGGTGAGCTGGATCGTGCCGCCCTTGATCACGGGAAGCTGCGCCCCGCCCGGGCCATTGATCCATTCGCCACTGACATCGATCGCGGCGCCGCGACCGAAGGTCGCCGTCTCCGCGCCGGCAAACCAGACATTGCCGCCAGCAATGCGAATGCTGCCGTCAACAGCAAAGCTGGCCGGATTTTGAGTGCCGACATTGGCAATCACGTTGAACGTCGTGCCCGGTGCAAGCTCGAGTTTCTCGTCCTTGCCGAGCGTGAAACTGTTGGCGACATAGAAGGCAAGCTTCGACATGCCGGCTTCGGCCAGCACATCGGAATCGAGATAGGTGGTCTTATCGCGAACCGATAGATCTCTATCCTGAGTGCCGTGGTACCATTTCGCATCCAACGGGCTGCTCGCGGCAAAGTTGGCAGGCAGCTTCTCCGGCTCGGCAGCGATGATGAGATTGCCCAGCAGCCACTGGCGATGCTCGTCGGCGTTGCCGCCGATCGTGAACGTGCCGGCGGTGGCGAGCTGGCCGGACGCCGCCTGCCGTTCCCCCGTGATGACCCCGCCCCAGTAGCTACCCTCGAGCACCATGGCTTCCGCAGCGAAGAACTGGATCGAACCGGCATCGCGGCCTTCGGTATAGCCCCGCTCGAACCGCGTGCCGTTGCTGCGGTCCAACGGGTTGCGCCAGGTCTCGGTGATGCCGGCACGCGCATGCCTGCGAGTGAAGCCCCCCGCGAGACCGACATAGAGACGATCGGGCGTCGCCGCACCGATATCGTAGACTCGACCGTCCGCCCCCAGAATCTTGGTCGTGGTGATCCAGCCGTCCGCATAGCGCACCGAGCCACCTGAGACGTCGAGCAATGAACCTTCGCGGGTTATGATCGAGCCACTCGACTTGATGAAGATCGAACCTGCCTTGGTGGACAGCTCACCCAGCGTTGTCTTGCCAACTCCGATCCAGCCGGAGAAATCGCCGAGCGGCGTGCCAACCCATTTGCCGGGCGAACCTGCGATCCAGTTGACATCGGCCATGGGCCCGTCCCCGAACAAGCCGCTGACGCGTTTGTCGACGCTGACTGTCAGTCCGCGCAGCCACGAGTCACGATACAAAGGCGAATCGCGCAGTTCGTTGATACGAAATTCACCGGTGACGACGTTGCTCTCCATGGTGAGCAAGACGTCCTGCAGACCCGCGACGCTGAGGTAGGCATCTTCGCCGATATACACGCGGCTGCCGTCGCGCTTCACCGGCTCCCCTGTGATGGGAACATCGCCAGACAGGGGCGATGTGCTGGCAACGATGCTGATGGTGCCGGCCGGCACGATGACGCTGGCCCGGGCCTCGATATCGATGAATTTTCCGCGCATCTCGATGCGACCGGGACTGTAACGCGTCGCCAGCGACGTCAGCTCGATGTCACTGGTATCAGTGAGGTCCGGCATCGCCGTGGTGACGCTGCCTGATCCCAGAATTAACGTACCAGTCGACCAGTAGCGCAGTGGCGATCCGACAGGCATCGAGCTGCCGTAGGACGTCATGCCCTCACCCCAGGCGCGCAGCCGGATGGAGCCTTCGCGGTTGTTCAACGCGGTTGAGGCCTCGAGCGCGCCGTTCTGCACGATCTCGCGAGACATCAGGGTGATGTTGCCGTGGTCGGCCCGCACCATGCCATTATTGACGACGTTGTAACCGACAGAAGCGCCACGCGCCGCCATCTCCGGGAACACGATGTTCTTCAGGCCCAGCGTGTAGTCGTTGTCGCCGACCCAGTTTCCCTGACCGGTCACTGTCGCCATATGGTAGTAGTCGAACATCCAGCGCATCGGCGCCGAGACGGCGACGTCAAGACCGCGAACGCCAGACTGATCGGTCGTGAGGTAGATCTGTTCGCCCGCCGCCATGATGACCTGGCCGTCGGGCGCCGAGATGCGGCCGGAGTTGAGGACATGCGGCGCAAAGATCAGGGCCTTGCCGCCGCTCGCCATTGTGATCTGCGCACCGGCCTCGATCCGCACATCGCCTGGAGCGTCGCCGATGATCGCGCCTGCGACCTGGCTGGGATCGTTGAGCCCGACAAATTGGTTCGGGTTTTGTTGTCCGAGATAGCCGAACTGCGGCTTAGCAATACTGCTGCCCGATGGATCGTCGAAGACCATGAGCTGTTTGTTGATGCCGGCGCGGAACTGTTCATCCGACAGGCCCAACGATGAGGCGACGAAAGTGTTGACGTTGATCTGGCTCGATCCGCCGAAGATGATGCCGTTTTTGTTGATGACGTAGACTTGTCCTTCGGCCTTGATCGTGCCGAGGATCCGGCTTGGAGCCAGCGTCGGATCGGTGACACGATTGAGCGCAATCCAGTTGGCGGCGTCGGCACGACCGGCGGTCTGGTTGAAATACAGATCGGTCTCGCGGCCGACATTGAAGCTGGACCAGTTCAGGATTGCTTTTTGCTCGGTCTGCCTGACGGTCACCGTGGTGCGGCCTCCGCTCTGCGACTGCGTCGGCAGATCGGCGCCGGTCCAGACGCCCGGGACGGCTCCGGCCCCCGGCGCGGTCACCAGTCCTCCGGGCGTCAGTCCGTTCGGGACCGTGCTTTGTGCCGCCAGCGCCGCCGCACGCGCGGCGGCCTGACTGTCGCGCAGTGCCTGCAATGAAGCCGCCGCGCGCGCCATCGACGCCAGCGCCTGCTTGGCCGCGAGCGACGACTGCTGAGCGGCCAACTGCGCGGCCGTAGCAGTGGCTGCCGTAGCCGAACTCGAACCCGCGCTTGTGCTCCCCAGGCTGCGCGCCTGCGCCCCCGCAATGCTGCCGAGCAGCAGCGCAGCGGCACTAACCCCAACGAGCAAGTTATTCTTGAAGGTGGCGCGGCGGGATCGGTCGGCGGCAGGCTGGACGGACATGGCTTGATCTCTCGGCAAAGACTTTGACGTGAAGCTGATTTCACGTGGATGACGTCACTCGAAGCGACGCTTTTCCTCTGCGTAGAGACATGCCGAAGCGCGGCACCGAAAAAAAATTAAGAAATAGTTCGAGCTCAGGAATTCCCAAGCAATCGACGGCGTTTAGCTCAGCAGGACGATGCCGCCCGGCAAGGATGTGACGGTCGCGCCAAACAGTTTCTCGACTTGCTCGAGGACCGCATCGGCGTTGCGAACCCGGAAATTGGCGCTGAACAGCCGCGCGCCGAGCGCAGAATTCACGACGATGATTTTTCCGGAACGATAACGATTGATTTCGGTGATGACTTCACGTAGCGGCTTGGAGTGGAAGATCAACAGATCGTCTTGCCAGGCGGTCACGATCGCCGCATCGACGAACGCGGGCTTGCCCAAGCCTGATCGATCATAGGTGATCTGCTCGCGGGCGCGCAACGACGCTGTCGCCGCGCCGTACGAGACCTGAACGTTCCCCTCGACACAGGTCACGCAAACCGCGTGCCCATCATTCCGTATGTTGAATTTCGCTCCAATTCCGCTGGTTTGGCCTTGACTGGACGTCACGACAAAGGCCGGCCCCGCGCCGGATGGCGTCGCGACCAGCGCCTCGCCCGAGATCAGCTCGATCCCCGCGGCCTCCTTCGCAACCTGTCGCAGCGCAATGCTGGTTTGGGTATTCATCTCGACGAAGGTCGCGTCGGCCACCACAATACGCCGCCGCTCGCCGGTGTGCGTCCGATAGTCGGCCGCCATTTCCGACCAGGATGGCCAGAGGCCGAGCGGCGGCTGCACGACGAAATATGCTGCGCTCGCGGCGATGGCGGCGGCCCCGCCGCCGAGCACGGCACGACGTGACATCGAGATAGAGGAGAACGTCCGCGCGGCCGGGCGTTTCCCCTCAAACGCCTCCGGCCCCAAGGCCTCCCACATCCGCGCGGCCTTCATAAACGCGGTGCGATGCGCCGGATCACACTCGATCCACACCTTGCCGTCCCGCACGTCAGCAGGTCCTGCCTCCCCCGAGGTGAAACGGACCAGCCAATCGTGCGCTTCGCGCTCGATCCGGTCCAGCTTTTCGCGTGGGCTATCGGTCATCCCTGTCATCAATACGCTTGTTGGCCTCCTGTCCATGCGATTGCTGAACGGGCTGAGGGCCGAATCTTTGCACGAGTTGCCGATCCAGACGAAGCGCGCAATGGGCTAACGCATGCTTCAACTCGATCTCAACCAATCTTTGTGATATCTCTAACTGTACTGCAATTGCGTGCAGGGTTTTTCCTTCAACGCGCGCTGCATGCAGGATAGCGCGCCGTCGCGGGGTTAATTCCCGGATCGCCTGTTGAAAGGCTTCGAGCTCGATCTTCGCTTCCAGACTTCGTTGGGGACCGGGCGCTTCATCGGCAATGTCGAAGGCGATCTTCGCGTCATCGAGCGAAACCGTGTATTTTTCCGAGTGCAGTTTCCTCAGGGCGATATTTTTGGCCATGCGCAACAAGTAAGAGCGCGGCCGCTGCACCGGCGGCAGATCCGCGCCCCGGCAAAGCTCCATATACGTGTCCTGCAAGGCGTCACCTGCAAGCTCCACCGAATTCAATCGACGGGCCAACCTGGCTCGCAAATCATCATAGCAGAGTGTCAAAAAACGGCGCAATTCGGCGCGGCTGCTGTGGGTCATGCGGGATCGCGACGCTGGACCCTTGTCCCGCAAGCGTCGTACGCGCCCCCTGCCTCGCGCAGCGACATACTAGCGCCCGGCCTTCTGGTCGACGGGTGATGCGCAGAGCCTCGCATCGGCCGCTGCTCCCGGCAGCGCAACCATGGTGATCGGCTGCGGCATCTGCGCCGGTGGCGGTTCGGTCACGCGTGACTTGCCAAGCGTCGCCAACAGCATCCGGTGACTTGCCTGTTCGCCGGCCGATCCGTCCAGTTCTGCGTGCTGCACCAATCCCGACGAACTGATCCACAGCTTGATCACCAGCCGATAACTCACGGGACGCGTGTCGGGATACCGGCACAGAATGCGCAGGATGTCGTCTTGCACCACGGCGAAATAGCGCTGATATTGGCCATCCCGGGCGATCCGTGCCGTGGCGAACGCATGCGCCGTATCGTCGCCGGGATGAATCAGCAGGTAGCTGTTTTCGCGCGCGCGCAGTGGGACGAGTTCTGTCCCTGCGAGCAGGTCTCTGAGAGCATCGTCACGCGTAAGGGCGCCGGTGACCGCAGAGGATCGCTGTCCGATGGCCGCTGCGCCGTCGTAATATACCTCGGTCCCGGTCGCCGCGCAGAACGCGTCTATGGCAGACGCCAGAGGTTGCGCGGGGATGTCGAAGGAAGTCGCTCCCGCCGGCGATGCATGCGACAGAGCCAGAACCATCATCAAATGCGCGACAACAACGGCAAGATCCCGTGTGATCACGCACTTCCACCTGCTGACGATGTTGATGAAATGCTGGTTCACCTTGGCAAACACGAGACTCACGGATGGCTGCGGATCGGTCCGTTACGAATTGAACCAGAGGCCGGTCAATCAGAAACTCTCCCCAACTTACGACGCTGCGCAAGACGGTATTGTGACACGCTTAGACTACGGACCTAGTGTCACCCAATGCTAAACGCCGTCGTTGACTCGAAAGGCGTCGTCTCATCCCGAACTAATCATCGATTTGGATGCTCGATGCGCGACGCAGTATCAGGCCTTGCAGCGGTAGATTTGCACCTCTTGTGCGAGATGTGCTGACATGATGCCGCCCGCAACGGGCCTCACTGATCCCTACATGGGGCGATTGTTTGGAGCACCTGAACGACATAGCGCTGTCGTCGAGGTCTTGAAGATCGAGAGCTTCCGGCGATACGGCGAAGGCGATCGGCGAGACTCACGAAGTCAAGTGTGATCCGGCCGCGCGGATCATCAGCCGCGCGAGGCTGTCGAAAGTTGAAAGAGGAAAGCCGAACTATTCCGATCGCGGGCAAGATTGCTCGCGGGCTTGGGCTAAGCCTTTCTTTGATCGCTGGAGGCGCTGAAGCATCCGGTGGCGCGATCCGGGTAGTGCCATCCAGCGCTCGATTGACGTTCGTAGACAAAGCAAACGGCTTTGAGCACGAGTTGCCTTCACCGCCTTCAGATATTCCAGGTATCGAGGTGCTGCGCCACGAGATCGCGCGTGAAAAGGCTGGTGTAGGTCGTACACCTCGACC
The DNA here is from genome assembly GCF_055229415.2 of Bradyrhizobium sp. Leo114. NCBI lineage: Bacteria > Pseudomonadati > Pseudomonadota > Alphaproteobacteria > Hyphomicrobiales > Nitrobacteraceae > Bradyrhizobium > Bradyrhizobium sp. Leo114. Next base: position 79,355 of record NZ_JBUYEN020000006.1, on the reverse strand, counting down.
TCGGTCCGAGACCCAACTGTGAAGTCTCAAGCAGAGGGCCGGACACAGAATCCCACACCGCGAACTGTATGAATGATTGGATAGGCTTGTTCGCTGTCGATCTTTCTTCGCAGACGTCCGACGTAGACATCAATAAGATTCGTCGCAGGATCGAAATGCAGACCCCAGACGTGCTGCAGCAGCAGACTTCGAGTGATGACTTCGCCGGTATGGCGAGCAAGATACTCCAGGAGTCTGAATTCCCGGGGCCTTAGCCCGATCTGTCGGCCGGCCCGGGACGCGGTTCGAGCCACGAGATCCATCTCCAGATCGCCGACCCGCAGTACGGTTTCCTGGTGAACAGAAGTGCCACGCCGCGACAGCGCATCAACACGAGCAAGCATTTCTGCGCAGGCGAACGGCTTCACGAGGTAGTCGTCGGCGCCTGCACGCAGACCGTCCACGCGATCAGCAACTGCACCGAGCACACTGATGATCAATACGGGAGTCCCGATTCCGTCTTGCCTGAGACGGCGGATGACTTCGATCCCGTCGATGCCCGGCAAAATGCGATCGACGGTCATCACGACATATTCGGCGGCGCGACCAAAGCTTAGCCCCTTCTCGCCGTCGGACGCGATCGTGACGTCATAGCCAGCGGCACCCAGGCAGCTACCAAGCTCCCTGGCGGTCCACCAATCATCCTCGATGACGAGAACACGACGCGCGCAGTTCGGCATGACATCACCTCCACCGCGGGTTGCGGGCTTCGGGATCGTGTCGGTCGCATTGAGACGTCAATGCACTAACACCGCCGCTGGTGGACAATTCCGCAAGCACTTGGAGAGGACCGATCATTTAGGACATTGGTGGGATCGAGTGGGTACGAAGCCTGACCATTCGCAGTAGCCGCGGTTCGATTCACGCGTTCAGCCTTACAATTGGATCGAGTGTGCCGGCGTGGCTTTGCTCGAAAGGGCGAACTGTTAGTGCTAGACGCTTGGCCGGCCGCTCAGTCGATCAGTGGTGGCGCGGTGCACTCGGTGAATTGCCGCGACAATGGTATGATAATACCTACAATACGTATAGCGATTTTTCACGCGCAGACTGTTTAAGGCTGCATCAGTGATCCGCGAGATCCGTGACATGACGTGCCTGTTCGCATGGTTGCGTCGGCAGCATGGGGCGAATGGATGCGAGATCGAGCTCTGCGTCCGCCAGCCCCTGAGCTGCCGCACGCCCTAGCCATAGACGTGCCGCTTCCGGATCGCGCTCGCCGGCCAGCCCGCGCGCTAAATATCGACCCAGCATTTTCTGAGCTTCCGCATGCCCCCGCTCAGCGGCCGCTCGGAACCAGTGCTTCGCGACCGTACGGTCGGTCGGCACGTCATATCCACCGCCATTCAGCAAGCCTAGCGCGAACATGGCGCCAACATGACCCTTGCCGGCAGCCTTCTCGAACAACACCGTTGCCGCGAGAGGATCGCGCGGTCCGCCCCGGCCGTTCACCATCATTTCCGCCAGGGCCGCTTCGGCGTCGGCGATGCCGACCGCGGCGGCGCGCGAAATCCACGCGCGGCCCGCTTCGGCGTTTGCCTCGATGCCACGTCCATCGACAAGCATGCGGCCATACCAGTACTGCGCGTTCGCGACTTCGTCAGCCGCTCGGCGCAGATACTGAGTCGCCTGCCACTCGTCGCGCTCAACGCCAACGCCATCCGCCAGACAGAGCCCGTAGTTGAGTGCCGCCACCAGATCGCCGGCCGCGGCTGCCTGCTCGAGCCAATGGCGCGCCTTAGCCAGATCTTCGGGGTTCCCATCACCGACACCTCGCAGCAGAAGGTTCGCGAGATCCACCCGGGCCTGCAGATCGCCGGCGTCAGCGGACATCCGGAGCCAGCTCGCCGCCTCTCTCGGATCGCGCGCCACCCCGGCGCCGGTCAGATAAAGCAAGCCAAGCGCCCGCGCCGCCGTGTGGTGGCCGGCCTCTGCCGCACGGCGGAACCAGATCGCCGCCTCTGCGTAGTTGGGCGGCAGCGAGCCGCCCCTGACGTATAAGTCGCCGACAAGCGCCGCCGCATCCGGATCACCAGCTAACGCCGCCCTGCGCAGCCACGACTCGCCTTCTGCCGGGTTTGGCTTGACTCCAAGCCCGCACATCAGTGCGCGTCCCCAGCTTGCCTGGCCGGAGCGATGGCCCTTGACGGCCGCCTGCCGGTAGAGCTCGGCCGCGACCGCGAGGTCGCGTTCCGTTCCGACCCCGCGTTCGGTCATCACACCAAGCAGATAAATCGCCGGTAGCAACCCTGCCTGTGCCGCACGCCGGAGATTTTCGACCACCTTGCGCCGCCCTTCGTCATCGGTGACCGACCGCGCCAGCGACTGTGCGTATCCCAGCGCGCCCTGAGGACAACCGGCTTCGGCAGCGCGCTGATACCACCCGCGCGCCTCCTCCAGGTTGCGCATCGATTCCGGGCCGGAGCTCAAAACGTAAGCAAGCACAGCCTGTCCGTCTGCGGAGCCATGCTCGGCTGCCCGCCGCGCCCATTTTTCCGCCGCCACAAAGTCGGGTTCTAGCGCCACCTCGCCTGAGAACAGGCCTGCTACGGAGGAGCTGCCTGCAACGGCTTGCCGGTTCGCTGCGGTGCCAGAGCCGTGGATGTGCAGCACGGCGAGCAACCACTGGGCTTCGACGTGGTCCTGAGCCGCGGCGCGCGCGAGCCAGCGTACGCTCTCGGTGAGGCTGGCCGGGACGCCCGAACCGCACAGATAGCAGCGCCCGACCCAGTATTCGGCCTCTGCGTTGTCGGCGCCGGCGGCACGGGCGAACAGCGTAAACGCCTGCGTCATGCGGGACTGCTTGTTCAGGTGAATTGCGCGCCGCACTGCCGCCGATGACGACAGCAGGCTGATGACACGATCGAGAACACTCAACCGCGTTGTACGCGCGTTCTTGCGTCTCGTGGCGTCTTTGTCGGCGCGTCTCATGGCTCGCGCATCCCCTCCGACATCACTGGTAGACTTCGGCCAAGGAGGTAAGCCATGACGGTGCGCTTGCCGACCTTGATGTCGGCGGCAACCGGCATGCCCGGCATAATGTGAAAGCCAGCCGGCAAGTCGTGAAGCATCAACCGGTCGAGGGTGATGCGCGAACGGTAGAAGGGCTCGGTGTTGGCAGGGTTCACAGGAACCGAGCCAGAGCGAGCCTTCGTGTTGTCTTGCGTGGTAAAACTGTCGGCGCTGATAGTGCGAACCGTTCCATACGCCAAGCCGTACTGTGTCGAGGGAAGGGTGTCGAATTTGACCGCTACCGCGGCACCGATGTGGACGAAGCCGTTATCACGCCCTGCAATGTTCGCTTCGATCTCGAGCGGAGCATCGACGGGCACCAGCGTGATCAGTTGCTCGCCCGTTTGCAGCACGGAGCCTTCTGAAACCTTGGCAACCGTCAGCACTGTGGCGTCTCGTTCGGCGTGCAGTTCGATCAATTGGCGCCGCAACAGCGCCTTGTTCAGCGATTCCCGGGCATCGCTCAGCTTTCGAGATCCTTCCGACAGCGCCTGGGCGATCTGGACGCGCCAATTCTGCAAATAGGCGTCACGCTCGGCAATCATGGCGGCGAGTTCGGCCTTGGCACTCTCGCCCGTCTTGACGGCGGTGGACAGACTGCGCTCGATCTCGAGCCTGTTGTCGGTCGCGATCAAGGCGTTGAGCTGACTGCCGACTTGCAGTGCCTCCAATTTCTTGCGCATGGATTCCACCATTTGCGCGACGGCCAACCGCTCGCGGAAAGCCGTCGCGTCCGCGGTCGACCGCGCCGCTGTGGCTGCCTGGGCATCGATCTTTTGACGATACGACTCCAACTTTGACTTCCGTTCCGACTCGCGCTGCGCATAGATCGCAGCCTGCAGCAACATCGGCGGATCAACTCCGGAATATTGGAAGGACCGGTCCTCCACCTCCGCCTGCATGCGCGCCACCTCGGCTTGCAGGCTAAAGACCTGGGCTTGCGTCGCGCCGACGTCGGCGCTGGCGAAGGTAGGGTCAAGCCGAGCAAGCATGTCGCCCCGATGAACGCTTTGCCCTTCCGTCACGTCGATCGAGCGAACAATCGATGTTTCCAGCGGTTGCACGACCATCATCGGCGCCTTGGAGACAACCTTTCCTTGCGCCGTCACGACCCTGTCGATCGGGATCAGCCCCATCGCCACGATGCACGCGGCGAACATGCTGCCGATCATCCAGATCGTCCCGCGCGCCGCGACTGGCACAGGGGCGGCGATGATGGCCTTGGTCGGCGATTGGAATTCCAGGAGCGCCGGAAGCGTCGAATCCTCCGGTCGGCTCGTGAGACTAGCTGCGCCGGACGGGCGAGTGGGCAAGAGCGACATGACATGGCCCTCGACTGTCGAGATGGCGGCTCTGTTGCATCCAGAGCTGGCGGTAGATGGCGCAGCGTTCGAGGAGCAAGCGGTGCGGCGCGATGTCAACCATCTTGCCTCTTTCCAGGACAAGGATCTGATCACAGTCGATCAACGACGACAGGCGATGCGAGATGATCACCATGGTCCGGCCGCGCGCGATGCGAAGCAGACTGGCGTTCAGGAGCGCCTCGCTCTCCGGGTCCAGCGCGCTGGTCGCCTCGTCCAGGATCAGGATTCGCGGATCATTGATCAGTGCGCGTGCAATTGCAATCCGCTGTCGCTGTCCGCCTGAAACGTTCGGCGAGCCTTCCTCGATCTGCGTCTCGTAGCCATTCGGCATACGCTCGATGAATTCCTCGGCGCCGGCGAGGCGCGCGGCGAGCACAGCGTCGTCCAACGTCAACCCGGGCCGTCCGGCGATGATATTGTCGCGTATCGAGCCGCGGAACAGAAAGTTCTCCTGCAGCACGACACCGAAGCTCTGGCGCAGGTGACGCAGATTGATCTCGCGCACGTCGTTGCCGTCGATCTTCAGGAAGCCGTTGTAGTCGCGGTTGATCCCTTGCAACAGCCGCGCCAGCGTCGATTTGCCGGATCCGCTGCGCCCAACGATGCCAAGCATCGTGCCGGCCGGTACCTCGAAGGTGACGCGGTCGAGCGCGGGAATCTTCGTGCCTTCATAGGTGAAGCTGACATCCTCGAACGAGATGGCGCCGGCAAATCGCGGCAGGAGCCCGCCAAATGCTGCCTCCGCCTCCGGCGGCCGATTCAGCACGGACGCGACTTCGCCGATCGCGGCTGAAACCCCTTGGTAATCCTCAATCAGACGCGCCAGCCCGACGAGCGGCTGGGCGACGCGCATGCTGAGCATCATGAAGGCGAACAGCGCACCGACCGCATAGCCGGTATTGTCCGCCAGGGCCATGTAGGCGCCCACCAGCACGATGCCGACTGACATGAAGCGTTCGATCGGGGCGACGATCGTCTGTGGCCAGTTCGTCAGCTTGCCGAAGGCGAGGCGCCACGCCGCGGCATCTGCGACACGCGCGTCCCACAGCGCCTTGCGCTGCGGCTCCAGGGCGAGCGATTTTATCGTCTTGATGCCGAAAACGGTCTCGCCTAGCGCCGATGCCTTCTCGGTCTCGGCGCGAACTACCCTGCCGAACACGTGTCGCAGCGGCCGCAAGAATGAAAGAATAACCAACATGATCGACGCCGCGCAGGCCAGAACCATCGATGCCAGGAAGGTGTTGAGATAGAATAGGAATGGCAGCAATACGATGAGCGTCGTCAAATCGAGGAACGTGCTCAGCAGCTTGCCGGTGAGGAATTCGCGGACCTTGTACACTTCCACAATCTTGTGCATCGTTTCGCCGGCGGGGTGCCGCTCGAAATAGTCAAGCGGCAGCCGCAGCACGCGGTTGAAGACATGCAGGTTCAGTTTTGCGTCAAGTCGCATGCCAACGACGAGAACGATCAGCCGACGGGCGTAGCCGAGGAGGACCTCGAACACGGCTGCAATTGCGAGCAGCGCACTGAGCAGCGCGAGCGTCGAGTAGCTATTGTGGGTCAGAACCTTGTCCACCACGTTCATGACCAGCAATGGCGGAAAGATCGTCAGAAAGCTCAGCGTCAGCGATGCAAGCCCCACATCGCGCAGCGATCGCCTCTCCTGCAGCACCAGGCCGGCGAGCCAGCTCAGGCCAAACGCCCTGTCAATCTCCGGCTGCCCCCGCCGCGCGCGCAGCAGGACCGCCTCGCCTGACCAGACCCGCTCCAGCCGCAGCCTGTCCACGGCAATGCCGCACTCGCTCGCGCCAGCGCGAGGATCCCTGAGGATGACCACATTGTGCTCGGCATTCACGCCGACCAACAGTCCGGCGCCACCATCGGTGAACAACAGCACCACCGGCCCGGCGTCCTGCAACCGCATCAGTTGACGCCATCGCAGCCGTACCGCTCGTGCCCACATGCCGGCGTTCTGCAGCCAGGCCGAAAGCGCTGCAGCGGACGGCATTTGTTCACCATGGATGCAGGGAAACTCGCGCGGATCGAGCTCCATGCCATGGAATCTGGCCGCATTGATCGCGGCCGCCAGGCGCGGGTGAATCTCGTCGCCGCCGGCACTGCCATGGCGTGCCGCGCCATTCCTCGCCGCACGACATCCCTCGCCGGGACTGGCTGCGGATACCAGCCCCGCGCTATGGGTGCCCAAGCCGAAAGTCTGCCCGCTCAAGAGCTCCACGAGCGGCCCCTTCCAATCCATCTTCAACCCAACGGGCGAGGCATTCGCCTCGGCGAAGCACACGTTGTCGCCGCTTCAAGCTTCGGCGGAAGCGTGCGTCGTCCTCGTTTGAGTCACCCGTGCAGCGCGCAAAGCCAAGCGCTATCGCTAAGCGCTGGCCCGGCCCTCAGCCGTGCGGATGCGAGCCCGGCATCGACATGGTGGATCGATCCGGTTCGGGGATCGCCGCCAAGCTGCCAAACAGGCCATGCGCTTCGTTCTCCACGCCGGCCGTAAAGTAGATCTTGTTGGGATCGCTGTTGGCACTGCCGTTGCCGGGAACGAGGGCCCAGAGATCGCCAATGGTGATTGGCGCACCCTTGGCGTCGAGCAACTTGCCCTCAAAATGATCGTTCTTCAAATCGAACGCATTGATCGTGCCGTCACCAAAATTCCCGACAAGAAGATCGTTGGCGAATTCTCCAAAGGTAGAGGGCGCGATCGCAAGGCCCCACGGAGAATCGAGCGGCCCGCGCGACGCCACCCTGTCGAGCAGGTGCCCTTCCAGATCGAACTCGTCGACAAAGCCGTGGCCAGCACCAGCAACGTCATCATGCTTATCCGCATTCTGCAGCGCGAACGTAACGAACAAGTGGCCGTCAAGAACCTGGACGTTGAAGGGCGCATAGCCGTGCGGCAGATGCCGATCGGTGAAGCTGTTCACCTGCTTGAAGTTCTGGTCGAAGACATCGACCGTTCCGTTGTGGAAGTTTGCGGCGAAAAGGAAGGTGCCATCATCGTTGCTGCCGATCGCAAGGCCCTTGTAGACGGCGCCATCGCTCGAATTATCGACCGCGATGACCGAGCTTGTGGGGTCCACCTTGGGATTCCAGCCGGATATGGTGCCGCTCTCGGTTGCGAAGATGAACAGCGAGGACGCCGTCGTTGCATTGCCGTTGATGTCGAGGCCGCTGATGTCGAAACCGCCTCCGCCGTTGAACACCTGCCCAGTGGGATCGGAATGGTCCTGGCCGGGGAGCGCCGCGACCGTTACAAGCTTAGGCCCGGCCGGCATTCCAGCGCCATCATAAATTGTCGTCACACCCGTCCCGTTGTCCGAGACCCAAAAAGGACTGGTCGCGCTGTGGGCAACGCCCCAGGGATTGATGAGGTTTGGATCGATCGTCGGCGCGGCGCCAGGAGTATCCGAGACCAGATTGGTCTGCGTGAAGGCGACCTCCTCCTGCTCTTTGTGATGGTGATGATGGTTATGATGGTCATGATCCAGACTCATTGCGTCCATGGTTTCCTCCAGTTTCGTAACGCGCGTGTCTTCCGCCCCGGTCAACGGCACGTTGATCTGAAGCCATCCCCTTTCGGAAATGACAGCGCTTCTGGAAATGGGAAATTCTGAACGCCCGTGGGGCACGAGCGACAACTTATAATCTGTTCGGACGTCACGCCGACTCAAATGACCTTTTTGTTAGTTTTTTCACGATCGGGTGACAGTTGGCAGATGCGGGTGGTTGATCCTGCTTTGGTGGGGGCGCATCACGGCTCGAACCTGGGACCCGCTGATTAAGAGTCTGCGGCTTGGTCATTTGACCAAGCCGCTCCATGACAACCCGACACTATTTCTTCAGTGGCGCATAGAACGTTCCATCGACCTCGGCGATGTCATCCTGATCGAGCTTTCGAACCTCGAGAACAGTACGTGGCGGATAGGGCCCTTTACCCCAAAGATCTTCCTGCACCTTATTCACCACAGGACGTAAACGCACGACATCAGATACATAGATGGTCAAGCGTCCCGCATCTCTTAGTGACGCACCTTCGGCAGCGGCGACCTGCTGCATATTGACGAACATCTGGCGGATACGTGCCTCCTCGCCATCAACGAGCTTGTTGGTGGCAGGATCGATACCGCGCATGCCGCCGACAAACACAAAATCGCCAGCGCGTGCACCTGCGCTCCACGATCCGGTCGGCTTCACACCTCCGTTGACGGACGGGATGATCTTCACTCCGTCAGCACAAGCCGGACTTCCTATGAGAACACAAGCCAGAACGGTGGCGAGCAAGCGTGAATCAACAGTCATGTATATCCTCCAGGTAAGCAAAGAAAACTTGGCTTTCGCGCCTCAGCAACCGAGAACGATTGCATCGATCAATTTTCCAACCACGGACCTCGTCGTCGCTGCCAGAAATGGCGCGTCGATAAAGCGGTGCTCGGAGGCATACATCGCCGTTTGTGCAGCAAGGTGCGATGCGATGCCTTGCAGGAACTGCTGCTGATACCGAGCCGCTTTCGTCCCGTCGTTTTGCGTAAGAAATCCGACAACGCTTTCGGCTGCCTGAATTCCGCTCCACAGGGCGGTAGCAAGTCCGTTCGCGCCTACCACCATCCTATCGCCACAGCCTCAACAAGCGTAACCGAGATGGCCTCAACGTCCTCATCAAGCGTGAAGACGCTGTAGCAGGCCACGAGCTTGTCGAGGCGACGGAGCATCACTGCCGGACCTGCGGTCACAGCGGAGCGGTCTGAACAATCGACCAACAGCCGCGTATTCACCGATGATCCGTCAGCAAGCTCAACGGCGATTCCGGTTTCAGATCTCGAGAACTGCCGGGCTCCACAAAAAACGCGACTTACGCCATCGACTTCAAGTGTTTCCGCCATCCGCGCCTCAAGCCGATAACGATCGATGTGCCAGCCCGACATTTCTCCCTGGTGGAACACGCTACGACGCAGCGCTCTATTACCCCACACGGAATAGCTGCCCCGACTGACCAACGCCGTCTCTGCATCAAGCAGGCCATGCCATCCTAGTGTTTCCAGATGGGGGCCCGCCCGAAACGACAGCGTTTCGCCGCATCGATGAGCGCTGAGATCGAAGCAACCGCTACGCTGGACATCACGAACCCGCACATGAAATGGAGCGGCTATCGCACTGGTCCAAAGCCGACGATCCGCGTCGAGCCTTACAGGACCAGCGAGATCGTCGACCATCCACTCGAAGATGGCGACGGTCGATCGCGAAGCGTTCCTTTAAAGAGAACCTCTGGCGGAGCATCACCAGAGGTCTTGGAGATTTACGTGAATAGAAAAGTGCCTCCTTCTCGCTGGTCAAGACTTATAGGCGTCGCCGCCGACGCTAGAAGTTGCGCCGTGCCTGGAAATGAAGTGACACGGTATTCTGCCCGGCGAAGGTGTATGATTGCGGTATTGGTGCTGCGGGAGCAAAGACAGAACTGCCCGTCATCGACGTATTGACGTGGGCCCACAACACTTCACTCGAGAACGTCAGGTTCTTCACTGGGGTCCAGCGCGCGAAACCAAACGGGGGCACAACTGCAACCGGGCTTTGGGCCCTTAAGCGCCGCATGAATATTGGGCTAAGGCCAGAGCTACTCGGCAGCTTTATTTGGCATAACGGAAAAATCCTTCGACCTCTGGCCGTCTACGGCTTCCGCAAATCCTTCGGCGGCCAAGCCCCGTTTGAGCAACTCTCGGATTGCGGCGGCCCTGCTCGGCATCCGCTTTGCGAATCGCCACGTATCGATGATCCGCAGTTCCGCTCCCGTCAGCATAATTTGGAGCCGCTCGGCCCTGTTGAGCTCACCCATCTGACTTTCCCCGTCAGCCGCGTACTCCTTCAACCCATGAAGCCTAAAATAAGTTCCTAGCTAATTCTACTCACTTAATGCCGAGCGGGGATTAAACAGTCATAGCTACAAAGACTTTCTTTGAGGAAATAACCTATTGAACTTACTACAGTTTTGTTGATTTCCAACGTCCTCAGGCGCACGCTATCGTTTGGAGGACGAGAAAGATGTCAATTCTGATTCAACATGAGTTTGTCGGGCTGGCTGAGGCCGATCACCGGATAGGCAACAACTTAGCTAGCTTGAGCGGGGTTATTCGCCTTCAGCGCAACACTATCTCAAAGGGCGGCAAGACCTTTACGACTCCGCAAGTCTGCATGTTGCTCGATGACATCAGTGCGCGCATTGAGGTCATGGCGAAACTCCACAAATGCTTGGCTGTGACCATAAACAGCAACGGAGTAAGACTCGGCGATTTCTTGCGAGAAATTTCCGAAACGATCAGCACGCTTGGCTCGGAAGGAAGAATGGACCTAACGGTCGAAAACGCTTGCGACGGCGACATCGACCCGCGTCATGCGCTTCATGTTGGACTTATCACCGCAGAGCTCCTGACAAATGCCAGCAAGTATGCGCATCCGTCGGGTCTAGTTGTTAAGGTCAATGTACGCTGCGAAACGAGGAACGATGGCTCATTGATCGTTGAAGTGACAGACGACGGGGTCGGTTTCCCGGAGAATTTCGATCCGTCCACCGATGGAGGACTTGGATTTAAGCTAATGCGATCTTTAGCAAATGGGCTCAATGCAGAACTTCAATTTGAACACGACAGCCTTGGTGTTCGTGCGCGGCTGGTAAAGCCGAAGCAAATGCAATGCCAGCCCAAAAACTGATCGAGCGACTGCAAGTTTCGATCGGTTTGTCCGAGGACGACCGAAGCAAGCTAGTCAACATGCCGGAGACGGTGAAGACGTTTCGCTGATGGCGAGTATGTCTTGCGCGAAGGCGAAAGAGCATTCCACTGTGCAGTCGTGATGAACGGATTTCTTGTTGGTCAAAAGATTGTGGGGACTCGAAACCAGATACTGTCAGTTTACGTGCCGGGCGATATGCCCGACTTACATACGTTGCATCTATCGCGCATGGACCATGACCTATGTAGTGCCGGCCAATCTACGATTGCCTTTGTACAGCACGATTTTCTCAGCGACCTGCTGATGAATTCTGCCACGCTGACGCATGCTTTCTGGCGTGAGACATTGGTCGATGCCGCAGTCTGCCGCGAATGGGTCGCCAACTTGGGATCGCGCGACGCGTTATCCAGAGTGGCGCATGTTTTCTGCGAGCTTGCGACCCGGCTCGAAGTCGTAGGGCTTTTGCAGGAGGATCAGTTTCGTCTTCCGTTCACTCAGCAGAATCTCGCTGATATTTGCGGCCTTTCGACTGTGCACATCAACCGCACCATACAGGAGCTTAGGCGTGGCGGCTTGATCGAATGGAAAGGCCGCGTCGTGACCCTGTGCCGGCGCAAGGAGCTTGAGCTCGTGGCCGAGTTCCTGCCGGACTACCTTCACCTGTCGGAGGCCAAACAACCTGAGAGTCGCATGCGACATGCGCATTCTAAGACGGGGCCAAAGCGGGCAATGCTCTGATCGAGCAGAACGTTCTGCATATCGCGGATAGCGAGGATCGGAAGTATAAGCGCGCCCTTTTCCGCATGCATAAAGGAAAGCCCCGTAAATGAACGGGGCTTCCTCGGTTCTCATTGCTTGTCGGTGGCTCCAGGCTTCGAGCCGCCGCTCTGGGAAGAGCCAGTGCCACTCAATGACGTAGGCCCGCCGGAAGTACCGTTTGCTCCGCCGGGCCCGGTGGACGAGCCTGCGGTGCCCGTTCCTTGTGAGCTGCCCGTGGTGCGGCCAGCGGAGCCAGCCGTACCGCCCGTTCCAGAAGACGAGCCGGCGGATGCACCAGCGGAGCCGCCACCCGCACCACCGCCTCCTCCTCCGCCTCCCTGAGCGAACGCGATCGACGTTGAAAGCGCGAGAGCGGCAGCCAAACCAATTGTAGCCAACTTCATGTTGATGTCCTTTCCAGTTAGAGGCGCGTCAACTGCTCGCGCATGACAGCGTTCCTAAGCGCAGCGGTCGCTAATGGTACCGCCGGCCGTTCCCCCAAGATCAGATGAACGGTTTGCCGCCTGTGACTGCGATGGTGGTGCCGGAGGTGTAGCTCGACAGGGGATCGGCCAGCATTACATAGGCGGTAGCGAGTTCAGCCGGCTGCCCTGCCCGCTGCATCGGCACCTGCTTGCCGAAGTTCTTCACCGCCTCTTCCGGCATGGTGGATGGGATCAGGGGAGTCCAAATCGGACCGGGAGCAACCGCGTTCACGCGGATGCCCTTTTCAGCGAGCATCTGCGCCAGTCCGCCAGTGAAATTCTGAATTGCTCCCTTGGTCGTCGCATAGGCCAACAGCATGGGATTCGGCATGTCAGAATTCACCGACGCCGTGTTGATGATTGCACTGCCGGCCTTCATGAGCGGCACCGCTGCCTTCGCGAGATAGAACATCGCGTGAATATTCACTTCAAAGGTGAGCCGCCACTCCTCGTCACTGATATCGCCAATATCGTTGAATGTCGCCTGGTGCGCGGCGTTGTTGACGAGGATATCGACGCCGCCGAGTTCGCTTGCCGCGCGGCTGACCACTTGCCTGCAGTGCTCCGCATTTCGGAGATCGCCTTCGACAAGGACCGCCTTGCGCCCCTCCTTCTCGATGAGTTGTTTTACTTCTTGAGCGTCTTCCTTCTCGTTGAGATAAGCGATCAGGATATCTGCCCCCTCGCGCGCGAACGCGATGGCTACCGCGCGACCAATACCGCTGTCGCCGCCGGTTACGATGGCCTTCTTTCCCTGCAACCGGCCTGACCCTTTGTAGGTGGCCTCGCCGTGGTCCGGAGGAGGCTTCATAGCCTGCGTGGACCCCGGCATGGATTGCTTCTGGATGGGATATGGCGGCTTTGGATAGTCGATCATGTGTATCTCCGGTCGAGGCGTGCTTGGTTCCTGAATCCAACCAGGACGATCTGTGGCGCGCTGAACTGTGGCCGCGAAATTCCGCCTTACGCGTCGCTACGATTTCGCCGTGCCCGGCTCGGCCATCTTGCGATGTTGCCGCGCCAGCACGCCAGCGGGCAGCACGTTGGCAACGGCCGATTGGATCTTGTTCTTGATGCCTGTGACGATGTCGCCCTTGCCGCTCATCATCGCCTCGAAGCCGGCCTTCGCGACTCCAGCCGCATCGTCCTTCTTAGCTGTGCCGACGCTGGTATCCATCATATCGGCGCGGCGGAAGAACTCGGTTTCGGTCGCACCCGGCATTAGGCAGGTCACGGTGACGCCGGTGCCGCGCAGCTCCTCGCGCAGCGCAAATGAGAATGAATCCAGAAATGCCTTACTGCCATTGTACACCGCCTGGAAACTGCCCGGCATGAAACCCGCGATCGAGCCGGTGATCAAGATGCATCCAGCGTTGCTGCGGCGCATATCATTGCCAACGCGGCGGATGAGATAGACGGTCCCGATGATGTTGGTATCGATCACCCGTCTGACCCGGTTGAAATCCTGATCGAGGAACGCATGGCCGAGCCCGACGCCGGCATTCGCAAGCAAGGCATCGACCCGACGCCCCTTGGTCGCTGCATAGAGCCGGTCGACGCCCTCTGTGGTCGACAGATCGGCGTCGACCGCATCCACCTTTCCACCATGGCCGCGAAGCTCTTCGGCCGCGGTCTCGATCGCGGGCTCGTCAGCCGCGATCAGGAGATCGAAGCCTGCGCGGGCGCAGCACCTGGCAAGTTCCAGACCGATGCCGGTGGAAGCGCCGGTGACGACGGCAAATTGTCCCTGAGACATGTGAACTTCCTCAACTTGTGCGTTTGCCAATCAACCACCATCGCGAACCGCCGTTCCTATTACTTCCGCAGTCCGCCCAGCCGGCTCAGCAAAAACCGAAAGGCAGCTAGCAACCATCGTCGGTGATCCGACTTTGGAATTTCGTTCGGATACCGGAGGCAAGGCATGAGAGCGCTGGTCTGGCACGGCAAGGAAGATATTCGTTGCGACACCGTCACCGATCCCGGGATCGAGGATCCGCGCGATGCCATCGTCAAGGTCACGAGCTGCGCGATCTGCGGCTCCGATCTTCACCTGTTTCACAACTTCATCCCGGGCATGCTGCCGGGCGACATCATGGGACACGAAATGATGGGCGAAGTCGTGGAGGTCGGCCACGGCATGGATGGAAAGCTGAAGAAGGGCGACCGGATCGTGGTACCCTTCACTATCGTTTGCGGACAGTGCGAGCAGTGCAGACGCGGCAATTTCTCGGTATGCGAGACCACCAACCGCAAGCGGCATCTGGCCAACAAGGTATTCGGTCACACGACTGCCGGCCTGTTCGGCTACACTCATCTGACCGGCGGCTATCCCGGCGGCCAAGCCGAGTATCTGCGCGTTCCCTTCGCCGACACCACGCACATCAAGATCCCCGACGCCGTTTCCGACGAGCAGGCACTTTTTCTGGGCGATATCTTCCCCACCGGCTGGCAGGCCGCCGCTCAATGCGACATCGAACCTACCGATACGGTGGCGATCTGGGGATGCGGCCCGGTCGGTCAGATGGCGATCCGCAGCGCGCTTCTACTCGGCGCGAGGCAGGTGATCGCAATCGATTGCGTCCCCGAGCGGCTGAGCATGGCGGAAGCAGGCGGCGCGACCACCATCAATTTCGAATCCGAACGCGTGGTCGAGCGCCTCAACGAACTCACCGACGGCAAAGGTCCGGAGAAATGCATCGACGCGACCGGCATGGAAGCGCATGTGATGGCCTCGCAGCCGGATACGCTGCTCGACCGCGCCAAGCAGATGCTGATGCTGGAGAGCGACCGCCCGCACGTGCTGCGCGAGATGATCTATGTCTGCCGGCCCTGCGGGGTGATTTCGATTCCGGGCGTCTACAGCGGTCTTTCCGACCACGTGCCGATGGGCGCCCTGATGAACAAGGGACTGACGCTTCGGGCCGGCCAGACTCACGTCAACCGCTGGACCGACGACCTGCTGCGGCGGATCGAGGAAGGTCAGGTCGATCCGTCCTTCGTGATCACCCACACCGTCGATTTGGCGCAAGGGCCCGAGATGTACAAGGTATTCCGCGACAAGCGGGACAGCTGCGTCAAGGTCGTGTTGAAGCCCTGAATATAGCGAGGCGAGAACATGTATTACGTTGCCAACATCATGCGATCCAAGGGCGACCCGAAGATCGTGCGCAGCGGTCCGAGCTCGATCGAGCCGGCTGACCGCCTCGCGCGAAGGCTTGGCTGGTTCAGCATCGGTCTTGGTGCGATGGAAGTGCTCGCGTCGCGGCGGATTACGCGCGCATTGGGGATGCGGGGAAGCGAAAGCCTCGTCCGCGCCTACGGCTTCCGCGAGCTGTTCAGCGGCGTCATGTCGCTTTCCGTGGACAAGCGTGCCGGCATGTGGAGCCGCGTTGCCGGCGACGGGTTGGACGCCGCTACACTGCTGTCCGGGTTCAGATATGACAACCCGAAGAAGCACAATGTCGCGCTCGCGCTCCTGATGGTCGGAGGGATCGCCTTCCTCGATTACAAGGCCGCGCAGCAAACGGCGCCGCGCTCGCCGAGGCGTGGCGGGGGACGGCGCCTCTATGCCGACCGGAGTGGCTTCCCGAAGGGGTTAGAGGCCGCACGAAGTTCCGCGAAGAACCTCCTTGGCCGGGCAGCTGTCGGAGCGTCGTAGATGAAATGGGCGTGACGCCTTGCGGCAACACGCGGACGCGGACGGCACGCAGAACGAAATCGCACTGGCTCGCGGCGGCCGAACTTGGCCTGATCAGCAGCACGTTCTCGACCATCGTCAGCCAGCTGTTCGCCGCTCGCATCGGCCGCGATGCCTCGGTCGACTGGATGACGGTAGCTGCGATCCCCGCGCGAGACCGGGCGATCAGCGCCGAGCCGTCCTGGAGCGCGATCCTGGCTGGGATCGCGTTCCATCAATGGGCGGACTTCTCGTGGGCGATGGTGTTCTTCGGCCTGCTCGGGCGCTGGACGGCCGAGCTTCGGCCGCTGACCATCCTCATGCTCGCGCTACCTTGGGCAGTGTTCTCGTCAGCGACGGAATGGTTCGTGCTGGTCCCACTGCTTCCGTTCTGGCAGCCGCTGTTCACGTTGCAGCAACCCTACTGGATTGGCCTGCTCGTTCATGGCGCTTCCGCCTTCATGTATCCGCTGTTTGCTTGGCTGCGCTGGCCGCCGGGCGAAGCCCCCGAGAGCGACGCTCGGTTCGGCAAAGTATGGCTGAGCGGATCACTGGCGATCGTCATCGTGCTCGCCGGCATAACACTATTGTCCAGCCTCGGGCGCGAGCTGCCTTGGATCGGCCGCGACAAGGTGTGGGATCAAACCTACATCCGGCACATGACCGCCCATCACGCACAGGGCATCGAACTGGCCCGCTTGGGCATCAAGCGCGCCCAGGACCCACATCTGCGGTCGCTTGCCATGCTGATGGTCGCGAGCCAAACCGGCGAGAACAGGATTTTCGACAATTGGTGGCAAAGCTGGTTCGACACGGCCATGCCGGGCTGCTCGGCCGAGGAGCGCTCCGACATGCCGGGCTACCTCACCTCCGTGCAGATGCAGCAGGTCAGCGCCGCTTCACCGGACCAGTTCGATGCACTGTTCGTTGAAATGATGGCCCTGCATCACAAGGGCGCGGTGAAGATGGCCGATCAGCAATGGCGCAGCGACGGCGACCCGCGCCTGCGCATCATGGCGCATGCGATCCGCCACGAGCAGCAAGGCGAGATCGCGCTGATGCAGGGCGCAGCCGGCATCGCGGCCGTCACTGCGGCGTTTCGAAACATGTTCGCCGACAACGTGAACTAGAGCATTTTCTGTTCTGATTGAATCAGAACCGAAGCTCTAGATTCTTGTTTTGACGCGTTTTCTTCACGCGAACCGGTGTCCACTTCGCTCGAAAACGCTCTAGCGTAAGGCTCCGGCTTGCGGCGCGACGGCTTGACGACCTTGTCAGTGTTGCGGTCGGTATCGTCGAGCGGCGGGCCGTCATCGGGCCTTGGCGGCATATGGTGGCCGCCCTGCTTCTCCTGGATGCGCTTCTGCTCCTCTTTGTCGGACATGATCACCCTCCTCACGCCGCACGCACATCGGCCCTGACCCGCACTGGAATCGACTTCGCCGCCGGCGTCTTGGCCTTTTTCTCGTGATGCCAAAGCGGCAATAGCGGATTGCATTCGGGATAGTAGCCCGCAATACACCCTTCCGGGATGTTGTAGGCGACAACCCGAAGCCCGCCGACCTCCCGCTTGACGCCGTCGTTCGCGGCCGTGGCGAGCGTGACAACGCTTCCCTCCTTCAACGCAAAGCGATCGATGTCGTTGGGATGCATCAGCACGACATAGCGCGATCCGTGGATACCGCGGAAGCGGTCGTCGTAGTTATAGATGGTGGTGTTGAACTGGCCGTTGCTGCGCAGCGTGATGAGCTGGACGATGTCGCGATCCTCAGGCCGCATGTCGATATCGGTTGCAAGCGAATCCGGCGTGATGAAGTTCGCCTTGCCGGTCTTCGTGTTCCATCGGCGCTCGCGAGCGCCGAGCGGGCGATGGAAGCCGCCGGGTTTCCAGAGCCGCGCGTTGAAATCGTGGAAGATGTCGGGATAGGTCGCCGCGATCGCATCGCGGATCCGGCTATAGTCCGCCACCCATGCATCCCATGGAATGGTCGAGCGTGTGGGTGCCGCAGCCTTCGCCAATTCGGCGATGATTCTTGGCTCGGACAGCAAGTCGGAGCTCGCCGGCCTCACCTGCCCCCAGGAGCCATGCATGCAGCCGGTGGAATCCTCCATCGAGACCGCCTGCCGCCCACTCTCCTGCTCGTCGATCTCGATGCGGCCGAGGCATGGCAGGATATAGGATATCTCGCCATGCACCAGCGCCGTGCGGTTGAGCTTGGTCAGGATGTTCACCGTCAGGCGCAGCCTGCGCCAGGCAGGCTCGACCCGTCGGTGGTCGGGAACGGAACGAACCAGGTTGCCGCCGAGCAGCACCACAGCGCGCACAGAACCGTCGATGATCTTCTCGCAAGCTTCGACTGTCGTCGTACCTTTCTGCGCAGGCACATTGATGCCGAACAATTCCCTGATCTTGTCCTTCGGCACCATGTCCGGCTTCTCGGTGATCCCGACGGTGCGCTGCCCCTGGACGTTGGAATGCCCGCGTACCGGGCAGATACCGGCGCCAGGACGTCCGATATTGCCGCGCATCAGCGCGAGGTTGACCATGGTCTGGACAGTTTCAACGCCCCGTTCGTGCTGGGTCAGGCCCATGCCGTAGATAAACATCACTGATTTGGCATGCGCGTAGACTGTGGCGGCAGCTTCCAAGGCATTGCGTGTCAAACCAGAGCGGCGCTCGATCTCTACCCATTCGCAATCCTTCACGGCGGCGGCGAATTCGTCCCAGCCATGCGTATGCTCGCGGATGAAATTCCAATCAATGACCGGATCGGAAGGGCCGGCCTTCTCGTCGAGCGCCAGCAGCACCTTGGCAATGCCGATGATTGCCGCGGTGTCGCCGCCGGTCTTGACTTGATGATATTGCGAGGTGATGCGGGTTGGCGATCCCATCAGCATTTCGCCGGGCGCCTGAGGGTTGACGAACTCCTCCAGACCCCGTTCTCGCAGCGGATTGAACGTCACGATCGGCACGCCACGACGCGACGCCTCCTGCAGCTCGTGCAGCATTCGCGGGCTGGAGGTGCCGACATTCTGTCCGAAGAAGAAAATGCAGTCGGTCTTGCTGAAGTCGTCAAGCGTACAGGTGCCGACCGGTACACCAATGCTCTCCGGCAATGCCACCGACGTCGTCTCGTGACACATGTTGGAACTATCGGGCAGGTTGTTGGTGCCGTAGGCACGTGCGAACAGCCCGTACATGAAGGACGCCTCCAGTGAGGCTCGGCCGGAGGTGTAGAACACCACGCTATCGGGCTGCAGCGCCTTCAGTTCGCGGCCAATCTCGCGGAACGCCTCCTCCCAGCCGACCGGCACATATTTGTCGCGCGCAGCATCCCAGCGCATCGGGTGGGTCAAGCGGCCGGCAGCCTCGAGGTGGTGATCGTCCCAGGCCTCGAGCTCGGCGAGCGGCTTGTCGGCGAAGAATTCCGGTGTCACGCGTTTGTGCGTGATCTCCCACGTGGTCGCCTTGGCGCCGTTCTCGCAGAACTCGAACACGCGCGGATCGGCCGGCTTCGCCCAGGCACAACTGACACACATGAAGCCGTCGGGTTTGTTCTGGCGGAGCAGAACGCGCGGGCCCGTGAATGGCACGTGATCGCGCGCGAGACTCCGAGCAAGGGATCGTACCGACCCCCATCCGCCAGATGGGTGCTCATACGGCTCGACTTCGAGGTCTGCGCTCAGTTTGCGTTTGGTGGACATGGCTGTTCCTTGGCAGAAGCTTGTCTCGCGAATTTTCCCATTCAAGCTCCATCGGCGAGGTTCGTTCCTAACCTCTTCACTCCCTTGGCATTTCCCGGCGTCGTTTACAGGAACTTTGCTCCACGACATCGATTACGAGTCCGAGGTTTCCTGTATTCTCAGCAGATTGAACCATGCGGATGGCCACGCTCCTGATCGGCATCGCGATAGCTGTGGCCGGATGTCAACGGGAGGAACGACAACTCCGGCTCGATCCACCGGTCGCGGAGGCGCTCGACAAAGTAGCGCTGATGCCGAACGGCATCGGCGGTGCGCCACCTAATGTGTATTTTGCGCTGGAGAAACCTTACGAGGCCAATGCCTACAATCTCAGCCAGGGCAAGCGGCTTTATTCATGGTTCGGCTGCAAGGCCTGCCACCGCAATGGCGAAGGCGGCATCGGCCCCGGCTTCCTCGACGGCTGGTGGTACTACGGCCCCGAGATGGTCTCGATCTTTGCCTCGATCCGCGATGGCCGGCCACACGGCATGCCGGCCTATCGCGACAAGATGACCACCGATCAGATCTGGCAGCTCGCGGGCTACGTGCAGACGATCGGCTCTTATGCCGGCAAGACTGCCGCCCCGAGCCGCAACGACGAGAAGCATACGCGGCCTGCGGAAAACCGCGCGCCGGCGAAAATCCTGTTCGACCCGGGACCGACGCCGCTCCATCCAGATCAAGGGCCGACGCCGTGATACGACACGCGACCAGGCTTGTATGCGTCGTTACACCTGCGCTCCTGCTGGCCGGCTGCAGCGGCTGGCAGTCGGCGCTGGATGCGCATGGCGCACCAGCGATGAGCCTGAAGCAATTGATCATCTTGGTCGTAGCGGTGTGCTCCGTGGTCTGGATGCTGGTGATGATCGTGCTGATCATCGCCTTGTCGCGCAATCGCCGGGAACGTCCGTTGCCGATCGCACCGCAGCCTTCGACGCAACGGCGCATGACAATCACTATCGTCGCCGCGGTCGCGGCCACGACCGTCGTCATCAGCGGATTCACCGTCATGAGTTTCTTTGCGACGCGCGCGCTGGGCGTTACCGCCGACGACGAGCTGACGATCAAGGTGCGCGGCCTGCAGTGGTGGTGGAGCGTCGAATATTTTGGCGCGAGCCCGGAGGAACGGTTCGAAACCGCCAATGAGATTCACATTCCCGTCGGTCGCAACGTACGTCTCCGGCTCGAGGGGCTCGATGTCATCCACTCCTTCTGGGTGCCTAGCCTAGCCGGCAAACAGGACCTTGTCCCGGGCCGCGCCAACGAGCTGCTCATTCGCGCCGAAAACCCTGGCATCTATCGCGGGCAGTGCGCGGAATTCTGCGGAATGCAGCATGCGCACATGGCCTTCCTGGTCATTGCGGAAGGCGAGGCTGAATTCGACAGGTGGACAAGCGCACAGCGGCAGCCGGCCATCCAGCCATCCGAAGAAGAGCTCGCCGCAGGCCAGCACGCGTTTCTCGCGAAGCCATGTGCGGCTTGCCACACGGTTCGCGGCACGGCGGCATCGGGCACAACCGGTCCCGATCTGACCCATATCGGCGGCCGCAAATACATCGCTGCCGGCCTGTTCGAGACAACACGCGGATCGCTCGCGGCGTGGATCGCCGACCCGCAAACAATCAAGCCAGGCAATAATATGCCCACGGTGCCGCTCACGCCCGAGGAGCTGCGCGCGGTGTCGGCCTATCTGGCGAGCCTGAAATGAAGGCGAACATAACCGGACCGGATACGCGCGACACCGATCTCGAGCGAAGCCGGCTGAAGGCCAAGCTCGCGGAAATCTGGAAGACGCCTTGCGGATTGTGGGGTGCGCTTGCAACGGTCGACCACAAGATCATCGGCCGACGCTACATCCTGACGGCCTTCGTGTTTCTCGCGCTTGGGGGCATTCTCGCCGCGCTGATGCGGATCCAGCTCGCACAGCCGGAAGCGCGCTTGATGGGGCCAGACCGCTATAACCAGATCTTCACGATGCACGGTGCGAACATGATGTTCCTGTTTGCTGTGCCCGTGATGGAAGCGATGGCGGTGTATCTGGTGCCGCTGATGGTCGGCACGCGCAACATCGCCTTTCCTCGGCTGAATGCGTTCTCCTACTGGATCTATCTCGCCGGAGGTGCGCTGCTCTGGCTCTCCTTTGCGCTCGACATGGCTCCCGACGTCGGCTGGTTCGCCTATGTGCCACTCTCCGGCCCGCAATACGGCGCCGGCAAGCGTGCCGACATCTGGGCACAGATGATCACGTTCACCGAGCTCTCGGCGCTAGCCGTGGCCGTCGAGCTCGTCGTGACGATCTTCAAGCAGCGCGCGCCGGGCATGACGCTCGACCGCATTCCCGTGTTCGTCTGGGCAATGCTGGTAACCGCGTTCCTTGTCATCATG
Source organism: Bradyrhizobium sp. Leo114 (assembly GCF_055229415.2). Classification (NCBI taxonomy): domain Bacteria; kingdom Pseudomonadati; phylum Pseudomonadota; class Alphaproteobacteria; order Hyphomicrobiales; family Nitrobacteraceae; genus Bradyrhizobium; species Bradyrhizobium sp. Leo114. The sequence goes on along the minus strand of NZ_JBUYEN020000006.1, from coordinate 57,159 downwards.
GCGATGCCGGCGATCATGGTCGCGAGCACCAGCCTGATTCTCGACCGGCTCGTCGGCACGCACTTCTACAATCCCGCGGAAGGCGGTGACGTGCTGTTGTGGCAGCATCTGTTCTGGTTCTTCGGCCACCCCGAGGTTTACATCATCTTCCTTCCGGCGGCCGGCATGGTCTCCACGATGATCGAGCCGTTCGCCCGTCGTCCGGCATTCGGTTATCTCGCGTTGGTGATGGCCCTGATCGCAACCGGCATCCTGTCGTTCGGGCTATGGGTACACCACATGTTCGTCGCTGGATTGCCGAGGCTGGGCAACAGCTTCTTCACAGCTTCCAGCATGGCCATCGCGATCCCGGCCGGCATCCAGATCTTTTGCTGGCTCGGGACATTGTGGGACGGCAAGCCCCTGTTCGCGACGCCGTTGCTGTTCATCATCGGATTCATCGTGACCTTCGTCATCGGCGGACTGACCGGCGTGATGGCGGCCTCCGTGCCCTTCGACACCCAGGTCCACGACACTTATTTCGTCGTGGCGCATTTCCATTATGTGCTGATCGGCGGCGCCGTCTTCCCGCTGCTCGGCGCCGTCCACTATTGGTTTCCCAAGATCACGGGACGGATGATGAGCGAGACACTCGGGAAATGGTCGTTCTGGCTGATCTTCATCGGATTCAACCTCACGTTCTTTCCCATGCATATCCTTGGCCTGCAGGGCATGCCGCGCCGGATCTATACCTACCAGCCGGACATGCCATGGCATGGCATGAACCTGTTTGCCAGCCTGAGCGCAATCATCCTGGTCGCCGGTTTCCTGCTTTTCTTTCTCAATGCCATTGGCAGTGCCCGCTCCGGGGCGGCAGCTCGCGACAATCCGTGGGACGCGCCGACGCTGGAATGGGCGACGGCTTCGCCGCCGCCGAGCTACAATTTTGCGCGCATACCGGCCGTGAGCAGCTCCCATCCGCTCTGGGATCGCAGCGACATCCTTGCCGTCGCGAGCGGCTTGCGCACCGATCGGCGCGAACTGGTCGTCACCTCGCTGGTCACCGCCGAGCCGCAGGCGCGTGAGGCTTCGCCGCGGAATTCGATCTGGCCATTGTGGGCGGCGATCGCAACGACGGTGATGCTGATCTGGTCGATCTTCTCACCTTGGGCGGTGGTCTGGGGTTCGATCCCGATCGCGATCACCCTCATCGGCTGGTTCTGGCCGAAGGGCACGCCGGAGGACGAGTCATGAAGGAGAGAGTTGCGCTCGATCTCTCAAAGCTCCCCCTGCACGGCAGGGGCACCGCCAGTGTCACTTGGTGGGGCACGCTCGCCTTCATGCTGATCGAGGGCACCGGCTTTGCGCTCGTCCTCGCGGTCTATCTCTATCTCATGAGCCTGGCTGCGACCTGGCCGATCGATGCGCCGAAGCCCGACCTGCTGCCGGGCACGCTGGTGACGCTGATCCTGCTGGCAAGCCTCGTCCCGAACGTCTTGATGTCACGCTTGGCGGAGCAACAGGACCTCCGCAAGATCAGGATCGGAATGGTTGTGATGTCACTCTTCGGCGTTGCGCCGCTGATTGTGCGTATCTTCGAATTTCCCGCACTTGGGATTAGCTGGGACACCAACGCCTATGGCTCGATCGTCTGGACGCTGCTGGGCCTGCACACGACGCACATCGTGACCGATCTCGTCGATACGCTAGTGCTCGCCGCGTTGATGTTCACCCGCCACGGCAACAATGCAAGGCGGTTCGGCGACGTCCAGGACAACGCGATGTATTGGAACTTTGTCGTCGCCACCTGGCTTCCGATCTACGGCTGCATCTACTGGATCCCGCGGCTATGAGCACGTCAAGGATTGTATCCCATCTTCTGCTCTGGGCCGGCCTCTGGCTCGCGCCGCTCGTCTGGGCCGTGAACATGCAACTCGGACAAATCCTGCCCTATGCTGACTGCCGCTCGCAACTGCATGCGTCCGCCATTGCCTCGTTCATAGGTTCCATGATCGCTGCCCTTGCGGGGCTTGCCTCATGGCGATCAGCGAGACCAGCATCTGCGCAGACTGCGGCATCCGACGAGACGGCTTCCTTTGTCGGCGTGCTCAGCAGCCTTGCCGCACTTGTCTTCACTTTTGCCCTGCTTATACAGGGCATTGCTTCGACGGTGCTGACCGGATGCGAAAGATAGCCTCTTCCCTGCTCATATTGCTGTTGGCAACCCCGGCGGATGCCCATGGCGTCGAGCAGTCTCTCGACGGCGCGAGCTGGACCTTCGACTGTTGGATCATTGTCCCTCTTCTCGCATTCGGCGGAATGTACGCCATTGGTGCGCTTACGCTGTCGCAGCGGCGAGGATGGAACGGCGGCGCCCGGAACTGGCGCGATATCGCCTGCCTCGTCGGCTGGCTTTCCCTTGCTGCCGCCCTGGTTTCTCCGCTGCACTGGCTCGGCGAACGTCTTTTCACGTTTCACATGGTGGAGCACGAGATCATCATGGCCGTGGCGGCACCGCTGATTGCCATCGCCCGGCCGGTTGGGACATTGTTGTGGTCGCTGCCGCGACGGACACGTCTGAATATGGGTCGCCTGATGCGGCATCCAGTCACCCGTACGACATGGAACTGGCTGAGCGCTGGACGCAACGCCACCTTGCTGCATGGCGTTGCGATCTGGGCATGGCATGCCCCGGTGCTGTTCGACGCCGCGGTCGACAACCTGCTGCTGCATCGACTACAGCATCTCAGCTTCTTTGTGACGGCGGTGTTGTTCTGGTGGTCAGTATTTCGCCGCAGCGAGACAGGCGCGGCGGCCTGGCACGTGTTCGTTACCATGCTGCACACTAGCTTGCTCGGCGCGCTGATGGCGCTGGCACCGCGCGTGCTCTATCAGCAGCAGACGGCCGCGTCCGCGGCTTGGGGCCTGACGCCGCTGGAGGATCAGCAACTCGCCGGGATTATCATGTGGGTGCCGGCAGGCACGATCTACGCTGGCGCCGCGCTGGCGCTGATCGCGATCTGGATCAAGGGAGCGGGAAAGACTGCAGGACAAGCCGATGTCGTCGCTCCCTAGACCTCGCGTGTGGGTACTCGTACTTACAGCAATCTGCGTCGCTGCAGCTATCGCGGCGCAGCTTGCGTGGAACTCCCAACATCAGACGGAGAGGGTTGCCCGTGCGATGACCGGTGGCGATCTTTCGCACGCGCCGGAGATCATGCGCCGTTACGGCTGCACGGGATGCCACACGATCCCGGGTGTTGCCGGCGCCGACGGCCAGGTCGGCACGCCGCTCGCCGGTCTGCGCGGCCGTGTTTACATTGCCGGCGTCGCGGCGAACTCGCCCGACAACCTGGTTCGGTGGATCGTGGCGCCGCAGGCCTTTTCGCCGCGCACGGCGATGCCGGCCACCGGAATCACCGAGGCTGAGGCGGGCGATGTCGCCGCCTATCTCTACGCCCGGTAACATGAGGAATAGAGTCATGGGGTCGGCGTCGGCCGTGCCGGCAGCGATTTGATGTAGAACGCGATCGCCTCGCGATCGTTCTCGGGCAACATCGCTGTGTTGGTGACGACATCGGCCATCGACGACCCGACGCGGCCATGGCCAGGCGTTTTCCCGGTTCGGAGCATCTCGATCAGATCCTGTTCCGGCCACTGGTCGAGGCCTTTTGGCGTGATGTTCGGGTAATAACCCGCCCCCTCCGGATCCTGACCGCCGGCATAGCGTGTCTCTGCCTTGATGCCGCCGAACATGTCGCGCGAAGAGTGGCACTCGGCACAATGTGCGAGTGCTTCCACGAGATATCGGCCCCGATTCCATTTCTCGTCGCGAGCAGGATCAGGCGCGAGCGGGCCAGGCCTGAAATAAAGAATTTTCCAGAATCCGATGAAGCGGCGAACGCTAAACAGCGAGACCAGCTCGTGCGGAGGCGGCCGCCCTTTGACCGCAGGCAACGTCCGCAGATACGCCATCAGGTCCGCGACATCTTGCGGGTGCATATGCGTAAAGCTGGTATAGGGAAATACTGGATAATAGTGCGTTCCGCCCGGGGAAACGCCGTTGAGCAGCGCGTCAGCCAAGTCCTTTGTTTGCCAATTGCCGATGCCGTCCACCGGATCCATTGAGATGTTGGGCACACGAAACGTCCCATAGGGCGAGGCGAGAGCGAGTCCTCCGCCCAGGTGCAGTCGATCAGCCTGACCCGGGGATGCGTGGCACGAGGCGCAATCGCCTGCAGCAAAAACCATCTTACCGCGGACGGCATCCCCAGTTTTCTCCTGAAAACGGGCAAGGTCCGCGGAAGCGAAAGGCTGTGGCGCGGTGATCAACCAGGCGCCAACAGCGAGAACCACTGCGGTCGCAATTCCTGCGCTAAACCATATGCGCGCGCGCATCTAACCCTTACATGATTGTCTTCCCGGCTGCACTAACGCGCCCGATTTCCTCGCCGTTCCCTGGCGTCTCGATCTGCCACTATGGCGGCACCGAAGTGATAGCCCGTTGTAGGGGGTAAATTGGATGTAGGGGTAAATAGGAACTTCGGGTTTCGTCGAAGCGCCCGATGTTGCGAACCTCCTGTCGATTGATTTCGTCGATCTCCTGGTTCGGGAAAACTTGGCCGCCGGTCGCCTGATTGACGTGCGAGGGCCGCCGCCCCTTGGCGGCGCTGCACGATGGTCGCAGTTCAGGCCTGGACCTGTACGCCTCACCGGAAGAAAGGGAACGGCAGGTCCATATGCGCGTTCACGCTCTCGTCATGCCGCACTACTTCTTTCATATTTCGAATGGTCATCCATTCAAAGACACATCAGGCGAAGAGCTGCCGGACGACAATGCCGCTTGGCAAGAAGCGCTGAGGACCGTGCGGGATATCGAGGTGAATTTGGATCTCGATGGCGCGAACGTCTGGTCCGTTGAAGTCAAGCGCGAAGACAGGTCGATCTTTCAGATCCATGTATCCGCGCGCAGGACTGATCTTGATCCAAGTTAAAGATCGGGGTGTTGATGCAGATAGGTTGGGTCGAACCCAGCGAGCTGCTCCAATTTCTTCCGCTCTAGGAGATGGAAATTGGCCCGGTTGACAGTGAGAAGCCCCTCTTTCCGCAGATCCTGAAGCACCCGGTTGACATGCACGGTCGAGATTCCGAGGCAATCGGCCAGCTCTACCTGCGTAATCGGAAGCTCAAATCCTCCGTCTCGGGTCCGGCCTACAGCCTCGAGGCGCCGGAAAAGCTCAATAAAGAAGTGCGCCATTCTGGCAGTAGCCGATCTGCGCCCGACGTTGACGATCCATTCCCGGAAGATTGCCGCGTCGATCAATGTTTCCCGCCAAAGCGCCGATGCCACGTTCGGGCGCTCTCGGTTCAATTGCCTCAAAGCATCATGCGGAATGAAGCCGAGCTCACAAGGCGTGAGCGTTACGAGATCATGGTCCATGACCTTGAGGTGGAGGCTCTGGAGATCGGGAATCTCACCGGGAACATGCAATGACAGGATCTGCCGTAGCCCGTCGAAAGTCGTTTTCGAGCGAAACGTAAAACCTTCAGCGAGCAGGCAGCATTCTGCCGGGCGCTCGCCATCGGCGACGATGATCTGACGAGCATCAAGCTCACGGAAGCGAATCGGCAATCTCTGAATCGCCTGGATGTCCTCCCCATCCAACACGTTGGAGGCTGTCAACTTCGTGAGGAGCGCGGTCGCTACTGGTGCCATCATCAATCTGTCCAGCGAGAAGAATGTCAAACCGGGTGCACGCCAAACCTATCTCTGGGCGGTGCCTGAGCGCAGCTGCCGCGGCGGCGGTCCCGGCCGATCCCCGACTAACGCTGGTTATGAAAGCGAGTCTTTAACTTATCATCGTCCTTTCAATCGCGAGCTCCGGGGAACTGCACATCAATCTTAACATGAGTTGGAATCCGAAGGTTCCGAATGGGGCCCGGAAGGATTTGGCCGCAGGTATCGGTCCAAAGATGCCATGGGATTGAGCAACTCGCCCGACTATTCGATCTACTTCGGAAAAAGTATGTCGCGAACATAGCGCGAGGTCGGCGTCAAGCGGGCGGCTCCCGGCTTGAGCCACGCCACTCGATCGATTTCCTTCTTGTCGCCGATCGTCAGCTTGCCTTTCGCGTTCTTGGCAATAAAGATTGCGTCGCTCATCCTCCGGCCAGACCGCTTGTTCTTGGCCTTCAGTTCTTTCCAGAGCCGCAATCTGCCGACTTTGAGGCCCGGAAGCTCCTCCTTGATCTCCCGGCGCAGGCATCCTCTTTCGGTTTCGCGCGGCCGCTTACGCCCACCGGGAAACATCCACAAACCATCGGACCGACGCCTGACCAGGAGAACGCGGCCGCGCCTGGTCGCAACAAGTTTGGATGACTTCGCCATTCCCAGCTATCCCGCTCCTGCTGCGAACCGTCAATCAATTCTAGCGGGAACGCTACCCTGGAGGGAACAAGCAAAGACGAGAGCGCGAGGCTTTGCGAGCGACGGCGTCGACAACCTCGACAATCGGGCGCGAAAGGCCCCAGCTCAGGAGCTGAGGCCCCAACACGGCGCCCTCGTGTGCCTAGCCTTGGGTAAGACCAGACCGAGCAACTTGGCCTGCTCCGCTAAGCCACGCATTATCATTTGTTGGGTGATGAAACATTGATCCCGCGATCGAGCCGCATTCCACAGCTTTTGCTGAAGAAAAAAGCCCCCGCGGCGCGGCGGAGGCTCTTCAGAGCTTGGAGTGGAGGTGGCTCTAAATCCCTATTGAGGCGGCTGGAGTCCCGGGACGAAGCCCACTCATCGATGTAGGCCGCGTGTCGGCCCGGCGTGCTCTTTTCAGCAGCTCGTCCCGCTTCTGGCGGGCATCTGGGCTGCCTGTTTCATGACCTCGTCTGCGGTACGTTAGCGCTCCGAGCGTCGTCTTGCCGCCGCGCAGCCTGGATAAGCTGCTCGGCGATATATTTCCGGCTGGTGTGGTCGCCGCCATTCGGCAGTTCGGCGCAAGTAATCTGTTTTGCGCGATTGCGCCTGCGCTTGACCTGCCTATAGCGAAACCATTCGCCGAGGCGGCAAGGTACATTCAACTATGTAAATACCCCTTAGGCGCGAAGATGTGCCACCTGGGCTGATCAGCGAAGGGCGCGGCGCGTCCGATGTCGTTGGTCTCGATGGAAAATAGGAACTTTGATCTTCATCACGAGTCGCTTTGCAACGGACTCGTTGTTCACCTTCGGGCATCACAGGTTATCCAGTCAGCCACGAGCCGGTGCGGAACGCGGTAGTCATATGCAAACCGGATTTTCATTTTCGAAATTAGTCGACCGCCTTGCGAGCATTGTCGAACTGTCACCCGATGATCTCGACTTGCTCGCGAGAATGCCGAGCAGCATTAGCCATCTTGGACCCCGCCATCATCTGGTCCACAGGGACTGTCAGCCCGACCACTGCCATCTGCTTCTGCAAGGCTATCTTTGCTGGCGGGATCTCGAGAGCCCCGATGGCCAGATCACGTCGATCTACGTGCCCGGTGACGTACCTGACCTTCACACCATCTATGACGGCCGGGTCGATCGCGAGCTGCTCACGCTTGGCCCGGCCGTTGTCGCATCCGTGTCTCACAGGTATTTTCGAGAGATATCTGCGCTATCATCGTCGCTGTCGCGGGCGCTGCTGCGTCTGCTGCTCACTGATGCCTCTTGTTTGCGGCATTGGATCGTCAATCTGGGCAGCCGTGACGCACTGACGCGGGTCGCGCACCTGCTTTGCGAGATCACAATCCGCCTCCGCGCGGTCGGTCTGGCAAAAGACTTCCGAATTCCTTCGCCCTTCACGCAATCGGATCTGGCCACAGCCTGCGGCATTTCCGCCGTTCATGCCAACCGGATCGTTCAAGAATTGCGCCGAAGCAATCTCCTGCAATGGCATTCCAAGACGATCACGGTCACTGACTGGAACGGCCTCGTTCGTCTTGCCAGCTTCGATCCGGATTATCTACGGCTACGCGACTACGACAGCATCGAGCAGCAGTCGGCACCGACCGTTGCCATGGACCGCTTCGGGGCCGACACGTTAATGACCTAAGCTCGGGGATTGGCCAAGTACGGCCGGTTTCGTTCCTTCGCGCTTGCCAGATCGGCGAGCGCGAGCCCGACCTCTTCGATGACGCCGGACCATTCTCCGGGAGCCGACTGGTGAAACAACCGCAGGCTCGGATACCAGAACGTCTTTTTGCCGAAGGCAGGCCATCGCCAGTCGCAATCGCGGTGCAGTAGCACCCAGGCGTCGCAGCCAAGCGCCCCCGCGAGGTGAGCAATCATGGTGTCGACGCAGACGACCAGGTCCAATTGCTCGATCGTTCGGCCAAGCATGCCGATATCCGGTGTACTGATGTCCACTGCACCGATGCCCGCGGCCTGCGCGGCCGCCGGACCTTGCTGCAGCGAATAGAGGTTCACGTCGTTCCCATTGAGACGCTGTAGCAAGGTGGCTGGGATCGCACGCCGCTTGTCCCACTCGCCAACTTCCCAGACCAAGCCAACCGCCAGTCGGTCGCCGGTCCGGGATATCGCTCGGCTATCACGGCCATCCGACGTCAGATAGGGCCTCCGCATCGCGATCGAGCCATATTCAGCCCTGATGGCATGGGGCACTTCCATGATCTCGATGTCGACGTCAAACTCGGCATCGGGCGCTCCATCATTGAGCGGCATGGCGCGGTCGACGCCGTCCATGCGCTCCAACAGTGCCAGCAGCTCGGGCTGGCACCAGAGTGTCACTTCACGCGCAACGGCGCGAAGCGCCGGCATGAAGCGAACGAACTGGATGGTATCGCCGAGACCGTGGTAGCAGCGAACCAGCACCCGCTTGCCGCACAGCGGCTCGCCGCGCCAGATCCGTTGCAGATGGCGCGGCCCCGTATGCTTCTCGGGCCAGATCTGACAGAAGCGCGCCAGGTCGCGATCGTTGATCGCCCAGGCACGTTTGAAATCGGCCGCCCGCATCGCCTCGATCCAGCTGCCTTGCGCCACGTCCGCGGGCAATGAACCGGCCGGATCAATTGACGCTGCGGATGCAGAACTCATCCGGCGGAGGAGCGCCGCACGAATTTATGAAACCGGCTCGGCTTGCCGTCGCTGGTCTCGTCCTGGTACAGGAACGCCAGTTCGGACTCGTCGAACTTGCGGAAGAACTCGTCCCAGCTGATCTCGTCGAGCCCCTCATCCTTAGGGGCGAAATCGATGCGCAAGATGCCGGCGTGCCCGTCCTCTTCGGTCGCCTTGACCGTCGCCGGATGGCCACCTCGCTCTTCCGCCCAGTCCCGGATCACCTCGTGATCTGTGGTCGTATGCGCTTTTCCTTCCGCCGTCCTGGTATGGCTTGCAGTCATTGGCAGCTCCTCATTTGTCGAACTTGGCGGACAGGGCCAGCTTCCGCATCAGGCTGTTCGTCATGAACTCTCCGATCGCGGATTGGTTCTTCCGAGTACGCGACTGCGGCTCATCGCGGACGATGTCTCAGGATCATCTTCTTCATCTTCATCCAGGATACGCTTCGTTCCTGCGCGATCCTAATCTGGGTTAAGCTTTCTCGATTTTGTTTGACCGAAACCGTGCTCGTGTCGCACCGACAGCTTTGCGGCAGGAACGAACATACCTTTCACACGTTCGCCGACCTGCTTACGTCCGCACCGCGTAGCGGCTTGCTCCCCGGAGGATCGCGATCCATGCATTCACGTCTTCAAGACAGGCGGCGCGTTCGCGTCGGTCTCGTGGGAGTTGGAAATTGCGCAAGTTCCTTCGTCCAGGGTCTGAACTACTATCGGCATGCCAAGTCGAACGAGCCGGTCCCCGGACTGATGAACGCAGATGTCGGCGGCTATCACGTCAGCGATATCGAGATTTCTTCAGCCTTCGATGTCAACGCTAACAAAGTCGGACGCGATGTGTCAGACGCCATCCTGGCAATGCCAAACAACACGCACCGCTTTTCGGATGTTGCAAGAACCGGCGTTGTCGTGCAGCGCGGTCCCGTGCTCGACGGCGTCGGCCGCTACCTGGAAGATGATATTCCGATCGCCGACACGCCTGAGGCCGATGTCGCCGACGTTCTCGCGAGATCGCGCACGGATGTTCTGGTCTCCTATCTGCCGGTCGGCTCGCAAGCGGCGAGCGAGTGGTACGCAGAGCGCGCGATCGATGCCGGCTGCGGTTTCGTCAACTGCATTCCCGTCTTCATCGCCTCCGACAGCATCTGGCAGCGCCGCTTCGAGGAAGCGGGTCTGCCGATCATTGGTGACGACATCAAGAGCCAGGTCGGCGCCACGATCCTACATCGCGTGCTGGCCAACCTGTTCCGGGAACGCGGCGTGCGGCTGGATCGCACCTATCAGCTTAACGTCGGCGGCAATACTGATTTCAAGAACATGCTCGAGCGGGAACGCCTGACCTCGAAGAAGATCTCGAAGACACAGGCGGTCACCAGCCAGTTCGAGGTGCCAATGGATGCCGACAATGTGCATGTGGGGCCAAGCGATCATGTTCCCTGGCTCACGGATCGCAAGCTCGCTTTTATCCGCCTGGAAGGCACGACTTTTGGCGGAGTTCCGTTGACCGCCGAGGTCAAGCTTGAAGTCTGGGACTCGCCCAACTCCGCTGGAGTTGTGATCGACGCCGTCCGCTGCGTCAAACTCGCAATGGACCGCGGCCTCTCGGGAGCACTGACCGGTCCGTCGAGCTATTTCATGAAATCTCCCCCCTGCCAGTTCACCGACGAGGAAGCACGCCGCCAGACGCGTACTTTCATCGATGACAAGGCGTGAGCCAATGGTGCAGACCATTCACCTTGTTCGCCACGGTCATCATGCGCTGCTCGGGCAAATGCTTTGTGGCCGGATGGCCGGCGTTGAGCTCGATGACTTCGGCTGTCGGCAGATGGCGTGCTGCGCCGAGCTGATCCGGCACGCCCCTTCCGCGGTTCAGGCGAGCCCGCAGCCGCGCGCGCGACAATCAGCGGCCATTCTAGCCTGGCGTTTCCGCCTGCCGGTCGAGATCGTACCGGCGGTCGACGAGATCGACTGTGGCGACTGGACCGGTCGGCCATTCGCGGCGCTCAAAAACGATCCGGCCTGGGCGCGGTGGAATGAGGAACGAGGCGCAAGCTGTCCGCCAAACGGCGAAAGCATGCATATCCTGCAGCAGCGGGTCGTCGAGCATGTGGAACAGCTCGGTCGCGACCGGACCGAGGGCACGGTCGTCATCGTCAGCCACGCCGAACCGATCCGCGCCGCACTGCTGCATTATTCGGGAACTCCGCTCGACAACTTTCTCTCGATCGAGGTCGATCCTGCCAGCGTCAGCACTCTGGTCGTCGACAAGGCGGGGATCCGCATCGCGCAAATCAATCAACGGGTGCCGGCGTGAAGATCGTGATTTTCGGTCTGACGATCTCATCGTCCTGGGGCAATGGCCATGCCACGCTGTGGCGTGGCCTTTGCAAGCATCTTGTGCGATCCGGCCACACGATCGTGTTCTTCGAGCGCGATGTCCCTTATTATGCCGGCGCAAGAGACATGTTCGAGTTGCCGGGCGGGCGCCTGGAGCTGTTCTCAGCGTGGGACGATATCCGCGCCAAGGCGCGTGACCATATCCTTTGCGCCGATGCGGCGATCGTCACCTCCTATTGCCCCGATGCCATCTCGGCGACCGAGCTGATCCTGGATCAGAGCCACGCCATTTCGGTGTTCTATGATCTCGATACGCCCGTCACGCTCTCCAAGCTGCAGGCCGGAGAGGCGGTACCTTATATCGGTCGGGGTGATCTCGGTAGATTTGACCTTGTCCTGAGCTTCACGGGCGGCCCCCGTGTATTGGAGGAGTTCCGCCACAAGCTAGGCGCGCGCAATGTACAACCGCTCTATGGGCACGTCGACGCCGACGTGCATCGGCCAGTGCCGCCGCAACCGCATTATCGCGCCGCGCTCTCCTATCTCGGGACCTATTCGGAAGATCGCCAGCTCGCGCTAGAAACCCTGTTCGTCGAACCGGCGCGCGCAAGGCAGGACCTTCGATTCCTGATTGGCGGCGCGCAATATCCGGACAGTTTTCCATGGTCCCCCAACATCTATTTCGTTCGGCACCTACCGCCGTCCGAGCACGCGCCGTTCTTTGCCTCGTCTCGGCTGACGCTCAACATCACGCGCCGCGCAATGGCTGAAATGGGCTGGTGTCCGTCAGGCCGCTTGTTCGAAGCGGCGGCGTGTGGCGTACCTCTGCTCAGCGATAGCTGGGACGGTTTCGAGGCATTCTTCGCTCCAGGCGAGGAAATCCTGATAGCGCATGATGAACGCGACACTCTTGCCGCGCTCGAGGCGGACGACGCGGAACTCCTGCGTATCGCCAAGCGCGCACGCGAGCGGGCGTTGGACCAGCATAGCTCCGGGAAACGCGCCAGCGAACTCATTGCGCTACTGGAGCAAACGGGGCGCCGAGGCGCACGCCAAACGGAAGCCGAGGAGATCTGAGATGTGGGGCATCGTTCCGGCCGCCGGCCGCGGCAGTCGCATTCAGCCACTGGCGTTTTCGAAGGAGTTGCTGCCGGTCGGGAGCCGGCGCGACAACGGCGCCGACCGCCCCTGCGCCGTCTCCGAATATCTCATCGAGCGCCTGATCCTCGGCGGGGCCGACAAGATCTGCTTCGTCATCTCCCCCGGCAAATCCGACATCCTTGAATATTTCGGCGACCATTACGACACCGCTCAGCTCGCCTATGTCGTGCAGCCGGAAGCTTCGGGACTTTGCGACGCGGTGTTCAGGGCGAGCACCGTCATCGGACATCATGACAGTGTCATGGTCGGGCTGCCCGACACCGTGTGGTTTCCGAAAGGGGCGCTGAAGACGCTGCCGGATGTCGATCTGTCCTTCCTGCTGTTCCCCGTCGAATGTCCCGAATTCTTCGACGCGGTGGTGCTCGACGGCGACAACGTACGGCAGATTCAGGTCAAGCAAGCCGACGCGACTTCGAACTGGATCTGGGGTGCATTCAAGATGTCAGCTACCGGATTTCGCGATCTTCGGCTGCTCTGGAAGCAGCGGAGCTGCCGCGACGAATATTTTGGGACACTGGTGAACGCCTACCTCGATGCCGGCGGGCACGGCATCGGCGTTAAATCGGGAGAGTCCTATGTCGATGTCGGCACTGTGAACGGCTACCGCGCCGCGATGGCATTGCTGGCAAACGGCGACGGGGGCGACGGCCGATCGAAACTATCGGCCGGTTCACCGAACGATGCCGTTCGATCATACGTAAACGCGAACAGTGAAGGGGTCTTATGACCAGCGACACGCTCTCTCAAGAGGAAATCCGGCGCCGCGTCGACGCGCTTGGCCCGTGGTTTCATAACCTTGACCTAAGGGGCATCAGCACGGCGCCGGCGCATTTCCTCGGCGATTACCCCGCTGTGAAATGGCGACGGTTCTCCCGCGTCATACCGGAAAACCTCGAAGGAAAAACCGTACTCGATATCGGCTGTAACGCCGGCTTCTATGCCATGGAGATGAAGCGACGCGGCGCCGATCGCGTGCTCGGGCTCGATACCGACGAGGAATATCTGGCGCAAGCCCGGTTTGCCGCGGAAGTGAATGGGCTCAAGATCGAGTTTCGCCAACTATCTGCCTATGACGTCGGCCTGCTCCGGGAGAGATTCGACCTCGTGATTTTCATGGGCGTGCTCTATCACCTTCGCCATCCGCTGCTCGCGCTGGATCTGATCCATGAGCATGTCGCTAAGGATCTTATGCTGTTCCAATCGATGCTGCGCGGCGACAATCGCATCGATCCCGTCGACAAGAACTACGATTTCTGGACAGCGGACCAGTTCGATCGTTCGGGGTATCCGAAATTGCACTTCATCGAGAACAACTACGCTGATGATCCAACCAATTGGTGGGTGCCGAACCGCGCTTGCGTCGAGGCGATGCTGCGCAGCGCCGGGTTCGTCATTGTAGCCCATCCCGAAGATGAGGTCTATTTCTGCCGGAGGGCGACACGGCCCCAGGACGAGGGTCCAGTCTATCCATCGCAGGGCGCAATCCGATGATTGAAGCGGCGAAGATCTGGAACGAGCCGAATAACAAGTCGCATTGGGATATCCTGATCGATCCAGACTGGGTGAAGTTCGCCGAGCTCGCTGTCGCTGCGGGTAAGGCGATCCGCGCCGTTCATCCGGTACTGCCGCGGGTGCTCGGCGGCATTTCGCCGATAGACCCCTCCTTTATGCGCAACATGCAGACGCGCGGCGTACTTGAGCATTTCGAGGCGGTCGCCGTACACGGCTTTCCGCTTGACTGGAACCTGTGGCAGATCGACGAATGGCCGAATAAGCTTGCGGAAATCAAGGCAATCGTCTCGCTGCCAGTGTGGGTGACGGAAGTCGGCGTCTCCTCGTTTGGAGCCGAGGAGGTGCAAGCCTGGGGGCTCAAGCGCACCGCGGAACTACTGATCGGCCGCGCGCCGCGGATCCACTGGTACAGCCTCTACGATCTGCCCTCCACCTGGGAGGCGACGACGCGGCACAGGGAAGCCGAAGGCTCTTCTTATTACCGGCATTTCCACATGGGGCTGCTGCGCGAGGACGGCACGCCGAAGGCGGGACTGGAGCTATTCGCCGACTATTCGCATGCGATGGGACTATGCCAATGGTTTCACTTCGACGATCATCGCCTCCATGACGCGGTGCGCTGGATGCGCCGGCTCGGCGTCAGGCATCTGCGGACCGGCCTGTCCTGGGCTGACAGCTTTCGGCCCAACGCGACTGACTGGTTCGATCGCCAGATGGACGCGCTAGCAGAGTTTGACGTCACCCTTACCTTCTGCTTCACGCCGGAACACCGCGGCATCGCCCCGCACCATACGAGCCCGCCACTTGACCCAAACGAATTTGCCGACTTCTGCGCTGGAATGGTCGAGCGCTATGCGGCCAAGACGGGGCTCAAGACAGGGCTCATGGCTTCTCCGGCACTCATCGAAGCAAGAGAGCAGACATGCGGGCCCTGATCCTCGTGATGGACTCCGCCGGGATCGGTGCCGCTCCGGATGCGAGCCTTTACGGAGACGAAGGAGCCGATACGGTCGGCCATATCGCACACGCCTGTGCACTTGGTCACGCCGATAACGACCGACGCGAAGGCCCCCTTCGCATACCCAACCTCGTCGATCTCGGGCTCGGGGAGGCATGCCGTCTTGCGACCGGCCGTGTGCCGCCTGGGCTCGATGGCATCGACGCTTCGCCTCGGCAGTTTGGCTGCGCCAGCGAACTGTCCAAGGGCAAGGACACGCCCTCCGGCCACTGGGAGATCGCCGGCGTACCGGTGCCGTTCGACTGGGGATATTTCCCAAGGACCATCCCCTGCTTTCCTTCAGATCTCGTCGAACGTCTGTGCGAGGAAGCGGCCCTGCCCGGCATCATTGGAAACCGACACGCCTCCGGGACCGAGATCATCGATTCGCTCGGCGTGCAGCACATGCAGACCGGCGAA
The DNA here is from genome assembly GCF_055229415.2 of Bradyrhizobium sp. Leo114. Lineage (NCBI taxonomy): Bacteria > Pseudomonadati > Pseudomonadota > Alphaproteobacteria > Hyphomicrobiales > Nitrobacteraceae > Bradyrhizobium > Bradyrhizobium sp. Leo114. The sequence continues at coordinate 41,655 of NZ_JBUYEN020000006.1, read as the reverse complement.
GCGATCTGCTACACTTCCGGCGACAGCGTCTTCCAGATCGCAGCCCATGAAGGACCCTTTGGACTCCGGCGGCTCTACGAGGTGTGCGCGATTGCGCGTCGGCTGCTCGATCCCCTGAACATCGGCCGCGTGATCGCGCGCCCCTTTGTCGGCACGTCGAAAGGCGACTTCAGGCGAACGCCGCATCGGCGGGATTTCTCGGTTCCCCCACCCGAACCGACCCTTCTCGATGCCTGTGTAGCAGATGGCCGTGATATCGTCTCGATCGGCAAGATCGACGACATCTTTGCCCACCGCGGCACCGGCCGGAATAAACGCGGCGACAACAACGACGCGCTGTTCTCTTGCACGTTGGACAGCTTGAACAGCCTTGCGGACGGCGGGCTTCTGTTTGCCAATTTTGTCGATTTCGACACCGTCTACGGGCACCGACGCGATGTCGCCGGCTACGCGGCGGCGCTCGAGGCATTCGATGCCCGGCTGCCCGAGCTGACGGCGCGGCTGAAGAGCGACGACCTGCTCGTGATCACCGCGGACCATGGCTGCGATCCAACCTGGAGCGGCACCGATCACACGCGCGAACAGGTGCCTATCCTGCTCCGCAGCAGCACCCAAAGATCACCGATCGGCAAGCGCGTTGGCTTTTCCGATATCGGCGCAACGGTCGCGGCGCATCTCGGGCTAGCTCCGCTTCGGCATGGCCTTCCGTTTTGAGCAATCCGCCCACGATTTTCACTCATGTTATTGATCGAAGTTAGAGAAAACATTGTTTGTACATTTTTGAGGAACGAACATTCGTTGCACCGCTTCTGACTCCAAATGTGACTGGCGCGTCGGTCGATCGGCCATCGGAGCGCGCACCCACTTTCATCCCTGGCTGGTCGCAAGACCCGGTCTGACATTTGGCAAGGAAGCGAAGGCGAATGACACGAGTATTGATTACCGGTGGCGCTGGCTTCATCGGCTCCCACGCGGCGGACGCGCTGCTTGTCGCTGGCTACGAAGTCAGGCTGTTCGACAACCTCTCGCCCCAGATTCATGGTGCGCAACGCGAGCGTCCCTCCTATCTCGATCGGGAGGCTGAACTTGTCGTCGGAGACATCACCGACGCGCTTGCCGTCGAACGTGCCTTGCGCGGCGCCGATATAGTCCTGCACCTGGCCTCGGCAGTCGGTGTTGGCCAGAGCATGTATGACATCGACTCCTATGTGCGGACCAACGAACTCGGCACCGCGACCTTGCTGCAAGCCTTGACGAGACGTCCGGTCGAACGTCTCGTCGTCGCCTCCTCCATGAGCATCTATGGCGAAGGCCTTTACCGCGCCGTAGATCATCATGCCGAGCTGGCGCCGGATGAACGGCCGATTGACCAGCTCCGAAACGGTGAGTGGGAATTACGGGACGCCGCAGGCCACATCCTCGACCCCGTGCCGACGCCCGAAACCAAGCCGCCCTCCTTGAGCTCGATCTATGCGCTGAACAAATATGCGCAGGAACGCATGTGCCTTATTACAGGCAATGCCTATGGCATTCCGACCATCGCTCTGCGCTTCTTCAATGTGTTCGGCCCGCGCCAGGCGTTGTCGAATCCCTATACAGGCGTGCTGGCGATCTTTGCCGCACGCCTGCTCAATGGCCGCCGTCCGCTGGTGTTCGAGGATGGTTTGCAACGGCGCGATTTTGTTCATGTGAAGGATGTCGCCCGCGCCTGCCGGGTCGCGATCGAGACCGATCGGATGAATGACGTGTTCAACGTCGGCTCGGGCCAAAGCCGCACGATCGTCTCGGTCGCGCGCGATCTCGCCCGGGTCATGGAACGCTCGGACATTGCGCCAGAGATCACCGGCAAATATCGCGCCGGCGATATCCGGCACTGCTTTGCAGATATAGCCAAGAGCCGCGCTCTGCTCGGCTTTGAGCCAAGCGTCAGATTTGAAGACGGCCTTGCGGAGTTGGCTGATTATCTGGCGGACCAGATCGCCGATGACCAAGCCGAGCAAGCCGCGGCGGAACTGTCGCGACGAGGATTGGTCGCATGACGAACAGAGACAACAGGCCTGTGCTGATCACCGGCGGGTGCGGCTTTATCGGCTGCAATCTCGTCGACCGGCTCGCCGACCGCGGTAATAGTGTCCTCATCCTGGACAATCTCGCCCGCGCCGGCGTCCGCGAGAATGCGCAGTGGCTCAAGTCCAGACACGGCGACCGGGTCAACATCGTCGTCGCCGATGTCCGCGATCCTATTCCTGTCATCGATGCCGTGAGGGAAGCTCGTGCCGTGCTTCACCTTGCGGCCCAGGTCGCCGTCACCGACAGCGTGGCGGATCCGGTCGGAGATTTCGAGATCAACGCCCGCGGCACCATCAATGTGCTCGAGGCCGTGCGCCTTCACAACAAATCCGCGCCGATGCTCTTTGCGTCGACGAACAAGGTGTATGGCCGGCTGATCGACGACACACAGATCATGCGAACCGGCGCCCGCTATGCGCCCGTCAGCAAAACGCTCTCGGACGGAATATCCGAAAACGCTCCGCTCGACTTTTATAGCCCCTATGGTTGCTCCAAGGGAACGGCCGATCAATATGTCCGCGACTATGCCCGCGTGTTCGGCCTGCAGGCTGTCGTCATACGCATGAGCTGCATCTACGGACCGCGACAGTTCGGGACCGAGGACCAGGGCTGGATCGCGCATTTCCTCCTGAGCGCCATCCGCGGCACCCCGCTGACAATCTATGGCGATGGCCTTCAGGTCCGCGACGCGCTGCACGTCTCGGATGCCGCCGATGCGTGGCTGACTGCGCTGGACCGGATCGCACTGGTGCGCGGCCGCGTGTTTAATCTGGGGGGAGGCCCGTGCAACTCAGTGAGCCTGCTTGAGCTGATCGATCGCATCACGCAACTGACCGGTCGCAAGACGAAATACACATTTGCGGATTGGCGACCTGGCGACCAGCCCTGGTACGTCACCGATACGCGAGCGCTCTCCACCGCGCTTGGCTGGATGCCGAAGATCTCCCTACAGCAAGGGCTGTACACCCTGCACGCATGGCTTGACAGCCGTTTTGGACAATCGATGCCGAACAGGGAGGCCTCAGCATGAGGCGTGTCGCCCTGATCAATCCAAACTGGAATTTCGACGGCAGCATCTATTTCGGTTGCCGCTCTCCGCACCTGCCCCTGGAACTCGGGATCTCCGAGCACTATCTGCGCGAAGCCGGGCATCCGACGCTATTGCTCGATGCGCACATGTTCGGCCTTTCGCTCACGGGAATCGAGGCGGAACTCCACGCGTTCAAGCCAGATATGGTCGTGGTCACCACGGCGCCAACGTATCTGTTCTGGCGCTGCGCGCCGCCCGAACTGCGCGTTCCGCAGGAGCTTACACTTTCACTGCGGGGACTTGCACCGAAGTTGGTCGCCGTCGGGCCGCACGGGTCGACCACGCCGAGGGCGGCGCTGAAGAAGCTTGGCGTCGACGTCGTCGTGATGGGCGAGTGCGAGCACTCGCTTCTGCGGCTCGCCAATGGTGAGCGCGATTTCGCTGGGCTGTGCTTCACTGACGGCACTTCAATTCGCATCAACGGCGGACCTCAGGCGGTCAACTTCAAGGACCAGCCGTCGCTGCGCTGGCCGACCGAAATGATCCGACGGCATCATCATCACCATCATCGCTTCGAGGCGGAGCCGACCGGCCGCGGCGCCGAGGTCGAGGCATCGCGCGGCTGTCCGTATAACTGCACGTTCTGCGCCAAGGAAAATTTCCGCAACGCCTATCGCAAGCGCCCTGCCGCCGTCGTTCTGGAAGAGATCGACCGCTTGCGAAGCCAGGGCATCGAGTATCTCTATTTCATCGACGAGATCTTCCTGCCGAATGCCGAATTACTGCAGGGCCTGACTAGCCGCGGGCTCAAATTCGGCGTGCAGACACGGATCGATCTGTGGCGTCCCGAAATGCTGGAGCTGCTCGGCCGTGCCGGCTGCGTATCGATCGAGGCGGGCGTCGAGAGCCTGACGCCGGAAGGACGGGCAGCGCTGGCAAAGAACTGCAAGATGACCACCGACCAGCTTGCCGATCAGCTGGTCGAAGCGCGCCGGCATGTGCCGTTCGTGCAAGCCAACCTGATCGAGATGCCGGAGGATGAGGATCCCGTCGTCCAGCGCTGGCGCCGCCGGATGCAGGATGCCGGCGTGTGGGCCAACGATCCGGTGCCGCTCTATCCATATCCCGGTTCGCCGGATTACCGGAAGCTTTGGGGCGAGCCTGATGATTTCGCCTGGGAGCGTGCCCACCAGCACTACCTTGCGATGTTCGACCAATTCAGCGACGTCCAGGAGGAACGTCCCGTTCCACTCGCCGCGCTCGAGCTGCAGGTTGCATCATGAGCCGATCCGCGAATCTCAGGATTCTGATGACGTCGGATACCGTCGGCGGCGTGTGGACCTATGCTTCCGCGCTTGCGACAGCGCTCGCCGCTTCCGGCGCCGAGGTTCATCTTGTGACGATGGGGCCGCGCGCGAGAGTGGACCAGCGCGCAATGCTGAAGGATGATCGCGTGCACCTGATCGAGACCGACCTTGCACTCGAATGGCAGGATCCGGAAGACAGCGATCGACCGGTCGCCCAGCGCGCCTTTGCCGAGCTGGAGGAAGAGGTCCGGCCTGACGTCGTTCATCTCAACAGCTTCCGTGAGGCGGCGTTTGAGTGGCATGCGCCGGTGCTCGTGGTGGCGCACTCCTGCGTCAAGTCATGGGGACTCGCCTGTCACGATACCGCATGGCTCGATAGGCCGGCCTGGCGACGTTACACGGCCGCTATCGTCGCGGGCCTGAGCCGGGCGCAAGCGTGGGTCAGCCCGAGCTGTGCGTTCTACGACGTCATTTCCGATCTGTACCACCCCAGCGCGCCCGGCTTGGTGATTCGGAACGGCATCGCACCTGCTTCTCCACCACACAAGAAGGAAGACTACATCCTTGCGGCGGGCCGGCTATGGGATCGCGCCAAGAACATCGCAACACTGACCGACGCAGCGAAAGGCGTCCGTTGGCCGCTACACATCGCGGGCCCCGCCGATGATGCCGCCTCAGCCAGCGTTTCTTGGCTAGGCCATCTTTCCCACGACGAGTTGCGCGCCCGCATGCAACGTGCGGCGATCTTCGCAAGTCCGGCGCTCTACGAGCCGTTCGGCCTTTCGGTCCTGGAAGCTGCCTCCGCAGGATGTGCACTGATCCTATCCGACATTCCGACCTTCCGCGAGCTATGGAGCGGCGCTGCCGTATTCGTTGATCCGACGAGCAGAAAAGGCCTACGTCGCGCCCTCGATGCGTTATGCGCGGACGACGACAAGAGAGCACAATTGCAACGCGACGCCTGGGCGCGCTCGCAGCGCTACCCCCTGGCGAGGACGGCGAGCGCCTATCTGCAACTGTACACGAATCTGGCGGCCAACGCGCGGCGGCCCGTTTCAAGGCATGAGCTGGAGATGCACGCATGAAATGCATCCTCTTCTGTCATGCGTTCACATCCTGCTGGAACAATGGCAATGCCCATTTCCTCCGCGGCATCGCCCGCGAGCTCGGCGCGCTCGGTCACGAGGTCGTAGTCTATGAACCTGCTGATGGCTGGAGCCGGACGAATGCGATCCGTGACAGTGGTTCGAATACCCTTCGCGAGGTAGCGGATCTTTTTCCCAGCGTCGATATCCGCCAATATGACGCCTCACTCGACCTCGACGAGGCGCTGGATGGCGCTGGGCTTGTGATCGTCCATGAATGGAATCCGCCGGAGCTGATCGAAGCGATCGGCCGCCGCCGCGCGCTCGGCGCACCCTACGCGCTTCTGTTCCATGACACCCATCATCGCGCCGTCACCGCCCCCGACGAGCTTGCGCGGTTCGACCTCAATGGATTCGACGGCGTACTCGCCTTCGGCGAAGCACTTCGTCAGATCTATCTGCGGCTCGGATGGGCCGAGCGTGCATTCACCTGGCACGAAGCGGCTGATACAAAGCTCTATCGCCCGCTGCCGCATATCACGCGAACCCATGACGTGGTCTGGATCGGCAATTGGGGCGATGGCGAGCGCGCTGCCGAACTCAACGAGTTTCTGGTTCGGCCAGTATTGGAGTTGAGCGCCCAGACACGCATCTACGGCGTCCGCTATTCGGAAGCCGCGCACCGCGCGATTGAGCAAGCCGGCATCGAATACCGCGGCTGGCTTCCGGCGCATCGCGCGGCTGCGGCCTTTGCTACCGCGCGTTCCACTGTGCATGTGCCGCGTGGCCCCTATGCACGATCGCTGCCAGGCATTCCAACGATCCGAATGTTCGAAGCCATGGCCTGCGGCATTCCCATCGTCTCGGCCCCTTGGGACGACATTGAGAATATGTTCCCGCAGAACGCCTATCTGCGAGCCGAGAACGGAGCGCAGATGACCCGCGTGCTGGCGACGCTTCTGAACGACCAGGCGTTCGCGGCTGAAACCGCCGAAATCGGTCTCCGAGTGATCCAAAGCCGTCACACCTGCGGCCATCGCGCTATGCAGCTTCTCAACATCGTCGATGGGATTCAAGGCGCGCGTCCGTCATCGCAGCCCGCCGAACACGAAGGAGCCATCGCATGAAGATCTGCTTCTTCGGTTCGAGCCTCGTCTCGTCCTACTGGAACGGCGCCGCGACCTACTACCGCGGCATGCTGAAGGAAATCGCAGCGCTCAGGCATGACATCACCTTCTTCGAGCCCGATGCATTCGAGCGACAGGCTCATCGCGATATCGACGATCCATCGTGGGCCAAGGTAGTCGTCTATCCGGCGACGCCGGAGGGATGGCAGCGCTCCCTGGAGGTCGCCGCTCGTTCCGCGGACCTGCTGATCAAGGCGAGTGGCGTCGGCGTGTTTGACGTCGAATTGGAAAAGGCGATTGTTGAGATTCCATCAAGCGCGATCCGCATCTACTGGGATGTCGACGCGCCAGCCACGCTGGATGCGATGTCGAGCCATCCACGCCATCATCTGCGCAAAGCGATCCCGCGTTATCACATCGTACTCACCTACGGCGGCGGGGATTGCGTCGCGGCAGCTTATCGCGCGATGGGCGCCCGGGACTGCGTTCCTATCTACAATGCGCTGGATCCGGCGACGCATTTTCCGGCGCCGGCCGACACCAAATTCGAATGCGATCTCGGTCTGCTTGCCAACCGCCTGCCCGACCGCGAGCAGCGCATCGATCAATTTTTCCTCGATGTCGCGACCCGGACGCCCGGCAAGACCTTTACTTTGGGGGGATCCGGCTGGGAGAGCAAGGAGGCACCGTCCAACGTTCGCAAGGTCGGGCACGTCGGCACCAGCGATCACAACGCGTTCTTCGGCTCTGCTCTTGCGACGCTGAACGTCAACCGCAACAGCATGGCCCGTTACGGGTTCTCGCCGCCGACCCGTGTGTTCGAAGCGATCGGCGCTGGCGCGTGCCTGATCACCGACGACTGGGAAGGCATCGACCATTTCCTCGAACCGAATCGTGAAGTGCTGGTGGCAGCCAACGGTACCGAGGTGGCAGAGCACCTGAATTCACTGAGCCCGGAGCGCGCACATGCGATCGCGGAGCGCGCAAGGGCACGCATTCTCAGCCTTCACACCTACCGCCACCGAGCGCGCCAATTCGATGACCTTTTCGTGGGAATGGACAAGAGAATCGAGGCAGCAGAATGAATCTCAACATTGTGGTCATCGGGCTCTCGGTCACGTCTTCCTGGGGCAACGGTCATGCCACCACCTACCGTGCCTTAATCGACTCCATCGCGAAGCGCGGCCACCGCGTCACGTTCCTCGAGCGGGACGCTCCATGGTACCGCGATCATCGAGACCTTGCAAAGCCGTCGACATGGACCGTCAAGCTCTACCAGTCGCTGCCGGAGCTTGCCCGACGGTTCGGCAAGCTGATCCGCGATGCCAATCTGGTGATCATCGGCTCCTACGTGCCGGACGGAATCGCGATCTCCGAATGGGTGACGACGCATGCGCGGGGAATAACGGCCTTTTACGACATCGATACGCCGGTCACGCTCGCTGGACTCGATCGAGGACTAGGCTACATCTCCGGCGCCATGATCCCGCGCTTTGATCTCTATTTGTCCTTTAGCGGTGGACCGGTGCCGAAAATGATCGAGGATGACTTTGGCAGTCCGCTCGCCCGCGTCCTCTATTGCAGCGCCGATACGAGCCTCTACCGCCCGCGGGAGGCGCAAATCAAGTGGTCGCTGGGTTACCTTGGCACCTATAGCGAAGACCGGCAGCCGCTGCTGGAGCGACTGCTGCTTGCGCCTGCCGGAATACTGCCGGATCAACGATTCGCAGTCGCGGGATCGCAATATCCAGAGCATCTCGCCTGGCGCGAAAATGTCGAACGGATCGAGCATCTCGCGCCGACCCTGCACGCGCAATTCTATTCGGAGCAGCGCTTCGCCTTGAACGCCACCCGCGCCGACATGCGCACGCTCGGTTTTTCACCGAGCGTGCGGCTGTTCGAAGCCGCCGCCTGCGGAACGCCGGTTATCTCCGATCGATGGCGCGGGATCGAAACGATTTTCATGCCATCGATGGAGATCCTCCTGGTCTCCGAAACGCGCGAGGTGGTCCAGATCCTTCGCGAGATGCCTGAGGAACGCCGGCGGACGATCGCCGAAAACGCGCGCAGGCGCATCCTGGCCGATCACACGCCCGAACATCGCGCCCGGCAGTTGGAAGCCCATTATCTCGAGGCAACCGCGCGGCGCTGCCGCAAATCCACCCGGCCGTCGATCAGCCCGCAGATGCAGGTCACCGAGATATGAGAGAGGAGATGCCATGACGTTTCAGGTCCGCCTTCGGCCTTCCCGCCGCACCAAAACCGTGCTGATCGCCGGGGGCGCCGGCTTCATCGGTTCGCATCTCTGCGATTCGCTGCTGCAGCGGGGCGCGACTGTGATCTGCGTCGACAATCTGTTCACCGGCACGGTCGACAATATCCGCCCATTGCTCAATCATCCGAACTTTCGGTTCGTCGAATGTGACGTGCGCGATCCGCTTAGTATCAATGACGACATCGATCAGATCTATAGCCTTGCCTGTCCGGCTTCACCGCGTCACTATCAGGCGGATCCGATCGGTACGATGAAGACCTGCGTCGTCGGCACCATGAACTTGCTGGAACTCGCGCGGAAGAAATCGGCCCGCGTCCTGCAGGCCTCGACCAGCGAGGTCTATGGCGATCCCGAGGTGCACCCGCAACCCGAATCCTATGTCGGCCATGTCAACACGATCGGTCCGCGTGCCTGCTATGATGAGGGAAAGCGTGCTGCGGAGACATTGATGTTCGACTATCACCGAACCCATGGCCTCGAGGTGAAAGTCGCGCGCATCTTCAACACCTATGGGCCGCGCATGCTGGAGAACGACGGGCGCGTGGTGTCGAATTTCATCGTGCAGGCGCTGCGCGGCGAACCGATCACGATCTATGGAAAGGGAACGCAGACACGAAGCTTCTGCTTTGTCGACGATCTCATTCGCGGGCTCGAATTGCTGATGGAGAGCCCGCCCTCCATCAGCGGGCCTTGCAACCTCGGCAACCCGCAGGAAATCACCATCGAGTCCGTGGCGCGTGAAGTTCTCGCCTATACCAATTCGGCCTCGCCGCTGCGTTTTGAGCCGCTGCCGAAGGATGACCCCAAACGGCGCAAGCCGGTGATCGACACTGCCGAGCGGTCGCTAGGCTGGCGTCCGCGTATCGCGCTGAAAGAAGGCCTGCAGGCAACCATCGCCTATTTCGCGTTGCGTGTTGCGACGGCGATGCCAGTGCTGGTGCCAGCGCACGCCTCGCGGAACCCCCCACATGCAGCGCGCGCTCGATTGACCATCGCCAGCCAGCAGTGACGCCGACGGCGGCTTGAACAGGTGAGCGCGAGGTGCAACGCAGCGGATCGATGGCAACAGACGGGATGCTCTCCTGGCGCCATCCTGTGGCGAATCTTCCTTCCACCAGAATAGGCGTTCAGGAACGATGTCCGTCCGCCACGATTGAATCGGAAACGTTTCGATGCGCCATGTCCAGTATTCGCTTTCCAGATCCGCCGAGAGACAAGGCAGGTCAAGCAGGTGAAGCCCGCGATCGGCTCGGAGAGCCGGCGGAACAGGATCATCGTGGCCGCGGCGCGACGTCTCCCTGGCAAATTCCATGGGCGGGATGGAAGGACATCCTGCTCAGGACCTACGAACAGATCAATAAGGACAGGGTTCTGGCCGTCGCGGCGGGTGTCGTGTTCTACGGACTGCTTGCGCTCTTCCCCGCGATCACAGCAATCGTATCCTGCTATGCGCTGTTTTCTTCGCCGACGGCCATCAATAACCATCTGGCCGCGTTGGCCGGCCTCCTACCGCAGGGCGCCTTGGACATCGTGCGAGATCAGGTCGATCGCGTAGTTGCGAAGGGGAATACCAAGCTTGGGTTTGCCTTTGCGTTCAGCTTCTTTCTCGCGGTGTGGAGTGCAAACGGGGGCATGAAGGCAGTCATCGATGCGCTCAACGTCGTGTATGAGGAGGACGAGAAGCGCGGCTTCTTCAAGCTGAACGCCGTCTCGTTGGCGTTCACCTTCGGAGGCATCATCGCCGCACTTGTTGCCATCAGCGGGGTGGTAGCTCTGCCCGTCATCCTTGGGACATTCGGGGCGAGCTCGGTTGCCGATAACCTACTACGCATTGGCCGCTGGCCTGTCCTCGTCCTGGCCATGCTGTTCGGACTGGCTGTACTATATCGATATGGGCCAAGCCGACGTTCCCCACAATGGCGGTGGCTTACGGTCGGAAGCGTCTTCGCGACGTTGAGCTGGCTGGCCGGATCTGCGGCCTTCTCCTTCTATCTTGCAAATTACGCCAACTACGACGCGACCTACGGCTCGCTGGGGGCAGCGATTGGCTTGATGATGTGGATGTGGATGTCGACCATCGTCATACTGGTGAGCGCAGAACTCAACGCTGAAGTCGAACATCAGACGGCACGAGACAGCACCGATGGTTCAGGCAAGCCGCTCGGCGCGCGAGGCGCACGCATGGCGGACACGGTAGGAGAACAAAAGACGAGCTGACATCTGCGTAGCAACGGACGCCTCGTTGCTAGGAACCTACGACCTATCGCTGGCAATCTCCTAGTCGGTTACGGTCTCGGCGCCCCGTGTACGGGCGAGTTCTGTAGATAATGGGTCAGCGACCACCCGCTCTCGGCCGCTCGCGTCTCCTCGATCCTAGCGCATCGCGTCAGCCTTCGCGGATGCCCCCTGCTCCGCTGCGTCGACCACGCGCTCGAACTTCGCGGCCATCTCGTTTGCAGCCGAGTTGGCTCCCTCGATCGTAAGACCCTGTTTGCGCGCCTCGTCAGCCGCAGCGTGAACTGCCTTTCCGGCTGCTTCACCCGCTCGAGCTACCTGCTCGGCCGTGAACTCGTGAGCTTTTTCCTTCACCGCCTCGCTCGCTTCGCCGAGGTACTCCGCTTCGGCCTTCGTTGTCGGGAACGCTGAAGCGATGCACGCGCCCGCGGCAATACCGACAGCCCCAAGCGCAAGTGGTTGTCTTCGAAACAGATCAGCCAGGGCGGACCCCACGCTTTCGATTGTCCCAGCCGCCCCATCAGGAACCGTCTTCGCATATCCGGAAAGCGTGTCGGCCTGCCGGCGGCCCAGGTGCGCGGTGCGATCGATCACTCCGGCAGCACTGTCCTGAAGCGTTTCGGCGGCCGAGCCGACGCTGGACCTAACGGTCGACCCGGCGCCTTCCAGGACACCTTGTGCAGTATCCGTGGCACGATCAAAACCCGAACGCACTGCGTCCGTCGTACGACCCAGTTCACCGCGGCTGAATAGCCATACCACCCCCATGCCGATCAGCGCAGCCGAGAGCGGGTTCCGGCTCGCCGCGTCGCCGAGGCCGCGCAGAAAATCCGATCGTGTCTCTGAAACGTCCCTCATCGCATCATCTCCTTCGCTGCCGCCTTGTCACGTTGAACCTGCTCTATCGTGACCGTTGGCTTGAGGGCATCACCCGAGAGCCTGCTCAGCCCAATCCAGACTAGCCCCGCCGAGACTAAAGCTGAGACACCCCCGACGAGGAGATAGGCAATCGGGTCGGAAAGCCCGGCATGCATCAGGCCAGCAGCTGCTGACATCAGCAGCAACACCAGGGCTGGAATGAAAATGACCGCCCCGGCGCCGATCATCGCTCCTGCCCGACCCGCCTGGCTAATTTTTTCCGAGAATTCAGCCCGGGCAAGCTCGAACTCATTGCCGATCAACTTTGCAAGCTGGCTGACGGCATCACCGACAAGATCTGGAATCGAACGGCTAGCTTGAGATGCCATCGCGGTACCCTCGAGTTTCGGACTGACGGCTTATTCCATCCCGTTGACCAACCCCGGACGTTACGCGCGGGCCGGTGTCCCCTGAATGTTCGGCTGAGCTTTTCAGAAACCGCACCATGCCGAATCCCGCAAGCGCGGCTATTCCGAGGAATGCCGTCGGCTGCCGGCGTGCAAAAGTCCTCGCGTTGCGCAGGAGATCATCGAAATCGCCGTTCTTCAGCGAGGCCGACACGGTTTCGACCTGCGACGCCGCCTTGCGCATGTAGGTGCCGGCAACTGGCAGGTCGCCGTCAAATTCGCTGGCTGCCCTTCGCATCGCTTCGGCAATGTTGCTGACGTATTGAGCGCCGGCATCTTTCCGATCGTCAACCGTTTCCTTGACCCGATCGGCAGCCTGCGATCCCAAATCCTTGGCGGCCTCGACGAACTCCGAGGCCTGGTCCTTGATGGCATCCGCCGAGGAACTTGCCATCTCCGCTGCCCGATCCTTGAGGTCGCGCCCCGCAGAGGCAGCTTGCTCGCCCGCGCTCTTCGCGGCGCGACCTGCTTCCTGGAAATCCTGTTCCGCAGGATCGGAACTCTTTTCGGTAAAAACCTGGTCAGCCATGACTATCTTCTCCGTGGAAACCTGATGATTGACTGTCCTCTGGTGGTTCGAAGGCTGTGGTCACTGCAGCCTCTGCCACTCGGCGGACGCGTTGCCCCAAGTCATTCGCTCCCTCACGCACGCCATCCGCGCTGAGCCCCTCCGCTTCGGCCTGGTCCGCCGCGCGCCGGGCGGCTTCTCCGGCAGCGTCTTTTGCGGCTTCGAAACCGTGGGACGCAGCGGTTTGTACGCGACGCTTGACCGAGCTGCTGGTCTCACCGACCATGTCGTCCTCCAGCTCGGTTCGCGGAAGCGCGCTGGCGATCACGCCGCCGATGAGCAGCCCGATGCCAGCGACCAGAAGCGGATTCTGCTCAATCGTCTCGCGGAACGTTTTCGTTGCACGATCTCCCAAATCGGAGGCGGTCTCCCGTCCCGATCTCAACGTCTCGCTTGCCGAATCCTTGGCCGCCCCTGCAAGCCTCTGACCTGTCGAGGTCGCGCCGTCTGCAATGTCCCTCACGGAACCAGCAGCAGCGCCAATCTTTCCGGCCATGTGATCTCTCAGTTCGGCTCCGCTGCTCCTGACCGAGGCGCTGGTCGATTCTGCTGCCCCGCGTAGCCGCTCAGAGCCCGACATCAGCGCGGTCTGAGCGGAGCTGCCCGCCTCGCGTTCGTGCTCGGCTCCGGCGGAGGTCACCCGATCAAGACCGCCCATGACGGCTTCTTTAGCGCTATTAGTGGCATCGGCGATTTGGTCGCTGAAGCCGCGTGCGCGACGGACAACGTCGTCAGACAAATCAGCGGCGATGGCCGAAGCCTTCTGCGTCGCTGCCTTGCCGCTGTTGGAACTCGCCAGGTAGAGGCCGGCGCCGATCATCCACACCGGGAACGGCACCGTTCGAGCAAGGCGAAACAACGGATAGGCAAGACTGGCGCCTACGGCGACTGCCTGCATCGGGTTCTCCCGTGCCGCGGTGGTGACATCGCCGAGCAGTTGCTCACCGCGGGAGCGGACGAAGCCTGAAACCTCGGCTTTGATAGCGGCCGGACTGATGCGCCCCCGTATGTCCTGAGCCGTGTCCGTGACGCTATGGCGAAGCTGTTCGACCGTCTGCGTAAGGCTGGCCCGAGTCTGCTCGGTCTCCTGCCTGATCTGTTGAAGCGAACGCGCGTCAGTTTGAGTCATGTTTGTACACCTAAATTCATCTGGAAGCCGAACCTGCATTCACCGCGTTGGTTCCTCGATTAGCAGCTTCATCTCGTCGCAAGCGAAACGACGATAGACAGGCAGATGCTGCGGTACGAGGAAAAATCATTGACCAGCTCGCTTACCCCAGACAGTCCCGCCAAGGTGGCCGAGACTGTCTGGTCGGATAGACTCTTGGCAATAAGAATACCGAGAGAACGACCTTACTCGTTGCCGGCCCTTTCGTTCCTATGGGTACGATCGTGGGAGAGGATCACGTTGAGGGTGCCTGCGCGCAAGTTCGTCCAGCGCCTCGCAGGCTCTCCGTTGCTACGTCAGATCGGCCTGATGCTCCGTTGAGCCGCCGCAAGTGACAGCAGCGTTGTCCCAAGAGCGCACGGTCCTCTTTCCTAGGAACTCCGGATGGTCCTCACAAATTTGAACCTACGAGCTTGATTGGAGGAGAGAGGACCTCGTTGGGGAAGACGACAGTGACGTTTGGCAGAGGCGCTTTGCTGGCGATTAGTCCGCACAAGCGAGACGGTGAATTACAGGCCGAAGGCCACTTGCGGTCAGCTCAAGAATGGCCAGGGTCACAGGCAACTTAAAGCGCCGGGGCCCAGCGCTTCCGGGATTGAGATAAAGCACTCCGTCAATGGTCTCGATCTGCGGTCGATGCGAGTGGCCGCAAACGACCACGTCAATACCGCACAAACCAGGATCGAGCCGTAATTCCTGGAGGTTGTGCAGGATGTAGATGGACCGCCCGCCGAGCCTTATCCTCTGGGTGTCAGGATAGCGCTCCGCCCAGTCGCCGGTATCGACGTTCCCTCTGATCGCAGTCACAGGCGCAATCCGGCGGAGCCGGGCGATCACGTCTGGGCGACCGATATCGCCGGCATGGATGATATGCGCGACCCCGGCGAGCCGTGGCTCAACCTCGGGACGCAGCAGGCCGTGGGTATCCGAGATGACTCCGATCCTGAGCAATGCGTCAGTGTCCTCGTGCGGTGCCCTTGTTCGGGTCGAATGACGTGGCGCTATCCTTGCCGTTATAGAACAATGCGACGCCAACGACAGCCAACACAAAGCAACCGCCCGCCTCGCTCAGCTTCGTCGCCAGCCCATTATGATCGATCGGAACGAGCATCGCATCTGCCGTAAGAGTGCGAACGAAGAGCATCTTGCTTGCCGCATGCTCAAGCGGACCGATCACCTCTGGCGGCGCTTCGCTCCTTGCCGGGCTCATTGTCCAGGTCCAACCGCCACGGAAGGTTGATCACGGTCACATCAGGCTGTCCGAGTCCGATTAGTCGAGAGCGCAGCCGGAGGGCGCGATGCGTATGCAGCAGGTGTTGGTACCAACGTCGTTTAACCACTTCTGGGATCAGCACCGCGAGTCGCCTACCGGGAAATTTGTCTCTGATCTCATCGATCACCCTCAACATCGGCTGCTGAATCGCGCGGTATTGCGCCTGGAGAACGACAAGGCGTGGAGGCAGGAGTCCCGCTTGCTCTGCCGGCACCTCGACATCTCTTCGCCATTGGTCGCGAAGAATTCGCTGTTCATCCGCGACATCTGGACCCGATAGCTGTAGGAGATGAACGGCGACGACTTCCGGCGAGATGCTCAACGCAAATTTCAAAGCGTTGTCGCTCAGCCTGTTCCAACTCTCGAACGCGACAACGACAATAGGCGGAGCCAATCCGCTGAGATCCAAAGGGGCGGGATCGCGGAGCTGGGTGGCAAGCTCGTCATAGTAGGCGCGTATCGTTTTGAGCAGAACGATGACGAGCGGAAGCACCAAAATGGTGATCCAAGCTCCCTCTATGAACTTGGCCGCGATGATCACGATGAGAGCAGTACCTGTCGTGATCGCACCGATCGCATTGATCACGAGATGGGCTTTCAGTTCCTTCTTGGGTGCTTCCTCCTCGGCAATGGCTCGGCGCCAATGCCATACCATGCCAGTTTGCGAGATGGTGAAGGTGAGAAATGCACCGATCGCAAACAGTGGGATGAGCCTGTCGGTTATGCCGCCAAAGACCGTCAGGAGAAATCCCGATGTGAACGCCAGATATAGAATGCCGACGTCGAAGACCAATCGTCGGCCCGCAACTGCGAAGGATTTGGGCAGGAAGCCGTCTTGGGCGACTACGCGGCAAAGGCGAGGGAAATCCACGAAGCTCGTATTGGCCGAAAGAGCCAGCACGCACAGCAGTGAACCGATCGCGACATAATAGAGAGCGCCGTTTCCCACAATGGCGGCCGCAAGCTGGGACAGAACACTGCGGTAGCCCTCCTGCTCCTGATCCATAGCGCCGATGCCATAGGCGCGAGTGAGAAAGGCGATGCCGATCAGCAGCGTGCCGAGGATGACGACGATCGCCGTCAACGTACGGTGACCGTAGTTAATCGTCGGCTCACGAAAGGCGGTCATGCCGTTGGACACAGCCTCCACTCCCGTCATCGCCGTGCAGCCGCTTGCGAAGGCGCGCAGCAGTAGCCAGAGACTCGCGGTTTCGATTGCGTGTCCCATTGGGGGCGGCGGGACAGCCGGCTGGGGCGATCCGCTGGAGATCATGACTTTATAAGCTCCGACAGCGAGAATGATGCCGAAGGTGGCCACGAACAGATAAGTAGGCAAAGCAAACATCCGGCCAGCATCGAGCGTGCCGCGGAGGTTCACAATCGTCACGAGCGCGAGAATACCGAGACACAGCGGGAGAATGTAGGCGTGCAAGATCGGCACCGCCGAAACCAGCGCGCCAACTCCCGCCGCGATGCCGACGGCAACGTTCAAGACGTAGTCGACCATCAGAGCCGCTGCGGCGAGCAGACTAGGATTGGTACCGAGGTTGTCCTTGGCAACGACATACGCACCACCGTTGTTCGGGTAGGCTCGGATGGTTTGCCAGTACGAGGCAAACAAGATCGCAAGGAGGACCACGATCGGCGCCATGACCCAGCCGATAAAGGACGTCGCGGCTGCTCCGAGCGGAATGAGGATGGTGAGGGCGGCTTCAGGACCGTAGGCGGATGAGCCAAGTCCATCGAGTCCCATTGCCGGAAGGCCCTCAAAGGCCCCGATCTTGCGCTCCTTGAACTCCCGGTTGGCCAAGCGTCGTCCGAGAAGAAGATCAAGCGCGCTCACACTCACTATCCCGACCAACAAGATACATCATACCATTCTTCAGCTTACCCACCGAGGGACACAGCCGAAGTCGAGGGCGCCCCGCGGCCTGCCGTATTCGCAAGGTCAGACGCTCCGAACACCAAGACTCGTAAATTCCGTAGGTTCCTAATGGGTGGAGTGTTGCTGACTCTGAGAAGAGCAGCGCACGAATCTCGAGATGGCGCTTTGCGGCCGTCGCAGGCGAAGACAGCGCTGCTTTTTCGAGGACTTGCTTAGCGAGATTTTTCGCCCGTTCCGGAGGGCGAAGTGCGGCTCGTGCCACTGCTGGATCCCGTCGTCGGCTGGTCGGCGGGTCGTCCAGGGGCGTGGGCGGAAGCACCCGGCTTCTCCTGCTCGCCGACATAGCCTGATTCACCGGACTGACGGGTCTTGGCGCCCTTGTCCGCCTCCTCCTGCATCTGTGGGTTCGGCACGGTCTGCTGCTGCGCCATGGTCGGCAGCGCGATCACGGCTCCCAAACCGACGACTAGCGCGAGAATTGAGGTTCTCATGAGATCTCCTCCCATACTGACTCCACGCTCAAACCCGCAAAGCGGCGATCGTTCCCGGGAGCTGGAGCTATTTGCGACGGCACGGCAGGCCATTTCGACGGCGAATGATCCGGCGTAAACTAGGACCGATCCGCGCCGGAGTTTCCGGACAAAAACCGCATCGCGGCGGGGATCCCGGATCACCTGTCGTCGTCATGTTCTTCAAGCCCAGCGCCATTGGCCAGCCGCGCGGATGCTCTCAGGAACGGGCGAAACGCGGGTGTGTTGAGCTCCGGTTCTGGGAGTGACGCCCTCAATGGAGGATTGTAGTCGCCCTTGGTACAGGCCGAGAAGTTGATGCCGACGAAGTACGCCGCTGACCGCACTGACGATCCCGGAGAGCCGTTCAACTGGCTTTGCCCCGGGCACCCACAACATCATTGGAAGAAAAATTAGCGCTGCTCGCTCTGCGCGCGATGCCAGCTAGGAGAGCCGGCGATATCGGCGCAGCATCAGGTCAGACGCTATTTCAGCTTGCCGAGCTTTGCGAATAAGCTGCTCTCTCTCGCTCCCAGCTGGCCTGCTTTCGGCCATTTTCCGCGGATGCTGCACCTCGCCCGCGAGCAACTCTTCCAAGGTGGTGTTCTTAAAACGACGCCGCTTTAACATGGCGCAGCTCCCTCGTATGCAGGGGGGAGCGCGATCGGTCTTTCGACCACCGGCGCCCACCATGCGTAGTGTCATGCCAGTGATGGAGGATAACTCGCAAGCCGCCGGTTTGTTCGCATGGCGGTACGCCAAAAGACCGCGCGGCACATCAGCGCGTCGAGCTGGCAACCTGAGAGATCCGGGCCCGATCGCGTCTCAACGGTCAAGATCTCGTTCAACTTGCCCGCTCTTTCATCTACTGCGCCTCGAGCGCGCGCCGCTCATTCGGCGTCAGCTTTTGCACCTGATCTGCAGTGAGCTTCCCGATGCCGACGAATTGAACCGGATTTCCAGGATCGTAAGCCGGCGACTGACCGCTGCGTTCGGGTGCCCGACGCGACGTGTTGTCCTCGTCCTGCCGCGGCTCGCCGTCACCGCCGCCGTAGCCGAGAAACTCAACAATGATCACCGAAGGCCGATCCGAGGGCGTTTGCTGGGTCGCATCCTTGACCGCGTCCGCTGCCGCCTTGTCCTTAGTATCGAGGGTCAGTGGCGCGATCTTGACGTCGTCCTTTGGGACCCCCTTCACCTCTCCCTTCACGGCGAGATTGTCGATGTTGACGACGAACCGCGCGGCGACGTTGAAATTGCCCGACACGCGAACACCGGCGTCCCCGAAGTTCACGGTGCCGACCGGCAAGATCAGGTCGACTTCGCCGGGCTGGACACCGGTAAAGGCTTCGACGGTGCCGATGCCCGATCCGCTCATGTCCGCCCTCTCGATCACGCGGGTCACCGCGTTGGCGTTGGTGTTGACGTCGGGCGCGGCCACCACACGGGTGGTCTTGGCGCCACGGCCGGCATCGATGTCGCCGAACGTCGACCAGATCGTCTCGTCGCCGCCGGCGAAGGTAAGAATGCGCGAGCGGTTCACGGTGACGCTGTCGCGCGCGAAGATGTTGATGTTGCCATAGCCGAGCGTGACCACGCCGTCGCCGTCCGGAACCGGCGTCTGCAGCGAAGCGAGTTGAAAGCCGCCGCCGGGTGTCATCACGGTGATGTCGCCGCCCGACATGGTGCGGAAGTAGACCGACGGACTGACGACGCTGCCCTTCCAGCCGCTGCCTGGAAACAGGGTGCAGATGGCGGCATAGCCGCGGTTGTAGCCGCCGGTCAGCAATCGATCGTTCTGGTCACGACCGGCCTCGCGCAGCTCCTGCATGTAGACCTGCCGGATGAAACGCTGCTGGATGAACGGCGACAAGGTTTGAAACGCCGTCCAAGCCTGCGTCGGCGACAAGGTCTGACCGGTGACGTCAGCGACGAACGAGACGAGCCTGAGCTGGATCTGCTTGCCGTCGCGTGTGTCGTCATAGGCATCCGTCAGGTACAGCGGCACGATCTGGCCGTCGACGGTCGTGGTGAGATAGGCGGGCATTGCGGCGACCTTCGCCGGATCGAGATAGGCGGCGACGAGCGCCGTGTAGTCCGGGGACTTGCCGTTCAGGCCGGCGATCACGTCGATCGAGGCGCCGTCGGCGGGAAGGCCGCGGATGTCCGTTCCCGTGATCGGGCGATTGTTGCTGTCGAACCGGCGATTGCCGATGCTCACCGTTCGCGGATTGTAGACGTCGCGTCCGGCGGTCAGCAGCACCGAGCCGGGCCCCTCCACCGAGAGGTCGGCATTGATGATGTCGTTGCCGGCCTCCAGCCATGTCGTGTCGGTTCGGTGAAGGTTGCGCAGGTCCAGCGTGACATTGCGGATGTCCTTGCCGGCACGTAGCCAGGTCTGCTCGTTGGCCCACATCGTCACGCTTCGGGACGTCGTCGTGGTGGCAACCGGGCCGATGATCGAACCCGAGCGGGCACAGATCCGGCTCGGCTCGTAGTCGTTCTCGTTGGGAAGATGCGCCGGATTGCGGAAGCTGGCGAGGTAGAGGTCGTAGGCGCCTAGGCGATTCGATCACGTCATCAACTCGGATGAGATTTTCGGTACACACACCCAACCAAATCCGCACGGCAAGCCCGTCGGCGTTAGCTGGTCGGCAAGCGCGCCACGGCATCCTTCAAGGCGACTCCGCTGGTACCTGCCTTCAGCATATCCAAAACCAGCGACACCACGGCATCCGCGGCGTTGTCGGCGCTCAGCCCGCCGTTTCGAATATTCGAGATGCAGTTCCTCCTTGAATCGGGCGTACCCGCCTTCGGCAAGCATGTCATGTAGGCGCCTAGACTATCCGCTGAGGAAAGGCCGGGTCGCTCTCCGATGAGCACAATCGAAACCCGAGCACGGATGATTTCCGCCACGGGATCACCGAGCGCGACGCGCGCGAGCGATGCCAAAATCAGCGGTGCCATGGAAAGCTGCCGAGATGAAAGACGTTCGACGATCGCTTGCACAAGCGGCACGGCATTGATGTTGATGGCGCTAGCCGACAATCCATCCGCCACCACGATCACGACATCACAACCCGGATGGATACCTGCGAGGCGCTCCGCGGACTCCGGAGAGAGTTTTCGGCCCAGATCAGGGCGTCGGATATAGGTGCCGCGATCGACGGCCTGGCTTTCGACATCGACCGTTCCCGGACTTAGATCAGCAAGGTTGGCTCGAAGTGAAGCCCAATCGACTGCAGACCAGACGGCCTGACGCGCGCGTGCATGATCGAGTAGAAACAACTGCGCGGCGCGCGTTGGCAGCCCGGCACCAAATCGACCCAGAAGCACGCGCGCTTCCGTCATGTGCCGCAAGTCGACCGACCCTGCCGTTTCCTTTGCCAGATCATCCTTCACGTCACGCTCCGAGCAGCCTGGCATCCGCAATGCGATCAGCGAGCCTCGGCGGGGCGTCCAAGAGGCGGCCGGCCATGTCGGTCAACCCGATATCCACCAGCCATCGCTCGAACTCCGGTGCCGGCGGACGCTTCAGGATTTCTCGGCAATAGACCGCGTCATGATGCGCGAGTGACTGGTAGTTCAGCATCACATCGTCCGCGCCGGGAACGGTGATGACGAAGTTGACGTTGGCCGCGCAAAGCAGGGTCAGCAGCGCGTCCATGTCTTCCTGATCGGCGTCGGCGTGGTTGGTGTAGCAGACGTCCACTCCCATCGGTAAGCCGAGCAGCTTACCGCAAAAATGATCTTCCAGGCCGGCACGAATGATCTGCTTTCCATTGAAGAGATATTCCGGGCCAATGAATCCAACCACGGTATTCACGAGCAAGGGCCTGAATTCGCGCGCAACCGCATAGGCGCGGGCTTCCATGGTCTGCTGATCGACGCCGAAGTTCGCCTCGGCCGAAAGTGCCGCCCCCTGTCCGGTCTCGAAGTACATCAAATTCGCATCGATCGCACCGCGCCCGAGGTCACGTACAGCCTCATGTGCCTCCTTGAGCAGCGCCAAACTGACGCCGAAACCGTCATTCGCCTTCTGCGATCCGGCGATCGACTGGAACACGAGATCCACCGGAGCCTTCGCAGCGATTGCCTTGATGGCAGTCGTCACGTGACCCAGGCAGCATGTTTGCGTCGGAATCGAAAGGCGCATGCGCAGTTCGTCGAGGAGCGAGACAATGCGCACATAGTCATCCACGGTGTCGGTTGCCGGATTTACCCCGATCACCGCATCCCCCGACCCCATCAGGAGCCCATCGATTGCGGAGGCGGCAATGCCGTAGGAGTCATCGGTCGGATGGTTTGGCTGATTGCGCGTCGAAAGCCGCCCCCTCAGTCCAATTGTCGACCGGAAGCGGGTGACGACCTCCCGCTTGGACGCCACTGAGATCAGATCCTGCAAGCGCATGATCTTCGAGACCGCGGCCACCATCTCAGGCGTCAGGCCGAACGTCACCGCCTCAAGCTGCCGCTGGCCCGTTTCCGGCTTGAGAAGCCATTCGCGGAATTCACCAACGGTCAGCGACGAGATGATCTCGAAAGCCGCCGGGTCATGGCGATCGACAATCAGGCGCGAGACTTCGTCCCAGTCGGCGGGGATCAATTCCTCGGCGAGGAATGTCTTGAGGGGAACGTCCGCCAGCGTCATCTGCGCGGCAAGCCGCTCGACCGGTCCGTCCGCAGCGATGCCGGCAAGCTGGTCGCCCGATCGCTCGGGCGTCGCCTTGGCCAAGAGATCCTTGAGGTCAGCGAAACTGAAGACCGTCTGCTCGATCGTCGTCTTGTAGGGCATGATCGCTTGCTATCGGTTGATGAGGGCCAGCGCTTCCGCGTGAAGTTTCGGCGTGGCAGACGCCAACACGCGCCCCTCGGAATGAATTGAAAGCGGGCTTCCCTTCCAGTCAGTGATGCATCCCCCCGCCCCCTGCACGATCGGAACCAGGGCCATATAGTCATATGGCTGCAGTCCCGTTTCCAGAACGATGTCACAATGTCCCGACGCGAGCAGACCATAGATGTAGCAATCACCCCCAAAACGCCGCAGCTTGGCGGATCTCGAAAGCCGCTCGAACACTTCTGCGTCCTCGTTCGCGAACATATCGGGTGACGTCGTATAGAAACGGGCATCTGCGATGGCTTCGCAGGCGCTCGTCCGGACCAATCTGCCGCCGAACAACGTCAGACCGGGCTTCGCCATCCACCGCTCGCCGGTGGCCGGGGCGTCGATCAAACCACAGAAGGGCTGCCCCTCATAAGTCAGCGAGATCAGCGTACCGAACAAGGGAAAGCCAGTGATGAAGCTCTTGGTGCCGTCGATCGGATCGATGACCCATGTGAAGGCGTTGCCGCGCTTGACCCCAATCTCCTCACCGATGATGCCGTGGTCGGGATAACGCGCCTCGATCCGTTCCCTGAGGTGCAGTTCGACGGTTCGATCGGCAATCGTCACCGGACTCGCATCGGGCTTGGAAATGACATCCAGTGGGGTGCGGAAATAGGACAGCACGATGGGCCTGACCGCGTCAGCGAGCTCGGCGGCGAAGGAAAGGTAGACATCCGCATCGTCTACCGCCACGGCAAGTTTGACCATCACAGCGCCTTCAGGAATGACGGCCAGCGCGGGTCATAGATGATGGAACGCGCGCGCATGTGCTTCCATATGCCATATTTGTAAAAATCAAAATCCAACGTCGACATCCGGTTCTGCACCAGCGCCCAGGTGCTCCACTTGATGTCGGCGAGCGCCTTGTGGACGATGAAGCGCGCGTGCCATCGCTTGTCATAGCGGCCGAAATATTCCTCGATGATTTCCTGCTCGACATCCTCCGAGAAGAAGTGCTCGCTGCTCCAGATGGCCAAGTCATAAAGCCGTTCGTTGTTGGATGCATATTCGAAGTCGATTAGCTTGATCGACTTGTCGTCCCCGACCAGGAAATTCCCTGGCATTGGATCGTTGAAGCAAGGCACGAGATCGAGCCCGGACGCCTCGAGAGCCGCCCGGGCCTGCTTATACTGACGGTAGAGCCAGGCATGGTCCTCGGGCCAGTAGCCGCCGAGCTGCTTCACCTGCTCATAGTGCTCCTCAATCATGTCGAATACGGTCTTGGTCAGCGGAAGTGGCGGCGCCTCGTGCAAGCGGCGATACATGCTCACCACGGTGGCGCGAAAGGCGGGATCGACGAAGTCGCGATGGGTGGAGGCTCGCCGGTCATCAAGGAATTCGGAAATCTCGATGTCCAGGTGGTCGAGAAAGTCAAACGTCCTCGGCCCGACATCCATTGCCTCGGCCTGTTTGCTTGCCGCCCGCGCCGCGCTGCGATCGATGAACATCTCGGTGCCGCGCCCCGGTATCTTCACAAAGTATCCAACCGGATCGCCATCGACCCGCACGAGAAAATTGGTGTTGCTGATGCCGCCGGAGACCGGCCGATAGGACAAGCGGCAGGGCTTCCAGGCCTCCACCTGAACAATGGCCGCCTCGAGCGTTCGCTCGGCATCTGACCTGGCCGCACCGATTTCAAGCATAACCTTGTCTCACTTTCTCTGGCTCGAAAACGCTCTAGAGAGATCGGACCCGTTCCTCGAAGCCGGGGTGCCCGAGCAGCATCCGGCAGCGCAGGAAACGCCATCCCGCATATTTCAGGAATTCGAGGCCCTGGCGGGGTGACCGTGCATCCTGCAGCAGGCTGCGGAGCGCCCAATAAAAGTCGTCGGCAGCGGCGTAGATCCTGCACCGGTTGAATGCCCTCTCACTGAAGTTGCCGTCATGCATCTCCAAAAGTGGCTTCATCTGGCTTTCGAACTGGTAGAGCTCATTCATCTGCACGCCGAGCTGGTAGTAGGGATCGATGTCACCGGCCATGTCGAAGTCGACCAACATCATCGCTTCGTTCGGACCGAGCATGACATTGGACGAATGGGGGTCTCCGTGCGCTGGTTTTAGTTCGACGCCCGCCGCAGCGATCGCGTCACGCATCGGAGCCATCCATGCCAGCATCCATTCCACATCGCCCGGGAGCATGTTGCTGGCCTCCGAAACCAGCGGCCAAAGCCGATCGATGCCATCGAAGACAGACCAACGTCGCCCGAATGGCTCGCCTGTGGCGATCGTCTTCTGCATCTCGATGAGACGGGCAGCCGCACTCTCGTGCATCAGGTCGTCGATCTTGGCAGTTCGCCAGCCTTCGCCGAGCCGCGCGAACAGCACGGCCCTTTCGTCCGGTACTCGTGCGACAGGCTCCGGCGACAGACCGAGTCTGTGAAGACGACGCGCCGCTGCAAACCCCGCGTCGTCGTCGACCAGCTCTGCGACCTCGTCACCTCCCAGCCGAAGAAAGAAGCTTGCCTCCTGGCCATCAGGCGCTACGTCGAACGAGGTCGACTCGACCGCGTGATAGGACGGCGATGCAACCGGCGCCGCAGATGCTGCATAGGTCGCGCTCGCGGCATCGATTATCGGAAAGCTCTGGATGGCTCGCTCGGCGCGCGCCTCCAGGGCCGTCTGCGGCTTCCCGAGCGCTTTCATGCTGCAGCTCCTTTTGGATTAGCCGCCTGCAGCCCTTCGCTGGCAATCGCGTAGAGCATGTCCGCCAGCACCTGCGTCCCAAAAGCCTGATCCTCGGCGCTGGTGAACTCGGTCGGATGATGGATCACGCCGTCGCGCGAACGCACTGCCAGGACAATTGAGGGGCAGACACTGGACATTGCCACTGCATCATGGCCACCGATCGTATCCAGATGGCGCGCCGTTTCGCCGTAATTCGCGACCATTCGTTCGGCCAGCGAAATCAGTCCCGGGAAGAAGCGGCCCGCCTTGCGCCGATCAATCGCCCTGATTTCATAGGTCACACCGGCTTTCTTGGCCGCCGCCTCCATCTTGATCTTCATCATCCGCTCAGCCTCGGCGAGGACGTCGGGCGAGCCCGAACGCAACTCGATGAAGAGAACGGCTTCCGATGGAACGGTGTTTGGGGAGTTGGGAAAGACCTCCAGCCGACCGACCGATGTGTGCAAATCCGACCCGTGCTCGCCGGCGATCTCCTTCAAATCGGCGATCAGGTAGGCGGCACCGAGCAGCGCGTCCCTGCGCTCAGCCATCGGTGTAGGCCCAGTATGCGCCTGGCGGCCGAGGAAAGCGAGACGGTACTTCGTTGCGCCCCAGAAACGGGTGAAGATGCCGAATTTTTCACTCGCCTCAAACAGCACCTTGTCGCCTTCGATATGAAGTTCGATAAGAGCGTCGGGCAGCGCAATTTTATCTCCGCCCGCATAACCGATCTGCTCAAGCGACTGGCGAACGGTGACGCCATCTCCATCCGCCCGGTCGAGCGCCCATTCAAGCTCGGCCGCTCCGGCGAACACGCTGCTGCCCAACAGGCTTGGCTGGAAACGCGCGCCCTCCTCGTTGGTCCAGTTCACCACCCGAAAATTGCAGGCCGATAGCTTGTTCTCTGCCTTCAGACGCTCTGAGACGGCAAGCACGGCCTCACAGGCCGAGACGACACCGAGAGCGCCGTCGAAGCGACCACCATTGGGCTGGCTGTCGACATGTGAGCCGACCATGATGACCGGCGCATTCGCGCCGGCAAGCGACAAGCTGCCGAACTGATTGCCTATGGCGTCGACGGCCTGGACAAACCCGTTGCTCGCGAACCAGCGGCCAAGCCAATTACGCGCTGCGCCGTCCTCTTTCGAGAGGGTCAAGCGGTTCATGGATCCATCCGGCCCACCGCCGAACGCCGACAATTCCTCCATCATTGCCTGAAGACGCGATGGATTGATGGGAGCGTGCTTGGAGACAACGTCAGGCATAGATGATTTCCAAGTTGGATTTGAGGAATTGGTCGGAAAAGTCCTTGGTCAGGACGGCCCCGGTGATGACAGCATGTACGTCGCCCAACCCGAATGTATGGATCGAACCGAGGCGGCCGAATTTGGAGCTGTCGGCGACGATTACCGATCGCTTAGCTTGTGCGCGCGCAACGCGCCGCGCGATCGCTTCGTCCTCGCCATAATCCATAAAACCGCGTTCGACATGGACGGCGCTGATTGCGATGATTGCGAGATCGAAAAAGTGCTCCTTCATCGCAGTCACGGTTTCTGGCCCAAACGTCGCCTGATAATCAGGGCGCAGCCGTCCTCCAAGCACGCGCACGCTGGGGGTCGACAGATAGTAGAAGTGCGCCGCCACCGCGAGCGAGTTGCTCACAATCGTAAGATCTTTGCGAGCCTCAAGGTGCTTCACGCAGGCAAGGGCCGTCGTCCCCTCGTCAACAAAGATCTTCATGCCATCCTTGACCAGAGCCGCGGCGGCTTCACCGATCCGCGCCTTCTCCCTCGCGCCAACGCGCAAACGCTCGGCAAAAGGCTGGTCGCTCTCCTGCCGGTCGATCACCGCACCGCCATAAACACGGCGGGCGAAACCTTGCGTCTCGAGCTCCCGGAGATCCCGCCGTATCGACTCCTGACTGACCTTGAGGTGGTCGACCAATTCCCTGACGTGGACCCGCTGCTTCTGCCGCAGCATGTCGCGGATCAATTCAAGACGATGCTCCGTGAAGCTCATGAACGTTCCCCGATTGCCACGGCACTGCTGGCCGCTTCCAAAGCCGACTTGTTGTTCACGACCCCCTCATTACACGCTGGCGTGCATCCCTTCGGCAGCGCCGGAGACATCGAGCGACGGCATCACCAGATGACACGCAGCGAAGTCCTGCCGCTCCCGCACCGTCAGGCTCGGATGAAGGCGGCTGCATTTGTCGATGGCCTGCGGACAGCGCGACCTGAAGCTGCAGCCCGCGGGAACGTCGAGCGGGCTTGGCGGCTCCCCCTCCAGCAGACACTCGTCCGGTTGATAGCGACGCCGCTCAAGCGTCGGCATGGCGCTCAGAAGTGCCCTCGTGTACGGGTGTCCCGGGTCGAAGAATAGTCGCTCATTGTCAGCGAGCTCGAAGACCTCGCCGAGATACATCACCGCCACGCGATTGCAGGCTTTCCTCACCATCGCCAGATCGTGCGAGATGAAGATGTAGGTCAGATCGTATTCCTTCTGGAGCGTCTGGAACAAGTCGAGCAGCTTGAACTGCTCGGTTTGATCGAGGGCGGACAGCGTTTCATCCATGATGAGAATTTCCGGCTCCAGCACCAACGCACGGGCGACGTTGACGCGTTGTCGTTGTCCAGCGCTCAATCCCAGCGGAAGCTCCTCGTAAAGTTCGGCCGGCACCCCCACTTCGCCCATCACCTTCAGGACGCGTTCGCGAATCCTGCCTTTGTCGCGCCAGCCATGCGTACGCAGCGGATCCTCCAGCATCCTCCCGATCGAGGTCCGGGGCGGCAGCGAGCCGAACGGATCCTGTAGCACCATCTGCAGCTTGCTCCGGAACTCGAGCAGCGCCCGGCCCTTGAGCGTTGCGATGTCCTTGTCCGCGCAGAGGATTTGTCCTGAGCTCGGCAATTCGAGCCTCGACAGAAGCCGCATCAGGGTCGACTTTCCGCAGCCGGACTCGCCGACAATGGCAAAGCTGTCGCCGCGGCGCACGTCGAAGGTGACGTTGCGAACGGCGCGAACCAGGTTGAAGCCACCAAAACCGCTTTTCTTTCTAACCTTGTAGGTCTGCGAGGCGTCGCGCAAGCTGACAACCACCTCCCGCTGGTCGTCAAGGCGGGGCGTTGCGGCCGCCTCGACCCATATTTTCGGGGTCTGGCGCACCAGTTCGCGTGTATAGGGATATACGGGCCTGCTGATCAGATCTTCTGTCGACTGCTCCTCGACGATGCGCCCTTCATCCATCACCAGGATCCGCGAGCAGGCTTCACGCGCCACTGGCAGGGACGATGAGACGAACAGCACCGCGGTGTTGAAGGTGACCGTCAGCTCCTTCATCAGCCGGATCACCTGAGCAGCGACCGTCACATCGAGCGGCTGCGTGACGTTGTCGGCGACCAGAAGTGCGGGATTGGTCACCAATGCATCCACGATCAGCGCTCGCTGCATCATGCCGCCCGAGAACTGGGAGGGATAGTCGTGAAAGCGATTTCGCGCCGATGGGATGCGAACCGCATCGAGGAGTTCGATGACACGACGTTCGGCATCCCGACGTAATGTTCTGGGCACGACGGCCCGCATCTTCTCGACAATCTGGGCGCCGACCGGCAGGGTTGGATCGAGCGCACCCATGGGATTGGCGCCGACATAGGATATCCGCTGGCGCAACAGGCGCATCTCCGCGCCGCGCATGGCATAGATGTCGCGTCCCTCGAACAGCACCTGACCCGATCGCTTCGTGAGCGGCGGCTCGAGCCAGTTGACCACGGCCTTGGAAAGTACGGTCTTTCCGGAACCGCTGGCGCCCACCACGCCGACGATCTCGCGGGGAGCGAGGCTGAGGGACACATTGTCGAGAATGACTTTGGCCGTGCCGCCGCTACCCGCGGCGACCGTCAGGTTCTTGAGGTCAAGAAGCGGCTGCGTCATGCTTCGGAGCCTCCGTGAATCGCATTCCGTGCACGTTCGAGGGAAGCGCCGATCAGGTTGACGCTGGTGAGTGTCAGGCCGAGGAAGAGACCCGGCATGGTGGCGATCCACCACGCGTTCAGCAGATATTTCCGTCCGTCCGCTATGATATTGCCGAACGTAGGCGTCGGTGGCTGCACGCCGAGGCCCAGGAAACCGAGCGTGGATTCGAAGATCATCATGCGCGCAACGTCGAGCACCGACGTGAACAGGACCGGCGGCAGCAGCAACGGCAGCAGCAGCGCGAGGATGATCCGAAGATCGGTCGAACCGCCGATCTTTGCGGCGCGGACATATTCGCGCTGCCGCTCGGTCATCACGATGCTGCGCATGATGCGGGCATAGACCGGCCAGTTCGAAACTCCGAGCACCAAAACGATCGCGGGGATGGTCGGCCGCGAAACGCCGAGCACGGAAATGGCGAGGATAATCATCGGGATCGATAGCTGGGCATCCGTCAGCCTCATGACGATGGCATCGGTTCGTCCGCCGAAGTAGCCCGAAATCGTGCCAAGCGCGCATCCGATCGCCAACATGACGATGACGGAGGCGACGCCGATCAGGAAGGAGTAACGCAGGCCGACCAGTGAGCGGACGAGCATGTCGCGGCCGATCTGATCCGTGCCGAGCGGGTGCGCCCAGCTCCAGTTTCCGCCCAGAAACAGCGGTGGCAGAAGGCGCGCCTTGACGTCCATCTTCGTCGGGTCGATGCCGCTCAGTTCAGGATAGAAGGCGGTCGCCAGGGCAAGGACAACGAACAGTCCGAGGCCGACGCGAAATCCCGGCGTCGATGCAGCCTTGTCGAAGATGCGTCGGATGACGGAGCGTTGGGCCGGCGTGTGCGCCATTGGTGCGCCGGTGGCGGTAGCGATAGACATCAATATTCGAGCCTTGGATCCATCGTGGTTGCAATAAGATCGACAATGATGTTGATCAGCACAAAGATGGCGCTGGTTACGATGGCAATCCCTTGAATCAACGGGAAGTCGCGCTGCAACACCGCGTTGATGGTCAACAGACCAAGCCCGGGATAGTCGAAGATGTATTCGACGATGATCACCCCGCCGAGCAGGCTCGAAAACTGCACCCCGAGCAGATTGAGCAGCGGTACCGAGGCATTGCGAAGGGCATGGTTTGCAATGATGCGGCTGCGGCCGAGGCCACGGACATGCCCCACCGCCACGTAGGGTTCCATCATCTGCGCCGAGACGGAACTGACGAGCGTCCGGATCAGGACCGGCGACAATTCGACCGCAAGCACGATGGCTGGGAGAATCGTGTAGGCAAACCCCTGATATCCGATCGCCGGCAGCCAACCGAGCTTGACTGAAAACAGCAGCGCGAGAACGATTCCCAGCCAGAAATTCGGCAACGATATGAACACCGACGAGGTGTAGAATGCCAGCTTGTCCGGCCAACGCCCGACCGCGAGGCCGCCAGCAATCCCTATGATCCCGGAGAAAACGAGGGCAATCGCCAACGTCACTGCGGCAAGCTGCAGCGTCATAGGCAAGGCTTCGAGGATCAGGCTTAGCACCTTGGCCCGTTCACCGCGCGTCGTATCGTTGAAGTTCGCGCCGCCTGTCGCAGCGCCGTTCGCGGGACGAACGAAGGACTGCCCGAGATTGCCCCGAACGACGCTGCTCATATAGCGGCCGAACTGAACGATGATCGGGTCTCGCAACCCCATGTCGGTCGCGATCTTCTCGATCAGGGCCTCGGGAGCCATGCCGCCGGCCATCAGTCGCACCGGATCTCCCGGCACCACCCTCAGCAAGGTGAAGATCAGCAGCGAGACAAGGAATATGATGATGACGCCTTGAATCAGGCGCCGCATCAGGAAGTTCAGGACGAACATTCTTCAGCTCCGCGTCGGAGGACATGTCGGACCGCGCACCGCCTGCTCGCGGCGCGCGGTGACCGTCCATGGTCAGGCAACGGGCCTCGAAGCATCCATCGAACCATCCGGATAGATATAGAGACCTTCGAAATTCTTCTGCATCGCGTGAATCATGACGGACGTGAAGAGCGAGAGCGCCGGCATCTTGGAGGCGATCAGGGGCATCGTCTCGGTCTGGAGGATCTTCTTCCGTTCCTCAAGCGTCGGTGCGCTACGCTCCTTGTCGAGACTTGCGTCGATCGCGGTATCCTCGATGCCGCAAATGCGATGCGACGAGGAGTGGAAATGCGTGCGGAGAATCAAATCGGGCTCGGGCGAGCCGGTCGACCATCCGCAGTCCACCATATGACCGGGTCCGCCGCCGGGACGATGGTACAGGCGTTCATTCCAGGCGGCTGGCTCGAGCACGGTCAGGCTGACATTGAAGCCCTGCTCGTTGAGCATCGCGGTGATGATCTCGCCGTATTCCTTGGTCTTGGGATAGAAGCCCACGGACGTGATGTATTCGAGCGGCGGCAACCCCTTGCCGTTCGGGAAACCGGCCTCGGCGAGCAACGCCTGGCACTTCTTTGGGTCGAACTTCGGATAATTCTCGAGATCAATGTAACCGAACTTGACCGGCGACACGAAGTTGGACGACGCGTGCCCCGCGGATCCCAGCACTTCGAGGATGACGTCACGGTTGATGGCGTGACAGGCGGCGAGGCGGATACGGGGATCATTGAACGGCGGCTTCGAGCAGCGAAACCAAAGATACTTGTTCTCGACCGAAACGACCTGGTTGATGCGGATGTTGGGATTGCCCTTGACCGCATCCACCTGCTCTGGCTCAAGGCGTTCGACGATCGAAGCCTGACCATTCATGAGGGAGAGCATGCGCGTCGTGGAGTCGCCGGTGAAAGTGAAATTGATCCCCGCAATGGCCGGCTTGCCCTTGAAGTAGCCATCGAACGCCTTCATCACGGTGTCGTTGCCGCGCTGCTCGACGAATTTGAAG
Source organism: Bradyrhizobium sp. Leo114 (assembly GCF_055229415.2). Lineage (NCBI taxonomy): Bacteria > Pseudomonadati > Pseudomonadota > Alphaproteobacteria > Hyphomicrobiales > Nitrobacteraceae > Bradyrhizobium > Bradyrhizobium sp. Leo114. The sequence continues at coordinate 9,383 of NZ_JBUYEN020000006.1, read as the reverse complement.
GGACCAGTGCCATTCAGCCGCTGTGAGAGCACGCCCCCAGGTCCGCCCGCGATATCCTTTGCCGACATGATCGGCAGGAACGCCGCAAGGAACATGAAGAGGTGAGCCGGGTAACCGCCTTTCGACGTATCGACGATCACCGTGTAGTCATCAGGCGTCTCGATCTTCAGCGTTTCGGTGGGGCCAGGATACCATTGCGCGGGGCGATCCGGCTTGGATCCATATTCGAAAGTGGCCTTGACGTCCTCCGCCTTGAACGGTTTGCCATCATGGAAGACGACGCCTTGACGCAGCTTGATTTGCAGGCGGTTCGGATCGAGCAGCTTGATGTCGGTTGCCAGTTCATAGACGACCTCGCTCGGGTTATCGAGCTTCATCGGTGTGCGGGTCAGAAAACCCATCACGAAGCCTTCGATGTTTTTCTGCGAAAGCGTGGTGTGAGCGGTTGGATCCCAATTGCCCGTGATGTTCTCGGCCGACAGGAAGGTCATGGTCTTCCCGGCCTGCGCGCGCGCCTGTGAGATGAAAAAGTCTGGATTGATCTGCATGTAGCCTGCGGCGACCGCGGCTCCCGCCGCCCCCTTTAGAAAGTGGCGACGGTCAAATTTCGGATGCATCGACATTCCCCTTTTCCACATGAACCGACAGATCGGTCACAACGGTCATGCAGGAGGCGTGCCAAGGGCGTATTTTGCCTATTTTAGATGATCCATGTGTGGATTTTGACCGATTTGGCGGCAACCCTGTTTCGGCGCGTGCGGAGTCTGGACACGCCTCTGCCTTCTGGCGGGCGGTTCGCCTACGGTGCAGGCAATCGGATTCGCGAGTTGCGCGAAGTGGCTGGCGCCGACCGTTGTCGCCAGCGCCAAGCATGCCCTATGGCGCCAGGCCCGGCAGATCGAGCCCGTTCGCGCGGGCACACGCAATCGCGCTTTCATAGCCCGCGTCGGCGTGCCGCATGACGCCGCTCGCCGGATCGTTCCAGAGCACCCGTTCAATGCGGCGGGCAGCCTCCGCCGTTCCGTCTGCAACAATCACCATTCCGGCGTGTTGCGAATAGCCGATGCCGACGCCTCCGCCGTGATGCAGCGAGACCCACGTCGCGCCGCTGGCACAATTCAGGAGAGCATTGAGCAGCGGCCAATCCGATACCGCATCGGAACCATCGCGCATCGCTTCCGTTTCGCGGTTCGGACTGGCAACCGAGCCGCTGTCGAGATGGTCGCGGCCGATCACGATCGGCGCCTTTAGTTCGCCGCGCGCCACCATCTCGTTGAAGGCGAGACCCAGGCGGTAGCGATCGCCGAGACCCACCCAGCAGATCCGCGCCGGCAACCCCTGAAACTTGATGCGGGCTTTCGCCATATCGAGCCAGTTATGCAGGTGCTTATCGTCGGGCATCAGCTCCTTGACTTTGGCATCCGTCCTGAAGATGTCATCCGGATCGCCTGACAGCGCGGCCCACCGAAACGGCCCAACGCCTCTGCAAAACAGTGGACGGATATAGGCAGGGACGAAGCCCGGAAAATCGAATGCGTTATGCAGTCCCATATCTTTCGCCATCTGACGAATGTTGTTGCCATAGTCCAGCGTGGGAATACCCTGGGCGTGGAAATCCAGCATGGCCTGAACGTGATCGACCATCGACGTCTTGGCCGCGGCTTCAACCGCCTTCGGATCGCTGGCGCGTCTTGTCTCCCACTCGGCAAGCGACCACCCCTTGGGCAGGTAGCCATTGATGGGATCGTGCGCGCTGGTCTGGTCGGTGACGATGTCCGGCCTCACGCCACGCCGCACCAGTTCCGGAAAAATCTCAGCCGCGTTGCCGAGCAAGCCGACCGAGACCGGCTTATTACCCTGCGCGCTCGCCGCCACGATCGAAAGTGCCTCATCAAGCGTGTTCGCTTGTCGATCAAGATAACCCGTGCGCAGCCGCATCTCGATGCGGCTCGGCTGGCATTCGATCGCCAGCAGCGAGGCGCCCGCCATGGTCGCGGCGAGCGGCTGCGCGCCGCCCATGCCGCCGAGCCCCGCCGTAAGGATCCACTTGCCTGCAAGACTGCCGCCGTAGTGTCGTCGTCCGACCTCGACAAACGTCTCATAGGTTCCCTGCACGATGCCCTGGCTGCCGATATAGATCCAGGACCCGGCCGTCATTTGCCCGAACATCATCAGGCCTTGCCGGTCGAGCGCGTTGAAGTGATCGAGCGTCGCCCAATGCGGCACCAGGTTCGAGTTCGCGATCAGAACGCGCGGCGCGTCCGGATGCGTGCGGAAGATCCCGACCGGCTTGCCCGACTGAACCAGCAAGGTCTGGTCGGCTTCCAGCTTGCGCAAGGAGGTGACGATCCGGTCGAAGCTATCCCAGTCGCGTGCGGCACGACCGATTCCGCCGTAGACGACGAGTTCGCTTGGACGTTCCGCGACTTCCGGATCGAGATTGTTCATGAGCATGCGGAGCGGTGCCTCCGTCAACCAGCTCTTGGCACTGATCTCGCCGCCCCGGGGCGCGCGGATCGTACGGTCGTTGTCTACTCGACGGCTCATGACAGATCGCCCTTATCGGCAAGATTCGAAACAAGGATCGGGAACGGGATGTCCGGCAGCGCGGAGAGCGCCGCAGCCGGCAACGCACCGGATTCGACCAGCGCGGTCGCCTTCGCAAGATCATCGGCCATGTAACGATCAGCGCTCAAAGCCGGCACATGCGCGCGCAATTCAGCAATGACCGCCGCGAGCGGGGCGCTGGTCGAATGCGGCGTGCGAAGCGTGATGCCTTGCGCTGCGACCGAGAGCTCGATACCTAAGATCGTCGCCAAATTGTCCGCCATATCGGACAGCCGGCGCGCGGCGTGCGCAGCCATCGAGACGTGATCTTCCTGATTGGCGCTGGTGGGGGTTGAGTCGATCGAGCAGGCCGACGCACGCTGCTTGTTCTCGGCATAGAGCGCGGCCGCCGTCACTTCGGCGATCATGAAGCCGGAGTTGATACCCGGCTCCGGCGTGAGGAACGGCGGCAAGCCGAAATTCAGCGCGGGATCGACCAGCGTCGCGATCCGCCTTTCGCTGATCGCACCGATCTCCGAAAGCGCAAGCGCAATCTGGTCCGCGGCGAAAGCCACTGGTTCGGCGTGGAAGTTGCCGCCCGAGACGATCTCGCCAGTCTCGACGAATACCAACGGATTGTCGGTGACGGCATTGGCCTCGATCTCCAACGTTCGCGCCGCTTGCGTAAGCAAGTCGAGCGCGGCGCCAGCAACCTGCGGCTGACAGCGCAGACAATAGGGATCCTGCACCCGCTCATCGCCCTCGAGATGCGACTGGCGAATGTCGCTGCCGGCAAGCAGCGCCGTCAGGGCGGCGCCGGCAGCAGTTTGGCCGGCATGTCCGCGCAACTGCTGCACCTCCGGCCGGAACGGCGCGGTCGAGGCCATGGCGGCATCGACCGAAAGAGCGCCTGTCACCAAAGCCGCGCAGGCCAGGCGATGGGCGCGCAGCACGCCGGAGATGGCGTAAGCCGTCGAGAACTGGGTGCCGTTGATGAGGGCGAGCCCCTCCTTCGGTCCGAGCGTCAACGGCGCAAGACCGGCGGCGGCGAGCGCGTCGCGGCCCGGAACAAGCCGTCCATCGAGGATCGCCTGCCCCTCCCCGATCATGACGGCCGTCATATGCGCAAGTGGCGCCAGATCGCCGGATGCGCCGACCGAACCCTGCTGCGGCACCAGCGGACAAACGCCGCGCGCCAGCATCATCTGCAGTTGCTCGATGACCTCGCGGCGCACGCCGGAAGCGCCTCGCCCGAGCGAGACGATCTTCAAGGCCATCATCAGCCGAACGATCGGCTCGGGCGAGGGACGCCCTACCCCGCAACAATGAGAGACAATGAGATTGCGCTGAAGCAGCGCGGTCTGATCGGGAGCAATGTGCGTCGAAGCCAGCTTTCCGAATCCGGTGTTGATGCCGTAAGCCGGCACGTCCGCGTGAGCAGCTTGCGCAACGATACGAGAAGCCAGTTCGACCCGAGCCCAGAAGGATGGTTCGAGCAAGACTGCAGCACCTGCGAGCACCCGGGCGAAATCGTCGAGCGTGACCCTTCCCGGCTTGACGACGATCGGCGCCGCCGGATCACTCATTGCGCCCTCCATACGCGGCTATGCAGGGGGTTGAAGCCGATCCGGTAGACGAGTTCAGCGGGCCGCTCGATGTCCCAGATCGCGAGATCACACCATTTGCCGACTTCGAGCGTACCCGTGTCGCTTAGAAGGCCTAGCGCGCGCGCTCCCTCGCGCGTCACGCCGGCAAGGCATTCGGCAACGGTCAATCGAAACAGCGTCGCCCCCATGTTCATCGTGAGCAGAAGCGACGTCAGCGGCGAGCTGCCGGGATTGCAGTCGGTCGCCAACGCCATTTTGACTCCGTGGGCACGGAAAAGCTCGACCGGCGGTTTCGTCGTCTCGCGAATAAAATAGAACGCGCCTGGCAACAGGACGGCGACCGTGCCTGCCGCCGCCATCTCCTGAGCCCCGGCCTCGTCGGTGTGCTCCAGATGATCGGCGGACAGAGCTGAATATTCCGCTGCAAGCGATGCGCCGCCGAGGTTCGATAATTGATCGGCGTGAAGCTTGATCGGCAAACCCAGGGCTTTGGCCGCCTCGAAGACGCGCGCCGTTTGATCGCGCGAGAACGCGATGCCTTCCATGAAAGCATCCACGGCGTCTGCAAGTCCCGCCTCCGCCACCGCAGGCAGCATTTCCTGGCACACGAGATCGATGTAACGATCTTTGTCGCCGGAAGCTTCCGGCGGAAGTGCATGTGCACCAAGAAAAGACGTCCGGACCGCGATCGGTCGGACACGGCCAAGCGCACGCGCGGCCAAAAGCTGCCGCATCTCGGTCTCGGTGTTGAGGCCGTAGCCGGACTTGATTTCGATCGTCGTGACGCCCTCGCGGATCAGCGCGTCGAGCCTCGGCAATGCGTCGGCGACAAGCTCGGCCTCGTTCGCGGTCCGCGTGGCCGCAACGGTGGCGACGATGCCGCCACCGGCACGGGCGATCTCTTCATAGCTTGCGCCCTCAAGCCGCAATTCGAATTCGTGGGCGCGGTTGCCGCCGAAAACAAGGTGGGTGTGGCAATCGACCAATCCGGGCGTGACCCATCGGCCGGCGCAGTCGATCCGCTCGGTCGCGTCGGCATCACGCTGGAAATCGGATTGCGTGCCTGCATAGACGATCCGGCCATCGCGGGCAGCGATCACGCCGTGCTCGATGACGCCGAGACCCGGCAGATCCTCGCGCATCGTGGCGAGCCGCGCATTGTGCCAGATACGATCGTAGCGCTCTGCCATGTGCCTTCCCCCGGGTGCCGGAAGCTTGACATATATGTCTAGACATATAATCGTGTTGACGCTCTGTCCAGTCGGCACGAAACATGACAAATCTGCACTTCGCATCCGCGCTGCTGCCGTCGGGCTGGGCCGATGACGTGCAGGTGGTCATCACGGATGGGCTCGTCGCCAAGATTGCGGTCGGCGTGGCGCCGGGAGCGCGGGATGAGCAGCATCGGCTGGCAGTTCCGGGGATAGCGAGCCTGCACAGTCACGCGTTCCAGCGCGCCATGGCGGGCCTTGCCGAGACGCGTGGCAACACGGCGGATACCTTCTGGACATGGCGCGAGACGATGTATCGCTTTGCGCTCGAAATGACTCCGGAAGACGTCGAGAGCGTCGCGACCTTGCTTTATGTCGAGATGCTCGAGCAGGGCTATACGCGGGTCGGTGAGTTCCACTATCTTCATCATGATCGTGACGGCATGCCCTATGCCGACCTCTCCGAGATGGCGACACGAATTGCTCAGGCTGCCGAGGGCGCAGGCATCGGCCTCACGCTCTTGCCGAGTTTCTATGCGCACAGCGCCTTTGGCGGCGCCGCGCCGCATGCAGGCCAGCGCCGATTCATCTGTTCAATCGACCAGTTTGCTACGCTGCTTGACGCCACGCGCAAGGCGGTCAGTACGTTACCCGGAGCCAATGTCGGCATTGCCCCGCACAGCCTGCGCGCCGTGACCCCAACCGAACTATCTGCGATCGTGCCGATGGCCCAAGGCGCGCCGATCCATATCCACGCCGCCGAGCAAGTCAGGGAGGTCAAGGATTGTATTGCCTGGTCGGGCCAGCGGCCGGTCGAATGGCTGTTTGACCACGCGCCCGTCGATCAACGCTGGTGCCTGATCCATGCGACCCACACATCGCCGACGGAAGTCGCCTCGCTCGGGAGCATCGGCGCAGTCGCTGGCCTGTGCCCGGTAACTGAAGCGAGCCTCGGCGATGGTATTTTCCCGGCGCGCGAATTTGTTGATGCCGGGGGCCGGTTCGGCGTCGGCACCGATTCCAATGTCCTGGTTGGCGTTACCGATGAATTGCGTCAGCTCGAATATGGTCAGCGCCTGAAGCACCGCGCACGCAATGTGCTCTCCGACGGCCCCGGCAGCTCGACTGGTCGCACGTTATTCGAGAGCGCGCTCGCGGGCGGTGCACAGGCGCTGGCGCAGACCGGCGCGGGAATAGAACGAGGCGCGCGCGCCGATATCGTGACCCTCGACATCACGCATCCATCTCTGGCCGGACGCCGCGGCGATGCCATCCTCGACGGCTGGATTTTTGCGACCGGCGCCGGAGCCATCGATTGTGTCTGGGCAGGAGGAAACAAGCTCGTCGAGGGCGGACGTCATCGGCTCCGCGAGCGAGCGCGCGCGCAGTTCAACGCGACCGTCCGGAGGCTTCTGGCATGAGTCTCCACGCTCACGACAACGAGCTTCCGGGCACGGACAAGCTAACACTCTACAGGCAGATCCGACACGATATAGAACGTCGGATCCTGACTGGTGAATGGCCTCCGGGTCATCGCATTCCCTTCGAGCACGAGCTGATGGCGCGTTATCGCTGCTCGCGAATGACCGTGAACAAGGCGCTGTCGGAATTGGCGCAAGCCGATCTGATCGAGCGAAGACGGCGGGCCGGCACATTTGTACGTCGCCCGCAGCATCTGTCGGCGGTGCTCAAGATCGCCGACATTCGCGCGGAGATTACCGCGCTTGGCCGCAGCTATGCTTATCAGCTTATCCATTGCTCCCGCCGCGCCGCGAACGCCGCCGATCGCGCGCGTCTTGGCGTCCGTAGGACCGGCAAGGTGATCGCGATCGCTTGTCGTCACAGCGCCGACGACGTGCCGTTTGCCATTGAAGACAGGCTGATCGATCTCGACACGGTGCCGGAAGCCGCCGCGGCGGACTTTACGACCGAGCCACCCGGCTCATGGCTGTTGCACCATGTTCCTTGGACCGAAGCCGAGCACACCATCAGCGCCACGGTGGCCGATAAGGGCACTGCAGCCGAACTGGACATTGCCGTCGGCGCGCCCTGCTTAGTGATCGATCGATACACATGGCGCAGCGCACGAACGGTCACCGCCGTGCGCCTGCTCTATCCGGGGGACACCCATCGGCTGGTAGCCCGTTTCAAGGGCGGCTGAAAGAATGTCCGGCACGGCACAATTCATGCAACGCGATGCACACGTGACTGGTGCGGGAGCTCGTCGCAGCGGACGTGAAGCAACCAACGGGACGCAATCCATAGTACGGCAGGAGGGAAGAGCATCATGCGTAGTTTAAGAGCATTCACAGCAGTTTTTGCCCTGCTGGTATCCGCACCGGCGGTTGCCGACGATGTGAGGGTCGGCATCGGCATCTCGGGATGGACCGGCTTTGCGCCGCTCACGCTTGCAAGCCAGGCCGGCATTTTCAAGAAAAACGGGCTCGACGTCACGCTGAGGAAAATTCCGCAGAAGGATCGGCATCTCGCCATCGCGTCCGGAGACATTCAATGTGCGGCGACCACAGTCGAGACCTGGATCTCCTGGAATGCGAACGGCGTCGCGACCAAGCAGATCTTTCAGCTTGACAAGAGCTTTGGCGCCGACGGCATGGCCGTGCGCAACGACATTGCCTCGATCAAGGATCTGAAAGGCAAGACAGTCGCGGCGTCCGCGCCGGGCACCTCACCCTACTTCGCACTGGCCTGGATGCTTCGAAAGAACGGCCTCTCGGTCAAGGACGTCACGATCGTGAATCTGGAGCCAGCCGCGGCGGCACAGGCGTTCGTTTCCGGCCAGAACGATGCGGCAATGACCTATGAACCTTACCTCTCGACCGTGCGTGGCGCACCCGACAAGGGCAAGATCATCGCCACCACTCTCGACTACCCGATGGTGATGGACACCTTCGGCTGCACACCGAAATTCCTGACCGACAATCCGAAAGCCGCTCAGGCCCTGGCTGACAGCTATTTCGAAGCCCTCGACATGATCGCAAGGGATCAAGCGAAGGCGTACGAGATCATGGGGGCCGACGTGAAACAATCGGGCGAGCAGTTCGGCAACTCGGCAAAATATCTGCGCTGGCAGGACAAAGCAGCGAACCAGAAATTCTTCACGGGCGAGTTCCTGACCTTCAACAAAGAGGCGGCAGACCTGCTGCTCGAGATCGGCATCATCAAGTCTGCCCCGAAGATCGAAGATCTTTTTGACGCGAGCTTCATCAAATAGAACCGCTGCGCGCCCGCGCCAGTTCCGCTTCGCCGCTTGTGGAGCAAAACTGGCGCAGGATCGACACGTCGCCTGGAAATACCGCCGTGATGCGTCCTCTAAGTCCGGTAACGTCGAAGCAACGCGTGGCCTATGGCCTTGCATTCTTCGTGCTGTTCGTTGCCCTGTGGGCCTGGGCGACCTTCGGCGGCTATGTTTCGAAGACATTTCTCGCCAACCCACTGATCATGGTGCAGGAAGGCTTCGAGCTGCTCACCAAGCATGGATTTCTGTTTGATATCGGCATGACGATCTGGCGTGTTGTCGGCGGCTTCGTGCTGGCGGCTCTCGTTGCCGTGCCGCTAGGCGTTCTCATGGGCGCTTACAAGCCGATTGAAGCCTTTCTCGAGCCGTTCGTTTCGTTCGCGCGTTATCTGCCGGCCTCTGCCTTCATCCCTCTTTTGATCCTGTGGGCCGGTATCGGCGAACTGCAGAAGCTCATGGTGATTTTCATCGGATCGGTGTTCCAGATCATCCTGATGATCGCCGTGACCGTGGGCAGCACGAGACGCGATCTGGTCGAAGCGGCGTACACGCTGGGAGCCGGCGACGGCGGCATCATCCGCCGCGTGCTGCTGCCCTCATCCGCTCCCGAGATCGCGGAAATTCTTCGGCTGGTTCTAGCATTACAGTTGTCTTTTTGTTTTGAAGTGCGCGCGCTGGGCGGCGGCCTGGTGAGCTCTACGCCAAAGTGACCATGCGATGATGTGTGCGGGTTGGATTCGCTTTCGAGCGAGTCTGATGGCG
>NZ_JBUYEN020000005.1:0-303275 GCF_055229415.2 Bradyrhizobium sp. Leo114 | reverse complement strand
TGCGCAGGCTCGCGCTCAACATCCTTCGGTCTTGTCCTGGTCCCACCTCCATACGTCGAAAAATCAAGCGCGCCGGCTGGGACGACAGCTTCCTCCTCACCTTGCTCGGCCATATGCGATAGCCCTGCGCCTGCGGGGGAGGGCCGGGGCGGTGGTGCTTCCGCGATTCACACTCCCCCAGTGGAGAGAGCCTCCACCCGCCGCGCTCTACGAGCACGGCGACCTCCCCCGCAAGCGGGAGAGGTGAAGGGAAGCAGCCGGTCCGGACAATCACCTCGACGACGCGTCTACGCCGGGCGAATCGCCGCGGCGATCGCGGTGGCGACTGCGGCGCTTGTCGCCGCGCCCGTCATCTCGATCGTTTCGCTTTCCATGCAGCCGGCGCCGGAAGTGTGGCACGACCTGATCAACTACGTGCTGCCCGTGGCGATGATCGACACCGCGCTTCTGCTCGCCGGTGTCGGTGCGCTGACGCTTCTGCTCGGTGCCGGCACGGCGTGGCTGATCTCGCGCTATGATTTCCGCGGCCGCCGCACGCTGCTGTGGTTGATGCCGCTGCCGCTGGCGGTCCCGACCTATCTCGCGGCCTATGTCTACGCCGATTTGTTCGAGCCGCTCGGCCTTGTCCATCGCACGCTCGCGATCTGGCTGCCGCTCCGTGACGCCGTGGGCTGGCTGCCCAATCTGCGATCCCTGCCCGGTGCGATTGTCGTGATCGGACTGGTGCTCTACCCCTACGTCTATCTGTCGGCGCGGGCGATGTTCCAGTTTCAGACGGCAGAATTCGCGGAGGTCGCGAAGACGCTCGGCGCCGGCAAATGGACCGTGTTCTGGCGCGTCTCGCTGCCGATGGCGCGGCCGGCGCTTGCGGTCGGCGTGGCGCTTGTGTCGCTGGAGACGTTGAACGATATCGGCGCCAGCGAATATCTCGGCATCCGCACGCTGACGGTTTCGATCTTCACGACCTGGCTCAACCGCGGCAGCCTCGCCGGTGCTTCGCAGCTCGCCTGCCTGATGCTCGCCATCGTCGCCGGGCTCGTCCTCATGGAGCGCTACGGCCGCCGCAATACCAATGCCGAACTCGCCGCCGAAAGCCCGCGGGTCACGCCGCGAACACCGCTGGTCGGCGCTCGAGCGTGGTCGGTATTCGCAACATGCCTGCTGCCGGTGCTGATCGGCTTCGTCGTGCCGCTGCTCTATCTCGTGCATCAAAGCGCCAGGCGCGGGCTGCTCGCCAATTTCGATGCGTCGCTGTGGCGCCACGCGTTCCACTCGGTCGCGTTTGCAACCCTGGCCACGCTGCTGGCGCTGCTGCTCGGGTTCTCCACCATCATCGCCCATCGCTGGCGGCCAAGTCCGTTGCAGCATATCGCGATGAACATCTCGCAGGCCGGCTACGCGTTGCCCGGCCTCGTGATCGCGCTTGGCCTGCTCGCGCCGGTGCTGGCCGTCGACAACGCCCTGAACGCGCTCGCCGGGTGGACCGGAGGATCGCTGCCGGGATTGATCCTGATGGGCTCGGGCTCAGCCGTGGTGATGGCCTACGCGATCCGCTTCCTGGCGGTGCCGACCGGCTTGATCAAAGCCGGCTTCGAGCAAATCCCACGCGATTATGACGAGAGCGCGCGCGCCGTCGGCGCCGGTCAGGCCACGATTCTGCACCGGATCCACCTGCCGCTGTTGAAGCCCGCCCTGTTCGGCGCCGCCATCATCGTGTTCGTCGATTGCCTGAAGGAGTTGCCAGCAACGCTTCTGCTGCGCCCGCTGAATGTCGAGACGCTGTCGACCTCGATCTACCAGTACGCCAGCCGCGGCAGCTTCGAGGAAGGCGCACTCGCAGCGCTCCTGATCATCGCCGCCAGCATCGGGCCGGTGGCGTGGCTGACACGCTTCTCCGACGTGCCCAACGGCCCGGCGTAGTCGCGCGGCGCACTCCGCTCTCGCCGTCATTCCGGGGCGCGCGTAGCGCGAGCTACGATGTGCAATTGCACATCAGAGAATCCATCGGGCCGCATGCGCAGGCGGAGAAATGGATTCCGGGCTCGTCCTTCGGAAGCCCCGGAATGACGGCGGAGAAAAATTCGCGAGCAATTTCAAACTGATTTGCCCCGTCCACCCCTCACGCAAAAAACATTCCGCTTCCGTCGTCGGGCAAATCAGTGATTTAACTCCGCGCGTCTCACCCAGATGAGGGGCGGCTCGCGATCGTCACGAACGTTGCGGTGAGATGCGGTGGACGTGAAGCGTGTGACTGACGAGCACACACATCACGGACGGCGAAGTCGTGTGGTCCTGGCGCCCCGACGCTGGCGCTAAGCTTCTTACGAAGTGACGGTGGCAAGAAAGCCCGGTCACCGGGGAGAGCGCGAAGGAAACCGTAACACCATCGCGCAGGGAAAGCCGGAATGCTTCGGTTGAACCTGTGGTCCTACCCCCGTGCTTTTTGTTGCACGGGACCCACGGGTGCAACCTGCACCCGGCTTTCCCTGCGCCCTCTGTTTTCGAGGAGGGTGAAACGAGAGCAAAGCACGGGCGTGACACGCCGTGAGAATGCGAACTCACATCCCCACTGCTGTTTGAAAATTGAATCGGAATGCCAGCCCCGTCATTGCGAGCGCAGCGAAGCAATCCATCGCGCCACTTGCGGAGGCATGGATTGCTTCGCTGCGCTCGCAATGACGACAATAGTGGAGAGAGCGTGCGATACGACGCTTTCTCCGTGCCCGTTGATGCGCCCTCTCCCCTTGTGGGAGAGGGCTACTCCGGCGTCGGCAATGAAACTCATTTGGGTGAGGGGTCTCTCTCCACGAGCACCGTCGCCCGCGGGGACAACCCCTCATCCGTCGCACATTTCATGCGCGCCACCTTCTCCCACAAGGGGAGAAGGGAAGAACCATCATCACGTGTTCTTCAGCGCCACCCGAAACTCGGCTTCGGTCTTGGCCTTCACCTCATCCAGCGTGACGCCGTCGGCGAGTTCGACCAGCGCCATGCCGTCCTTGCCATGCTTGTCGATGGTGAAGACGGCCAGATCAGTGACGACCATGTCGACCACGCGTTCGCCGGTCAGCGGCAGCGAGCATTGCTTGAGCAGCTTCGGGCCGTCCTTGGCGGAATGCTCCATCACCACTACGACGCGCTTGACGCCGGCGACGAGGTCCATGGCGCCGCCCATGCCCTTCACCATCTTGCCGGGGATCATCCAGTTGGCGAGATCGCCGTTCTGGGCCACCTGCATCGCGCCGAGGATCGAAAGGTCGATATGACCGCCGCGCACCATGCCGAAGGAATCGGCGCTGGAGAAATAGCTGGTCGACGGCAATTCGCTCACCGTCTGCTTGCCGGCGTTGATGAGGTCGGCATCCTCCTCGCCCTCGTAGGGGAACGGGCCCATGCCGAGCATGCCGTTCTCGCTCTGCAGGCTGACGTCGATGCCTTCGGGGATGTAGTTCGAAACCAGCGTCGGGATACCGATACCGAGGTTGACGTAATAGCCGTCGCGCAGCTCTTTCGCGGCGCGCGCCGCCATCTGTTCACGGGTCCAGGCCATGGGACTCTCCTGCTAAATTTAGGCTGCGGGGCGCGGGCGGGTATTGCGGAACTCGATCCGCTTCTTACCGGTGCCGACCTCGACGATGCGCTTTACGAAAATGCCTGGGGTGTGGATGTGATCGGGATCGATCTCGCCGGCCGGAACCAGATGCTCGACCTCGGCCACGGTGATCTTCGCGGCCGTCGCCATCATCGGGTTAAAGTTGCGCGCGGTCTTGCGATAGACCAGGTTCCCGGCGGTGTCGCCCTTCCAGGCGTGGATGATGGCGAGGTCGGCGAACAGGCCACGCTCCATGATGTACTTCTCGCCGTCGAATTCCTTCACTTCCTTGCCCTCGGCAATCAGCGTGCCGACACCGGTCTTGGTGTAAAAGGCCGGGATTCCGGCGCCGCCGGCGCGGATGCGCTCGGCCAGCGTGCCCTGCGGATTGAATTCGAGCTCGAGCTCGCCGGCGAGATATTGCTGCGCGAACAGCTTATTCTCGCCGACATAGGAGGAAATCATCTTCTTGATCTGGCGTGTCTCCAGCAGCCGGCTCAGCCCGATACCGTCGACGCCGGCATTGTTGGAGACCACCGTCAGGTTCTTGACCCCGGAGTCCCGGATCGCATCGGAGAGTGTTTCGGCGATGCCGCAGAGGCCGAAGCCGCCCGACATGATCATCATGCCGTCCTTAAGGATGCCGTCGAGTGCCGATTTGGCGTCGGGATAGACCTTGTTCATGAAAGAGGACCTGATCGAGAAAAGGCGCGGCGGCCGGAATTGGTTGGGATTATTAGGCGAAATCTTCGCAATGCGTCAATGACGCCCCGTTTCGCCATCTCACCTGCCTACAACCTCGACGACGGCCTTGAAAGCGTCAAGAAAACCCTTCAAGTTGCGTGGCTTGGCAGGGGCGCCAGGTGCGCTGCCCGGTTTTATTCGAAGATCCGATCACCTCAACCCGACCTGGATATGTCACTGACGATGGCCCAAGGAATGAAGCGCCTGGGGATGCCGATTGCGGCGTTTTTCGGCCTCGCGCTGCTTGGCCTGATCGGGACATCCTGGTTTCTGAACCGGGACGCCCTGCAGCAGGCGGTGGAGGCGCAAATCCGCGCCGTCACCGGGCTCGACCTCGTCGTCAACGGCCATATCGATGTCTCGGTGTTCCCCGGCAGCTATGTCTCGTTCCATGACGTCGGGCTGAGGGGCGGCGGGACCATCGACCCTGCGCTGCGGGTCGACGTGCTCACCGCCAATCTGCGCCTGCTGCCGCTATTGCTGCGGCGGTTCGAGATCGCCGACGTCATGATGCTGCGACCGCATATCCACGTCATCAGGGACGGCAAGGGCGACAGCAACTGGACGCCGTTCATCGACACCATCGCGCGCGCGATGAAACCCGGCGCCGAGAACCAGATGTCGTTCTCAGAGATCCGCATCCAGGACGGCATCCTCAATTATGAGGATGAGAGCAACCATGTCAGGGAGCAACTCGGCGACATCGACCTGTCGCTGGCCTGGCCGTCGATCTCGCGTTCTTTTGCCGCAACCGGACAGTTCGACTGGCGCGGCGAGCGCGTCGACGGCTCGATCAGCGCCAGCGACTTCATCGCGCTGTTGTCAGGCGAGCGCTCGGGGCTGAAGGCGCGCCTTGCCAGCGCGCCGCTCAAGCTCGCCTTCGACGGCACGGTCGCCAACCGGACCAGCCTGATGATGGAGGGCACCGCGACCATCGACAGCGTGTCCTTGCGCAACGCGCTGCGCTGGATGGGACAGGCCCCGCCTGGCAGCGGCGGGTTCGGCCGCTTCACGCTAAAGGCGCGCGCCAATCTCGTCGGCGGCTCGGTGGCGCTCACCAATGTCAATGTCGAGCTCGACGGCAACGTCGCCGAGGGGGTGATGACCTTCGCCAACAATGGCCGACAGACGCTGCAGGCGACACTCGCCGCCGGCAACCTCGATTTCACGCCCTATATCTCGACCTTCCGCCTATTGGCGAGCGGCCAGCGTGACTGGAACCGGCAATTGTTCGATTTGAACGCGCTCACCGCGACCGACCTCGACATGCGGCTGTCGGCGGCGCGGGTGACGGTCGGCTCGACCAGGCTCGGGCGCACGGCGCTCGGCGCCAATTTGCGCGGCGGCACGCTCGCGCTCTCGGTTGCGGAAGCGCAGATGTATGGCGGCATCGCCAAGGGCTCGCTCGGGATCGCGCGGTCGGATGCCATCGCCGATGTAAAGGCGCAGCTCGAGTTCATCGATGTCGACCTGCAGGCCTGCGCCAGCGAATTGTTCGGCGTCAGCAAGCTCACCGGCCGCGGCAACCTCAACGTCGCGCTGACGGCGTCCGGCTCCAGTCCGTTCGGGCTCGCGCAATCGCTCGATGGTACCGCGACGCTGAGCGGGCATGATGGCGCGATCGCGGGCTTCAATGTCGAACAGCTTCTGAAGCGGCTGGAGCGGCGACCGCTGTCCGGCGGCGGCAATTTCCGCTCGGGCTCGACGCCTTACGACAATCTGACGATCGGCGTGCGATTCAATGATGGCGTCGCCACCGCCGAAGACATCCGCCTCGAAGGACCTGCGGCCAAGATCACGCTGACCGGCACCGCCTCGGTGCCGTCGAGGGAATATGATCTGAAGGGCGTCGCCAGCCTGAATTCGGCGCCGAGCGGCAGCAACGGTTTTGACCTGCCGTTCGTGGTGCAGGGTCCGTGGGACGATCCTTTGGTCTTCCCGGATCCGGAAAGCCTGATCCGCCGCTCGCCGGCGTCGTCGCAGTTGCTCGATGCGGTGAAGGACCGCAAGACCCGC
Source organism: Bradyrhizobium sp. Leo114 (assembly GCF_055229415.2). Classification (NCBI taxonomy): domain Bacteria; kingdom Pseudomonadati; phylum Pseudomonadota; class Alphaproteobacteria; order Hyphomicrobiales; family Nitrobacteraceae; genus Bradyrhizobium; species Bradyrhizobium sp. Leo114. The sequence continues at coordinate 296,923 of NZ_JBUYEN020000005.1, read as the reverse complement.
GACACCGTGCGCTCGGTGATCGAGCGCTTCACCGGCGGCCCGCGGCAGCAGCCCTCTGATGCCGCAGCATCCCCGACGCGAGCGCCGACGGCGGCCGAGAACGCCAAGCCGAATTGAACCTTTCGACTTTCGTCGTGGTTCAAAGGCGAACCGCGCGCGCCATCTGGATCAGGCCGCGGCCATGCGCTAGTCTTTTATCCAACCGGTTAAAAAAACCGGCATCAAGACAGGGAGAACAACGTGAAATCCAAGTTGGGTATTGCTGTGCTTTCTTTCGCGGTCGCCGCCATCGGGCTGATCCACGCGACCGCGCCGGCACTGGCGCAGGAGAAGAAGATCACGGTCTGGTGGGGCAAGGGCTTCTACAAATCCGAGGATGACGCGCTCCTCGAGGCGATCAAGAAGTTCGAAGCCAAGACCGGCATCAAGGTCGAGCTGTCGCAATACGCGATCCAGGACATGATCCCGAAGACGGTCGCCGCGCTCGATTCCGGCACCGTGCCCGACGTCGCCTATTCCGATACGTATGACGTGCAGGCCGGCGGCAAATGGGCGTTCGAAGGCAAGCTCGAGGACCTCTCCGACATCCTGCTGCCGATGAAATCGGCCTTCGCCCCGAACACGCTGGAGACTGCCTATCTCTACAACGACCAGACCAAGAAGAAGGGCTATTACGGCTTCCCGCTGAAACAGCAGAGCATGCATGTGCAGATCTGGGGCGACATGCTGCAGCAGGCCGGCTTCAAGCCGAGCGATATTCCGACCAAGTGGGCGGATTACTGGTCGTTCTGGTGCGACAAGGTGCAGCCGGCGATCCGTAAGGCGACCGGCAACCGCATCTACGGCGTCGGCCAGCCGATGGGTGTGGAATCGACCGACTCGTTCCAGTCGTTCTACACCTTCATGGACGCCTACGACGTCAAGCTGGTCGATGACGACGGCAAACTCCTGGTCGATGATCCCAAGGTGCGCGACGGGCTGATCCATGCGCTGAAGGATTACACCGACACCTACATCAAGGGCTGCACGCCGCCCTCCTCCACGACCTGGAAGGACCCGGACAACAACGTCGCCTTCCACAACAAGACCATCGTGATGACCCACAACTTCACGATCTCGATCGCGGCGAAATGGTTCGAGGATTCCAACAACCAGGCGCTGACGCCCGAGCAGCGCGCCGCCGGCAAGAAGGCCTATGAGGAAACCATCATCACAGCCTCCTTCCCCAACAAGCCGGACGGCAACCCGATCAAGTACCGCTCCGACGTTAAGACCGGCGTGATCTTCACCGCGGCCAAGAACAAGGCCGAGGGCAAGGAGTTCGTCAAATTCCTGCTGCAGGAGGAGAACCTCGGGCCTTATGTCGAGGGTGCGCTCGGCCGCTGGTTCCCGGTCACGGTCGCCGGCCAGAAGAGCCCGTTCTGGCAGGCCGACCGGCATCGCAAGGCGGTCTACACCCAGTTCACCGGCGGCACCACGCCGTTCGACTTCACCAAGAACTACAAGTTCACGATCCTGAACAACGAGAACGTCTGGGCCAAGGCCATGAACCGCGTCGTCAGCGAGAAGGTGCCGGTGGACAAGGCCGTCGACGAACTGATCGCCCGCATCAAGCAGGTCGCGGGCTGACGTCAACAAGGCCGGTCGCGGTCGACGCGGCCGGCCTCCCTGTCACGGCGATGTAGGACGTGATGTAACACATGGCGATCACGCTTTCCGATCATGCGATCCCGAGCCCGCCGCTGTCGGCGCGGCTGTCGACGCCGCAAGTCTGGGGCATCGTGCTGCTGGCGCCCTATCTGCTCGTGTTCCTGGCCTTCGTGCTCTATCCCGTCGGTTACGGGCTATGGCTCGCGCGCCATCCGCAAAGCTATGTCGAGCTCTATCACGACCCGATCTTCGCGCGCGCCGCCGTCAACACGCTGATCTTCCTCGTCATCGGCATCAACGTCAAAATGCTGATCGCGCTGTTCCTGTCGGGCTTCTTCGTCCAGCAGCGCCACTGGATCAGGTGGCTGTCGGTGCTGTTCATCCTGCCCTGGGCGGTGCCGTCGATCCCGACCATCCTGTCGGTGCGCTTCATGCTCAATCCGGAATGGGGCGTGGTCAATCACATCATCTTCAGCCTGACCGGCGATGACGGCCCGAACTGGCTCAACGATCCGGCGGTGGCGCTGACCATGGCGATCGGCGTCCACATCTGGAAGTCGCTGCCGTTCTGGACGCTGATCCTGATGACCGGGCGGCTCGCCATCTCCAACGACCTGTTCGAGGCCGCTGCCGTCGACGGCGCGAGCTTCTGGCAGAAATTCCGCTACATCACCTGGCCGTCGATGCGGACGCTCTACGTCACCTGCACGCTGCTCTCGATGATCTGGACGCTCGGCGACTTCAACAGCGTCTACCTCCTGACCGGCGGCGGGCCGGCCGACCTCACCCATGTGCTGTCGACGCTCGGCATCCGCTATCTCCGGCTCGACCAGCTCAATCTGGCGATGGCCTCGATCGTCTGCGCGCTGCCGCTGGTGCTGCCGCTTGTCTATTTCATGATGAAACGGTTGTCGCGATGAAGCTGCCCACCCTGCGCGAGATCGGCACCGAGGCCAAGCTGCTCCTGATCGGCATCCCCGTCCTGATCTGGACGCTGGTGCCGATCTATCACATGTTCCTGTTTGCGATCTCGCCAAAGGAGGACGCGTTCTCCGGCAAGCTCTGGCCCGATCATCCGACGCTGCACAATTTCGAGATCGTGTTCCGCCAGCAGCACTACTTCCTGCGCGATTTCTGGATGCAGTTCGGCAATTCAACCCTGATCGCGCTGGCGACCGGCGCGCTGACGCTGTTCATCGCAACATCAGCGGCGTTCTCGATCTCGCGATTGCGTACGCCCGGCGGCCGCGCGGTGATGAACCTGGCGCTGTTCACCTATTTCATCCCGGCCGCATTCCTGGCCGTGCCGATGTACCGCACCATGGGCAATTACGGATTGCTCAACACTCACTGGTCGCTGATCCTGGCGATGGTGACCATCGCCTCGCCCTACGCGATCTGGGTGTTGAAGCAAGCATCCGACAAACTGCCGGTCGAGCTCGACGAAGCCGCGACCATGGACGGCGCGACCACGCTGCAATTGTTCCGGCTGGTCTACGTGCCGCTGATGATGCCCTCACTGGTCGCGGTCGGCACGTACGCCATCCTGCTGGCCTGGAACGAATATCTCTATGCGTTCCTGCTGCTATCGAAGGACACCGACATCACGCTCCCCGTTGCGCTCGGCAATTTCCTCGCCGCCGACGATTCGCCGTGGGAGCTGTTGATGACGACCGGCTTCATCTACGCGCTGCCACCGGCGGCGATCTACTATGCCTTCAAGCGCTACATGGTCGGCGGCCTCACCGCGGGCGCGGTGAAGTCGTGACCGCTCACAGCGGCGCGGCGCTCTCGCCCTGGGAGCTCGACAATTTCGAAGCGAACGAGGCGATCACGATCAGGACGGCGATCAATGCGATCACCAGCGTGCAGATCGCGTTGATCTCCGGCTTCACCCCGAGCCGCACCTCCGAATAAATCCGGATCGGCAGCGTCGCCGAGCCGGGACCGGTGGTGAAGCTTGCGATCACGACGTCGTCGAGCGACAGCGTGAAGGCGAGCATCCAACCCGCGACGATGGCGGGAACGATCAGCGGCAGCGTCACCATCAGGAACGCCTTCACCGGATTGCAGCCGAGGTCCATCGCGGCCTCCTCCAGGCTGCGGTCGAGCGAAGCAAGGCGCGACTGCACCACCACGGTGACGAAGCACATGGTGAGCGTAGTGTGGGCGATAGTCACCGTCCAGAAGCCGCGCTCGGCGTTCAGCGCCACAAACAGGAGTAGCAGTGACAGTCCCGAGATCACCTCCGGCATCACCAGCGGCGAATAGAGCATGCCGGAGAACAGCGCGCGGCCGGCAAAGCGCTCGCCGCGCGCCAGGCCTATGGCCGCGAGGGTGCCGAGCAGCGTCGCCAATGTGGCGGACACGGCGGCGACGCGCAGGCTCATCCAGGCGGCTTCCAGCATGGCGCGGTCATTGAAGAACTCGATGTACCAGCGCGGCGACCAGCCGCCCCACACATTCACCAGCCGCGACGCGTTGAACGAAAAGATCACGAGGATCACGATCGGCAAATAAAGGAACGCGAGCCCGAGCGCGAGCGCGGTCATGTTGAAGCGCGAAAGCCGGTTCACGGTACGTGCCATCAGCGTCGGCCCTCGACCTGCCGACGCTGCAGCCGGTCATAGAGCACGAGCGGCGGCACCAAGAGAAGCAACAGCGCGATCGCGACGGCCGAGGCCACCGGCCAGTCCTTATTGGTGAAGAATTCGAGCCAGAGCGTCTGGCCGATCATCAGCGAATTGGAGCCGGCCAGAAGATCGGGGATCACGAACTCGCCGACAATCGGTATGAAGCAGAGCAATACCCCTGCCCCGACGCCCGGCAATGACAGCGGAAACGTCACAAGCCAGAAGGCCTTCCGCGGCGAGGCGCCCAGATCTTCGGCGGCCTCCAGCAGCGTGCGGTCCATCTTCGCGAGCGTGGCGTAGAGCGGCAGGATCATGAACGGCAGATAGGAATAGACGATGCCGATATACATCGCGGTGTCGGTCGACAGCCAGACAACAGGCCCGGGCACCAGATGCAATGCGAGCAAGATCCGGTTGAGCAAGCCGTCATGCTGCAGGATGTTGATCCAGGCATAGATGCGGATCAGGAACGAGGTCCAGAACGGCACGATGACAAGGGTCATCGCGATGCCCTGCCAGCGCTGCGGCAGCCGCGCCATGCCGTAGGCGATGGGATAACCGATCACGAGCAGAATCAGCGTCGATGTCGCGGCGACGACGAGGCTGCGCAGATAGGACAGGATGTAGAGATTGTCCGAGAGCAGCAGCCGGAAATTTTCCAGCGACAACTGCTCGAACGCGGCCTTGAACGCCACCCATCCCTCGCCGAGGTCGAACACCGGCGTATAAGGCGGCTGCGCAATCGCGGTCTGCGACAGGCTGATCTTCAGCACAAAGCCGAACGGCACCAGGAAAAACAGCGCCATCCAGAGATAGGGCGCGATGGCGGCATAGCGCGCCGGACGGGCAAAGATACGGCGCGTGCTCATTGCTCGAGCACCACCCCATCGTCGGGCGTGAACCAGACAGCCACGCGCTCGCTCGAACCATAGCCATCCGCGTCAAGCCGCGCGGTATTGGCCATCACCGAGCGGACCACCGCACCATTGTCGAGCCTGATCCTGTAAGCGGTGAGGCCGCCGAGGTAATTGATCTCCGCGACCTCGCCCTCGAAGCGATTGATTGCTTGCAACGCGTCGGCACCCGACGCCAGTCCACGCCGCGATAATTTGATCTTCTCGGGCCTGATCGCGACGGTCACGATCTCTTTCATCACCGATTGGCGCGGTTCGGCCACCGTGATGATCCCTGCTTCACGCGTCGTGACCTTCAGCCTGCCCTGCTCGCGCGAGATGACCTGCCCCTCGAACAGATTGACGTCGCCGACGAACTCGGCGACCCAGCGCGAGGCCGGCGCCTCATAGAGGTCGCGCGGGGTTGCGACCTGCGCCAGGCGGCCGGCGTCCATCACACCGATCCGGCTCGCCATCGTCATCGCCTCTTCCTGGTCGTGGGTGACGATGATGAAGGTCATGCCAAGGCGGCGCTGCAATTCCATCAATTCTGCCTGCGTGCTCTCGCGCAGTTTTTTGTCGAGCGCGGCCAAGGGCTCATCGAGCAGCAGCATCTGCGGCCGGCGTGCCAGCGAGCGCGCCAAGGCCACGCGCTGCCGCTGGCCGCCGGAAAGCTGGTCGGGCTTGCGTTTCTCCATCCCCTCGAGCTTGACGAGCGCCACCATCTCGGCGACGCGGGCGGCGATCTCGCCGCGCGCCATGCCGGCGCGCCGCAGGCCGAATGCGATGTTGTCACGCACCGAGAGATGCGGAAACAGCGCATAGTTCTGGAACATCATATTGACGGGCCGCTCATGCGGCATCACCTGCGCGATGTCGCGACCAGCAAGCAGGATGCGTCCCTCGTCCGGTGTCTCGAATCCCGCCAGCATGCGCAACAGCGTGGTTTTGCCGCACCCGCTCGGGCCAAGCAGGGCGAAGAATTCACCGGCGCGGATATCGAGTGAGAGCTCGTTGACCGCGGTGAAGTTGCCGAACCTTTTCGTCACGCCCTCGATGCGCAGCAGCGGCATGTCGGTCGCCCTCCGCGGCGCAGTTTTTTCCGTGGTCGAATTATTTGCGGTCTTCGCCAGTTCCTCAGCCATGATTCCCTTTAGCCCGAACGTGACCGCAAGCTAGCGGCGGATCGCCACTGGCTCAACCGCCTCACGCGGCGTCTTCCGCAATATTGTTGTCACAGGCGCCTCTGCTAGATTTCGCCTGCACGTCAGGAGGACGAATGATGAACCGGGACCGCTACGACCTGCCGCTGACGACCGCTTCCGATCGCGCCGCGGCGCTCTACCGTGATGGCATCGACTGTATCCTTGCGGCCTGGCATGGCGCGGATGCGGCCTTTGAGGCGGCCATCGCCGAGGATCCCGATTTTGCGCTTGCCCATGTGGCGCGTGCCCGCGTCCATCAGATCAACATGGAAGGCGCGGCGGCCCGCGACAAGGCGGCAAAAGCCCGGCAATTGGCCGCCGCCGCGAGTCGGCGCGAGCAGCAGCATGTCGAGATCGTAGCCTCGGTGGTTGAAAGCCAGACCAGGCACGCATTGCAAGTGGCCGAACAGCACCTGACGGAATTTCCGCGCGACGCGCTGATCCTGTCGCTGCTGCTCGGCGCCTTCGGCCTCTACGCTTTCTCGGGACGGCCCGACCATGACGCGGCACGGCTTTCGATCTGCGAGCGCTATGCTGCCGACTATGGCGAAGACTGGTGGTTCCTCACCTATCTCGGCTGGTCGCGAACCGAGGCGGGCGACGTCATCACCGGCCGCGATACCACCGAGCGCGCCTATTGGATGAAGCCGGCAAATGCCAGCGCGGCCCACGCTCTGTCGCATGCCCTGTTCGAGCAGGGTGATCCCAAGGAAGGCCGCACCTTCGTGTCCGGCTGGTTGCCGGCACACGACCGTGTGAGCTTCTTGCAGGGACATCTTGCCTGGCACCTGGCACTGATCGCGCTCGAGGACGGTGACACTGACGGCGCGCTCGACATCTACGAGCGGCATATCAGACCGCAGGGGCGGCCCTATCCGCCGCTGAACATTCTGACCGATACCACCTCATTGCTGTGGCGGGTCTCGCTGGCGGGAAGGACCGGGCTTGACTCGCATTGGCAGGAAGTCGCCGCCTACGGCGAGAAATTCTTCCCGAAAGCCGGGGCGCATTTTGCCGATGTCCATCACGCATTGGCTGCCGCGGCGAGCAACGGCGGCGCTCTGGAGCCGCGGCTTGCCGAAATGGAGGCGCGGCACGCCGAGGGCAAGCTGGCGCCCGGCGCTTCCGCGATCGGTCTTTGCCGCGGTATCCAGGCATTTGCCTCGGGCGACAACGAGGGCGCCGTGCGCATCCTCGAGCCGTTGATGCCGGAACTGGTGCGGATCGGCGGCAGTCACGCCCAGCGCGAGCTTTGGGAGGACACATTCATCGTCGCCTGTCTTCGCGCGGGGCGCGGCGAGAAAGCGACAAAGCTGATCGCCGACCGCCTGCACCGGCGGCCATCCCGCCGCGACGAAGCTTGGTCGCAGCAGGCGGATCGAAGCAGGGCGCTCAGCTAGTATCTCCAGATTGTCTAGGATGGTTCCAAGCCGAGCGCTTGCGCGCTCTCCATCCAGACCGGCAATTCCCTCTGATACAAAGCGTTGCTTTCCCTAAAGCCGAGCGCCGGGTCGAGCACGAAGGTGCTGAGAACTTCCTTCACTTTCGCATCGTTATTGGCTGCCACGCAGAGTTCCGCCAACCGGTCGACGATCGGCTGCGGCGTCGCCTTCGGCAACGCCCAGCCCGTGAAGCCGCTCACGGTGAAGAATTTCGCTGTCGCGCCTTGCTCAGGTAAAGTCTTGATGTTCGGGATCGCGTCGACCTTCTTCGAATGCACCGCGAACACAACGCCGCGATTGCTCTGCAGGACGGTTTGCGCAGCCGTGTAGCTGCCCATCGCGACATCGAGCGTGCCTTCCGCCAGCCCCGTCCACATTGGCGCTTCGCCACGGTAATGGATCGGTTCGATGTTGAGACCATACTGTTTGTTGAGCTCATTGATCGTCATGTGCGGGGCCGAGCCCGCACTATAGGTGCCGAAGTTCACCTTGCCGCTCTTGCGCGCGAAAGCGACGAATTCGTCCAACGTCTTGACGCCGGCCTTCGGGCTCGCGACCAGCAGCAGCCCTGCCCCCGGGATGATGCTGACGAGCGTCAGGTCCTTGTCCATGTCGTAGCCGGGGTTCTTCATCATGGCTCTGTTCATCACATAGGTGGTTGAGATGGAGCACAGGATCGTATGGCCATCTGGCTCCGCGCGCGCGACTTCCGCGGCGCCTATCGAGCCCGAGGCCCCCGCTCTGTTCTCTATGACGACAGTCTTTCCCACCTGCCTGGAGATGAATTCGCCGAAGGCGCGCGCGAGCAGGTCGGTCTGGCCGCCGGCCGGATAGCTGCAGATCATACGGATTTGCCGCGACGGCCACGCTTCCTGCGCCGCGGCCCTGCGCAAGAGGAACGGCATCGCTGCCGCTGTCGTACCCGCAGCAATGAATTGACGGCGATCAAGTTTCGCTGACATGGCTCCCTCCCTGAATTTTTCATCAGGGTATCGCATCGTCCGACCTCGGCCAGGGGCGAAAGACGGGACAGATTGGCGCAGAGGCACGTCAGAAGCGAACGTTTACGAACGTCCGCTTTGGTCTCTTTTGAATGTCGGCGTCAGCGTGCGGGCGTCTCTTCGTTCCACCACGCGGCACTGCGTGAGCTTGAACTTTGCCAAGGCGCTTTGGGCCGTCCGTTCGCTCGCACACACCGGATGGGATCGGAAGTCGATGCTCAGGGGCTTTTCCTGCTGACGATTCCGTCGGCTTCGAGGGCCTGAGCGATCTGCTCGAGGATTGCCTCCGTCGAATTCTCGCCCGACGCCAGAGTCTTACTTGCCAAACTGAGCTGCGCTGGCGCAGGCTGCTGGCCCAAGGACGCGTTCGCCTTTGGCACCAATTCGCCGAGTTCCTGCTCGACGCGGCTCCAATCCCGTTGATCCACGGCATCCTCCGCACTGATCAATTGCAAGACTACAGCGGGAGGTCTCGGGCGAAAAAGTAAAAGAAGCGCGATGGTTAAGACTGGCTAAGCGGCCGCGACGAGAGCACGCCCATGCCGGAAGGTCATAGCGCTCCCACGTGAAGGAGATACAGGCGCGGGTGAAGAAAACCCGTCCAGCAAGACTTACCCGGTCTTGCGGACCAGTTCCACGACATTACCGCCGTTGCCCACCAGCGCCGCGTACTGGCCGACCGGCGCCGGCTTGCCGATCAGATAACCCTGCACCGCGTCGCATCCCTCCTTTGCCAGGAAGCCGAGCTGCTCCTCGGTTTCCACGCCCTCAGCGACGATCGACATCTGCAGGCCGTGACCGAGATCGATGACAGCGCGGACGATCGCCGCCGATTGGGGGTTGCGGCCGAGATTCATGACGAAGGCGCGGTCTATCTTGATCTTGTCGAAGGGAAACGCCTGCAGGTAGCTCAGCGAGGAATAGCCGCTGCCGAAATCGTCCATCGAGATGCGCACGCCGAGCGCCTTCAGCCGCCTGAGCAGCGCCAGGCCGCGATCGAAATCCTCGATCAGCACGCCCTCGGTGATTTCGAGCTCGAGCCTGTCGGGCCGCAAGCCCGTTTCGAGCAGGATCGAATGCACGAGGCTGACAAGGTCGCCGTGCATGAACTGCGCCGGAGAAAGATTGACCGCGATCTGCAGCGGCTGCTTCCAGGAGGCGGCCTCGCGGCAGGCCTCGCGCAGGATCCATTCGCCCATCTCGACGATCAGGCCGCCTTCTTCCGCCAGCGGAATGAAATCCGCGGGCGAAACGAAGCCGCGCACTGGATGCTGCCAGCGCGCCAGGGCCTCGAAACCGATCACCCTGCTCTCGTCCACCGTTGCGCCGGCCGCGGCCAGCGGCTGGTAGTAGAGCGATAATTCGCCGTTCCGGATCGCGGCGGAGAGATCCTGATGCAGCACGCGCCGGTCGCGGATCTGCTGGTCCATTTCCGGCTCGTAGATCGAGATCGTGCCCCGCGACTTCGCCTTCGCGCGGAACAGCGCCGCGCCGGCATTGGCGAGCAGCGAGGCGGCATCCGAGCCATTGTGCGGGAATACCGAAATGCCCGCAGTGACGCCGGTGCGGACCGATTTGCCATCGATCAAGAATTCCTGGGCGAGCGCCTCCGCCACCTGCTCGGCAAGAACGATGCCGGCGGCCGGCTGCTTGCCGTCGATGATCAGGCCGAACTCATCGCCCGAGAGGCGCGCCACCACGCCGCCGCGCGCCGAGGTCTGCAGGCGCCGGGCCACCTCGATCAGCAATTTGTCGCCGATCGCATGGCCAAACACGTCGTTGATCTCTTTCAGGCCGTCGAGGTCGACGCAAAGCACGGCGAATTCCTCGTCGGTGCCGCCACAGGCCTCGATCATCTGCGCCAGCGCCTGCAGGAAAGCGGCGCGGTTCGGCAAATCGGTCAAACCGTCGTGATAGGCCATATGGGCCATGCGGGATTCGGTCTGGCGTCGATCCGTGACGTCCTCATGCGTCTTGATCAGGTATTGCGGCTCGCCATGCTCGTCGAGCACGGTCATGCGGCGGGTCAGGAATAGCCGCAAGCCGTCCTTGGTCGAGATCGGATGCTCCTCGGTGAGCAGGCCGCGTTTCTTGATCGCAGCCTCGTCGCGCGCGATGATCAGCTTGGCCTCGCGCGGATTGAAGATGTCCGTCGCCGTCAGGCCGGTGGCATCCTCGCGCCGGCGGTTCAGGATCGTCTCAGCCGAGCGGTTGGCGAGCAAATATCGGCCGTCGCTGACGCGCTCGACGATCAGCGAGACCGGAATGTTGTCGACCACGAGTTCGAGGAACTTCTTGGCGTTCTCCAATTCCCGCGACAGCGAACGGCGGTCGGTGACATCATCGAACAGCGCGATCAGGAATTCCGGCTCGCCCTTCTCGTTGCGCGCGATCACGCGGTTGGAAGCGAGGATGCGCCGCTCCGGGCCACGTTCGACCCAGAACTCGTTGCGGAAGGAGCCTTCTGGAGCTTGAAGCGCCGCCTTGTCGGCGGCCGCGATGCTCGCGGCGCTCTCGGGACTAAAGATCTCGTCGGCGCGCTTGCCGACGATGCGATCGCGCGAGAAGCGCGAGAACCGCTCGAAGGCACGGTTGGCGAAGATGTAGCGGCCGTCCTCGATGTTCTTCGCGGCCACGCAGACCGGCACGTTGTCGAGCACCGATTCCAGGAACTGGGTGGTGGATGCGAGCTTGCGCGACAGTTGCCGCTGGTCGGTGCAGTCCTCATGCGTCGCGATCGATCCGCCATTGGGCAGCCCGAAATGTCGGACCACGACCGATTTGCCGTTGGGCAATTCCGTCACCATCCCCTCGGGGCTGGCGGCCCGGACATAGAACTCCGCAGGTGTGGCATCCATCAAACCGCGTTTGTGCCGCATTGCCAGCAGTTCGGGCCCGGTCATGTTGCGCGGTATGTCAGAGCGCGACAGGCCATAGATTTCGAGATAGCGGTCGTTGCAGAACACGATCCGCTTTTGCGCATCGGTCATCACCACGCCCTGGTTCAGATGGTTGAGGGCGGAGCTGACGAAGGCATTGCGCCGGAGTTGTATGCGCTGCACCCTTCGCAGCGCCGAAAGCACCGAGAGCGTGATCGCGCCCACGAAGGAGGCGACGACGATGCCGCCGATCAAAAGCTCCCAGACCAGGTTCGGCCCGAGCGAACCGATATCGCTCGATGGGACCAGACCGGCTGACGCTGCGAGAGCCAATGCAGCCGACGCAATGGCCACGACAAGGCAGACGACGGCCGGCGCCGGAATCAGATTCCTCCCGCTTCCCTGCGCTTTCTTGCCAGCCATTCCGTCACCTTGCGGATTTCCGCATTACAGTCTCTGGCCTTGGCATTTTGGATCGGGTAAACGCCGCGCGATGCAACCGGAAAATGTGACTTAATTTAGGGCAATTGCCCTGACATGATTAATGCCGCACTAATGCCGGTGCGCCACGAAGCCTATTTCGAGGCAATCCGGGGCGTTGCTACCAAGGCGCGGATGGACAACAACACGCAGAACCCTATTCGCGCCGATTTCCGGGGCTTGAAGGATCCATGGACAGAGTTGATTGCGTCGTCATCGGAGCGGGTGTGATCGGGCTCGCCGTCGCACGCCGCCTCGCACAAGCAGGGCGCGAAGTGATCGTGCTGGAAGCCGCCGAGGGGATCGGCACCGTGACCTCCTCGCGTAACAGCGAGGTGATCCATGCCGGCATCTACTACCGTGCCGGCAGCCTGATGGCGCGGATGTGCGTCAGCGGCAAGCATGCGCTTTACCGTTATTGCAAGGAGCACGGCGTCCCCTATCGCAATTGCGGCAAGCTGATCGTCGCGACCACGCCGAAAGAGACCGAAAAGCTGCAATCGATCCGCGCCCATGCCGAGGCCAATGGCGTGCGCGACATGGAGCTGCTTTCGGGCGAATCCGCCCGCGCGATGGAGCCAGCGTTGAACTGCGACGCCGCACTGCTGTCGCCGTCCACCGGGATCATCGACAGCCACGCCTATATGCTGGCGCTCAGGGGCGATGCGGAGGCCGCCGGCGCCGCATTCGCCTTCCATACCCCGCTGCTCCGCGCCAAGGCGGCGGCCGGCCGGATCGAGATCGAGGCCGGTGGCGAAGCGCCGATGACGCTGGAATGCGACCTGCTCGTCAATGCCGCAGGCCTCGGGGCGCCGGCGGTCGCGCGCGGCATCGAGGGTATGCCGCTCGAATTGATCCCATGCGCCTATCTCGCCAAGGGAAACTATTTCAGTTGCAGCGCGCGGGCGCCGTTCTCGCGGCTGATCTACCCGGTGCCCGAGCCCGGCGGGCTCGGCGTGCACCTCACCCTGGACATGGCAGGGCAGGCCCGCTTCGGCCCGGATGTGGAATGGGTGGAGAGCATCGATTACGCCGTCGATCCGGCGCGCGCGGACCGCTTCTATCCGGCAATCCGCAAATATTGGCCCGGGCTGCCGGACGGGGCACTGATGCCAAGCTATTCCGGGATCCGACCGAAGATCGTTCCGCCGGCCGTGGCGACGCAGGATTTCCTGATCCAGGGGCCGCGCGATCACGGCGTCACTGGATTGATCAATCTGTTTGGTATCGAATCGCCCGGGTTGACGTCGTCGCTCGCGATCGCCGATTACGTCGGTGAGTTCGTGTGAGCAGTCGCAACATCGACCACGGATGAGCGCTTCGGCGCCCATCCGGCCTGAAGTGGTGTACGTTGCGATATGTTACCGGGGGACTGGCTAGTGGAATGTCTCGTCGACGGATTGTTTCAACCGTTCGATCTCGTCCTTGACCATCAACTTGCGGCGCTTGAGTTCGGTGATTTGCAGGTCGTCTGTAGAGAGGTGCAGGAGCGCTTCGTGTAGTTCGCTTTCGAGAATTTTGTGCTTGCGTTCCAGTTCAACCAGATGCGCCTGTATCGCCATTACGAAACCTCCTCGGCAGGTTGACCTCAATTTCGATCAGGACACCAAAGTGTACACCAGCCAGATTATCTGTCGACGGAGATTGCGAATCAGCGCTGCGACATTTTCGAATTTATCTGTAACAGAACGTGCGTATGGAACCGTCTTAACTTGCGCGGCGAGCGTGGAGGGAGGATATTTCGGCACGCAGATACCGAGCGATCCGGCCACAACTTCACCGTGCCTATTTTTTAGTACACAGCCATGACCGACGAAGATGAGCGCGAACTCCACGCAGAGCTTGCACGGCTGCAGCAGGAGCACCGCGATCTCGATGCAGCGATCGACGCGCTGCATCAGTCGCCGGCGCCGGATCTGCTGATGGTGCAGCGACTCAAGAAGCGCAAGCTGCACTTGCGCGATCGCATCGCCTTCATCGAGGATCAGATCACGCCCGACATCATCGCGTGACGCGCGCCGTCATTCCGGGGCGATACCAATGGGTCCGCGCGAAGCGCGGCCCGATGATAGGCTCCGCATCGAACCCGGAATCCATCGGGCCGCGCGTGCAAGTGGTAAAACGGATTCCGGGCTCGCGCTTTGCGTGCCTCGGAATGACGAGACGAGAGAATTTGCGCCTGGCTTTGCTGTCAGCGCATGTTGGCTAGCTGTCCCCGACATCCACAGGCAGACATCCACAGGCGCTTGGCGCGATCGGTCACAAGCCGCCGGCAAGGCGCTTCCGCCCTCTTGACTCCTCTAGAACAAAATAAGAACATTACCGCTGCCGCCAGCCAGAACCGGAAGGATCATCGCCATGCCCATGCCGTCAGTGTTCTCCGACAACAACCGCTACGAAGTGGCTTGCGACCAGGCGATCGCGATGTGCGACGGCAATCTGCGCAGCACCATCAAGGCGCTGATCATGGCCAACGAATTCCTCGAGACTGAGGTCGCGGAATTACAGGACGCGCTCGCGACCTGTTTCGCGCAGGCCAAGAACGACGCCGCGTAGGTAAAAGGAGCACGCCATGGCCGATATCACCTATTACGTTGCGCTGCCTTTCGTGCGGGACGACAGCGGTGAATTGGTCGCGGGCAATGCCGAGGAGTGTCAGAGCGCCGCGACCGCGTTGCGGCGCGCCGAGATGATGTCGCGGATGCCGGGCAGCATCGGCGCGGTCGCCTTCAGCCGCACCGGCGATCCCATGATCGGCGAATTCGGCGATGCGCACCTGCTGCGGAAATTCGGCAACCTGCCGGACGATCTCGGCCTGTGAAGCCGCTTGCCATCAACCCACCACTTCATGCCGCCGCTGCGCCTTGCGCACATACATCGCGCTATCAGCCTCTTCCAGCGCGCGGCTCGCCACGGAGTGCGGACCGAGGATCGCAACGCCGGCGGAGGCGCCCGCGCTGACGCTGCGGCCACCGAAATCGAAGGTAAGGCGATCGATCGATTGCTCCAGCGCCGCAGCCTTGGCCTTGGCGTCGGTCTCGGTCAGGTTCCACAGCAGCACCGCGAACTCGTCGCCGCCGAGCCGTCCGACCACGTCCGATGCACGCACCTGCTTCGTTACCGTCTTCACGATCGCCTTCAGCACCGCATCGCCGGCGGCATGGCCATAGGTGTCATTGATCGGCTTCAGGCGATCGACGTCGAGCATGACCAGCGCGCCGCTGGCGTGATAGCGCTTGATATAGGCGATCGAGCGGTTCAGCTCGCGCTCGAAGCCGCGCCGATTGAGGATGTCCAGCAGGAAGTCGGTCTCCGCGGATGCCTGCAGTTCCGCGATCTGCGCTTCCGCCGCGGCCAGTTCCGCCTTGAGGCGGCGAATTGTCGCCTTGGCCTCGGTCAATGCAGCCGATGGCACCTGGACAGGGGTGACTTTGGCGGGGGCGGCTTGGGCAGGCGCGGCTTGGGTGGTTGCGGCTTGGGCGCGGCGCGGCGCAACCTTGCGCGCAGCCGCGCTTTGTCTTTTCGCGGCCCCGGATGCGGCCGCCCTCTTCTTCTTTTTCATAAGCATCCTTGTTGAGGCCCGCTGATGAGGCTTGCCCGCATTCACCAAGACAGGATAGTCCATTCCAGATTCCTTGCCACGCCTTGGATCAGTGACGGGCCGCTCCTATAATCCGGCCCATGCTTCTGGATTCCCGATCAGAATTGACGATATGCCCGCCGCAATAGCCATTATCATGGGAAGCCAGTCGGACTGGGAGACCATGGGCCACGCCGCCGAAACGCTCACTGCCCTCGGGCTCGCGTTTGAGGCGCGGATCATTTCCGCCCACCGTACCCCGGACCGGCTGTACGCGTTCGCCAAGGCGGCAAAAGCGGCCGGTTTCAAGGTCATTATTGCCGGCGCCGGCGGTGCCGCGCATCTGCCCGGCATGACGGCTGCCCTGACGGAACTTCCAGTGTTCGGGGTTCCCGTCGAATCGAAGGCGCTGTCGGGCGTCGATTCGCTGTATTCGATCGTGCAGATGCCGGCCGGTATCCCGGTCGGCACGCTGGCGATCGGAAAATCGGGTGCCATCAACGCGGCGCTGCTCGCAGCGAGCGTGCTGGCGCTGAACGATCCGGCGCTGGCGACGCGTCTGGCCGCCTGGCGCAAGCAACAGACCGATGCGGTCAAGGAGCATCCGGAGGTATCGGCGTGACGGCTTCGACAACAGTGAAGCTGAAGCCGGGTGATACCATCGGAATTCTCGGCGGCGGGCAATTGGGCCGGATGCTGGCGATGGCCGCGGCGCGGCTCGGCCTCAAATGCCAGGTGTTCTCGCCGGATCCGGATTCGCCCGCCTTCGACGTGGTGCAGCACGCGACCTGCGCGGAATTTGCCGACGTCGAGGCGCTCGAACTGTTCGCCAATGACGTCGACGTCATCACCTATGAATTCGAGAACGTGCCGTCCGCGACCGCCTTGGTGCTGGCGGCGCGCCGCCCGGTGCTGCCGTCGCAGAAGATCCTCGAGACCACGCAGGACCGGCTGATCGAAAAGGATTTCATCACCAGGCTCGGCATCGGCACCGCCGACTATGCCGATGTGTCCTCGGTCGAAACGCTGCGCGCCGGCGTCGCGCGCATCGGCCTTCCCGCCGTCATCAAGACGCGCCGCTTCGGCTATGACGGCAAGGGCCAGGCGATGATCCGCGAGGGCGACGACATCGACCAGCTCTGGGAAGACCTCGGCACCAAATCCGCCATCCTCGAAGCCTTCGTGCCATTCGAGCGCGAAATCTCCGTGATCGCCGCGCGCTCCGCGGACGGCCACGTTGAATGTTTCGACGTCACCGAGAACGAGCACCGCGATCACATCCTGAAGATCTCGCGCGCGCCGGCGGCGATCCCGGCCGAGCTCGCCGTGCAGGCGCGATCGGTTGCGGAAAGAATCGCGCATGCGCTGAACTATGTCGGCGTACTCGGGGTCGAAATGTTCGTGGTCGCGGGCAACGACGGGCCGACCGTGCTGGTCAACGAGATCGCGCCGCGGGTTCACAATTCCGGACACTGGACGCTCGACGGCGCCTCGATCTCGCAATTCGAGCAGCACATCCGCGCCATCGCCGGCTGGCCGCTCGGCAAACCGATCCGCCATGGCGCGGTGACCATGACCAACCTGATCGGCGACGACATCCTGAGCTATGAGGAATGGCTGACAGTGCCCGGCGCAACCGTGCATCTCTACGGCAAGGGCCCGCCGCGGCCCGGCCGCAAGATGGGCCATGTCACTGAAGTGGCACCACCGAAGTAGCGCCGGCAGGCCACAAACAGTAGCCCGCCGGCAAAGTCTTAAATTAGAAACTGATCAAGCCTGTCGTACGCCTTCGACGACGCCGGTCGGCTCCTCGCTGAGCCAGCGATAGAGCACCCCGCCGAGCGCGCCGCCGATCAACGGCGCCACCCAGAACAGCCAGAGCTGCGCCAGCGCCCATCCACCAACGAACAATGCCGGCCCGGTGCTGCGCGCCGGATTCACCGAGGTGTTGGTGACGGGAATGCTGACCAGATGGATCAGCGTCAACGCGAGCCCGATCGCGAGCGGCGCAAAGCCCGCAGGCGCCCTGCCATGGGTCGCGCCCATGATGATGAACAGGAACATCATCGTCATCACCACCTCGGTGATGAAGCCGGACAACAGGCTGTACTGCCCGGGCGAATGCGCGTCATAGCCGTTGGAGGCAAAGCCCTTGGCGAGGTCGAAGCCGGGCGCGCCGCTCGCGATCAGATAGAGCACTCCCGCAGCAACGACCGCACCGATCACCTGAGCGATCACATAGGGCAGGATCTGGCCAACGGGGAAACGTCCGCCGGCAGCGAGACCGACGGTGACGGCCGGATTGAGATGGCAGCCGGACACGTGGCCGATCGCATAGGCCATGGTGACGACGCTCAATCCGAACGCCAGCGACACGCCGACCAGGCCGATTCCGACTTGCGGAAAGCCAGCGGCGATCACGGCGCTGCCGCATCCCGTAAATGTGAGCCAGAACGTGCCGATCGCCTCGGCGGCGTATTTTTGTGTCTCCATAGCAATTCTCCTATTATTTTGTTTCCCGGAGCCAGCAAAAGCTGCGGGAGCGGCCAAGCATTTGGCGCCGAATCACCCCAATCAAGGCCGCTAGGTGGCAATTTCGCCCTATTTCGTGGCTTTACTTGGCCCTTGCTCCCGCTTCACCGGTGGACATTTGCGATTTTGTCTGCTACATGCGCGCCCCTAGGGCTGAAGGTCTGGCCTTTTTGCCGACCTTGGCTTTTCCAGATTTCCGAACCGATCAATCGAAAAGAGGATGCCGCGTGCAGGTTCTCGTCCGCGATAACAATGTCGATCAAGCCCTGAAGGCGCTCAAAAAGAAGATGCAGCGCGAGGGCATTTTCCGCGAGATGAAGCTCCGCGGCCACTATGAGAAGCCTTCCGAGAAGAAGGCCCGCGAGAAGGCCGAAGCCGTGCGCCGCGCCCGCAAGTTGGCGCGCAAGAAGCTGCAGCGCGAAGGTCTGTTGCCGATGAAGCCGAAGCCGGTGTTCGGCGCCGGCGCGGGTGGTGACCGTGGCGCCGGTGGACGTGGCGGCCCGGGCGCTGGCCGCGGTCCGCGCTGATCGCACCTTTTTATAAAGGTCAGAAATGACAACGCGGGCCTGAGGGTCCGCGTTTTGCTTTTTGGTCGGTGCATTTTGCACCGCGGCCGGCTACCAATACGGAATTGCAGACGCGAGCATTTCCATTACGCGAGCAGTTCCGTTGATGGTGTTTCCGGCATCCCGCACCCGTTCTGGAATTTTGCCTCTCCCGCGCCTGATGGCACGGCCTGCCATTCTGCTGGCCGTTACACTTGGCATTCCCCTTGGTCTCCCCTTGGGCGGCTGCTCGTTCGATCTGGGATCATTGGGGCCCGGCAACGACAAACCCAAGCAGGCCGCCACCGACAAGCCGACCGGCAGCGTCAGTGCGCAGAACGTCAGCGACGCCAAGGAGCACGCGGCGCGTGGCCAGGAGTTCGCGCGGTCCTTCAAGACCGAACAGGCATTCGCCGAATTCGAACAGGCGCTCGCAGTCGATCCCTACAACACACAGGCGCTCTATGGCCGCGGCCTGATCTATCAGGGCCAGAACCAGCACCAGCAGGCGATCGAGGATTTCACCGCGGCCAGCGGCCTGGCGCCACAGAGCGTAGACCCGTTGCTGGCGCGCGCGAGCAGCTACCTCGCTCTCAACAAGGCCAAGGAAGCGGCCGCCGATCTTGACGAAGCGGTGCAGGCCGATCCGAACAGCGCCCAGGCTTGGACGGTGCGCGGCGAGGCCTATGAGAGGCTCGGCGACAAAGGCAAGGCAGCGATTTCGTACAGCCGAGCGATAGCATTGCGGCCTCGAGACGAGACCGCGCGCAGCGGCCTCGCGCGCACCGGCGGTTAAGATAGACGCACTCTCCTCGCCGTCGTCCCGGGCAAGCTAACGGGTCGCGCGAACGCGCGCCCGATGACAGGCTCCGCGCGACCCAGGACCCATAGCCACAGGGTTTAGTGATGTGTGAAGCTGCAACCACTTGCTCGCGCCACAACAACTCCCTGTGGTTATGCGTCCCCGCGTTCGCGAGGACGACAGCGTGTTTGTGGAGACAGCGAGATGACGCCGGCTATATCCAGCCTGCGCGATCGTACTCAGCTATTTCGGCAGGACGGCGTGGAATACCGATTTCATCGATGACAGCATGTCGTCGCCGATCGTCGGGCGCTCCTTGGCCGGCTCCGCCCCTGCTGCGTCGGCGCGCAGATCCAGCGGCGGACGTGAGGTCGGAATGTCCGCCGGCGGCGTCGGACGGTTCGGATCGTCAGCTGCGCTTGCGGCATAAGGCGGACGCGGCTGGGAGGTCTGGCCGAAGGTCTCGCTCGGCGGCGTCGAGACCATGATCGGCGGCGGCAACGGCCGCACCACTGACGGCGCGGTCGCGACGCGAGGCGCTTCCGGTGCACGTGCCGCCTCCGGCGAACGAGAGCCGCCCTCGGCGGTGCCGCGCAACCGCTCGATCGCGGCGCGCGCAAGGTCGTTGGCGTCACGATGCTCGTCCGGTACAGCCGCAGCTTCGGCTGGCGGCGAGGCGGGTGCAGCGGCGGGCACGGTAGCAGGCTGCTGCACCGGTGCCGGCGTCACCTTGGCGACGGCCTTTTCACGGGGTGCGGGCTGATGGCGACGGGGCTCGGCGGGCGGAATGCTTGCGGTCTCGGCGGGCGCTTCGGCGGCTGGTTTGTTCTCGGTCGCCTTCTCAGCCGGCTTCTCGATCACCGTGGCCTTCTCGGACGCCGTGCGCTCCATCAATGTGCGCTCGGACATGCCCTTGGCCTTCACGCCAGCTTCGGGAAGATTGGAGACCTCGGCAGGCTTTTCGACGGGTTTGCTCGCGACGGCCGCCTTCGGCTGGGCGGTCGAAACAGCGGCGGCGGCCGGTGCCTCCGGCTTGGCTACGATGTAGTGGTTAACGATGTAGGCCCCGATGACCGTCGCAGCCACCGAGGGAAAGATATCGACGACAAATTTCGTCAGGTATTTCAGCATTGCCAACCACTCCCCGCCGCGGCGTTAGATGCGGGAACTTTGAGGCACATTGAGGGATCAACTGCGTCGGATCAATGGCAACCGGCCGGTTCCGGCGATCACGGATGCTTACGGTTTGAGTTCAATCTCGAGGAAGACGATCTCCGTAGAGGTTTCATTAAGTACATCGTGCTCCACCCCCGCCTTCCGGAAATACGACTTGCCTACGCGGAGCTCGGCCTTCGACCGCTCGCCACTGGGCGCCACGATGGTCATCTCGCCGGCGGTCACGGGCACGATCACATAGTCCATCTCATGGACGTGAGGCCCGGTCGCACTGCCCGGCGCCAGCCGCCACTCGGTGACGCGGACTTCGGGGGTGTCGACCTGGACATCGGATTTCGCGGCAAGCATCGTCGTTGTCTCCCTATGGCAGGAATGCCAGGAACAAGAACACGGCAAATACCACCAGATGCACCACGCCGAACAGGATATTGGTGCGGCCTGTGCCGAAGGTCAGCATGCTCAAGAGGAAGGTCAAGAACAACAGCACCGTGCTCTGGGCGTTGAGCCCGAGGACAAGCTCCTTGCCCAGCAGGTAGGTGGCGACGCCGACCGCGGGGATCGTCAACCCGATCGTGGCAAGCGATGACCCGAGCGCAAGATTGATGCTCTTCTGCAAATCATTGTTGCGGGCGGCCGAAGCCGCGGCAACGCCTTCCGGCATGAGGATGAGAAGCGCGACCACGAGACCCGCGAAGGCGGGCGGCGCACCGATCATCGCTGCGGTGGCATCGATGACGAGCGAGAACTTCTTTGACAGCAGCACGACGGCGAGAAGCGAGACCAGCAGCAACGGAATGCTGAGCGCCAGCACGGCGCCCGATGACATCTTCGGCGCCTCAGCATCATTTGCGGACTCGGCCACGAAGTAATCGCGGTGCCGCATGGTCTGGATGTAGAGAAAGACACCGTAGAGGGCGAGCGTGACAATGTCGACAAATCCGAGTTGCATCGCCGAATAGACCGGCCCGGGCGTCGCCAATGTATAATTTGGCATGATCAGCGTTATCGTCGCCAATACGAACAACACGCTGAGATAAACGTTGGCGCCGGTAACCTGGAAATCCTGCTCGCGGTAGTGCAACCCGCCGATGAAGATGCACAGCCCAACGAGACCGTTACAAACGATCATCACAACCGCAAACACAGTGTCACGGGCCAGCGCCGGCTGCGGCTTGTCACCCAGCATGATCGTCGTGATCAGCGCCACTTCAATGATCGTCACCGCGAGCGTCAGCACCAATGTGCCGAAAGGCTCTCCGACCTCTTCGGCGATCACCTCCGCGTGATGAACCGCAGCGAACACCGTGCCGAACAGGATGGCCAGCAGGATCGCGGCCAGCAGCCATCCGCCGAGAGATGGGCTAAACACCCATCCGACGGCTGTCGCCGCAGCGAACAATCCCATCGCCAGCGCGGGGAAAATCCATGCCGTATGGGGCATCGGACCATGTGCGCTCATGAACTCCCCTTCCGCCGCTCAAAGGAGTTCCAGCATATGGCACTCAGTGAACGCTGAGAACAGGGGCGATCGGCAGAAATGTGAGAAGCAGGAACAGTGGTATCAACACGCAACCCGCAAAGAAGAGATAGCCGAAGAAGCTCGGCATCTTGATGCCACGCTCGTTCGCGATCGCCGCCACCATGAAGTTCGGTGCGTTTCCGATGTAGGTGAGCGCCCCCATGTAGACCGCACCCATGGAAATCGCCGCCAGCGTCCCCGACAATTCCCCCATCAACCGCTGCGGGTCGCCGCCGGCGACCTCGAAGAACAGCAGATAGGTCGGAGCATTGTCGAGGAACGCCGACATCAATCCGGTGAACCAGAAATAGGGAACCTCCCGTGGAGCGCCGTTCGGTTCGGTGACCGCGGACAACAGCCAGGCGAACGAGCCGTCACGCCCGGCATGGAGCATCGCCAGCACCGGGATGATCGCGGTGAAGATGGCGGCAAACAATTTCGCGACCTCCCGGATCGGCTCCCAGTTGAAGCCGTTGGCCTCGCGGTGTTCGTCCGGCGTGAGCCATAGCGAAAGCAGCGCGATTGCGATCAGAAGGCCGTCTCGCACCAGATTCTGCAGCTCCAGCCTGGTGCCGAGAACGTCGAAGGCAATTCCTGGCCGCCAGGTCGCCGACATCAGGATGCTGGCAATGATTGCGGCGATCAGCACCAGATTGATCAGGCCGCGAAGGCGGATCGGCGACGCTCCGCCGGGTGGAGCTGATGGCTCTTTGCGGAAGAGCCAGAGATCGAGCACGACAAAGACGAGCAGGAGGATGCCGGCCACGATCGCGGTCTGCAACCAGATGTTCCTCGTGGTCCAGAAGAACTCGACGCCGTGCAGGAAACCGACGAACAGTGGCGGATCGCCGAGCGGGCTGAGCGCGCCGCCGACATTGGCAACGAGAATGATGAAGAACACGATGACGTGCGCGTTATGGGGCCGCAACAGGTTGGCGCGGATCAACGGGCGGATCAGGATCATGGCGGCACCGGTGGTGCCGACGACGCTGGCCATCATCGTACCCACTGCAAGAACGGACGTATTGGTCCACGGCGTGCCCCTCAGGTCGCCGGTCACCAAGATCCCGCCGGCAACCGTATAGAGCGCGAACAGCAGCACGATGAAGCTCAGATACTCCCCGAGCATCGCATGCACGAAGCTCTCCAGCATGGCTGCACCTCCGGCGAACCAGACGAGCGAGGCGAGCGTCAGAAAGGACCAGCCAGCGGCGATCTTGCCGTAATGGTGATGCCAGAATTTCGGAAACAGCAGCGGCCCGAGCGCGATCGACAGCAGCAGACCAGCGAAAGGAAGCGCAAATGGCCAGGTCATCGCCGCGCCGTCGAGCGCTGCCGCTGCGCGCGCCTGTTCCGGCAGCAGCACCAACGTCGACAGGAGGAGCACACCACGCCATTTCTTCATTCCACACCTACGAACCGCCAATGAACTGCCGCACCGTTTCGATCGCGCCATAATAATCGAGATTGTCGTGGCCGCCGCCAGCAAAGCGAACGAGCCGCTTCGGCTCATGCGCGATTGTGAACAGACGCTCTCCGAAGACGATCGGAATCACGGGATCGTCGGTGCCGTGCATGACGAGCAGCGGCGCTGTGACGCGCGCAATGCGTTCGTCGGAACGGAACTGATCCCGCATCAGGCAGCGCACCGGCACGAGCGGGAATGCCGCACCAGCAATGTCGACCGTCGAGGTATAGGGCGCCTCCAGGATCAACTTGCCGATCGGCTGGTCAGAAGCCAGCGCGACCGCAACGCCGGTGCCGAGTGAAAATCCCCAGACGACAATTCGTTCCGCGGCATAGCGCGCCGCGGTGAAGGCGTAAGCTGCAGCGGCGTCCTGCAGAATGCCGCGCTCGCTCGGATACCCGCTCGAGCCGGCATAGCCGCGGTAGGAGAGCGCGACCAGGCCGGTACCGTCAGACGTCATCGCGCGGAAACGGCTGACTCGTCCCGCGAGAAAATCGCCATTGCCGGGAAAGTACAGGATCACGGGACGGCTGGGCTTTGCCGGCACGTGCCAGACGATGACCCTTTCGCCATCGCCTGCGGTGAGGACATGTTCCTCGGCTTCAGGAAAGCCGGCGGCTTCCGGTGAGGTTCGCTCCCGCGTCGGAATCGGAAACAGCATCTCGCGCTGCTTGACGAACAGCAGCGCGAGCGCTCCGAGATAACCGACTGCAGCGAGGATCAGGAGCCATTTCAGGACGAGCATCGCTGCCCGCAAACGGCCTCACATCGCCTTGACGATGCTCTCGGTCACCTTCTTGGCATCGCCGAGCAGCATCATGGTGTTGTCACGATAGAACAGCGGATTGTCGATGCCGGCATAGCCTGAGGCCAGCGAGCGCTTGATGAACATCACCGTGCCGGCCTTCCACACCTGCAGCACCGGCATGCCGTAGATCGGCGAGGTCTTGTCCTCTTCCGCAGCCGGGTTGGTGACGTCATTGGCGCCGATCACGAAAGCGACGTCGGCTTGGGCGAATTCGGAGTTGATGTCCTCCAGTTCGAACACCTCGTCATAGGGCACGTTGGCTTCGGCCAGCAGCACGTTCATGTGGCCGGGCATGCGGCCCGCGACCGGGTGAATCGCATACTTCACCTCGACGCCTTCCTTCTTCAGGATGTCGGCCATTTCGCGCAGCGCGTGCTGGGCCTGCGCCACCGCCATGCCGTAACCGGGCACGATGATGACCTTCGAGGCGTTCTTCATGATGAAGGCGGCATCATCAGCCGAGCCAAGCTTGGCCGGCTTCTGCTCGCCGGTCCCGCCGCCCGCCGCCGCGGTCTCGCCGCCGAAGCCGCCCAGGATGACCGAGATGAAGGACCGGTTCATCGCGTGGCACATGATGTAGGACAGGATCGCGCCGGAGGAGCCGACCAGCGCGCCGGTGATGATCAGCGCCGAATTGCCGAGCGTGAAACCGATGCCGGCCGCGGCCCAGCCGGAATAGGAGTTCAGCATCGAGATCACGACCGGCATGTCGGCGCCGCCGATCGGGATGATCATCAGCACGCCGAGCACCAGCGCGATGATGGTGATCAGCCAGAAGTCGACCGCACTGCCCGACAGCACGAGGCCAACGATGAAGAACACCAGCGCCAAAGCGAGCGCGATGTTGATGAGGTGACGGAACGGCAGGAGGATCGGTGCGCCGCTCATCCGCGCCGACAGTTTCAGGAACGCGATCACCGAGCCGGTGAAGGTCAGCGCGCCGATCGCGACGCCGAGCGACATCTCGATCAGGCTCTGGGTGTGGATGTTGCCGGGCGTGCCGATGTCGAAGGCCTCGGGCGCATAGAACGCGCCGGCGGCGACCAGCACCGCGGCCATGCCGACCAGCGAGTGGAAGGCGGCGACCAGTTCGGGCATCGAGGTCATCGGCACCCGCCGCGCGATCACGGCGCCGATCGCACCGCCAATGGCGACACCAAGTACGACGAGCAGCCAGGCGACGCCGTCCGCCGGCGGATGGCTCGCGAGCGTGGTGCCGATCGCGATCGCCATGCCGATCATGCCGAACAGGTTGCCCTGCCGCGAGGTGGCGGGGCTCGACAGCCCCCTCAGCGACAGGATGAACAGCACACCCGCCACGAGATACAACAATGCAGAGAGATTGGCGTTCATCTCAGGTCCCCGTTTGCCTCTTCCCCGAGGTGGCCGCTTACTTGGACTTCTTCTTGTACATCGCCAGCATGCGCTGGGTGACAAGGAAGCCGCCGAAGATGTTCACGCAGGCGAAGATCAGCGCCACGAAGCCGAAGCCACGCGCCCAACCCGAGCCGCTCGAGATCATGCCGACGCCGACCGCGAGCAGCGCGCCGACCACGATCACCGAGGAGATCGCGTTGGTGACGCTCATCAGCGGCGTATGCAGCGCGGGGGTCACCGACCACACCACGAAATAGCCGACGAACACGGCAAGCACGAAAATGGAAAGCCGGAATACGAAGGGATCGACGGCCTGCGCGATATGCTCCATGGCTTCTCTCCTTAGGCTTTCGGCTGGAAGTTCGGGTGGATGACGGCGCCGTCCTTGGTCAGCGCGGTGGCTTTCACCAGTTCGTCGTCCCAATTGACGGCAAGCGCCTTGTTCGCCTTGTCGACCAGCGTCTCGATGAAGGCGAGCAGGTTGCGGGCATAGAGACCGGAGGCGGAGGCGGCGACGCGGCCGGCAACATTGGTGTAGCCGACGATCTTGATGCCATCGACGTCGACGATCTCACCCGCCTTCGCGCCCTCGACATTGCCGCCACGTTCGACGGCGAGATCGACCAGCACCGAACCGGGCCGCATCGATTTGACCATGTCCGCGGAGACGAGCTTGGGGGCCGGGCGGCCTGGGATCAGCGCCGTCGTGATCACGACATCCTGCTTCTTGATGTGCTCGGCGGTGAGCGCGGCCTGCTTGGCCTGGTACTCCTTGGACATTTCCTTGGCGTAGCCGCCCGCGGTCTGCGCGTTCTTGAACTCCTCGTCCTCGACCGCGAGGAATTTGGCGCCAAGGCTCTCCACCTGCTCCTTCGTCGCCGGACGCACGTCGGTCGCGGTGACGATGGCCCCCAGCCGGCGCGCGGTCGCGATCGCCTGCAGCCCCGCGACGCCGACGCCCATGATGAACACTTTCGCGGCGGGTACGGTGCCAGCCGCGGTCATCATCATCGGAAAGGCGCGGCCGAAGGCTTCGGCGCCCTCGATCACCGCGCGGTAACCGGCAAGGTTCGCCTGCGACGACAAAACGTCCATGACCTGCGCACGGGTGATGCGCGGCATCAACTCCATCGCAAAGGCCGAAATACCGGCATCCGCCATCGCCTTCAGCGCAGCGTCATTGCCGTAGGGGTCCATGATGGCGATGACGAGCGCGCCGCGCTTGTATTTCGAGAGTTCGGACGCCTCCGGCCGCTTCACCTTGATGACGATATCGGCATCTTTCACCGCATCGGCGCTCACGGTGGCGCCGACGGCAGTGAATTCCGAATCCGGCAAGCCCGACTTGATGCCCGCGCCCGGCTCGACCGCGACCTCTGCACCGAGCGCCTTGAGTTTCTTGATAGTGTCAGGGGATGCGGCGACCCGCGGCTCGGACGGGTCGATTTCCTTGGCAACGGCAATCTTCATAAGGCCTCCGGCGGCGCGGGACAGCGCACGCAAGCAAACTTAGCGTTACTCCCGCAACGTTGGATACCGGTTTTGGGACCGGTTTGAATGCAATTTTTTTGAGCACCGCCGGCATTGGCGGCGCAGCCGGCGAGAGGTCAGAGCAGGAAGAAGGCCATCAGGATGAGAATGAGGGCGACCGTCGCGGTGCCGTATTTGACCAGCGCGATGAAGCCTTCGTAGGTCCGCTCATGCTCGATGTAGTCGTTGCCGTCGGCAGTGGTGTAAGCCACTTCGCTATGGTTCGCCATCCTTGTCCCCAGTCATCAAACGTCTGATTTTCAAGCGTGCCATAGCGCAAAGCCGCGGACAGGGCAACGCCGCCTCGCCTATCGCCTCATTCGGAACGCCAATTATCCCGGATCCAGCGGGTGAGGCCCTCTTCGTCCACCTCGCCTGCGGCGAGGGCGAGGATCATGGCGGCCGCCTCGGCCTCCGGCACATCGAAATCGATGCCGTTCACGCCGAGGAAAGTGTAGAGCGCAAGCAGCGAGTCGCGCTTGTTGCCATCGACGGATGGATGGTTGCGCGCAATGCCAAAGGCATAGGCCGCCGCCATGTCAGCCAGTTCGGCGTGCTCGTAGGACCATTTGTTCCTCGGCCGGTCCAATGCCGATTGCAGCATGCCTTCGTCGCGGAGGCCGCTCGCCCCGCCATAGATCGCGAGCTGCTCGTCGTGGATCGCTTCGATCATCTGCCGGGTGAGCCAGAACGGCTCACTCATTTGGCAAGTTCCGCCAAGGCGTTGTGGTAGCGCTTCATGCCGCGGCGCGCGACTTCCATCGCCTTCTCGAAATCCGGATCGTACCGCGTCAGGCGGAATCCGCCGTCAGGGGTCAGCGTGGCGTAGAGCGTATCGCCGACGCTGATCTGCATGCGCGCCATCACGTCCTTCGGCAGAATGATCCCGGAGGAATTGCCGATCTTCTTGATCTCCACCGTGGCGATCACCTTGCCGCGAGGGTTCGGCGGATTGTCTGGTTGGTCGCTCATGACAACGCTCCGTTATACGCAATGATAACGGAGCCGGAGATCCCGTTCAACAGAAGTTGTACGGCCTTCCCTCAGCCCATCGCCTCAAGCTCGTCGATCATGCCTGAAATCACCGACAGCCCGCCGTCCCAGAATTTCGGGTCCTTGGCATCCAGGCCGAACGGCTTGAGCAGTTCCGAATAGTGCTTGGTTCCGCCGGCTGCGAGCATGTCGAGATAGCGTTCCGCAAAGCCCTCGGAGGCGTGCTCGTAGACCGCGTAGAGCGAGTTCACCAGGCAATCGCCGAACGCATAGGCGTAAACGTAGAAGGGCGAATGGATGAAATGCGGAATGTACATCCAGAAATTCTCGTAGCCCGGCTTGATCTCGATCGCCGGCCCTAAGCTCTCGGTCTGCACGGAAAGCCAGATCTGGCCGATCCGCTCGGCGGTCAATTCGCCGTTCTTGCGCTCGGTGTGCACCGCGCGCTCGAACGAATAGAACGCGATCTGCCGCACCACGGTGTTGATCATGTCCTCGACCTTGCCGGCGAGCAGCGCCTGGCGCTGCTTGGCGCTCTTGGTCTCGGACAACAGGCGCTTGAAGGTCAGCATCTCCCCGAACACGCTTGCGGTCTCCGCAAGCGTCAGCGGTGTCGGCGCCATCAGGGGGCCGTTCTTTGCCGCCAGCACCTGGTGCACGCCATGGCCGAGCTCATGCGCCAGCGTCATGACATCGCGCGGCTTGCCCTGGTAGTTCATCAGCACGTAAGGGTGCGCCGACGGCGTGGTCGGATGCGAGAAGGCGCCTGGGGCCTTGCCCGGCCTCACCGGCGCATCGATCCAGCGGTCGGTGAAGAAGCGCTCGGCGATCGCGGCCATATCGGTGGAAAAGCCGCGATAGGCGGTCAGCACCATGCTCCGCGCCTCGGGCCAGGCAATCGTGCCGGTCGCGGCAAAGGGCAATGGCGCGTTGCGGTCCCAATGCGGCAGCTTCTTCTTTTTGAACCAGCCCGCCTTCAGCCGGTAGTAGCGGTGCGACAGCTTCGGATAGGCAGCGCGCACGGACGCGACCAACGCGTCCACCACCTCGCGCTCGACGCGGTTGTTGAGATGGCGGGAATCCGCGACATCCTGGAAGCCGCGCCAGCGGTCGGAAATCTCCTTGTCCTTGGCGAGCGTGTTGGTGACCAGCGCGAACGTGCGCTCATTGGCCTTGAAGGTTTTCGCCAGCGCTTCCGCCGCCGCCTTGCGCTTTGCGCCATCGCGGTCCTGCAGGAAGTTGAGCGTCGGCTCGATCGCGAGCTCCTTGGCGCCGACCTTGAAACGCAGGCCGGCGATGGTCTGGTCGAACAGCCGGTTCCAGGCGGAATAGCCGCTCTGCGACTTCTCGTGGAAAAGCTGCTCGATGCGATCCTCGAGTTGATACGGCTTCTCCTTGCGCAGATCTTCGATCCAGGGCCGGTAATGCGCGAGCTCTTCGGCCTGCATCGCGCGCTCGATCACATCATCGTCAATGCGGTTGAGCTCAAGCGCGAAGAACAGGAGGTGCGTCGAGGCCGCCGTCAGGCGCTCTGAAACATCGCCGTAAAATTTCGTGATCGCGGGATCGACGCTGTCGCCGGCATGCACGAGGCCGGCAAAGGAGCCGAGCCGGCCGGCGAGGTCGTCGATCGCTTCATAGCGTCGCACGGCCTCGGCGAGCCACTTTCCGCCATCTTCCCGGGCCGTATGTTCCGCAAGCTTGCCCTTGTAGTCGGTCTCAAACGCGACGCAATCTGCATCCATCTTCGCCAGGTCGCGCGCGACTTCCGGCGCGTCGATCCCGGAATAGAGGTCGGCGAGATTCCATTCCGGCAATTTGCCGGTTTTGCCCACGACCTTCTTCGCGGCGGACTTGTTGGCAGCGGATTTGGCCTTGGCCGGCTTGCGTTGGGTGGGTTTGCGGAGAGCGGAGGAGCGCGAGGTCATCTTGGCGGTAACCTGTGTTCAATCGGAGATGCGGCGGCGAAATGTGCGGGGGTGGGCAACGTTTAAGAGGGCGTTAATCGGCTTCGGCGAGAGTGCCCCGATTCGAGACAGATAAGCGTAACGTGCGGGGAAAACCATGGCTGCCACCATTTTGATTGCCGATGATGACGCAGTACAGCGCCGTCTGGTTGAAAACATGGTGCAAAAATGCGGCTACCAGCCCCTCGTAGTCGATAGCGGCGATGATGCCATCGCCGCACTCACCGCCCAGGAAAGCCAGACCATCGATGCGGTCGTGCTCGATCTCGTGATGCCCGGCCTCGACGGCCTCGGCGTGCTCGCAAAGATTCGTGACGCTGGTTTGAACGTCCCCGTCATCGTGCAGACCGCGCATGGCGGCATCGACAATGTGGTCTCGGCGATGCGCGCCGGCGCCCAGGATTTCGTCGTCAAGCCGGTCGGCTTCGAGCGGCTGCAGGTATCCTTGCGCAATGCGCTGAACACTTCTGCACTCAAGGGTGAATTGCAGCGCATCCGCCACAGCCGCGAGGGGCGGCTCACGTTCACCGACGTCATCACCCGCAGCGAAGCCATGACAAGCGTGCTGCGCACCGCGCAGAAGGCCGCTTCATCAGCCATTCCGGTGTTGATCGAAGGCGAATCCGGCGTCGGCAAGGAATTGTTCGCCCGCGCCATCCACGGCAGCAGCGAGCGCAAATCGAAGCCTTTCGTTGCGGTGAACTGCGGTGCGATCCCCGACAATCTCGTGGAGTCGATCCTGTTCGGCCACGAGAAGGGCGCCTTCACCGGCGCCACCGAACGCCATATGGGCAAGTTCGTCGAAGCCCATGGCGGCACGCTCTTCCTCGACGAAGTCGGCGAACTGCCGCTGACCGCACAGGTGAAGCTGTTGCGCGCGCTGCAGGAGGGCACGGTGGAAGCCGTCGGCGGCCGCAAGCCCGTGAAGGTCGACGTCCGCATCATTTCCGCCACCAACCGCAAACTGCTCGAGCTGGTGAAGGCCGGCCAATTCCGCGAGGACCTGTTCTATCGCCTGCACGTCCTGCCGCTGACGATTCCGCCGCTGCGGCAACGGCGCGAGGACATCCCGCATCTGCTGCGGCATTTCCTCGCGCGCTTCAACGCCGAGGAAAACCGCAACATCACCGGCATCAGCGGCGAGGCGATGGCGCATCTTTCGCAGCTCGATTGGCCCGGCAACATCCGCCAGCTCGAAAACACGGTGTATCGCGCCGTGGTCATGAGCGATGGCGACCAGCTTGACCTCGCCGACTTCCCGCAAGTCGCCGCGCATCCACTTGCTGACCCAGCCCCGACGCATGGCGAGCCGCTGATCGTCGCCCCGTCCACGGCGCCCGCGATGGTATCGGGTAGCGAAATACCCATTGCGCCGCTGCCTGCCACCGGCAATCTCTCGATGCTGACCAGCAGCGGCGATGTGCGGCCACTGGAAGAGATGGAGAACGAGATCATCCGCTTCGCGATCTCGCATTATCGCGGGCAGATGTCGGAGGTTGCGCGGCGCCTGAAGATCGGCCGCTCGACGCTCTATCGCAAGATCGACGAGGCCGCGGCAAATGACTCCGCCGACGGCACCGGCGGCACCAATTGAGCCGATCGGCATTTATGCCCCAGAGCGGGCATTGGGCCGAGGCTTCGCATGCTCAGTCCGGAACCTATTGAACCGTGGCTTGGGGGTGACAGACAAACGGGGTGCAGCGTGGCAAAAATCGCGCAAGATCGAGTGCAAGTGGTTGATCAAGGTCAGTTTGTCGTGAGTTGCCCCGCATGGCGCTGG
Source organism: Bradyrhizobium sp. Leo114 (assembly GCF_055229415.2). Taxonomy (NCBI): domain Bacteria; kingdom Pseudomonadati; phylum Pseudomonadota; class Alphaproteobacteria; order Hyphomicrobiales; family Nitrobacteraceae; genus Bradyrhizobium; species Bradyrhizobium sp. Leo114. The sequence continues at coordinate 264,663 of NZ_JBUYEN020000005.1, read as the reverse complement.
CTGCATGAAAGGGGCGTCTATATCGTCTGCGTTGATTTGTTGCGTGCAGGCGTGAATGAGTTTTGATCGAGTGAGGCCGGCGCTTCCGCGCAATCTCAGAGCATGATCCGGGAAGATTATGCTCGAACGAATCGAGCGTGATGACGGCTCTACGAAGCGTCATCAGGCTCCAGGACCATGATTTGAGAACTGTTCCAATGCCGGGCAGTTCGCCCCAGGGGGAGTGACGATGCGAGACTGTTCGAAAGGCCGAACCGGATTCGACCGCGTGCTGATGGCCGTCGCCGCGACGTTCCTGACGGTCGCCGCGACCTCGGCGCTGGCCCAATCGGACACGCCACGCGCGAGTGCCGCAGAACTCGCGATCGACGCCGCAATCCCGCGTCCCGAGCCTGCCAACGTTCCGCCGCCGACCGCAGCCGATATCAAGCTGGACACCACCGCTTCGGTGCCGGATGCGACCAAGGACGCCATCACGTCGAGCGAACCCGACGCCGCCACCAAGACCGCAGAGCCCAAGCTGGAATCCAAGCCGGCCGATGTCGTCACCGCGCCCGCCGCCGAGCCGAAGCCGAGCGATGTGGCAAAGGACGCGCCCAAGGACACACCGAAGGAGCCGGTCAAGAACGACACCGCCACGGTGACCCCTTCAGCCGCGCCCGCCGCTCCTGCAACCGTCACTGCGCCTGCCCCGGCGACCGCCAACGCGCCTGCTGCCGAGCCCGCCAAGGAGCCGGTCAAGGCTGCGAGCAACGTGCCGGCGGAAGATCAGCCGGTTGCCGACAAGCTGCGCGAGACGCTGGCCAGCAAGACGCTGCGCACCTTCGACCGCAAGAACGAGCGCGCCGCGGTCGAGAAGTTCTACTCGGCGCGCGACTATGCGCCGGTATTCACGCAAGGCGGCAAGCTGACCGCAACCGGCAAGGGCGTGATCGCGCGGCTCAAGGACGCCGCCTCCGATGGCCTCAACCCGGAAGACTATCCGGTGCCGGAGTTTGCCTTGGCCTTGTCCTCGCCCGACGCGCTGGCGGATGCCGAGCTGAAGCTCGTCGCCAGCATGCTCGACTATGCGCGCCAGGCCCAGAGCGGCCGGATGCATTGGTCGCAGGTCTCGGCCGACATCCTCTATCCCGAGCACCCGATCGATCCGTCGGAAGTCCTCGCCAACGTGACCGGCGCCAAGGACGCCTCCGCCGCGCTCGACAGCTACAACCCGCCGCACAAGCTCTACCGTGAGCTCAAGGCCAAGCTCGCCGAGCTGCGCGGTCAGGGCGACGGCCCGGTGATCCAGATCGCCGAAGGGCCCACGCTGGCCTACAAGGCCGCCACCAAGAAGCAGCCGGGCGAGGCGCCGGAAGATCCGCGCGTGCCGCAGCTCCGCGCCAAGCTCGGCGTTGCCGAGAATCCGGACGATACGCGTTACGATGCCAAGGTCGCCGAAGCCGTGCGCAAATTCCAACGGAGCGTCGAGCTGAAGCCCACCGGCGTGCTCGACGACCGTACCGTGAAGGCGATCAACAGCCCGAAGCGCGACCGACAGATCGACACCGTTATCGTCAACATGGAGCGCTGGCGCTGGCTGCCGCGCCAGCTTGGCGCGGCGTCCCTCGGCAACGCCTATGTCATCCTCAACATCCCCGACTACACACTGCGGGTGATGCAGAACGGTGCACCGGTCTGGACCACGCGCGTCGTAACCGGCAAGCCGGGGCAGCACGCCACCCCGCTTCTGACCGAGACGATGAAGTACATCACGGTGAACCCGACCTGGAACGTGCCGCCGTCGATCATCTACAATGAATATCTGCCGGCCCTGCAGCAGGATCCGACCGTGCTGCAGCGGATGGGCCTGCGGCTCGAATACGGCCGCGACGGCTCGATTCACATCTCGCAGCCGCCGGGTGAAGCGAATGCGCTCGGACGCATCCGCTTCAACTTCCCGAACAAGTTCCTGGTCTATCAGCACGACACGCCGGACAAGAACCTGTTCGGCAGGGAAGAGCGCGCCTTCAGCCATGGCTGCATGCGCGTGCAGAACCCGGACCAGTACGCTTCCGTGCTGCTCAACATCACGATGACGGACGAGCGTTGGACGCCCGAGCGAATCCGCAGCATGTATGGCTCGAGCGAGATCGACCTGAAATTCCCGACCCCGATCCCGGTCAACATCACCTATCAGACCGCGTTCGTGGACGACGCCGGCAAGCTGCAATTCCGCAAAGACGTCTATGGCCGCGACGGCGCCATGCTGGCGCTGCTTAAGAACAACCGCGGCAAGGACCTCGAATCAGTGGTGGCGCATGCGCAGCCGAACTATTCGCGCCCGAGCCGCAACAGCCTGCCGCCCGGCGTCAGCATCGCCAGCGAGAACACCAATTCCGGCCTGAACTTCTTTGAACGGCTGTTCGGCGGCGGCCAGCCGGTGCCGCCCGCTCCGATTGGACGCGGACAACCGCGCGGGGTGTTCACCCGTTAATTTACCGCTCCCTGAGCGCGCCAGATTCCTGAGCAAAATCAACGATCCCGCCATGCGGCGGGATCGTTTACATTAACCATTATTCATCTGGTACCGCTGGCGGCTCTTTTTCGCCACAGTCAACAGTTTAGGTTGAGTTCAACTTGGGAAACGGGATGGTAAATCTCGGTTAACCGTCCCGCTTTAAGAATGCGTTCACCGCCTTTCGCCGGGGTCTGCGAAAGATAAGGTCGAACGCTCGACGATTGGGTGGGCTCATCGGTGCTGGCTGTCCGCACACGCCACTATAAACTGCTGTCTTTCCCGAAAGCCGGATGTCAGGTCGGGCTGACGTCGCTATTGCTGCTCGCAGGCGCCGGATCGGTTCACGACGCCGCCGCCCTGAACGAGACTCGCACCCTCTCCTTCCACCACACCCATTCGAACGAAGACCTCACCATCACCTTCAAGCGCGACGGCCGCTACGACGAAGACGCGTTGAAGAAGCTCAATCATTACCTGCGCGACTGGCGCACCCAGGACGAGACCACGATGGATCGTCGGCTCTTCGACATCCTCTGGGAAGTCTATCGCGATGTCGACGGCAAGCAGCCGATCAACATCATCTCCTCCTACCGCTCTCCCGCTACTAACGCCATGCTCCGCCGCCGCTCCTCCGGGGTGGCGCGCTTCAGCCAGCACATGCTGGGGCATGCGATGGATTTCTACATTCCCGGCGTGCCGCTCGAGCAGATCCGCTATGCCGGCCTGCGCCTACAGCGTGGCGGTGTCGGTTTCTATCCGACCTCCGGCTCGCCTTTTGTTCACCTCGACACCGGGTCGATTCGCCACTGGCCGCGCATGACGCACGACCAATTGGCAAGGGTGTTCCCGGACGGCCGCACCGTCCACGTCCCATCCGACGGCACCCCGTTGAAGGGGTATGAGCTTGCCCGCGCCGACATCGAGCGGCGCGGCAACGGCGATGGCTCCTCGTCCGGCGGCAACAAGATCGGCGGCTTCCTGACCGCGCTGTTCACGGGCAAATCGGCTGCCGGCAGCGACGAGGACGACGAGGGCGCGGCGCCGGCTGCCGCCGAGAAGCCCGCGCCCGTCCTGGCTTCCGCCAAATCTGCCGATTCGAAGCCGGCCGACCCCGTACCGATGCCGCGCGCAAAACCGCAATTCGCCTCGACCATCCAGCTCGCCGCGGCCGACGCCCAGATCGTCCCGGCGGCAAAGGCGAAGCCGGCTGCGCCGGCGCCAGCCGAGAAGTCCGAGCCGAAACCCGAGACGCCTGCTGACATCATCAATGCCCGCGGCTTCTGGGGCGACGATCTACCGGCAGCGAAACAGGCGACAGCCGCGCAGATCGCAGCGCTCAAGGCGCGCGAGGCGGTCGGCGCCGCCGATCCGCAGGCCACTGCCAGCGTGTCGGAGAATTTCAACAAGGCGCTCGCCTATGCCCCGGCCAACGCGCCTGTTGACCGCAACAATATCGTCGCCGCCTCTGCGCCAGTCCCGCGCAGCGCCCGACCGACCCGCAATGCCGGGGCCGTCGCGAGCGAGATCAACACCGTGGTCGCCAAGGGCACGCAGGGTCAGGGCAGCGTGATCTCGACCTCGACACGCATCTCCGCCGCCAAGGGCAACGATCTCTGGATGCGCGTGGTCATGCTGGCGCCGAGCGCCAGCAACGCCATGCAGACCACCGTGCTCGGCGATACCGACATGACCTTGATGCGCGCCCATTTCGTCAAGCCGCAGGCCGCGGTCAACATGACCTTCTCGAACGATCCGATGCTGGGCATGAGCTGCGACAGCTTCACCGGCTCGGCCACCGCAACGCTATCGACGACGTCCTTCGTCGTCCGCACCGCCGCGCTGCGCTGAGCTTTCCGTAGCCTTTCACGATTCCGATGTCGTCTCCGCGCGGGCGAAGCCCGCCGCAGTGCAGCCCCAGATCGCTGTTCGACAATTGAATCAGAAGCCTCCCCGTCATTGCGAGCGAAGCGGAGCAATCCATGCCACCACTTGAAGACATGGATTGCTTCGTCGCTTTGCTCCTCGCAATGACGGTGTCGTCCTGGGTCGCGCTTGCCCGGGACGACGAGAGTTGTGCGGCCGGACCAGCGCCTCAGATCATCCCCAGCGCCTGCATGTAGGTCTCGATGATCGTCTCCTGCTCCTGGCGCTCGTTCGGGTCCTGCTTGCGCAGGCGCACGATGGTGCGCAGGGCTTTGACGTCATATCCGTTGCCCTTGCTCTCGGCATAGACGTCGCGGATGTCGTCCGAGATCGCCTTCTTTTCTTCTTCCAGCCGTTCGATGCGTTCGATGATGGCCTTGAGCTGGTCCTTTGCGAATCGGGTCGCGGGTTCTTCTTTGACGGCTGCGGAGGTGGCCATCGGGTACTCCTGAAATGGAACTGGTGTTGAGGCGTCCTGTTGAGGCGTCTTGGCGGTATGCGCTCCTCACGGATCGCGTGTCGGAAATGACCCTCAAGTTTGGGACGGCTCCCGTCAAGGAAACGTCGCGCTCATCCACAGCGCGCCCACAGGAGATGCTGGCGTTACCCGCAACCACCGTCATTCCGGGGCAATGCGCAGCATTGAACGACGATGCGCAATTGCGCATCGGAGAATCTCGAGATTCCGGGTTCGTCCTTCGGACGCCCCGGAATGGCGGAATGCGTATGCCTCAATGCCCGGGGTGGGCCTTCTTCATCGCGGCCAGTTGCTCCGGCGTCGCCGTGCCCTGGTATTTTGCCTTCCACTCCTCATAGGGCATGCCGTAGACGGCCTCGCGGCTCTCGTCCTTGCTAACAGCCACACCCTTGGCATCGGCCTCTTCCTTCATCCAGTTGGAGAGGCAATTCCGGCAGAATCCGGCGAGGTTCATCAGGTCGATGTTCTGGACGTCGGTACGGCTCTGCAAATGCTGCACCAGGCGCCGGAAAACGGCGGCTTCCAGCTCGGTCTTGGTCTTGTCGTCAATGGTCATGGGCCGTCATCCCGGTTTGTGATTCCCACCATATTGATATCAGGTGGGATTCGTCACAGATTTTGCCACATCGCTGCGCAAAACAGCATGAAATCGGGTGGGACCGGCGGTTTTCGATGGCAGAAGTCCGCCTGCCTTCCGTTGACAGGCGCCGCCGAGCCACGCGAAATCGTCAATGATTCGGTGTAGCTTCGCCTCATGATCGTACTGGATTCCCTGCGCATCCCCCCTCGTCTGCTTGCCGGTCTTCTGCCCGTGCTCGCGCTTGCGGCGGCGTGCCTGTGGACCAGCCCGGCTGCGGCCGATTTCCGGCTCTGCAACAATACCGCCAGCCGGGTCGGCATCGCGCTCGGCTACAAGGACGCCGAGGGCTGGACCACCGAGGGCTGGTGGAACATCTCTTCGCGCTCCTGCGAGACCCTGCTGCGGGGCAATCTGGTCGCGCGCTATTATTACATCTACGCGCTCGACTATGACCGCGGCGGCGAATGGTCTGGCCAGGCCTTCATGTGCTCGCGCGACAAGGAATTCACCATTCGTGGCACCGAGAATTGCCTGGCGCGCGGCTATGACCGCACCGGCTTCTTCGAGGTCGACACCGGGGAGCAACGGGCGTGGACCGTACAACTGACGGAAGCCAACGAGCAGCCGGCGCAGAAGGTGCCGGGAATGCCGGGCGGGGTCGCACCGGGGACTCCCGCAGTGCCGGGCCTGCCCAATCCACCGGGCGGAACGCCTCCAGGCGCGTCTGGTCTACCTCCAGCCGCACCTCCCGGAAGCAAGCAATGAGAAGACTGCGTCGGATCAAGATCCTCGCGACCTTGGGTCCCGCCTCCTCCGACAGCGCAATGATTCGCAAGCTGTTCGAGGCTGGCGCCGACCTCTTTCGCATCAACATGAGCCACACCCCGCATGACAAGATGCGGGACCTCGTGAAGACCATCCGCAATGTCGAGTCCAGCTACGGCCGGCCGATCGGAATCCTGGTCGACCTGCAGGGACCCAAGCTCCGGCTCGGCGCCTTTGCCGAAGGCTCGGTGCAGCTCAACAACGGCCAGAGCTTCGTGCTCGATTCCGACAAGACGCCGGGCGACAATACCCGCGTCAACCTCCCGCATCCGGAGATCCTGGCGGCGCTGCGGCCCGGCCACGCGCTATTGCTCGATGACGGCAAGGTGCGGCTGATTGCGGAAGAGACCTCGCCCGACCGCGCGGTGACGCGCGTGGTGATCGGCGGCAAGATGTCGGACCGCAAGGGCGTCAGCCTGCCCGACACCGACCTGCCAGTGTCGGCGATGACGCCGAAGGACCGCGCCGATCTCGAGGCTGCGCTGACCACCGGCATCGACTGGATCGCACTGTCCTTCGTGCAGCGCGCCGAGGATGTCCATGAGGCCAAGAAGATGATCCGCGGCCGCGCCGCCGTGATGGCGAAGATCGAGAAGCCGCAGGCGATCGACCGGCTGGCCGACATCATCGATGCCTCCGATGCGCTGATGGTCGCGCGCGGTGATCTCGGCGTGGAGCTGCCGCTAGAGCGCGTGCCGAGCCTGCAGAAGCAGATGACGCGAATGGCGCGGCGCGCCGGCAAGCCGGTGGTGGTCGCAACCCAGATGCTGGAATCGATGATCCAGGCGCCGGTACCGACCCGCGCCGAGGTCTCCGACGTCGCCACCGCCGTCTATGAGGGCGCGGATGCGATCATGCTCTCGGCGGAATCGGCTGCCGGCAAATATCCGGTGGAAGCGGTCACCACCATGAACCGCATCGGCGAGGAGGTGGAGCGCGACCCGACCTATCGCGGCGTGCTCAATGCGCAGCGCGCCGAGCCGGAGCCGACGGTCGGCGATGCGATCGCGGATGCCGCGCGCCAGATCGCCGAGACGCTCGACCTCTCGGCGATCATCTGCTGGACCTCATCGGGCTCGACCGCGATCCGCGTCGCGCGCGAACGGCCCAAGGTGCCGGTCGTTGCGATCACGCCGAACTTGGCGACGGGCCGCAAGCTCTCGGTGGTGTGGGGCGTGCACTGCGTCGTCGCCGAGGACGCGCGCGATCAGGACGACATGGTCGACCGCGCCAACTCCATCGCATTCAGGGATGGCTTTGCCCGCGCCGGCCAGCGCGTGATCATCGTCGCCGGCGTCCCGCTCGGCATCCCCGGCACCACCAACATGGTCCGCATCGCCTCCGTCGCGCCGCAAGGGGAAGCGGAGAAGTAGGTTTCCCCGTCATTCCGGGGCGCGCGAAGCGCGAGCTATGATGTGCAATTTGCACATCAGAGAATCCATCGAGCCGCCGGCGTAGGCGGAGAAATGGATTCCGGGCTCGTCCTTCGGACGCCGGAATGACGGTAGAGAGATGGCAAACGCCCTTAGGCCCCCACCAGCGCCTTCGCGGGCGTGGTGGCCTGCACCACGAGGCCGCGGGCGCGGGCGTCCATGACGCCGACGGCGCGCAGTGCGAGTAGCGTCACGGTCTGCACGGCGTCGCGCAGCTTGACGGGATCGTCGAGATTGTCGGGCGCGAGCGGTCCGACCAGCGACTCATGCAGCGCGCCGAGCAGCGCGGTGGCGGCAAGCGCGGTATCCTGCGCCGGCAGATGGCCGGCGCGCACCGCGGCATCGATTCGGATGGCGATCTCACCGGCGATCTCGCGCCGGCTGGCCAGCCGCGAGGCGGTGACATCGACATCGACCGGCTCGGCCAGGATGCCCCAGGCGAGCTTGCGCTGCGACAGCACATGGACGGCAACCGTGGTGACCGCGGCGGCCAGCGCCGAGGACGGCCCGGGCGCGGCATCCGCGGCCCGGCGAATCGCGGCGAGCTCGTCGCGCGAGACCTCGGCGATCAATTCGGAGATCAGGTCGGCCTTGGACGGGAAATAGCGGTAGACGGTTCCCGCCGCGACATGGGCGCGGACCGCCACCGGCGCGATCTGCACCGCAGCCATGCCGCCGTCCGCCGCCGCCTCGCGCGCCGCCGCTAAAATGGCGCTGCGCCGGGCGGCCAGCCGCTTTACCACCTGATGGGTTCGCCGATAGACCATGGCGCAGTTCCCGTCCCCAAACTCCCGCCGGCTCGGGATCGGCCGAACGAGACTTCACTATTTTAGGCGATCGAGCGCAGATCGCTGCAAAAGCTGAACACCTATTCATGGCGTCTGGCAAGACGGATTTGTGCCTTCTGGAATGCACAAAAAGGAGGGGTCCCGGCCCAGCGACCTTGGTTACTCCCAGCTTAAGGCACCCCCGTTCTGGTACTCGATCACGCGGGTCTCGAAGAAATTCTTCTCCTTCTTCAGGTCCATCGCCTCCGACATCCAGGGGAAGGGGTTGTCGGCTTCATCGAATACCGGCGCGAGCCCAAGCTGGGCGCAACGGCGATTGGCGATGAAGTGCATGTAGGTTTCACAAAGTGCCGCGTTCAGTCCGAGAAAACCGCGCGGCATGGTGTCCCATCCATAGGCCGCTTCGAGCTCGGCCGCCGTCCGCACCATGTCGCGAATCTCCTCCTGGAAGGGCTTCGTCCAAAGATGCGGATTCTCGATTCGGACCTGGTTGATGACGTCGATGCCGAAGTTCAGGTGGATGGATTCATCGCGCAGGATGTACTGATACTGCTCGGCGATCCCGATCATCTTGTTGCGCCGGCCAAGCGAGAGGATCTGCGCGAAGCCGGTGTAGAACCACATGCCTTCGAAGATGACGTAGAAAGCGACGAGGTCGCGCAGGAACGCCTGGTCTGCTTCCGGCGTCCCGGTCCTGAAGTCGGGATCGTCGAGATGCTGCGTATGTTTCAGCGCCCACGCCGCCTTATCAGTGATCGAGGGCACCTCCCGGTACATGTTGAACAGCTCGCCCTCATCGAGCCCCAAGCTCTCGACGATGTACTGGAAGGTGTGGGTGTGCACGGCCTCCTCGAACGCCTGCCGCAACAGATACTGCCGACACTCCGGATTGGTCAGATGGCGATAGATCGCGAGCACGATGTTGTTGGCGACGAGGCTTTCGGACGCCGCGAAGAAGCCGAGATTGCGCTTGATCGCGCGCCGCTCATCTTCGGTCAGGCCGTCGCGCGACTTCCACAGCGCGATGTCCGCTTGCATCGAGACCTCCGTCGGCATCCAGTGATTGTTGCAGGCGGCGAGATATTTCTCCCACGCCCATTTGTACTTCAGCGGCAGCAATTGATTGACGTCGGCGCGGCAGTTGATCATGCGCTTGTCGTCGACCGAGACACGGCTGCCATGGCGATCGATCGCACCTAAGCCGGTCTGGTTGCCGGCTGCGGCGACGTTCATGAGGGGGACCGCGTGGCGCGCGGTCGTAGCGGGCTCTGACCAGTCGAGCATGGCGTTATTCCTTATTCCGCTGCTCACTGGCAGGCTTCACATTCGGGATTGTCGATCGAGCACGCGATGGCGCCGGACAAGTCCGGTGCGCTGGACATCGCGGGAGCTACGCTGACTGCGTTGAGCTTGCCGTCGGTGCCCTTCAGCGTCGACTTCTCGACATGAGTGGCGCTGCGCGAGCGCAAATAATAGGTCGTCTTCAGGCCGCGCTGCCAGGCCAGGCGATACAGCGCATCGAGTTTCTTGCCGGAGGGGTTGGCGATATAGAGGTTGAGCGACTGCGACTGGTCGATCCATTTCTGCCGCCGCGCCGCCGCCTCGATCAGCCAGGCGCTGTCGATCTCGAACGCGGTCGCATAGAGCGCCTTGAGATCATCAGAGATACGGTCGATCGCACCTAAGCTGCCATCGAAATATTTGAGATCACTGACCATCACCTCGTCCCACAAGCCGCGCGCCTTGAGGTCGCGGACCAGGAAGGCGTTCACGACGGTGAAATCGCCGGACATGTTGGATTTGACATAGAGGTTCTGGTAGGCGGGCTCGATCGACTGCGCCACGCCGCAGATGTTGGAGATGGTCGCCGTCGGCGCGATCGCCATCACATTGGAGTTGCGCATGCCGACCGTCTTGACGCGCTCGCGCAGGCCGTCCCAGTCCAATGTGCGCGAGCGGTCCATCGCGACGTCACCGCGCGCTTCCGCCAGCAGCTCGATCGAATCGATCGGCAGGATGCCCCGGCTCCACAGCGATCCCTCGAACGACGGGTAACGACCGCGCTCGGCGGCGAGATCGACGGAAGCCGAGATCGCGTGATAAGCGATCGCCTCCATGCTGGTATCGGCGAAGGCGACAGCCGCGTCGGACGCAAGCGGGATCCGCAGCACGTGCAGCGCATCCTGCAATCCCATCAACCCGAAGCCGACCGGCCGATGCCGCAGGTTCGAGCGCCGCGCCTCGGGAATGGTGTAGAAATTGATGTCGATGACATTGTCGAGCATCCGCATCGCGGTCGCGACCGTCCGCTTCAGCCTGGCCGTATCGAGCCCGCGCTCGCCGACGTGATTGAGCAGGTTGATCGAGCCGAGATTGCAGACCGCAGTCTCCTCATCCGAAGTGTTGAGCGTGATCTCGGTGCAGAGATTGGAGGAATGGATCACGCCGGCGTGGCGCTGCGGCGAACGCAAATTGCAGGGGTCCTTGAAGGTGATCCAGGGATGTCCGGTCTCGAACAGCATGGTCAGCATCTTGCGCCAGAGATCGACGGCACGGATCTTCTTGGATACCCGCATCTCGGCGCGCGCGGCCTTGTCTTCGTAGAAAGCGTAACGCTCGGCAAAGGCCTTGCCGTAGAGATCGTGCAGATCGGGCGTCTCGTCCGGCGAGAACAGCGTCCATTCGCCGTCGGCCTCGACGCGCTGCATGAAGAGATCAGGCACCCAGTTGGCGGTATTCATGTCGTGGGTGCGGCGGCGGTCGTCGCCGGTGTTCTTGCGCAGGTCGAGGAATTCTTCGACGTCGATATGCCAGGTCTCGATATAGGCACAGACCGCGCCCTTGCGTTTTCCGCCCTGGTTGACGGCAATCGCGGTGTCGTCGGCGACTTTAAGGAACGGCACGACGCCCTGGCTCTCGCCATTGGTGCCCTTGATATGGGCGCCCAGCCCGCGCACCCGCGTCCAGTCATTGCCGAGGCCGCCGGAATACTTGGCGAGCAGCGCATTGTCCTTGATCGACTTGAAGATGCCGTCGAGATCGTCAGGAACGGTGGTGAGGAAGCAGGACGACAATTGCGGCCGCAGCGTGCCGGAATTGAAGAGCGTCGGCGTCGACGCCATGAAGTCGAAGGAGGACAGGAGATTGTAGAACTCGATCGCGCGCGCCTCCCGATCGATCTCGCGCAGTGCAAGCCCCATGGCGACGCGCATGAAGAACGCTTGCGGCAATTCAATCCGGTGGCCGCGGACATGCAGGAAATAGCGATCATAAAGCGTCTGCAGCCCTAAGAACTGGAACGCAAGATCGCGCTCCGGCTTCAGTGCCGCGGCCAGCTTGTTCAGGTCGAAGCGGCCGAGTTCGGGATCGAGCAATTCGGCCCTGATGCCGGTCTTGATACAGGCCGGAAAATATTCGCCATAGCGCACCGCCATGTCCGCCTGCGACGCTGTCGTTGGCGCGCCCTGCACGAAGGACAGCACTTCAGTGCGGAGCTTGTCGAGCAAGAGGCGCGCGCTGACATAGGCGTAGTTCGGCTCCTGCTCGACCAGCGTACGCGCTGCCATCACGCTGGCGAGCGCGAGTTCCTCCTGGCTGATGCCGTCATAGAGATTGCGCTGGATTTCCGCGACGACAGGCGCAGCGTCGACACCGTCGAGCCCGGCGCAGGCCTCGCCGACGATCATCGCCAGCCGCGCATGGTCGAGCGGCACCTTGCTGCCGTCCGCGAGCGTGACGTGGACGATTGGCCCGCTCGATGCCGTTGCGGATTTAGTTGCCTGCTGTTCGGCGCGCTGCCGCGCCCGCTCCTCGCGATAGAGCACATAGGCGCGCGCCACCTTGTGATGGCCGCTGCGCATCAATGCCAGTTCAACCTGGTCCTGGATGTCCTCGATATGAAAGGTGCGGCCTTCGCTCATCCGGCGCGACAGCGCGCCGACGACTTCGGCGGTCAATTCCTCGACCGCTTCGTGCACGCGGCGCGACGCAGCCGCCGTATTCCCCTCGACCGCAAGGAAGGCCTTGGTCATCGCCACCGAGATCTTCCCGGCATCGAATTGCGACACCGTGCCATTGCGGCGGATCACCTGCATCGGCAGCCGTGCTTCCGGCGCCGCGATTGATTCGGGGCGCAGGTGGATGAGAGGTGACGCGGTGGTTTCGCGATCGAGAGAGAGTGACATCTTGCAGACCCCGTGATGTTGCTGGGGCCGGATGCCAGAGGCGACGCTGCGTGATGATGCCGGCGGCGTACCGGCATGAGCCTGCAAGCGGCCGCCGGGACACCCCGCCCGTGGACGTTATTTGCTGTCACGGCAGGTCTCCTGGCTCGCAGGTCGGCGTCACTCCCCGTCTTCCCAATGCGATGCCGCATCAGTGACGTCTAAAATCGGGAGCAACTCACTGCTTACAGTTGCGGGGGCAGCGCTGGATTCTCGCGAGAAACGCGCGATCACCAGCTTCCCTCTTAGCCACCATTCCTTGCGTCATGATGGACCGTGACAGCTACATCTGGTGCGATTTGGAGAATGCTGTCAATGGCACGTATGGGCGAAGCGCAAAAATTCCGGTCCATGCCGTTGGCGCTGTGAACAACCGGCTCCACGCGCACGTGATGTCAGCCGAGTTGACGTTCGCGCGATCTTGCCGGTAAGTGAACGCGTCGTGGTTCTTCGGAGAGATCTTTTCCGGAGCTAAGAGGGAAGCCGGTGTAAAGCCGGAGCTGCCCCCGCAACTGTAAGCGGCGAGCCGCGGTCCACAATTGCCACTGAAGCCTGCAAAGCTTCGGGAAGGCCGGACCACAGCAACGACCCGCGAGCCAGGAGACCTGCCTCGACAACATACACGTCCTCGGGCGGGGTGTCCCGGTGGTGCGGTTGCGATTCCGTGCGCACCTCGCGCAGGGAATCCAGACGTGTCACTACGGCCTTTGCCCCCAACTCATGGGGTTAAGCCAATGTCTTCCACTTCACTTGTTGTTGCGTCCCTCGGCACGCCGCGGATCGGTCCGCGGCGTGAACTGAAATTCGCGCTGGAACGCTTCTGGTCCGGCGCATCAGACGAAAAGACGCTGATCGAAACCGGCGTCGGGCTGCGCGCGGCCAATTGGGCGCGGCAAAAGAAACTCGGTATCACCGTGATCCCGTCGAACGATTTCTCGTTCTACGATCAGGTGCTCGACACCTGCGCAATGGTCGGCGCTATCCCAGAAAGCTATGGCTGGACCGGCGGCGCGGTGCCGCTTGCGACCTACTTCGCGATGGCGCGTGGCGCCAAGGCCGACGCGCATGACGAGGCCTGCGGACATGCCCATCACGCACATGGCGTGGCGGCGCTCGAAATGACGAAATGGTTCGACACCAACTATCACTACATGGTGCCGGAGCTTCGCAAGAACCAGTATTTTGCACTCTCATCACGCAAGCCGATCGAAGAGTATGAGGAGGCGAAGGCGCTGGGTTATCAGACCCGCCCCGTGCTGGTCGGCCCAGTCACGTTCCTGAAACTGGCCAAGTCCAAGGAACCGCATTTCGCCACGCTGTCGCTGCTCGACAGGCTCCTGCCGGTCTATATCGAACTATTGCGCGAACTCGCTGCCCGCGGTGCGGAATGGGTACAGATCGACGAGCCCTGTCTCGTGCTTGATCTGGACGCCGCCGCTCAGCAAGCCCTACGGCGCGCCTATTCCGAAATCGCCAAAGCGGTGCCGGACATCAGGATCATGCTGGCGACCTATTTCGGCGGGCTCGGCGGCAATCGTGCGGTCGCGTTTGATCTTCCGGTCGCCGGCCTGCATCTCGATCTCGTGCGCGCGCCCCAGCAGCTCGGCGATCTCATCGACGTTCCGAAAGAACGGGTGCTGTCGCTCGGCGTGATCGACGGCCGCAACGTCTGGCGCGCAGATCTGAGCCGGATCCTCGATCAGCTTGGGCCCGTCGTCGCAAAGCTCGGCAAGGAGCGCATTCAGATCGCGCCATCCTGCTCGCTGCTTCATGTACCCATCGATCTCGCCCTGGAAACCAAGCTCGATCCCGAGGTGAAGACCTGGCTTTCATTCTCGGTGCAGAAGCTCGAAGAGCTTGCCGCGCTGGGCGCGGCGCTTGGAAGTGGCCGGGCCCCTGCGTCCGAAGCGATCCGAGCGTCCGATGCCGCCGCGGCCGCGCGCAAGACCTCACCGCGGATTCACGATGCCAAGGTTGCCCAGCGTCTCGCCGCCATCGATGGCGGCATGCGCCATCGTGCCAGCCGGTTCGCCGAGCGTGCCGAGGTGCAGCGCGAGCGGTTCAATCTGCCACGCTTCCCGACCACGACCATCGGCTCCTTCCCGCAGACAACCGATGTCAGAAACGCACGCGCCGCACATGCCAATGGTGCACTCAGCGATACCGCATACAAGACCTATCTGCAGCATCAGACTGCGCGCGCCATCCGTTGGCAGGAGAATATCGGGCTCGACGTCCTGGTCCATGGCGAGTTCGAGCGCAACGACATGGTGCAGTATTTTGGCGAGCAGCTTTCCGGCTTCGCCTTCACCGAGCTCGGCTGGGTGCAGTCCTATGGCTCGCGCTGCGTCCGGCCGCCGATCCTCTACGGCGACGTCTCACGACCACAGGCGATGACGGTCGAATGGTGGCAATTCGCGCAGTCACTGACGGCAAAGCCGGTGAAGGCGATGTTGACCGGCCCCGTGACCATCCTGAACTGGTCGTTCGTCCGCGACGACCTGCCGCGCAGCGACGTGTGCCGACAGATCGCGCTCGCGATCCGCGACGAGGTGCGCGATCTGCAGGCGGCCGGTGCAGGCATGATCCAGATCGACGAAGCGGCACTGCGGGAAGGCCTGCCGCTGCGCGGGTCGGAATGGAAGACCTATCTCGATTGGGCGGTCGATAGTTTCCGCATCTGTTCCTCCGGCGTGCAGGACGAGACCCAGATCCACACCCACATGTGCTACTCCGAGTTCAACGACATCATCGACGCCATCGCGGAGATGGACGCCGATGTCATTTCGATCGAGACCTCGCGCTCGAAAATGGAATTGCTCGACGCCTTCCGGAACTACCGCTACCCGAACGAAATCGGTCCCGGCGTCTACGATATCCATTCACCGCGCGTGCCTGACATTGGCGAGATCACCGACCTCCTCAAGCTCGCAAGAGAGCGGCTCTCCGACACGCAGCTCTGGATCAATCCCGACTGCGGCTTGAAGACCCGCAAGTGGGAAGAGGTGCGCCCGGCGCTCGCCAACATGGTCGCCGCCGCCCGCGAATTGCGGTCGCTTGGCTAGACAGCGCCGCCCCGTCTCTTATCCTGCGGCGGCTCGAAGAGGAGAACGCCATGCGCTTCTGGATTCAATGCACAAGGTTCGAGACGGAGCAGCCCATTCACATCAATATCGCGCTCGTCGGCAGCATGTGGCGCGACGGCGAGCGCACCGTACTCGCCTTCGTCGGTGGCGATGGCGAGAGGATTGAGGTCGTCGAGACACCGGAGCAGATGTTGGACCGGCATCTCGGCACGCAGGACCGCATGACGATATGCAGGCGGTTGCAACATCATTGCGAAGAAGGACCCATAACCACAGGCGTTTACAGTGTGCTCCGCTACGACGGCTTGCTCGCGCCACGACAGCCGCCTGTGGAATGAGTCCCGGGCCCCGGCTACGCCCAAGGGGCTTCGCCGCGGCACGCAAGCCCGGGACGACGATGGAATGTGGAGCAATCGCCAAGGCAAAAGCCCGGCACTAGGCCGGGCTTCTGTACGTCTTGCTCTCTGATCGCGCTTACGCCTGCGGCTGCGGCTCCAGGCCGGGGTCCGGATCCGGGCGCGGACGCGACTTGCCGGCAGGCGGCACGGCGGAGGCACGTGGCGTGGTCGGCTCGAGCACGGACTCGCGGTTCGGCTTCTTACCCTTCAAGAGATCAACGATCTCGTCGCCGGTCAGCGTCTCGAACTCGAGCAGGCCTTTCGCCAGTGCTTCGAGATCGGCGCGCTTCTCGGTGAGGATTCGCGTCGCCTCGTTGTAGCCTTCCTCGACCAGGCGCTTGATCTCGGAGTCGATCTTCTGGACTGTCGCCTCCGAGGCGTTCTGGGTGCGCGACACCGACATGCCCAGGAACACTTCATCCTGGTTCTCGCCATAGGAGACGGTGCCGAGCTGTTCCGACAGGCCCCAGCGGGTCACCATCATGCGCGCCAGACGTGTCGCCTGCTCGATGTCGGAGGCCGCGCCCGAGGTGACCTTCTCGCGGCCGAACACCAGTTCTTCCGCGACGCGTCCGCCCATCATGATCGCGAGACGCGAGGTCATCTGCTCCAGCGACATCGACAGTTTGTCGCGCTCCGGCAATTGCATGACCATGCCGAGTGCACGGCCGCGCGGAATGATGGTCGCCTTGTGGATCGGGTCGGTGGCGACGACGTTGAGGCCGACGATCGCGTGGCCGCCTTCGTGATAGGCGGTCAGAAGCTTCTCTTCCTCGGTCATAACGAGCGACTTGCGCTCCGCGCCCATCATCACCTTGTCCTTGGCCTCTTCGAACTCGGCCTGCGTCACCATCCGCTTGTTACGGCGGGCGGCGGTCAGCGCGGCCTCGTTGACGAGGTTCATCAAGTCGGCACCCGAAAAGCCCGGGGTGCCGCGTGCGATGGTCTTCAGGTTGATATCGGGCGCCAGCGGCACCTTGCGGACGTGAACCTTCAGGATCTGCTCGCGGCCGACGACGTCAGGGTTCGGCACCACGACCTGACGGTCGAAGCGGCCGGGCCGCAGCAGCGCCGGATCGAGCACGTCGGGCCGGTTGGTGGCGGCGATCAGGATCACGCCCTCATTGGCCTCGAAGCCGTCCATCTCGACCAGCAACTGGTTCAGCGTCTGCTCGCGCTCGTCATTGCCGCCGCCGAGGCCGGCGCCACGATGGCGGCCGACCGCGTCGATTTCGTCGATGAAGATGATGCAAGGCGCGTTCTTCTTCGCCTGCTCGAACATGTCACGCACGCGCGATGCACCGACGCCGACGAACATCTCGACGAAGTCGGAGCCGGAAATGGTGAAGAACGGCACGTTGGCTTCGCCCGCCACCGCGCGCGCGATCAGCGTCTTACCGGTGCCGGGAGGGCCGACCAGCAACACGCCGCGCGGAATGCGTCCGCCCAAACGCTGGAATTTGCCGGGGTCGCGCAGGAATTCGACGATCTCCTGCAGGTCCTGCTTGGCCTCGTCGACGCCGGCGACGTCCTCGAACGTCACCCGGCCATGCGCCTCTGTCAGCATCTTGGCGCGCGACTTGCCGAAGCCCATCGCCTTGCCGGCGCCGCCCTGCATCTGGCGCGACAGGAAAATCCACACGCCGATCAGCGCGATGAAGGGCAGCCAGGAGACCAGCAGCGAAACGAACCACGGCACGTTGTCGCCCGGCGGCTTCGCAGTGATCTGCACCTTGCCGTCATAGAGGCGCTTCACCAGCGTCGGGTCGTTCGGCGCGTAGGTCTGGAAGCTCGAGCCGTTGGTGAAGGTGCCATGGATTTCCGGCCCCTGGATCACGACGTCGCGGACATGGCCCTGGTCGACTTCGCTGAGGAGCTGCGAGAACGAGATGTCCTGCGAGGACGCGCGCTGACCCGGATTCTGGAAGAGCGTAAACAACGCCAACAGCAGCAAGACGATAATGACCCAGAGGGCGAAATTCCGCAGATTGGCGTTCATTGATCTTCCTTCGTGGTCGCGCGGATCGCGGCCTCAAAACTATCCTCGGGCGGCCTCAGGCAGGGCACTTCAGGAAATCCCTGGGAATCCCCCCTTAGCGACTGCATACAATTTAGGTGCCACGGGAGTATATGCCAAGGGAACTGCACAGGACTATTTAGCGCATCCTAGCCCGATTCCCGGTCAAATAATGGCGCAAAGATCCGGGTTTTTCGGGGGTAGTTAAGCGGATATGACGGGAATTTTCCTATTCGGCTGAATATCAGCGGGCCCGGCTCCTGCGCGGCGGTGCCGGCTCGACCCGGATCCGCCCATTGGCGAGCCCAATGACCGCGCCGGCGAGCGTCTGCTTCAGCTTGCCCGCCCTCTGCGTAACCGCCTGATCGAGTGCGGCCAGCAGGGCCTCGATCTTGCCCAGTTCGGCCGGCCCCTCATGGCCCACGCGGTCGATCGCGCGCTTGAGCAGGCGCAGCCGGACCTCCTCGGGAAGGGCCACAAAGGCCCCGGCATCGAATCCGGGGCGCGCCGCATTGCCATCGCGCAGCGCAAGGTAGCGCTCGGCACCATCAGCCAGCACTTCCACCGCGGCATTGGCCCGAGCGAGCCGCGCTGCCAGCCGCGCCAGGTTCCGGGCATCGCCGCCCTCTGCAGCCAGTGCCGGCATCAGCGCACGCAGCCGCGGACGCGTGAACGCAGTGTCACGATTGGTCGGATCGACCGCATAACCGATCCTGGCTTTCTCCAGGGTAGCGATCAGCCGCGCCTTTGGAACAGCGAGCAGCGGCCGCGCCAATCTCACCCCTTCGCGCTCGGTCTCGCGCGCCATCGCGGCGAGGCCGGCGATGCCGCTGCCGCGCAGCAGCCGCATCAGAAGCGTTTCGGCCTGGTCGTCGCGGGTGTGGGCCGTGAGGATATGCGTCGCCCCGCTCGCGCGGGCCGCTTCGGCCAGCAGGCGATAGCGCGCCTCGCGTGCCGCCTCCGGCAGGCCGCTGTTCGGCTTGGTCCCGGTCCAGCGCAACGTCCGATGGGGCAGATCGAGGGTGCCCGCAAGGCGCTTGACCTCACGCGCTTCGCGCGCGGCCTCCCGGCGCAGGCCGTGGTCGACAGTGACTGCAATCAGCCGCGGCCCCTGCTTGAGTGTCCGGCGCCAGCGCACCGCGAGCCACATCAACGCCACCGAGTCCGGACCGCCGGACACGGCCAGAACGATCGCTGGCGCGCGCTTCCAGTCGTCTAACAGACGTTTGGCTTCTGTCGCGGAGATCGCCCTGCTGTCATCGGACATGGCGGTGCCATTGGTCGCGGAGCCGATCGGCTCCTGCGGCACCGGTTTAGCACTTGATCCGCTTCTGCTCACGGTCAACGGCGGTCTTGACGCCCGCGGAAGCCCGCGGATATTTCCGCGTCACTTCGCCGAGCGCGGCGCAGGCGGCTTCCTTCTCCTTCAGCGCCGCCAGTGACTGGCCAAGCCGCAGCAGCGCGTCCGGCGCCTTGGCCGACTTGTCGAATTTCGTGGTCACACCGAGGAAGGACTCGGCGGCGTCACGATACTGCTGACGCTGAAAGTAGCTCTCGCCGAGCCAATATTGCGCATCCGGGATCAAGGGGTCGCTCGGATATTTCTGCGAGAAATTCCGCATGGTTTCCTCGGCGAGCGCATAGTCCCTGCGCTGCATATAGCCGATGCCAAGATCGAACTCGTCCTTCGATGTCGCCGATGGCGGCAAGGTGGTCAGTGCGGCGGTGGCGCCACCCCCCGCCGGTGCGCCGGCATTGCGTGGGCTGGTGTTGCCGAGGTCGAGCGGTTCGCCGGCGCCACGTCCGCCGGGCGCGCCGACCGCAGCATCCGGTGACATCGGCATCTGGCCGCCACCGAGTGCGCGCGGCGCCCCCGGGGCGTTCGGGTTCTGGTTGGGATCGAAGGCATCGCCACGGCCGCGGCGCCCTCCCGCCGCTGGCGCTGCCGGCTCCTGAACGATTGGAGCGGGAGCTGCGATCTGGGTCTGGTCGTAGCCGCCCTGCGATTGCCTGTAACCCGGCTGCGGTTGCCCATAGCCCTGTTGCGGCTGTCCATAGGACGGCTGGCCGCCTTGCGGCGGGTAGGACTGTGCAGGCTGTGCGGCCGGCGGCATGGCGGCAACGCCGGGCTGGGCGGCCTGGGGCTGGCCGCCGGGGCCGGACGGCGCAGCGCCGAGCTGACGCAGGCGCTCCTCCAACTGGCGGTTACGATACTGCAGTTCCTCGTTCTGGCCGGTCAGCTGCCGAAGCTGGTTCTCCAGGTGCTGGACCCGCATTTCGAGGTCGGCATCGTCGGATTGTGCGAAGGCCGGTGCGGAAATGGCCAGTCCCGCGGCAACCGCCGCGGCGCGTGCAACTCTAAGAAATCTGGATGACATCTTGCCCTGACGACGAAAATCGACGCGGAACCACACTGAGGCAGGGAGTACGCCGGAATTGTGACTGAAGCAAATCAACGTTTAAACAAAACCGGCGCCTCTCGGCGCCGGCGGCAAATCGCAGAGTTTTCGAAAGCTCACGAACTCGCGTTCAGCACCGTGACGGCGCGGCGGTTCTGCGACCAGCAGGAGATGTCGTTGCAGACCGCCACCGGACGTTCCTTGCCGTAAGAGATGGTGCGCATCCGGCTCGGATCGATGCCGCGCGAGGCGAGATAGGAGCGAACCGCCTGGGCACGACGCGCACCGAGCGCAATATTGTATTCGCGGGTGCCGCGCTCGTCAGCATGGCCTTCAATGGTAAAGCTGTAACGGTTGTAGCTCTGCAGCCACTGCGCCTGCTTGTCCAGGGTCGCGATCGCCTGCGGGGTCAGGTCGGTCTGGTCGCTCTCGAAGAAAACACGGTCGCCGACGTTCACGACGAAATCCTGCTGGCTGCCCGGGGTCGCCGCGTTCGCCATCGCGCCATCGGCGCCGAGATTATTCTTGGCGCATGCACCCATCGATAGCGCGACCGCCACCACCGCGGCGAGCTTCAATCCCTGGAGGATTCGCATCTGATATTTCATTCCCGGAGCCTCCACGCTCACGTTCTCGAACTCTCATCCGATCTACAGGGCGATGGTTAAGCGAACGTTCCGTCAACCTTGATGGGACCTTGCCAGACCCGATCAAATGCGGACGAACGGCGAAAAGCGCCCCCGATGGTTAATGGGTTGTAAATGTGGCGCGAGGGTGAAGACAAGCGCGGAGGCCGCCGGAATCGCCGATTTCCCGGCTTTACCGGGAAGAATCGGCGCAGAGTGCGGGACTTCAGCGACAGTTCGGGCGAAGCCGGACTATTCAGGAACTTGGAACGATCGACGCTTGCGCGAAGGAGGGCCGGACATCAGTGGTACCAGATTGACCCCGCCCCCGCTCGAACAGCATCCTTCGTTCGAACGCGCTCGAGCGCAGGAACGGATAGCGGGCGAGCACCCGCTCAGACACGTTCGGCAGGTGTGCGGCCATCAATCCGACCGGCTTGACCAGGCCCGGATAGAGGCGGGGCTGGGACCAGACCTCGTGCAGGAATACCCGACGGTAGAACGCCATGTGCTCGGCACGAACGATGGCCAACCCGTAGTCCGCATTGAAGTGAACGCCGGCAGTCGAGCCGAGCCGCACCGTGACATAAGGCAGTTCCGGAAAATTCCGCGCCTTTTCAGGGTCGGCGACAAAGCGCGTTGAATCGATGAAGACGAGGCCCTGATCGAGCTTGGGATGAAGCACGTCGCCGAACAGCTCAACTGAGGGCGACATCCGCCACTCGGACGTCAGCACGCTGATCCGGATAGAGCTGTAGAGTTCGCCGTGAACGTACACGCCAAACGTCCAGGCGTTCGGAGCGTCCTCATATTGATCGACGACGCGCTCGTCGGCCGAAGGCTGGATTGCGCCTTCACGGAGATAGGCGCGATAGCGGAGTCGGTAGATCTCGTCCTTTTCCTCAGGGGTCTCGGCGAGACGGTAATCGACTCGATCCAGCGGGTCCGCAAGCCGTCCTGTAGCCGGCTTGATGGCTTCGGCTGCGGACCTCATGGGCTACTCCAAAAAACTATCACCAGCACACACAACTTTTGCGCGCGGTAAACCTTTACGCGCATTTGAATAAATTAACAGCTTCTTAACTGGTGTGCAAAGCGATCGCGGCATTACGGTTAACCGCTACGCGCACGGCTTGTACGCCGACCATGCGTCGGTACGCCGGTAAGACTACGGTATCGGGTGATCTCAGGCGATCGAACGCGAGGCAACCACGAACGGCTGATCGTCGGTATGGCGGCTGTGGGAAGCCTTCAACAACTGGCGGATGCGCACCGCAGGAACGGGGCGGCTGAATAGATAGCCCTGCGCCTCGGTGACCGCACCATCGGCGCCGACCAGCTCGAGCTGCTCGTTGGTCTCGATGCCCTCGACCACGACCAACATGCCGAGATCGGCCGACAGCCGCGCCACGCCGCGCAGCAGCGTCAGCGGGCGGTCGGTATCGATACCTTCGAGGAACGAGCGGTCGATCTTGACCTTCTGCAAGGGGAAGTTGTGCAGATAGCTCAGACTCGAATAGCCGGTGCCGAAATCGTCGAGCGAGATCCGTACACCCAGCGCATGCAGCTGCGACAGCACGTCGTGCGTCACTTGCGTATTGCGCAACAGTGAGGACTCGGTGATCTCGATCTCAAGACGTCGCGCTGGCAGGCCCGAAACCTCCAGCGCATAGCGGACCTCGCTCAGCACGTCGCGCTGATGGAATTGCTGCGGCGACAAATTGACCGCGACGCTGACGGATTCGGGCCAGGTCATGCATTCCATACAGGCCTTTCGTAGAATCCAGCGGCCGAGATCGACGATCAACCCCATGTCCTCCGCTACCGGAATGATCTCGATCGGAGAGACCGTGCCGCGCACCGGATGATTCCAGCGCAATAGCGCCTCGCAGGTCGTGATCCTGCCGGTCTTGAGATTGACCAGCGGCTGGTAATAGAGCTCGAACTCCTCGTTCGCCAGCGCCTTGCGCAGGTCGAGCTCGAGGATGCGGCGCGCTTCGACGATCTGGGCCATCTCGTCGCGGAAAAAGCAGAACGTGCCGCGCCCGTCAGCCTTGGCGCGATAGAGTGCCATATCGGCGTTCTTCAAAAGCGTGTCGGCGCTGACGCCCGGCGACGTCATGGCGATGCCGACGCTGGCCCCGATCTCGACCAGGTGATTGTGAATCTTGTAGCGCTCGCTCAGACGATCGACGATGCGACGTGCAAGGCTGGCCGCATCCTCATGTGATTTGATGTCCTGCTGGAACACCACGAACTCGTCGCCGCCGAAGCGCGCCACGAAATCTTCCGGCCGCAGCATTTCGCGGAGCCGGCCGGCTACCGCGCAGAGGAGCTGGTCGCCGCAGGGATGGCCGAGCGTGTCGTTGACCTGCTTGAATTGGTCGAGGTCGACGAACAGCAGGGCCGACAGTTGCGCGGCGCCCTGCTGGCCGGCTAGGAGGCGACCGATCTCGTCCCGGAAATGGACACGGTTGGGCAACGCCGTGAGTTCGTCGTAGCGCGCCAGATGGTTGATCCTGGCCTCGGCATTGCGCCGCTCAGTGATGTCCTGCAGCAGCGCGACGGCGCCACCGCCGGTCATCGGCTGGAACGTCCAGGACAGCGCGCGGCCGCGCGTGGCGTCCGGATCGTTGGTAACCATGTCCCGCGTCTCGGTGTGTTCGATCTCGGCGAGAATCTTCCTGCCACTTGCATCGGAGATCGAACCGGAGCTGACGCAGGCTGCGATGATGTCGGCCGCGCTGGCGCCGCGCTGCACCAGATCTTCCGACAACTGCATCATCTCGCTAAAGCGATGATTCATGACGGCCAGCCGGCCATCGGCGCGGAACATGCACAGGCCGTGCGGCATGTTGTTCAGCGCGGTGTCAAACTGGCTAGCCAGCGCGGCCTCGCGCTCGCCCGCCACCAGCGCCTGCACGAAGATCCGCTGCAAGTTGGTCGATATCTGTTTCAGGGCGAGGAAGAACACCGCGGCCACGATCGCCATCCCGATATAGTAAGGCGTTCCCTTCATCGCGAGCGCGATCGAGGTCGGACCACAGGCGAGCGCGATCTGGACATGGAATATCCACGGCCGGCCGTAGGTGCGGCCCGCGCCGGCCGCCACATAGCCTGTTGTGACGGACAGGCAGATCATGTGCGCGACCGCATCGTCGCTGCCGAGCAGCGTGACCGTACACCAGACGCCGAGCGCGATCGCATAGGCCATCGCGCCGATCTGATAGCGGACATCCCAGCGCGCCACCTCCTCGGTGGTCAGGACCGACCTGCGCGACATGTACCAGTGCATGTCGACCGCGCGGGCGGCGCCGGTGATCACCAGCAGTGCGACACAGGGCCAGAGCCAGAGCAGCTGCGTCTTCATGGCGGTCAGCACTGCCGCCATTGCCACCAGCGCAGCACCGGCGAACAGGGGCGCCGGATTCTGGAACAGCGAATCGATCAGTGCCGCGTAGATCGACGGCGACACCTTCTGGTCGGAATCCGCGCTCTGGTTGGCGAGCTGCATGCTGCTCATACACGTCCTGTTGCAACGTGCAGTTCTACCCGGCGCTGATGAAGTCTTTCTGAGGGAATATCGTTACCAAGACCTTGTTTCGAGTTTTATTCAGAAGAAATCCTCTTTTAGTTTCAATGGACTGGGAAAAATTTTCCGGTTAACGGGAATGGTTACCCGCTTAAGCCCCCGGCAATTTACGACAATAGCGGCGACCACGCCGGATCTGACGCGAAGCCCGGCGTCGGCACACGCAGTTCGTTGCGGCCGGAAACGTCGACGGTGAAGAGCGACGGTCCCTGGCCGGGATCGCGGAAGAACATCACAACGCGCCCGTTCGGCGCAAAAGTCGGCCCCTCATTGTGATAGCCCGAGGTCAGGATCCGCTCGCCCGAGCCATCGGGCTTCATGATGCCGATCGCGAACTGGCCGCCGCCCTGCTTGGTGAAGGCGATGTAGTCGCCGCGCGGCGACCACACCGGCGTCGAGTAGCTGCCGTCTCCAAAGGAGATGCGCTGCGCCTGCCCGCCGTTTGCGGCCATCACATAGATCTGCGGCTTGCCGCCACGATCGGACTCGAAGCAGAGGCGCGTTCCGTCGGGTGCAAAGGACGGCGAGGTGTCGATCGCCGGGGTGTCGGTCAGCCGCGTCATCGATTTCGAACGCAGGTCCATCACGAACAGGTTCGAGTTGCCGCCCTGCTGCAGGCTCATGATGATGCGCTGGCCGTCCGGCGAGAACCGCGGCGAGAACGACATGCCCGGGAAATTGCCGACGATCTCGCGCTGGCCGGTCTCGATGTTGAGCAGATAGACGCGCGGGTCGCCCTGGCCGAACTCCATATAGGTGATTTCCTGGGTCGACGGTGAAAAGCGCGGGGTCAGCACCAGGTCGGAGCCGCGGGTCAGGTAGCGTACATTGGCGCCGTCCTGGTCCATCAGCGCGAGCCGCTTGACGCGGCGCTCCTTCGATCCGGTCTCGTCGACGAAGACGATACGGGTATCGAAATAGCCCTTCTCGCCGGTCAGCCGTTCATAGATCTGGTCGGAGATGATGTGCGCGATGCGCCGCCAATATTCGGCCGAGGTGTCGTATTGCTGGCCGGCGAGCTGCTGGCCGGTATTGACGTCCCAGAGGCGGAATTCCGCCTTCACGCGCCCGTTGTTCTGCCGGGTCATGCGTCCGGTGACCAGCGCCTGCGCGTTGACCGACTTCCAGTTCTGGAAGTTCGGCGCGGCGTCGATATTGATGTTCTTCTCCAGATAGGCGGCCTGGTCGATCGGCGCGAACAGACCGCTTCGCTTGAGATTGTTGGTGATGACCTGGGTGACGCCGGCACCGACCTCGGTATCGCCGGGGGTACCGGCCGTGAAATTCGGGATCGCGATCGGCAGCGGCGCGAACTCGCCGTCGGGAATCTGCACGCGCTTCGGCCCTTGCGCGAATGCGCCACGCGGTGAGGCGGCAATGGTGCCGAGCGCGGCCATGCTGGAAATGATCTGGCGGCGGCTCGGGCGGAAAAACGTCTCAAACGATTTGTTCTGATTGGTCATCGTTGGCGAACTTTGCTTTATGGGACCTCAAGCGCACATCGCGCTCAGGTCTTTCGTTCGGTGAACACGGGCGAAAAATATTTCCATTCGTCGAAGAAGGCCGCCGGCAGATTGTACGGCTGGCATTCGATGATCGCGCGCAACGCGCTCTCCTGATAGACGCGCAAATAAGGCGTCGCTGCCGTGCCTTCCGGCACCGGCATGCCCTCGAGCGTGCCGTCGCGCTTCAGGCGGATCACGAAGGCGGCTTCCGTCTGCTGCGCCTCGATGCCGCCATAGGGCTTCTTCCAGCACCGCTCCACCTGGCTCTTGAACATCGCGCCCCAGGTCGCCGAATTGTCGGCGGCCTTGCCATGGGAAAGGCCGAGCGCTGCGTTGGAATTGAGCGTATCGCCGGCTGCCGCCTGGCGCGTCGGATCGCGCTTGTCGAGCAGGGCTGCGATCTTCGACTGGTCGAACACGCGCTCCTTCAGCTTCTGCTCCGGCGGCGGCTTGGCAGCCTGCTGTTGCGGCTTCGGCGGCGGCTTCTTCTCTTCCTTCTTGATCGCCTCGGCAATCGGATCGGGCTTCACGGGGTCCGGCTTCTTCTCGGCCTGCTTCGGCTCCTGCTTTGGCTCTTCCTTCTTGGCCTCTTCCTTTTTCGGCTCTTCCTTGGGCTTGGTCTCTGCGACTGGCTTCGGGGGATCGGGCTTCTTCTCGACCGGCTTCTCTTCCACCTTCGGGGTCGGCGGCGGCGCGGTGTCGGTGACGACGGGCGGCTTCTTTTCCTCGATCTTGCCGACGGCGTCGTCGACCGGCTTGGCCTCGGCGACCTTCTCGACGAGCGGCTTCGGATTTTCCTTCTTGCCGGTCCTCTGGCCCGCCATCACATGGGCAAGCTGGTCGGAAGAAATGACGTCGACCGCGACGGTCTCCTCGTCCGGCAGGACGTAGGCCTTGGACGAAAACGACACGAGGCCCCATCCCAGCACGAGCACGTGCAGGGCGATCGATGCCACCAGTGTCTTGTCGACCTTGACCTTCAATTTTCCCTGCAACTTACCCTGCTCTGCCACAGCTTAAGATCTCAAGATCCCCCCTCCGGGATGATGACGATGTTGGCCTTGAAGCCGGCGGTGCGAATCTGGCCCAGGAGCTTCATCATATCCGTGTAACAGACGTCCTTGTCCCCGCGCAGATATACCACGGCATCGTTATCCGACCGGGTCTCCCGGATAGCCTTGATTTTGGGCAAGAGGTCGGCAGCCGAGATCGGGGCGTCCCCGAGATAGAGTTCCACGTTCGAATTGCAACTCCCGCCGGTGCGCTTGACCGACAGCGTCAAGGGCGGGGTGTTCTGGGCAATAGACTTGCCGCCGCTCGCGATCGGCAGGTCGATGTCGATATTCGACGTCATCAAGGGCGCTGCGACCATGAAGATGATGAGCAGCACCAGCATCACGTCGACCATCGGCGTGACGTTGATTTCCGCCATCACGGCGGCGCGGCGCCGGCCACGGCGGCCACCGCCACCAGACGAACCGGCCATGCTCATCGCCATGGCCTAAAACCCACTGCTTGCGTTCATCACTTGCTGCCTCATCAGGCCCGTTCGTCGATCTGGCGCGACAGAATCGCGGAGAACTCGTCGGCAAAGCCTTCCAGCCGCTGGGCCTGTCGGTTCACCTCGGAAATGAACTTATTGTAGAAAATAGTCGCCGGAATTGCGGCGATCAGGCCGATTGCGGTCGCAAACAGCGCCTCCGCGATTCCCGGCGCCACCACCGCCAGTGAGGTATTCTTTGATGCCGCAATCGACTGGAAGCTCGACATGATGCCCCAGACGGTGCCGAACAGGCCGACGAAGGGGCCGGCCGAGCCGACGGTCGCGAGCACCAGCAGCCGCCGTTCCAGCCGCTCGACCTCGCGCGCGATCGACACATTCATGACCTTCTCGATCCGCATCTGAAGGCCGCCAAAGGAGCGCGAATGGCTCTCGAAGGAGCGCTTCCATTCGCGCATCGCCGCCACGAAACAGGCCGCCATCGACTGGGTCGGCTTGGCCGACAGCGTGCGATAGAGTTCCTCGATCGACTGCCCTGACCAGAACGCCTGCTCGAACCGGTCCATCGCGCGGCGGGTGCGCGAATACAGAAAGATCTTGTCGATCGCGATCGCCCAGACCCAGACCGAGCAGGCGAGCAACCCGAGCATGACCGCCTTCACGACCCAGTGGGCCTGCAGGAACAGCGCGATCAGCGACACGTCGCTCGAGGCCATGGGCAGCGCTGCCTGCGCCACGTCGGCGGGATTCATCGGCAATATCCTTTCAACGCAAAGATCCTCTGTCCTTCCCGGAGCAAATGGCTGCCGGTCCCGGATTTTCGTTTCGACGCGTTTTCCTCACGCGAACCGGTCTCCACCTCGCTTGAGCCGCCCCTCGCAGCCGCGCGCCCAGCGCGGCGGTAAGCGCCAGCCGCGAAAAGCTTTCATCTGTCGCATCTGTCGCATGGGAGGGCCGTCCAAGGCCGGGCCCTGCTTCCTCCGCCAACATGTCAAAACAAGGGCTGTTCGCGCGTCATTTCCGTCCCTCACCTGACTCTAACCGTGGTTAAGGCGAGGTTACCAAAGCCCGGTTTGGCGGCTGGAAATGCAGGAAATCCGGCCGGTTACGGGAATGGGCGGGTTCCCTGCTGCTTGTTCCCCATCCTAAGGAGATAGGCTGGCTTCAATTGTCAAACAGCGAAGGGGATATGACTCCGCATTCTCGCGGCATGACCTGCCCGAGCTTTGCGTTCGTTTCGCCCTCTCATTGAATAGAGGGCGCAGGGAAAGCCGGGTGCCGGTTGCACCCATGGGTCCCGTGCAACAAAAAGCACGGGGGTAGGACCACAGGTTCAACCGAAAACACTCCGGCTTTCCCTGCGCAGTGGTTTACGGCTTACTTCGTGCTCTTCCCGGTGACCGGGCTTTCTTGCCACCGTCACCCGCGGCAGCTCTTGCTGCTCGCGAGCTTAGCGCCAGCGTCGGGGCGCCAGAACCACACGACTTCGCCGTCCGTGATGCGTGCGCTCGTCAGTCGCACGCATCGCGTCCACCGCATCTCACCGCAACGTTCGTGACGATCGCGAGCCGCCCCTCATTCGGGTGAGACGCGCGGAGTTAAATCACTGATTTGCCCGACGACGGAAGCGGAAATGTTTTTTGTGTGAGGGCTGGACGGGGCAAATCAGGTTGAAATCGCTCGCGAATTTTTCTCCGTCATTCCGGGGCGATGCGAAGCATCGAGCCCGGAATCCATCCAACCACAGAGCATGCGGCGAAATGGATTCCGGGCTCGCGCTGCGCGCGCCCCGGAATGACGGACAAAACTTGGCGTGGGCGAAATGGTGGGTTACGCATCGGCCAAAGCTCGTCGAAGCCACAATCGCGCCCCGGGAGAAACTCATGCGCACCCATTCCATCGCTGCCATTCCTGCCGACGGTATCGGCCCCGAGGTGATCTCGTCGGGCATTCGTGTGCTGGAGGCGCTGGCGAAACGCTCCGGCGATGTTGCCTTCCAGTTCAAGACGTTCGACTGGGGCTCGGACTACTATAAGAAGCACGGCGTCATGATGCCGGCGGACGGGCTCAATGAGCTGAAGAAGTTCGATGCGATCTATTTTGGCGCGGTCGGCGCGCCCGATGTGCCCGACCACATCACGCTGTGGGGACTGCGGCTGCCGATCTGCCAGGGTTTTGACCAATACGCCAATGTGCGGCCGACCAAGATCCTGCCCGGCGTCGCCTCGCCACTGCGCAATGTCGGCGTCGGCGATCTCGACTGGGTGATCGTGCGCGAGAATTCGGAAGGCGAATATGCCGGCGCCGGCGGACGCGCGCATAAGGGCCTGCCCGAAGAGGTCGGCACCGAAGTTGCGATCTTCACCCGCGTCGGTGTTACGCGCATCATGCGCTATGCGTTTCGGCTCGCGCAGTCGCGACCACGGAAGTTTCTCACCGTGGTGACGAAATCGAACGCGCAGCGGCACGGCATGGTGATGTGGGACGAGATCGCCGCCGAAGTGGCGCAGCAAATTCCCCGATGTCACCTGGGACAAGATGCTGGTCGACGCCATGACGGTGCGCATGACGCTCAACCCGAAAAGTCTCGACACCATCGTCGCGACCAACCTGCACGCCGACATCCTGTCCGATCTCGCAGGCGCGCTCGCCGGCAGCCTCGGCGTCGCGCCAACAGGCAATATCGACCCCGAGCGCCGCTTCCCCTCGATGTTCGAGCCGATCCACGGCTCGGCCTTCGACATTACCGGCAAGGGCATTGCCAACCCGGTCGCGACCTTCTGGACCGGCGCACAGATGCTGGAGCATCTCGGCGAGAAGGACGCGGCCATGCGTCTGATGGCGGCGGTGGAACGCGTCTGCGCCGCCGGCGTGCTGACGCCCGACGTCGGCGGCAAAGCGACGACGAAAGAGGTGACGGACGCCGTGATCGACGCGATTCAGGGATCGAATGTATGAAGCCCCCCTCTCCCCCGCTCTTGCGCAGAACTTCGGACGAATGACTGCCCAGCCGTCATTGCGAGCGAAGCGAAGCAATCCATCGAGCCGCGTGCGCGGAAGCATGGATTGCTTCGTCGCTATCGCTCCTCGCAATGACGGCGCTATTTCTGGCGGCAGTTCTGCCGCACCTGTCTCTACCGCCGCTTCGTCAGCCTGCCCATGATCGGCTTGAGCAGTTGCGGCGCAAGATAGATCGGGAATTGCGATAGCGCGAAGTAGAGCCAGGTCAGGCCCGGCAGCACGCCGTCGGTGGCGGCGACCATCAGGCCCATGTTCCGCTGCGACACCATCACGGCCAAGGAAAGCGCGCGCTCCATGCCGAAGCGGCGAAACACCAGCATGGTGCCGGCGAGCAGCGCAAAGAACACCGCAAAGGCGAGCAGCGTCAGCCCCAGCGCCTGCAGCGGTTCACGCCAAAAACTCGGCGCGACCGGACCCATGACTGCGCAAACGAACACCAGGAGGATCAGGATGTTGAGGCCGTCAATCGGCGCCTTGTGGCGCTCGATGGCGGCAAGCCCGAACAACCATCGGATGATCGCGGCGGCCGCGAGCGCGCCGGCCAGGATCAGAAACAGTTTTGCGCCGAGGGCGACCGGCGACAATGTCAAGGCAGAGCCGAAGAAGAGATAGGCGAACAGCGGCGCGGTGAGCGGCACCAGCGCGGTGCCGGTCACCAGCGTGATCAGCACCAGCGTGGCGTCCAACCCCATCAGCGCCGCGAGCGAGGGCGACGCCATCATCGGCGAAGCCACCGCCTGCAGCATCAGGCCCAGGAACAGATCCGGCGACGCCGTGCGCAGGCCCGTCGCAAGCCAGAACATGCCGGTGATGGCCGGGACCGCCAGCAGCGTCCATCCCGTCGCGGTCACAACGATCGCAGGCCGGCGCAAATAGAGCCGCAGCGCGGAGAGGTCCACGCGCATGAAGGAAATGCAGAGCAGGAGAAAGACGGCTTCGGTGACGAAGGGCCGCAAGGCTTCGCCGAGCGGCGGGATCGCGATGCCGATGAACACCAGGGCAGCAACGGCGCGTGTACCCTGGCGGCCAAGCCATGCAAGCGGCCTGACGATGGCGGCGATGATAGCAGTCAAGGCAACAGGCATCGGCGTTCTCCTGATAGAGCCGCAGCACGGGGAGACCTGTTGAGACAAGAACACGCGCCCGCCGGACCGCGGCGGCACTCGTTCATGTTTTGCAGATGAGACAAGACGACGTGCCGCTCCTTAAAAGGAGCGCCACCAGCGCGACGCAGTGAGGGTCAGGCAATCGTCCATGGGACTTGATTGGCATCGTGCGACGCCATTGGCAAGAGGCGCAGTGTCGTCCTGGCGAAAGCCAGAACCCATAACCACAAGCGGTTGTTGTGGCGTGCAAGTGGTTGCAGCGGAGCACACGCCAAACACTTGTGGTTATGGGTCCCGGCTCAAGGCTGGGACGACAGCGTCATTGCGGCAACGGAAGTGTTCAACACGGCCGCTTCAAAAACCAAACCGCCCGTCTGCTTTCGCAAACGGACGGCTCAGGGCCATCAGGTTTTATGGGGGCACATCGCCTGAAGGCTAGCTCTCGATCTTATTCTTGACGCGTTTTCTTCACGCGAACCGGTGCCCACTTCGCTTGAAAACGCTATGGCTTTAGCCCTGCTGCGGCGGGGGCTGGTCGTTCGGCGGAGTCGGACGCTGGCGATGCTGGTTCATGAAGGCGTCGAACTCTTCCTTGTCCTTGGCGTGGCGCAGGCGGCTCAGGAATTCCTTGAACTCCTTCTGCTCCTCTTCGAGACGCTGCAGCGTCTCGGCGCGGTATTCGTCGAAGGCGCGGTTGCCGCTCGAGGGCGAACCAAAGCCCCAGCCGAAGCCGCGGCGCTCCATGCGGTCGCGCATGCGATCCATCTTGTACTGCATCCGCTCCATCTTGTTCTGCCAGCGATCCTGATCGTGGTGACTCCAGCAACCCATTCTTCTGCTCCCGAGTGTGAAAAAGAGGAGGGCGAGCCCGATCGGCCACCAAATGATGAAGCCGAGAATGGTCACGGCAATCCAGCCGGGGTGCCACGGGCTTTCGAACATGCGTGGGCGGTAGGGTTCTTCCACAGGGCCGCGCCATCGATTGACATCTGCGGTGTAGGCCATTTCCCTTCTCCATCACGGCATCACGCCGTTGTGAATGTAAATAACATTTACATACTTGGCCGATCCATTCCGAAAGTCAAGCCGACCCCACGGGGGTGCGACAAAATTATTTCGGCAATTTTATTTCGGTTTGCCCCAAGGACCAGCGGGCTTCTCCTCCGCCGGCTCGGGTGTGCGCTCGGTGGGGAAGCCGAGGCCGCGCAGATAGATCAGGACTTCGGCCTCCAGCAGCTCTTCCGGCGTCATCGGCAGTTTGCGACGCGCGGCGTCACCACGGCCAAATAACGAAGCGACACCGTGCGACATCGCCCAGATGTGCAGCGCCATCATCATCGCCGGCGGACGCGGCACGCCGGGCGGCGCCAAAGCCGCAAGCCGCTCGGCGGCGGCACGAATGACGGCAAAGGCGCGTTCGCTTGCCGCCATCAGTGCAGGAGTTGTCTCGACCGGAACGCCGGATTCGAACATCGCCGAATAGAACGCCGGCTCCTCGCGGGCGAAGGCTAGATAGGCCTTGCCGACGCGCTCAAACGCAGTGATCGTGTCCGGACGGCCGTCGTCCCAGGCCTGCGTCAGGAGCTGCTCGAACTGCTCGAAGCCGCGCTGGGCGATGCTCGACAATAGTTCGTCGCGGTCGCGGAAATGCCGATAGGGCGCGGCGGGGCTGACGCCGGCCATGCGCGCGGCGTCGGCGAAGGTGAAGCCGGCCGGCCCCTTCTGCGAAATCAAGTCGAGCGCCGCCTGCAGCAAGGCTTCTTTGAGATTGCCGTGATGATAGCCGCGCTCGCCGCGGCGCTGATCCTTGCGCCAGCTCATGTGAAAAGCTCTTACATGAGCCGGATGCAAAGGTCACTAGGGCCGAGGGCGCAACTTCGCGTCATTCCGGGGCGGCTCGCAGAGCCGAACCCGGAAGCTCGAGATTCCGGGTTCGATGCTATCGCATCGCCCCGGAATGACGGCGGTTCGTAGCCCGGGTGGAGCCAACGGGTCGCGCGAACGCGCGCCCGATGACAGGCTCCGCGCAACCCGGGACGGCTGTGTCCGCATTTCCGGGCCCCGGGTGACGCTGGCGCTTCACCCGAGCTGCAGGGCTGGCGGCGAAATTAACGGCCCGGAATCGGAAGGACCGGCATGATCTCCACGGAGTCGCCCGGGAAGATCGCGAAATGCGGGTGGTTCTCGAACATTTTGGCCGCGGCCTCCTGCGAGGCGGCGCGCACCACGGTGAACCCGGTCAACTGATTGGTGATGTCGGCAATGCCGTTCGCATCGACCTTCTTGGTCTTGCCGAGCGGGCCGCCCATCTCGACGATCACGCTCTGGTGCTTTTCGACCCAGGCGCCCCACGCCGCCATCCCCTGCTGCTCCTTGGCGCGCCGCTCGGCCTCCGGCAGCGCACGCCAGGCCGTCATTCGCGCGCCGTTCATGCTGCCGAGATAGACGGCGAGGAACGTATCGTTGCTGCTCATGTGCTTCTCCCTTGCGTTGAATTGACGATCGGTGCGTGGCTCAGCGGTGCGCCGAGTCCCGCTGCAGTTCTTCGAAGCCGGCGGCTGCCTTCTGCACCTCCTCCGAGAAATCGCTCATTTCCTGCACCTGGCGGATCTCGATGATCTCGTTCTCGCTGGCCGGGCATCGCTTGGCCCATTCGATCGCCTCCGCACGCGAGGCCACGTTGATCATCCAGTAGCCGCCGAGCACTTCCTTCGATTCGGTGAACGGACCGTCGGTGACCACGGGCTTGCCGGTCGCGAAAGAGACGCGGGCGCCCGCCGACGGCGGATGCAGGCCGTCCAGCGCGATCAGGACGCCGGCGTCCTTCAGCGCCTGGTTGTATTGCATCATCGCCCTAACGCGTTCGGGGTCGAGGTCGATCTTCGGCGGCGCGGTCTCAAAGCCGAGCGGGATCATCAGCATCATGAATCGCATGGGTGGTTCCTTTGGGTGGGCGGAGCGTCATTCTCTCCGTCGTCATTCCGGGGCATCGCGGAGCGATGAGCCCGGAATCCATTACTCCGCTTGCGCATGGGGCCTGATGGATTCCGGGCTCGTCCTTCGGACGCCCCGGAATGACGGAGAAGCCATTAGTTTCGAGCGACCTGGGCGCGCAGGCGCTCTTCCTGCTCGCGCAGTTCGGGGGTCAATGCCTCGCCGAAATCCTCGGTGGAGAACACCTGCCGGATCTCGATCTCGCCGTCCTCGAACGGGGCACGCTTCATCCAGTCGATCGCTTCATCGAGCGATTTGGTCTCGATCAGCCAGAAGCCGGCGACGAGATCGTTGCTCAAGCTGAACGGCCCGTGGCTGACGCGGGGCTGCCCGCCGCCATAGCCGACCCGCGCGCCCTTCGCACTCGGATGCAGGCCCTCGCCGGCTTGCAGGACGCCGGCCTTGACCATCTCCTCGTTGAAGGCGCCCATCGCGGCCAGAAGTTCCGTCGAGGGCATCACGCCGGCTTCGGTGTCACGGCTGGCCTTCACTATCACCATGAATCGCATCGTCTCGCGCTCCGTTAGGGGGTCACTTATTGGTTTGGTCACTTGTCTTCAGGCACTCGCAGATAAGACGAACCGGGTCTTGCCGCACCGACAGGTCCCTGCAAAATTATTCTGGAGATAATTGCGGCAATTGGGCGCGGGCGGCGTGCCCACCCTACGCGCCCTGCTTGACGAATTTGCCATCCTGATAGGTGGCGCCGAAATAGACGTCGATGCGCTTCACCTTGTCGCCGTCGAAGGCAAAGAACTCGGTATTGCGGAAGCTGTTTCCGTCCTTCGCCACGCAGCGATAGGTCACGAAGGCCTCGTCGCCTTTGACGAAGATCCGTTCCAGCTCATGGCTCGCGATCCAATCGCTATCCCGCCAGCAGCGGGCGAAATAGGTCAGCTTGTCCAGATTGTCGTCATAGGGGCTGGTGAAACGGAAGTCGTCGGTGAAGGCCGCCTCGACGCGCTGGCGGTCGTTCGCCAGATAGGCGGCGAAGATCGCGCGGATGATCCCGGCTTTGTCGGTGGATGGCATTCAGCTCTCCTTCGGCACCAGCTTGAAATAGGGCTCGGCCTCCTTCATCACCCGCGCGAAGGACGGACGCGCTTTCAGGCGCTCGAAATAAGCGCGCAGATTCTCGTGCTCGTCGCCCAACGGCACCATCATGTTGCCGTAGAACAAGGACGGCGCGGCGGCGCAATCGGCAAGCGTGAACGCCTCGCCCGCCGCCCAGCCGCCGGGCGCCAACTGCTCGTCGATGATGCGGTAGGAGGCGAGCAGCTGCGCCCTCGCCTCCTCGACGCCAAACGGATCCTTGCTGTCGGCCGGCCGCAGCCGGTCGCCGACGATCTTCTGCATCGGCAGGTGCAGATAGAGATCATAGAAGCGTTCACGCAGCCTGGTCTGCCAGGCGAGATCGGCCTCAGCCGGAATGAACTTGGTGCGGCCGGGATAATGGCGGTCGAGATAGTCGATGATGATGCTGGATTCCGGCACGACCTGGTTCCGCGCATGGTCCTGCAGCACCGGGAAGCGCCCGATCGGCGACAGTTTCAACAGCGCCGCGCGCTCGGCAGGATTGGAAAGGTCGACGGGATGGGGCGCGAACGGGACGTCGTTCTCATAGAGGGCGATGAGCACCTTCCAGCAGAACGACGACAGCGGGTGATAGTGCAGCGTCAGCGACATGGAAACTCCTGTTGCCGGCGGCCGGATGTGCCGCCACAGGGAAGACGAAGCAGGGCTCAGGGCGCCCGACATCGCCGGCGGATTTATTTCGCGGCCGCAGACCTTGCTTTCGCCAGGTAGACGGCGCAACAGGATCCGATATCGGAAAACGTTGGAACATCCATGACTTCATCTTCGCAGAAGGTCGCGCTCGTCACCGGAGCGGCGCGCGGCATCGGGCTTGCCACCGCCAGGCGATTCCTTGCCGAGGGCTGGCGCGTGGCGCTATTGGATATCGAGCGCGAATTGCTGAACGAGGCGGTCGCGAGCCTCAAACAGGCCGAGAACACGCTGGCGCTGCCTTGCGACGTCTCCGACGCCGCTGCTGTCGCGGCAGCAGTCGCCGCGGTGGAAAAACGCTTCGGCCGGCTCGATGCGCTCGTCAACAATGCCGGGGTTGCGGTGTTCGCGCCGCTGCTCGAGACCTCGGACGCCGATTGGAGCCGGATCCTGGCGGTGAACCTCACCGGACCGTTCCTTTGCGCCAAGGCAGCCGCGCCGCTGATGCGCGAGCATGGCGGCGGCGCCATCGTCAATATCACCTCGATCTCGGCGGTGCGCGCTTCGACGCTGCGCTCGGCCTACGGCACCAGCAAAGCAGGGCTAGCGCATCTGACCAAGCAGCTCGCGGTCGAGCTCGCCTCGCTCGGCATCCGTGTCAATGCGGTGGCGCCTGGCCCGGTCGACACCGCGATGGCGAAAGCGGTGCATACGGCCGCCATCCGCGCCGATTATCACGACGCGATCCCGCTCAACCGCTACGGCCTCGAGGAGGAACTGGCGGAAGCGATCTTCTTCCTCAGCTCCGAGCGCGCAAGCTACATCACCGGGCAGATCCTCGCGGTCGACGGCGGTTTCGATGCCGCCGGCATCGGATTGCCGACGCTGCGCGGACAAGGGCGGAACGGCTAGGGCCACCGGTTGACCGCGATGACGCGCCAGCCAGTAGCCAAGCGATCGATCCGGGTCAGCGACAGCGGATCGATCACGAACCGCAAGGCGTTCTCAGCCTGTAGGTCAAGCGCGATTGCGAGCACGGCGCGGATCGTGCCGGAATGCACGACCAACACGGCATCGCCCGCCGGCAGCGATGCCAGCCCCTCTCTCGCGCGCGCGATCTGATCGACGAAGCTTTCGCCGCCGGGCGGCCGGTTGCGCGCCGGCGATCGCCAGAAGGCCTGATAGGCGTCGCCGAGCTCAGCCACGAGATCGTTGTGACGCCGCCCGGTCCAGGCGCCGAAATCCTGTTCACGAAAGGCGGCGTTCTCGACCGCTGCGAGCCCGAGCGCGGCCGCGGTCTCCCGCGTGCGACGCGCCGGGCTGCAGGCCGCGAACGCGCCTTGCGGCAGCCTTGCCTTCAGCGCGGCAAGCGCCGCTTCGTCACCGAGGTCGGCCGGCGCGTCCGGGCCATGGATGACCCCTTTCGGCCCATCGACGGGCGCGTGCCGGATCAGCCACAGGTTGGTTTCGATGTTCATCTTGAAGCCTGGGCCAGCCTTGCGGCGAGCAGCATCATGCGAAGGAATCGCATGTAGTTCGATAGTCTAGACGAAGCTGCATGACAAAATCTTGCCGCATGCGACGCCGCTAAATATGCGAGGAGAACGAGGAGATCGGGGAGCCAGCGGATGTCAAGGGCGGTGATCAAGGCGGCTTTGATCGCAGCGGCGCTGCTCGGAGCAAGTTCGTTCGCGCGCGCCGAGGTCCGCATCCTGGCAAGCCCGGGCGGACAAGTCGAGCCGTTCATCGAATTGTTCGCGCGCGTGCGCGCCTCCGGCGAGCGCGTGGTGATCGACGGGCCCTGCCTGTCGGCCTGCACACTGGTGCTCTCGATGGTTCCGAACAACCGCATCTGTGTGACGCGGCGCGCCGTGCTCGGCTTCCATGCCGCGCGTTCGGTCGACAGGAGCGGACGTTTCTATGCCGAGCCGGAGGCCTCCGAGGCGGTGCTCGAGGCCTATCCGGCACCCGTGCGCGGCTGGATCGTAAGCCACGGCGGATTGACGTCGCGGCTTTTGCTGTTGCGCGGACGCGACCTCTCGGCGATCTATCCGCGGTGCCGATAGCTCACATTCCTTCGGCGGGGCAGTTCACCATCCAGGGGATGCCGAACTGATCGACGCACATGCCAAAACCCTTGGCCCAGAAGGTCGGCGTGAAGGCCATGGTCACGGTGCCGCCTTCCGCGAGCGCCTTGAACTTGCGTTCGCCGTCGGCGGGGTCTTCCACGGTGAGAGAGACCGCAAAGCCCTGCGGCTTGTTGAAATATTCCGGCGGCGAATCGGAGGCCATGATGATCTCGCCGTCGATCGTGATCTTGGCGTGCATGATCTTCTTCTTCCAATCGGGCGCGACCGGCATCGATTCCGGCGCCTGCTCATGGGTGAGTATCGCCTCGATCTTCGCGCCGAGCACCTTCTCATAGTATTTCAGCGCCGCTTCGCAATTGCCGCTGTAGAACAGATAGGGATTGACCTGCATGGCTTGCTCCTTGGGTTTGAGGGCAGTAGCGGAAAACTATTTCTTTGAAGATTTGGCGCCGCGCGGTTGGCTGTCGCGGATCAGGCGGTCGAGATGCATGCGGATGTGAGCGGCCTCCGCGGTCGTGTTGGCAAGTGCGATGGCGCGGTCGAAGGCGACGCGGGCCTCGTCATTGCGGCCGAGCTGCATCAGGAAGGCGCCGCGGACGCCATAGAAGTGGAAATAGTTCTGCAGCCGCTGGGCGAGCGGATCGATCATCTCGAGCGCCTCTTCCGGCCCGCGTACCTTCGAGACCGCAACCGCGCGGTTCAGCGTCACCACCGGCGAAGGCTGCATAACCTCGAGCGCGCCGTAGAGTAGGTCGATCTGTATCCAGTCAGTGTCTTCGGGCTTTTCGGCGCGGGCATGCAATGCGGAGATCGCGGCCTGCAC
This sequence comes from Bradyrhizobium sp. Leo114, assembly GCF_055229415.2. Taxonomy (NCBI): domain Bacteria; kingdom Pseudomonadati; phylum Pseudomonadota; class Alphaproteobacteria; order Hyphomicrobiales; family Nitrobacteraceae; genus Bradyrhizobium; species Bradyrhizobium sp. Leo114. The sequence continues at coordinate 225,030 of NZ_JBUYEN020000005.1, read as the reverse complement.
CTGATAGGGACCGCTGCGGCGATGGCGCATCGCCTTGTCGATCAGCGCCAGCCCCTCGGCGATTAAGGTCTGGTTCCACAGGCGGCGGTCCTGGTCCTCGAGCAGGATCACGGCGCCGTCGGCATCGAACCGCGCCGCAGCGCGGGCGTGCTGCAACAACAACAGCGCGGTCAGCCCCATGATCTCCGGCTCGCTCTGGAACAGGCGCAGCAGCAGCCGCGCCAGCCGGATTGCTTCTTCGCAGAGGGGGCTGCGGATCTCGGCGGTGTCCCCGCTCGCCGAATAGCCCTCGTTGAAGATCAGGTAGATCATCGCCGCGACGGAAGCGAGGCGCTCGCTGCGTTCGGCCGCACCCGGCGCCTCGAACGGCACTTTCGCCTCCGCCACGCGCGCCTTCGCACGGGTGATGCGCTGCTCCATCGCGGCCTCGCTGACCAGGAAGGCGCGCGCGATCTGTTTCACAGAAAGGCCGGAGACGATGCGCAGCGCCAGCGCGATCTGCTGGGTCGGCGGCAAATCGGGATGGCAGCAGATGAACAGCAGCCGCAGGATGTCGTCGCGATAATGCGAGCCGTCGAGCCGTTCGGCGAGTGCGTCTTCGGCGTCGTCGAGATCGGAGATCGCCTGGTCGTCGTCCGGCAGCGCCTCCTGCTTGCGACTGCGCCTGATATCGTCGATCCCGACGTTGCGACCGACCATGATCAGCCACGCCGCGGGATCGCGCGGCGGACCGTTCTGCGGCCAGCTCTTCAGCGCGCGCAGGCAGGCGTTCTGGTACGCCTCCTCCGCCCGGTCGAGATCGCGGAAATAGCGGAGCAGCGCGCCGACCGCCTGGGGTCGCGCCGAAGTCAGCGCGGCGTCGATCCAGGCGGTATCGGTCACGGCTGAACACTCCCCGGGTTGAAAACCCCGACGGGCCTGATCTCATAGGCGCCGCCCGGATTGGCCGCGCCGAGATCGCGCGCGACCTCGAGCGCCTCGTCGAGATTCTTGCAGTCGACGACATAGAAGCCGAGCAGCTGCTCCTTGGTCTCGGCAAAAGGACCGTCCAGCACCAGCGGCGGATCGTCCTTGCGCAGCGTGGTCGCCGCCGTGGTCGGCAACAGCCGCGCCACCGGCCCCAGCCGGCCCTGCTTGGCCAGTTTCTCCTGCACGACGGAAAGTTTCTTCATGACGGCCGCGTCCTGTTCCTTGGTCCAGGAACCGACCATGTCCTCGTCGTGATAGCAAAGGATGGCATACAGCATGCGTCAGGCATCTCCGTTGTGTTGAAGACGAACGATTATGCCCGCAGCCGACAACACTTAGAAGAAATTTTGAGAAGGGGTGAGTTCCGCACCGCGGCCGCCGTCATTGCGAGCCAACGGGTCGCGCGAACGCGCACCCGATGACAGGCTCCGCGAAGCAATCCATGCCTCCACGAGTGGCGAGATGGATTGCTTCGCTCCGCTCGCAATGACGCGGGGCGGCAGCTTCCGCATCACCAGTAGATTCCGTACTTCGCCGCAATACGACGCGCCTTGGCTTCGTCGTCGCGCCAGCTATGGGCGTGGGCTTTCTCAAAGTCTCGCCTTGATCGGTGGCAGGAGAGTATGCGACCGATTCGATTCGTTATGTGATACAGGTCACGTTGTTGGCGAGGGGTTCAGGAATGACGAAAGGCGCGCTGGCGTTGCTGGTACATGGCGGCACCGAAAACTGGTCGCCGGTACGGTGGAAAGCCCGGTTCGACGAAGTCTGCCGGGACAGGCGCGTGCTGCTGTTACCCGATGCGGGCGCCGATCCCGCTGATGTGCACTACGCCGCGGTCTGGAAGCCGCGCCCGGGCGAACTTGCGGCGTTTCCGAATTTGCGCGTGATCTTCAATCTCGGCGCCGGCGTCGACGCGCTGATGGCGGATGCCTCGTTGCCCAACGTGCCGCTGGTCCGCGTCGCGGTGTCCGATCTCACCGGCCGGATGACGGAATATGTGACGCTGCACGTGCTGATGCATCACCGCCAGGAACTGTACTTACGCGAGTCGCAGCGCGAGAAACGCTGGGCGCCTCGGCATCAATGGGCAGCGGGCGCGATCACGGTCGGCATCATGGGAATGGGCACGCTGGGGGCCGACGCGGCGCAGGTGCTGCGGGCGATCGGCTTCCGCGTGGTTGGCTGGAGCCGCAGCGCGAAGCAGATCGACGGCATCGAATGCTTTGCCGGGACGGAACAGCTCGGCGCCTTCCTGCAACAGACCAACATCCCGGTCTGCCTGCTGCCGCTGACGCCGGACACGCGGCACGTGCTCAACCGCGACGTCTTTGCCAAACTGAACCGCAACAGCCCTATGGGCGCGCCGGTCCTGATCAATGCCGGCCGCGGCGGATTGCAGGATGAGGTCGACATTTTGCGCGCGCTCGACGACGGCACACTCGGCGCCGCCTCGCTCGACGTCTTCGAGACCGAACCGCTGCCTGCGGACAGCCCGTTCTGGAGCCATCCGAAGGTGGTGCTGACGCCGCACAATGCGGCCGACACCGATCCGGACGAGATCTCGAAATATGTCGCGCGGCAGATCGAGCGCTATGAGGCCGGCGACGCGCTGGAGCACGTGGTCGACCGCAGGCGGGGGTATTAGCGCAACTGTCGCGCCGGGCTTCAGTTATTCAAGAACGTAGGTGTCGCGAGAAGCGTCGCTTTCGGAGAGAAAGCTGACGTGCTGCGAACCTGACAACATCGATGCCTTTGACGCCTTCCGGACATTTGAGGGCTGGCAATCGTGGCTCGAGGAGCGCATAAAACCTCAATGACTGGGACTCGTCATCGAGGGTGCAGGTGCGGCGCTGTTTATAATCGCTCCGAAGCCATGGCTGAGAGCCGTGAGATCGGCAGCTTCGAATGTGCCGTTTGCGGAGCAACGATGGAGACGTGGAATACGGCGTGGGTTCCGACATATCGCCTGATCGCAGGTCCGGTGAGGCCGCCTGAAAAATAGAACGACCGAGCGCGAGCGCCTTTAGGAACCGGGTTAACATACGATCGTTGATCGCTCGGTTAGCCTTGCTGACGATTGGTCACAATGACGCGGTATTAGCCGTGAGCGAAGTCGCATTGCGCAGATCGTCCAAAGCAGTCGATGCATTGGGAAAGTAAGGGCCGCCTCAGTTACCAGCCCTCACTTCGTTGAATGTCAACTTCCGGCTCCAAGGCGCCCGTAATGGACGACCTTGAGGCTGGAGCGTCATCATCTTGCGCAAGGGATAGCTCCCGCTTCCCTGTTCAGTCGGAACCCATCGGGAGGACTGCTCGTTGGTTTTCTGATTGTGCCGAGGCGCGGGCCGCCACGGCCACTCTGTTTGCAAACTGAAAGGTCCGATGAGAAAACCGGTAAGCCGTTCCACCCAAGCTCAGGTTGCAGGCTTTAGTCCTTCGGAATCATTGCTGAGGGCCATCGTAGCATGGATAGATGAGCAGGAAGACAAGCCTGGCTTGTCCGAGGCGATAAGCCGCCTGGTGCAACTGGGACTTACGTCGCACGCCGATCAGGATCGCCAGAAGCAGAGCGCTCGCAAAATGGCTGGCGACACGATCGATGGCATAGGCGACACAACGACGACGGCAGATGATCGGGCAGTGCGCAAGCGTGATCTACTCGACGGCCCCAAGGAGTTCGACCGCGTGCGAATTGATCGCCCCAAGCGTAGTAAGCCGACCCGACGATAAGCCGAGCACCTCGAAGCCGCTGACATTGGGCGACTGAAGATCACCAGAAACAAGGAGGAGACGCATGAGACAGCATTCCCCATCGGATGCAGCCAATGAGGCGAATAATCTGTTCAAGCAGACCGAAAACAAAGTGATCACTGAGTACGAAAAGGCCGAACAGGCGTTCCATGCAAATCGGGAGCGGCTGAAAGCTGAACGGTTGGCCAGGGAAGCGGAGCGACGAAGTCAGCTCGACAGGGCGCCCTAGATGTCGCATTTCTAATTTGATGACGAGTCGGTTGCCGCAGACGAAGAAGGCCTGGGGTTGACCAGTCAAAGGGCCGCGGGGGCAGTGTGTTGCCGATATCGAAGGAGCTTGAAACGTTTACGGATATCGATAGCTTGCCACGGAAGCGCGGGACGAACGAAGCCTCGTCTCCAGAGCGACATTGGTCTGCGAAAGAGTCCAGGCATTCAATTGAGATCGCGAAAAGCGCTCTTGCAAACCTAGTCCGGCTTGACAACTAGAGCATCGAAAGTACGACAATCCCGTCTTCGAGCTCGCCTGAAGCAAGACGCGCCCGCGCCATACGCTCGAATTCTGTTCGATGCTTCTGCAGATAGCTGAAGGCCTGCTTCTGCGTGCTGAATGTCGTCGCTAACCGGCACATTTGTCGATTTGCGCCGAACGCGAGAAAGAAGGTGATCGTCCCGCCGCCGTCCGACCTGGCTCTACGCACGACCCGCGCTCTCTGGCATGTGATCGGCCCTCCCAATTTTCTTCGCCGTTGGCCCTGGTTGCAGGTCGCTAAATCCGCGGCTTCCTTGGGCGCTTCTTTGGCGCAGGCACTGGAGGCAAAGCTACTCGAAGGGCTGCGTCAGCTGCTTCCTTGGCCTCACGCGTCTCTCGAAGTCGCGCCATGTTCGTGCGAACTTCGATCGCATGCCTTTCGACGTCTGCCAATGCCCGCGCCCCCTCTTCAGCGGCCAGGCGCTTGCGATAGGAACGCGCAATGCCTTCGGGGGATGGCTCTGTCGGCTTCTTCGCGCTCATCGCTCACCGGGCTCCACAACGGACAAAACCCGCTCAATCCGAGGATCGAGCGGGCAGAGGGTCCGTTTCAGTACATCCGTGAAACGGCGCCGACGATATCAAGCCAGCGAGAGGTTCTCAGCGCTGACCTTGCCTCGCATCTTGTCGGTCTTGACCTCGAAATTGACCTTCTGACCCTCTCCGAGTCCGGAAAGGCCAGCCCGTTCAACAGCGCTGATGTGAACGAACACATCGTTGCCACCGTCGTTCGGCTGGATGAAACCAAAGCCTTTTTGGCCATTGAACCACTTAACAATACCTGTAGTCATTTTCTTCTCCAAAGCGCGCAAGCGCATGCCGCGCGACAGCCGCGCGGTTATCTTCAACTTCGTCGATGTCTTTGGAAAAGGAGCCCGCAGGCGCATTCAACAAGGCACAGCGGCTAATCGAACAAGTCCTATATACATCACTTTTCGGATTTTGCAAGGAGAGAAGCCAACTTGTTCGCCCAGCCAATTCTGGTGCTCCGATCAGAGAGGCTTTGAGTGAGTCTGTAGGCCTGCAAGAATAGGCTTCCTTGATTGACAGTGGTCAACGAGAGTGGTGACGTTGATGTCACCAAGCTGCATCGCTGTTGCAAGCAGATCAGCACGTCGACTCCGGTGACGAATGTCGCCGCCGCCATCCTCAAAATCGCAATGAAGCTCCTGCGCATTTGACTGCCTGCACGGAAGTGTCGCATTCGCAGCCACAAGCAAGGAGATTCAATTGCAGGTACTTGTCACAGACAACAATGTTGATGGCGGTCTCGGCGAGCGGGAGCGGCCCTGGGATCTCCCCTGCGATCAAAGACGCTAGGCTGCGCGATTAAGAGCCAATGCACGCCGTCAAAGGAGCGCCGCATCACGCGCTGGGAGCATGAGCATGTGGTCGAGGAGGTCCAGAGACGGCTCGATTCCAATCCCGACGCCATGCGGACGCGGCGCGAGACGGTCGAGCATCCCTTCGGCACGATCAAAGCCCGTATGGGTGCGACCCACTTCCTGATGAAGCGCCTACGGAATGTAGCCGCTGAGATGGCGCTGCATGTTCTCGCCTATAACCTCACACGGGTGATGAACATCGTCGGCAAACCGAGCCTGATTGCAGCCATCCGCGCTGCCTGAAGGTCGGAAAGTGCGTCCAAAAGCGCAATACCGCGTCGCATACCCACTTTAGCTGTCATTGGACGATCCGACGCGAGAACATCGGCCGCCTGCAATGACTGGCAACTACGGCCGCCTGCCGACCTATCCGTTTGCACACAACCAAGGCCCTTAGCGGACCTCACTACTGGAGTCGCCAAAGTCCGCTTCCAACGTAAAGCGAACCAGTGTTCACGCGTTGCTACCGGCACAGCTATGGGTCGTAAGCTCCCCCAGATCTTCCCCGCTCACTACGGAAATAGTTCTACGCATCGAAGTTCGGTTACGGTTGAAACATTGCATCTTTCCTGAACTCAGCGGACTGACCAAGTCTCTGGTGAAGATCAATGTGACTTACGTTCTACCTCGGCTCCCAGGCCACTCCTTATCAGGGGCCGCGCAGCATCGTAATCGTTCGACTTGACAGGAATAACCCCAATGAGCGGCAACGATCGATTTCGATCTACCGGTGAAACCTTGGACACAGCTATCGTCGGCGCCGGGGTTGGCGGCCTCTACACCGCATGGCGCCTGCTCGGTTGCGGCCAACCTCCCGGCGGCATGGCGGTGTTCGAGGCATCCGCGCGCGTCGGCGGCCGCCTGCTCAGCGTGACCATGCCGGGGACCACCGGCATCGCCGCAGAATTCGGCGGGATGCGCTTTCTTTCCAGTCACGCGCTCATCACCTCGCTCGCGGCAAAATTCGGTCTCGGGATTCGCGAGTTCACCACGGGCAACTCGGAGAGCATCTTCTATTTCCGGGGCAAGCAGTGGCGTGCCGGCGACATCGCAAAGAAGCAACCCCTCCCCTATGGGCTGCGCCCGGACGAACTCTATCTCGATCCGTTCGAATTGATCGTCAAAGCCGTGCGACGGGTGATGCCTTCCATGAAGCACCTGTCGCCGGACGAGTGGGTGAAGATGAAAGAGTCGCTCACCCTCGACGGCTTTCCGCTGATCGACTGGGGCTTCAGCAATCTGCTCGGCCGATTTCTATCCGATGAGGCCTTGCAGTTCATCGAGATGGGAATTGGCTACAGTGCAGTCGTGAGCAACTGGAATGCCGCCGACGCATTGTCGTTGGTGATCGAGTATACCGGCAGCCCGACCGAGAAAACTCTGGTGGACGGCATGCAGGCCTTGCCGAACGCGCTTGCGGCCGCCGTCATGCGCGAAGGCAGCACCATTCATCATCAGCATAGGTTGGTATCACTGCGCACTCCAGCCCAGACAGGCGATGGCCTGCACGAACTCGTCTTCACGACGCCTGACGGACCGCGCGCCGTTCGTGCGCGCCGCGTCGTACTTGCGCTGCCGCGCCGGGCGATGGAGATCATCGACGACTGCGCTGTGTTGAAAGAGCCACCCATCGCAGCTCTGCTTGCAACCGTGACGCCGCGCCCGCTTGGCAAGGTCTTTCTCGCTCATGAGCAGCCCTGGTGGCGTTCGCTCGGTCTGACCAGCGGACGGGCGACCACCGACCTGCCGATCCGACAGATCTATTATTTCGGCACCGAGCCCGACCGGCCGGCAGGCGCGACAGGCCATCTGACCATGGGCTATTTCGATCGTCCGCAGCTCGATTACTGGGCTGGCTTGCGGCGCCTGGAACAGCCGGGCGCCAGCGGATTCACCATGCTCGATCCTGACGGCCCCGTGGCGACAGAAGTCCGTCGCCAGATCGGCGTCGTGCACGGGCTCGATCAGCCGATGGCAGCGCCGCTGTCAGTCGGCTTCATGAACTGGGAAGAAGATCCGTACGGCGGCGCCTGGCACACCTGGAATCAGGGCGTGAAGAGCTGGGAAATCATGAAGAAAATCGCATCTCCGGTGCCCGGAACGGCGCTGCACATCGTCAGCGAGGCATGGTCGACCAAGCAGGGATGGGTTGAGGGAGCGCTGGAGATTGCGGAGGCCGTGGTGGGCACCATGACGCGCATACCCGCAAACTGAGGCCCCTCCCTCTCTCGGGATGCGATCTGCCGGAAGTGCATAGTCGCGGTCAGGCTACCTTTAATAGGCTGAAGAGCAGGAGGCGGAAGGCTCGCTCGGATGCGCTCGCTGCAGGGTGCGCTCCGAGAAGCGCTTGGTATTGCAATCGGCAACAGTTCGAGGAAGGGAACAGATCATGAGTATCCGAAAGACCGTTTGGATCGGCGTACTCGCGCTGTTCGCTGCCGTGCTGGCGGCGACCGCACCACCGGCGGCCGCGCAGCAGCAACGGCCGCCGAACATTCTTGTCATCATGGGAGACGATGTTGGCTGGTTCAACGTCGGCGCGTACCACCGCGGAATGATGTCCGGCAAGACGCCAAACCTCGACAAGCTGGCGTCGGAAGGCATGATGTTCACCGACTACTACGCCGAGGCGAGCTGCACGGCAGGACGCGCCAACTTCATCACTGGCGAGCTGCCAATCCGCACGGGACTAACGACTGTCGGTCAGGCCGGTGCCGATGTTGGCATCCCGGACCAGGCCGTGACACTGGCCACCGTGCTCAAGTCGCTCGGCTACGCAACGGGGCAGTTCGGCAAGAACCACCTCGGCGATCTCAACAAATATCTGCCGACAGTGCACGGCTTCGACGAATTCTTCGGATATCTATATCACCTCGACGCGATGTCTGATCCGTACTGGTACTCGTTCCCCGCCAACCAGGACTACTACAACAAGTATGGCCCGCGCAGCCTGATCCACAGCTACGCGACGGACAAGGACGACCCCACCGAGATGCCGCGCTGGGGCAAGATCGGCAAGCAAAGCATCGTCGACGAGGGGCCGCTGCCCCCGTTTCCAGATATGTCGAACGTGCCGAATATGCATGATCTGCCGTTCCTGAAGCCGAAGTACGACATGACCACTTTCGACGAGGTATTGGTCAAATCCTCCAGCGACTTCATGGATAAGGCCAAGCGCGACGGCAAACCTTTCTTCGTCTGGCACAACACGACGCGAATGCACGTCTGGACGTTCCTGTCGAAGAAATACAGTGCGATGCAGAACAACGAGACGAACTTCGGTCTCGAGGAAGCGGGCATGGCTCAACTCGACGACAGCGTCGGCGCCCTGCTCAAGCATATCGATGACATCGGCGAAACCAACAACACCATCGTCATCTTCACGACGGACAACGGCGCCGAGGTGTTCACCTGGCCGGACGGCGGCATGACCCCGTTCAAGGCCACCAAGGGGACCAGTTTTGAAGGCGGCTTCCGCGTGCCGGCCATCATTCGCTGGCCGGGCCGCGTCAAGCCGGGGTCGGTCGAGAATGGAATCTTCTCTGGCCTCGATTGGTTCCCGACACTAACCGCTGCGGCGGGAAACCCGAACATTACCGACCAGCTCCTTAAGGGCGTGACGCTGGAAGGCCGCAGCTACAAGAACCACCTCGACGGTTACAATCAGATGGATCTGCTGACGGGCAAGGGTCCCTCCGTTCGCCATGAGATCTTCTATTTCGCCGGTCCGCATCTCGGTGCGCTTCGCCACGATAACTTCAAGTTTCAGTTCTTCCAGCAGCCTTATGGGTGGCCGGGAGAAAAAGACACCACCGACATGCCAACCATGGTCAACATCCGCCAAGACCCGTTTGAGCGGACGCCGTCAATCCGCGGCGAAAGCCTGAACAACATGGGCGGAGGTTATATGAATGATTTCATGGCCCGCGAATTCTGGCGCTTCGTGCTTGTTCAGCAAGAGGTTGCCAGATTGGCGCAAACGGCCATCGACTTCCCTCCAATGCAGGCGCCGGCGAGCTTCAACCTTGAAGCCGTCAAACGGGAAGTCGAGCAAGCCATCAAGGCACATCCCGGCCAGTAGTGCGCTCTATCGTTCAACACGCGGGCGCTCTTCCGAGAGCGCCCGACACGATGAGACCGCGAGCACATCTCGTGCCTGGCTGGGAAGCGCCCGCGTTCCTGCCTGCGCAGCTACAGGTCTATGTTACTTGCTTCCTTCGCTCGAGCGGTTTTCGGGAGACTCTTGAGCTGGGAGAGCGCGGAGAAATGCTTTGACCACCGCGGCGGCGTTGTCCGACGCCAGGTGTTCGAGCTCATTCTCCGTGTTTTCGCCGGCATCGCCGCCGGCCAGATCCGACAGGCCGCGGAAGGCTATAAAGGGGATATGGTTCGAATAGGCGACATGGGCGACTGGCGCACTTTCATTGTCAACCAGGCTCGCCTTGAAAGTATCGTAAATCCACTTGCGGAATTCGGCATTGTCAATGAACGCGGGACCGGAGACGCCGGCACCTCCGACGACGACGCGAGGACGTGTGGTTCCGCAGACATCCGGATTAAGGCAGGCCTTCAGCTCGACTTTCGGCGCGACCGAACGTGCAATCTCCAGCATGGTCGGATCGACGTCAAACCAGAACCGCTTTTCCGGCTCGCGCTCACCCGGGTGAGCAATTCCGACCGCGCGGGGGAAAATCATGCCGTAGTTCGGCAGCGTCTTGCCGAGCCAGTTCGGTATCGACCAGCGGGCTCCGTCTTGCCGGGCAAACACAGATTCGAGATATTCAGACCAGCGATCGGCTACGACGACATCTCCTGGCGAAAGACTGGGGTTGATGCCGCCGGCAATCCCGGAGAAGACGATGCGCCTGATCTTGAAATGATCAATCGCGCCCTGCGTGGTCATGGCGGCGTTGACCATTGACACGCCGCTGAGGAAAAGAACGACGTCTTTGCCTTCGAGGCGACCCACGATGTAGGTCACGTCAGCTATGATCTCCGTCCGGGTCGCGCTCATTGCATTCTTGAGCGCGAGCCATTCGGGGCTATAGGCCGAAATGATCGCGATCCGCGGCGTGGGGTCGACCTGTTCGGCCGCGGCTGCGCGATCCGTCAGCAGCGTCAATGAGGCCAGCAGCAGTAGCGCAAGCCACAGAGCATCCCGCCGCCGCGGCCGACTGGCGGGCGCGTTACTATCCGGTCTCGAAGAGAGTTCTTGCACGAGCGCGCTACGAACAATCTCAGCGGTCGCTCGCGTTAGGCTCCGTTGTGTAGTGATCGGCCTTGATGGAACGAGGCCAGGGCACCAGCATCGCCACTCGCTCGCGATACTGCCGATACTGATCGCCAAACAGCGCAATCAGATCGCGCTCCTCCAGGCTGGCGCCAACGAAAATGTAGGCTGTTGCGACGGCCGCGAATAGAAAGTGCCCAGCCGTCATTGTTGGCGTCGACCAGAACGCGATGATGAAGCCCAGATAGAGCGGATGGCGTACCAGTTTGTACAAAAATGGAGTCTTGAAACGAGAGCCAACAGCGCTGACCGCCGGATCTGCGAACACCTGCTTCAGACCGAATAGCTCAAAGTGGTTTATCTGGAAGCTGGCGAACAGCACGATCAACCAGCCGAACAGTGCGAGCCCTGACAGGGCGATGGCGGCGGCCGGATCAGCAACACTCCAGATGATCGCTGGAATCGGGCGCCATTGCCAAGCCAGCAAGATCAGGACCAGACTGGCGAGAAGGACATACACGCTTCGCTCGATTTCTTGTGGAATGAAGCGGGTCCACCACTGCTTGAATGACCTGCGGGCCATCACGCTGTGCTGGAGAGCGAACAGCGACAGCAGCAGAAGATTGATGATCACCGCCTCGAGCGTTGGCGTAGCGGGTCCTTGGTCGATGTCTTTCGGCACGACGGCACCGAAGACGAAGCCGATCATATAGAGAATCGTGCCGAGGAAGGTTGCGTAGGCAATCAGACCGAAACCGATTGAGGAAATTCGGGCCATTTTTTCACCTTTCAGAGAGGGAGATGTTTTGATCATCTCGCACCGCTCGCATCGCATGGCGAAGGATGGAGGGGTGAGGTGACGGCGCTATTTCATTCCTGATTTAAACGATTGCAGACGTAATATTAGTCGTCGCACACCCCAGTCTGTTCAAAAAGGCATTGCGCTGGGCATCGCGAATTAGTCGGACTATGCCGCGCTAGCGGCACATCACCTCGATGGCGCCGTTGACGAGCGCTTCCAATTCCTCGCGCGAGACGCGGGCGCGGGCGCGGAGCGCGATGGTGTGCAGGGTGGCGGAAGCAAGCCGCCCGAGCGTGGCGATGTCGGCGGTTGCCGATAGCTCGCCCTTCTCCTTGGCGCGGCGGAAGCACGAGGCAAAAGCCTTGTCGAGCTCGACGAAGCCTTCGAGCGCCAAGGCGCGGATTTCGGGATCGGCGACCGCATCGGAAGCCGCCGTCACTACTGTGAAGCAGCCGCGCGGGGAATCGCCGGAAAGATAGATGTCGAGCGCCACCGCATAGATGCGCGTCAATCGTTCGCGGATCGGCAACTCCTCGCGGAAGATGTCGACCATCGCGGTGCGCGCATCGTCGCGGTAACGCTGATAGCTCTTGATGTAGAGCTCGCGCTTGTCGCCGAACGCGCCATAAAGGCTCGGCCGGTTCATGCCGGTCGCGGCACTGAGATCGTCGAGCGAGGTCGCTGCAAAGCCGCGCTTGCGGAACAGGTCGAGCGCCTTGCCGAGGGCAACGTCGGGCTCATAGGCGCGCGGCCGGCCGCGCCGCTTCGGCTCAGCGGCGTCAGCCTTTTTGCCAGCCGACGGTTTGGCAGCAGATGGCAGCTTCTTCTTTTTTTGTACCATTTCGCAGAAAATTCCTTGACCGAAACCATATTATGCAGAACAGTACAAAAATCAACAGGAGGCCCGGCCGCCGGGCCGAACCGCCAAGGAGGCACCCATGGAGCTTTATTTCTCGCCGCTCGCCTGCTCGATGGCGACCCGCATCGCGCTGTATGAAGCGGGCGCAAGCGCCGACTATCTCGAGGTCGATCCGAGGAGTAAGGTGGTGCTGAACGACGGCTCGGATTTCACAGAGATCAATCCGCTCGGCCTGGTGCCGACGCTGCGCACCGATGACGGCGCGGTGCTGACCGAGAACGCCGCGATCCTGCAATACGTCGCCGACCGCTTCCCAGAGGCCAATCTCGGCAGCGGCGCCGGCATGGAGCGCAGCCGGCTGCATCAATGGCTCTGCTTCATCGGCACCGAACTGCACAAGGGCCTGTTCGTGACGCTGCTCGACAAGAAGGCGCCGCAGGACGCGAAGACCTATGTCGTGGAGAAGAACCTGTCGCGGCTCGACTATCTCGAAAATTATCTGAAGGGGCGCGACTACCTGCTCGACCATTTCAGCGTGGCGGATGCCTATCTCGTCACCGTCATCAACTGGACCATGGCGACGCCGCCGGTTGACCTCGTAAAATGGCCGACGCTGAAGGCTTATTACGAACGCCTGCGCGCGCGGCCTTCGGTGACGAAAGCGATCGCGGAGGAGTTCGAGCTCTACAAGGCCGAAATCGCGCGCCACAAGGCTGCGGCGTGACACTACTGTCGTCCCGGACTTGAGCCGGGACCCATACCGCGGGATCTATCGGTGGGGCGATCTGGTCGACGTCGTCGCCAAACAACCGCTCACTGTGGTTATGGGTCCCGGCGTTCGCCGGGACGACACCGAATCTGTGGCACGATCTTCACACCACATCGGCCTTCAGCAAGAGCCGCAGCGATTTCGGGATCGGCTGCGCCCTGCCCTGGCTGATGAAGGCGACGCGCACCTGCGCTTTCACCAGCACTTCCTCGCCGCGCCGCACTTCCTGCGCCAGCATGATCGAGGCGCCCTTCACGGCGACCGGCCAGGTCACGACGTCGAGCACATCGTCCATCCGCGCCGGCCGCAGGAAATCGATCTGCATCGAGCGCACGACGAATGCAAAGCCCGGCGTCTCCACCTCGGTCTCGGCAAACAGCGCATGCTGCTCGGCGCCCATCAGCCGCAAATGATTGGTGCGGCCGCGCTCCATGAAGCGCAGATAGTTGGCGTGATAGACGATGCCGGAGAAATCCGTGTCCTCGTAATAGACGCGGCACTGCATGTGATGGCGGCCGTCGCGGATCTCGCCGTCGAGATGAGCTGTCACTTGCGAACCTCGATCGTCTCGCTGGGAAAATCGAGCTTTTGCGCAAAATCCGCGCCACACGCAAGCGCGTATTACGCCACGGCCGGTCCGGCCTTGCCGAGCGTCACCAGCACGATCTCGGGGGGAACGCCGATGCGGAACGGCATGATGCTGCAGCCGAGGCCGCCGGAGACGATGACGTCGCAATTGGTGCGCAGGTGGCCGTAGGCGAGCTCGACGCCCTGCCGCGGCGGCACCGCGGGCGACCAGCCGAGCACGCGGACCTGGCCGCCATGGGTATGGCCGGACAATTGCAGCGCCACGCGTGAGGGGACGCGCAGCGCGACGTCAGGCTCGTGTGCCAGCAGGATGACCGGTGCATCGTCGGTGACTTTCGCGAGCGTCGCGCCGAGATCGTCGACGCCGATACGGCGCACGGGGCGGAAACGCCGTGCCGGCATATAAGCGAGCTGATCGCCGAGGCCGGCGAGCCAGAACGGGCGGCCGGCCTTGGTCAGGCGCTTTGCATCGTTCTCGTAGACCGGAATGCCGTTGGCTTCGAGCGCACGATGGGCCACCGTCAGCCCCTGACCCTCGCGCTGCACGGTCTTGTCGTCCCAGTAGTCGTGGTTACCGAGGATCGCGTGCACGCCGAGCGGCGCCTTGAGGTTCGCCAGCACCGCGGCCCATTCGCTTGCCGGAATGAAGCGGGTGACATGGCGGTGGCCGGCGACGTAGTCCCCGAGCATGACGATGATGTCGGGCTCAAGTGCGTTGGTGCGCGCGACGATCGTCTCGATGCGCTCCAGCGACATCCAGGGATCGCAGGCGTGCAGGTCCGCGATCACGGCGATCTTCAGCGGGAAATCCGCCGGCCATCGCGGTGGGGTGAGATGGTAACGCGTGACGCGGAGCCGCAGGACCGGCTCGACGCCGAAGCCATAGGCCGAGGTCGACGCCGTGAGGGCGGTGAGGCCGCCGATGGATCTGAAAAATTGACGTCGTGAGAACATGGGGACAATCGGTGATGCCCCTCGTTGATGGGGTCCGATTGGAGCGGAATTGCGGTGCGCTTGTGCAGATTGTCAGGGGGTCTGCTGCACGAGGATGTGATGAGACACGTCGCCGTAGCCCGGGTGGAGCGAACGCGTAACCCGGGACTCCTGCACCAACGTTCAAGAGCGGCCCCGGATTACGCTGGCGCTTCACCCGGGCTACGACAATCGAAGATCAATCGTCGTCGTTGCCGAACAGGCCGAATTGCGAGGGATCGCGCGTGGGCTCGGCGAGGCCGAGGTGGCGGAAGGCATGCGAGGTGAGGAGCCGGCCACGCGGCGTGCGCTGCAGGTAGCCGCACTGGATCAGGTAGGGCTCGATGATGTCCTCGATCGCATCGCGCGGCTCCGACAGGGCGGCGGCCATCGTCTCGACCCCGACCGGGCCGCCGCCATAGTTCATCGCGATGGTGCTGAGATAGCGGCGGTCCATCGCATCTAGGCCAGCGGCATCGACCTCGAGCGCGGAAAGCGCGTGGTCGGCGATGGCGCGGTCGACCGAGGTGGCATCTGCTGCCGAAGCAAAATCGCGCACCCGGCGCAAGAGGCGGCCGGCGATGCGCGGCGTGCCGCGGGCGCGGCGGGCGATCTCATTGGCGCCGTCAGGGCTCATGCCGATGTTCAGCACGCGGGCCCCGCGGGTGACGATCTTCTCCAGCTCCTCCTCTGTGTAGAAGTTGAGCCGGATCGGAATCCCAAAGCGGTCGCGCAGCGGATTGGTCAGCAGGCCGGCGCGCGTGGTGGCGCCCACGAGGGTGAATTTTGCAAGCTCGATCTTCACCGAGCGCGCGGCAGGACCCTCGCCGATGATGAGGTCGAGCTGAAAATCCTCCATCGCGGGATAGAGTACCTCCTCCACGGCGGGACTCAGGCGATGGATCTCGTCGATGAAAAGGACGTCGCGCTCTTCCAGATTGGTGAGCAGCGCGGCGAGATCGCCGGCTTTTGCAATGACCGGGCCCGAAGTGGCGCGAAAGCCGACGCCGAGTTCGCGCGCGACGATCTGCGCCAGCGTGGTCTTGCCAAGACCCGGAGGCCCGACGAACAGCACGTGATCCAGCGCCTCGCCGCGCTTGCGTGCGGCCTCGATGAAGATCGAAAGGTTCTTGCGCGCCTGCGCCTGGCCGACGAAATCGGACAGCGATTGCGGACGCAGCGCGGTGTCGCCGACATCATCGGCGCGGCGTTCGGGAGTGACGATGCGGGAGGGCGGGTTCATGTCGTCAATTCCGTGACGATCGCAGCGATCGTAGGGTGGGCAAAGCGCGCGTCCTTCCCTTCTCCCCTTGTGGGAGAAGGTGGCGCGCATGCAATGCGCGACGGATGAGGGGTTGTCGCCGCGGGCGAGGTGCTCGCGGAAAGAAACCCCTCACCCAATCGTGTTCGTTGCCGATTCCGGTGCTGCCCTCTCCCACAAGGGGAGAGGGCACAGTAACAGGCAGTGCGAAGGCATAGTCCCGTAGGGTGAGCCATCACTTCGCGAGTTCCTTCAGGCCCAGCCGGATCAACTGCGCGGTTTCGGCCTGCTCGCCTGCACTGCGCGAGGCGGCGGCGATGGCGGCGGCGGCTTGCGGCTGGCCGTAGCCGAGATTGACCAATGCGGAGATCGCATCGGTCACCGGACGCGGCGCGCGCTCGTTGTCGATGGCGCCGGCGAGATGGACCACGGCGGGATCGACATTGGCAAAGGCCGGGGCCTTGTCCTTCAGCTCGCTGACGATGCGCTCGGCGACCTTCGGCCCGACGCCGGGCGTGCGCGCCACCGCGGCCTTGTCACGCAGCGCGATCGCGTTCGCGAGGTCGGAAGGCGGCAGCGTGCCAAGCACGGCGAGCGCGACCTTGGCGCCGACGCCTTGCACGGTCTGCAACAGGCGAAACCATTCGCGCTCGTTGTCGGTGCGGAAGCCGAACAGCTTGATCTGGTCTTCGCGCACATAGGTCTCGATCGAGAGCACCGCGGCCTCGCCGGGGGACGGCAGCGCCTGCAGCGTGCGCGCGGAGCAATGCACCTGATAGCCGACGCCGCCGACATCGAGGATCACATAATCCTCGCCATAGGAGTCGATGAGGCCTTTCAATTTGCCGATCATAGGCTGGCTACTCTCAGTCGCAGCGCGGTGCTTTGGCGGTGATGGGCGTGCGTGATCGCGACCGCGAGTGCATCGGCGGCGTCGGGCGATTGCGGCTCGGCCTTAGGCAGCAGGATCTTCAGCATCACGGCGATCTGGTTCTTCTCGGCGTGTCCGGCGCCGACCACGGTTTTCTTGACCTGGTTCGGCGCATATTCGGCAACCTCGATGCCGAACATTGCAGGCGCCAGCATGGCGACGCCGCGGGCCTGACCGAGTTTCAGCGTCGCAACACCATCCTTGTTGACAAACGTCTGCTCGACCGCGGCTTCCGCCGGTTTGAAATCGCCGAGCACGGCGGCCAGCCCCTCATGGATCGCAAGCAGCCGGCCTGACAGCGGCAGCCGTTCCGACGGCTCGATCGAGCCGCAGCCAATGAACACCAGCCGATTGCCCTCGACCTCGATCACGCCCCAGCCGGTGCGGCGGAGGCCCGGGTCGATGCCGAGAATGCGGGTGGGTTTGCGAATCGGCTGGACTGTCATGGGGTAGTGATAACCGCTGCGTTTCGAGAACGAAACACAAACGGGGAGGTCATGCACGGGGAAAGCGGTGCCCCCACCTCGTCATGCCCGGGCTTGTCCCGGGCATCCACGTCCTTCAGCACGAGTGGATACGCGTGGGTGGCCGGGACAAGCCCGGCCATGACGGCATCACGAGAGATGGGGCTACCCGCCCATCTTCGCGATCAGCGCGTCCGAGATCTCGAAATTGGCGAACACGTTCTGGACGTCGTCGTGGTCGTTGAGCAGATCCATCAGCTTGAGCAGCTTCTCGCCGGTCTCGTCATCGACGGCGACGGTGTTTTGTGGCTTCCAGGTCAGCGACGCCTTGCGCGGCTCGCCGAATTTCGCTTCCAGCGCCTTCGCGACCTCGCGGTAGGATTCCGGCGAGGCGTAGATCTCGTGGCCGCTTTCGCTCGATACGACGTCGTCGGCGCCCGCCTCGATCGCCGCATCCAGCACCGCATCGTCGGAGGCGGCCTTGTGGTCATATTCGATGATGCCGACCCGGTCGAACATGAAGGCGACCGAGCCGGTTTCGCCGAGATTGCCGCCCGACTTGGTGAAGTAGGAGCGGATGTCGGAGGCGGCGCGGTTGCGGTTGTCGGTCAGGGCCTCGACGATCACGGCGACGCCGCCGGGGCCATAGCCCTCGTAGCGGATCTCGTCATAGTTCTCGCCCTCGTTACCGGCGGCCTTCTTGATGGCGCGCTCGATATTGTCCTTCGGCATGTTTTCCGCGCGCGCGGCAACGATCGCGGCGCGCAGCCGGGGGTTCATGGCGGGGTCGGGGGTGCCGAGCTTGGCCGCGACCGTGATTTCGCGGGCCAGCTTGCCGAACAGCTTCGACTTCTGGGCATCCTGCCGGCCCTTGCGGTGCATGATGTTCTTGAATTGGGAATGGCCGGCCATGCGAGGTCCCTTGGGAATCGTCTTTCAAAAAGGGGGTGAGGCGCGGCGTTATAGGCCTCCGACAGGCCAAAATCAAAGACTTGCGGCGTGATCTGGCATGCCGGCCGTGCCGCCTTCCGGAAAATCAGGCAGCCGTTAACCACGATTTCACCTACGGATGGGAGAATCGGACAGTCCATTTCAACTTGCAAGAGAACCCCAATGGCGGCGTTCGGTTTGTTTCGCAAGCGAGATCCGGAACCCGTGGCAGCAGCCGTCGAGCCGAAGGTTGCGACCGCAGCGGCGGCGCCGGCCGATAACCCCTCCCACGATACCGGTTCGGCCGGGGAAATCCTCGAGCTGCTGGAACTCGAGCTCGGCGGCATGATCCGGCAACTCGAGCGTGCCGCCCAATCGGTGGCCGGCGGGGCCGAGGCAACCGCGGCGACGCTTGCGACCATCCGCGAGCGCACGGATGCGCTGACCGGCCGCACCAATGCGGCGCAGACCACGGCCGCGACCTTCTCGGAGGCCGCCGACAAATTCACCGATTCGGCGCAGGGGATCGGCGCGCAGGTGCGCGACGCCGGCCGGCTCGCCGACGAAGCGGGCGCCGCGGCGCGCGAGGCCCGCGCCAATGTCGACCGCCTGCGTGAATCCTCCGCCGCGATTGGCAACGTCGTCAACCTGATCGCACAGATCGCGCGGCAGACCACGCTGCTCGCCCTCAACTCGACCATCGAGGCAGCGCGCGCCGGCGCCGCCGGCAAGGGGTTCGCGGTGGTCGCGACCGAAGTGAAGGCGCTGGCGGTGCAGACCCAGGGCGCGACCGAAGAGATCACGAAGAAGATCGAGGCACTGCAGAAGGACGCCGCGGGCTCGGCCGATGCCGTACACCGCATCGCGCAGGCGATCGAGGCGATCCGCCCGGTGTTCGCGCATGTCAGCGGCGCGGTGACGGAGCAGCATAAGACCACCGGCGAGATCGCGCAGAATGCTGCCTCCGCCTCGAGCTTCATCGTCGCGGTCGGCGACAGCGCCGCCGAGATCGATCAGGCCACCAGGGACGCCGAAGCGCATGGCAAGGACGTCGCCCAGGCCGGCCGCGCGGTGACCAGCTTTGCGCAAAAACTGAAATCGCGCTGCGCGGTGCTGCTGCGGCAGGGCGAGCGCGAAGACCCACGCAAGGGCGAGCGGCTGCCCTGCAACCTCAAGCTCGAGATGCAAGCGCGCGGCAGCGTCGTCACCGCGCCGGTCTATGAGATATCCATGGACGGCATCCTGATCTCGGGACCCGAGGCCGAACGCCTGCAACTGCACCAGAGCCTTGCCGCCACACTTCAGGATGTCGGCGCCGTCAAGATCCGGATCGCCGACAAGACCAAGGCCGGCGCGCAGGCACGCTTCGAGGCGCTGACCTTGGAGCTGCGCGAGACGATCGAAGACAAATTGTGGGCGATCCGCGACGAGAACACCGAGTTCGTCATGCGCGCGATGGAAGCGGGCGTGGCGCT
Source organism: Bradyrhizobium sp. Leo114 (assembly GCF_055229415.2). Lineage (NCBI taxonomy): Bacteria > Pseudomonadati > Pseudomonadota > Alphaproteobacteria > Hyphomicrobiales > Nitrobacteraceae > Bradyrhizobium > Bradyrhizobium sp. Leo114. The sequence continues at coordinate 205,109 of NZ_JBUYEN020000005.1, read as the reverse complement.
GACCAGGATTTTCGAGAACGGGATCGCGAGCGGCGCCGTCACGATCGAGGATATGTTCGACACCGACTATGTCGAGATATCCGACACCAATCCGATGCAGTACCGCACAAAAATATTGGATTGGGCGGAGCGCGCGCTGCCGCCGTTCCAGGAGGCTTTCCTCGCCAAGGATCCGCGGATGGCGTTCTGCGCCATGATCGACCGCAACGGCTATCTGCCGGTGCACAACAAGATCTATTCGCACCCGCAGCGGCCGGGCGATGTCGCCTTCAACACCGCCAACAGCCGCAACCGCCGCATCTTCAATGACGCGGCCGGCCTCGCCGCCGGGCGCAACCAGCGCGCCTATCTGATCCAGAGCTACGCCCGCGACATGGGCAATGGCAACATGGTGATGATGCGCGAGATCGACGTGCCGGTCCGCGTACGCGGCCGGCACTGGGGCGGCTTCCGCACGGCGTATAGGCTCTGACGGCCTCTTTTCTAAGCAGTCACCGCACTGTCCGGCACTTCACGCAGTCTTTTCAAAACGCACGGTTCTTTCGCGCGGCCTTGATCGATTTTCGCTTCCATCCCCTAGAATAACGCACACGATGATGTGATGACACTCATCATCCTATGCATGGTCAGCACGAACTAGCATTGCGAAACATGTCTTCGCTTCCTAGCTCGTCGCGATGCGATACGGTTTCGTTGACGCGTCCGCTGTCCGCGGCCGCTGAATCTGGGGTATGCTTATGGCGACGACACTCACCATCAATGGCGAACAGAAATCCTTCGATGCGCCGCCCGAAATGCCGCTGCTCTGGGTGCTGCGTGACATCTTAGGCATGACCGGCACCAAGTTCGGCTGCGGCATCGCGCAGTGCGGCGCCTGCACGGTGCATATCGACGGCAAGGCGGTGCGTTCCTGCGTGCTGCCGGTGAGCGCGGTGCAGGGCCGCCCCGTGACGACCATCGAGGCGGTCGGCAATTCGCCTGCCGGCGCGAAGGTGCAGAAGGCCTGGCTCGAACTTGAAGTGATCCAATGCGGCTATTGCCAGTCGGGCCAGATCATGGCCGCAGCCGCGCTCCTGTCCGCGACGCCGAACCCCGACGATTCCGATATCGATGCGGCGATGGCCGGCAACATCTGCCGCTGCGGCACCTATGTGCGGATCCGCGAGGCCATCAAGCAGGCCGCCTCCGGACGTCAGTCGTAGGAGGCGCGCCATGCTGACAGCAGAAAAACTCCACCAAGAAATCCACCCGGAAAACAGCGCGAACGGCGTCTCGCGGCGCGCGCTCCTCACCGGTGGGCTGGCCACCGGCTTCCTGCTCGCCTTCCATCTGCCGCTGCGCGCGGCCGTCAACGAGCCGGAGCAGCCGAAGGACGCAACCGACGGCAAGTTCGCGCCCAACGCCTTTATCCGCATCGACGAGAGCGGCCAAACCACGCTGATCATGCCGCAGGTGGAGATGGGCCAGGGTATCTACACCTCGATCTCGATGATCCTGGCCGAAGAACTGGACGCCGATTGGGCAAAGGTTGCGGTGCTGCACGCACCGCCGAACGACAAGTTCTACGCCAATCCCGTCTTCGGCTTGCAGGCGACGGGTGGCTCGACCTCGATCCGCGCCTGGTGGAAGCCGCTGCGCGCTGCGGGCGCCAGTGCGCGGGCAATGCTGGTGCAGGCCGCAGCAGTGCAATGGCAGGTCGAGCCTGCGAGCTGCACGACGTCGAAAGGCGAAGTCGTGCACGCGGCAAGCGGCCGCAAGCTCGGCTATGGCGAACTGGCGCTGGCCGCGCAAGGCGAGATGGCGCCGAAGGATGTCCCGGTCAAGGACCCCAAGGACTTCGTCTATATCGGCCAGCCCCTGAAACGGCTGGATACGCCAGACAAGGTCAACGGCAAGGTCGTCTACGGCATCGACGCGATCCTGCCGAACATGAAGATAGCAACGGTGGCTGCCTGCCCCGTATTCGGTGGCAAGGTCGGCAAGGTCGACGACAGCGCTGCGGTGAAAATCCCGGGTGTGCGCAAGGTCGTGGTCCTCGAGGAAACGGTCGCGGTGATCGGCGATCACATGTGGGCGGCGAAGAAAGGCCTCGAAGCGCTCAAGATCGAATGGAACGAGGGACCTAACGCAAAGCTCGGCACAAAGGACATCTGGCAGCATCTGCGCGCCGCCATCGAGAAGGACGGCGCGGTCGCAAAATCGGTCGGTGACATCGCCAAGGGTCTTGCGAGCGGCGACAAATTCGAGGCGAGCTTCGAACTGCCGTTCCTCGCGCACGCCTCGATGGAGCCGATCAACGCGACAGTTCACGTCAGGCCGGATGCCTGTGAGATCTGGACCGGCACGCAGATCATGACGCGCGTGCAGTCGGAGGCCGCAAAGGCCGCCGGCCTGCCCGTCGACAAGGTGATCGTCAACAACCACCTGCTCGGCGGCGGCTTTGGCCGCAAGCTCGAGCCGGACATGGTGATCACGGCGGTGAAGATCGCCAAGCAGGTCGATTATCCCGTCAAGGTGATATGGACCCGCGAGGAGGACATCCAGCACGACGTGTATCGCCCGGTCTATCGCGACCAGGTCACCGCGACTCTGGTCGACGGCAAGGTGGCGGCCTGGAAATACAAGATCGCCGGTTCGGCAGTCATTGCGCGCTGGCTGCCTGCGGCGTTCCAGAAGGGAGTCGATATCGACGCAGTCGACGCCGCCGTAGAGACCCCCTACGACTTTTCCAACTTCCACGTCGAATATGTCCGCGCCGAGCCGCCGGCGGTGCCGACAGGCTTCTGGCGCGGCGTCGGCCCGAACAACAATGTGTTCGCATTCGAATGCGCAATGGACGAGCTTGCGCGCAAGGCCGGCAAGGATCCGGTCGAATTCCGCCGGAGCATGCTGACCAAGAGTCCGCGCGCGCTCGCGGTGCTGAACCTCGCCGCCGAGAAGTCCGGCTGGGGCGAAAAGCTGCCACCGCGCGTCGGCCGCGGCGTCTGCGTGCAGCCCTCGTTTGCGAGCTTCCTTGCGACCGTGGTGGAAGCCGAAATCGACGACATCGGCGAGATCGCGCTCCGCCGCGTCACCTCGGTGGTCGACACCGGGATCGCGGTCAACCCCGACACGGTGAAGGCGCAGATCGAGGGCGGCCTGATCTTCGGCCTCACCGCCGCACTCTATGGCGAGATCACCATCGACAAGGGTCGCGTGCAGCAGTCGAACTTCCACGACTACCGCATGATGCGCATCAACGAGACGCCGAAGATCGAAGTCACCGTGGTCAAGAGCGGCGAAGCGCCAGGCGGCATTGGCGAAGCCGGCGTCAACGCCGGACCGCCTGCGCTACGCAACGCGATCTACGCCGCAACGGGAGTGGCGCTGCGGCGCCTGCCGATCGACCGTTCACTGATCGCCGTGGGGAAGAAGGCATGAGACGGGTAAAGCGTATCCTGTTGAGCCTTGCCGTGATCATCATCGCGGCTGTTGCGATCGGCGTCTGGATCGTCCGTGGCCCGGGCCCGCTTGATTTCGCAGGTGGCAACAAGGCGGCCGTCGCCGACTACCGCGCCGGCAGGCCGACCGGCGTGCCAGCAGCGCTGGAGAAAGCGAGCCTGGTGGAGCGGGGCGAATATCTGGCCAAAGCGGCGGACTGCATGGTCTGCCACACCAAGCCGGGTGAGAAGCAATACGCCGGCGGGCTGGCGTTCAAGCTGCCGTTCGGCACGCTCTATTCGACCAACATCACGGCTGACAAGGAAACCGGCATCGGCAATTACAGCGACCAGGATTTCCTCAACGCTGTCCAGCGCGGCAAGCGCCATGATGGGGCGATGCTCTATCCGGCGATGCCCTATGCGTCCTACACCTACATGACGGACGAGGACCTGCTGGCGGTGAAGGCCTATCTGTTCAGCCTGCCGCCGGTGCGCGCGCCGGCGCCGGAGAACACGTTGGCGTTCCCGTTCAACCAGCGCTGGGCGATGCTGTTCTGGTCGGCGGTGTTCAACCCGGACACGCGCTTTGCGCCCGACACCTCGAAGAGCCCGGAGTGGAACAGGGGCGCCTACCTCGCCGAAGCGCTCGCGCATTGCGGCGAGTGCCACACGCCGCGCAATCTCGGCTTCGCGCTCGACAACCGCAAGAAATTCGCGGGCGCCGTCACCGCCGGCTGGCGCGCCTTCAACATCTCCTCCGACAAGGCCACCGGCCTCGGCAATTGGAGCGAAGAGGCGCTCGTCTCATACCTCTCGACCGGTCATGCGCTCGGCCACGGCACCGCCTCCGGGCCGATGGGCGAAGCTGTCGACAACAGCCTGAGCCAGCTCGCGCCGGAGGACGTTCGCGCCATCGCCGTCTACCTGCGCAGCGTACCGCCGCAGGCCTCGCCCGACCTGCCGGCGACCACGGCTCCCGCAGCACCTGCCTCGCACAAGCAAGGCGTAACGGCGGATGCGAGGGGCAAGATGGTGTTCGAGGGCGCCTGTGTGAGCTGCCACGGCTGGACCGGCGAGAGCCTGGTGTCGCCGACGGCGACGCTGACCGGCTCGTGGGCGGTCAACGATCCCGCGGCCACCAACGTCGCGCAGATCGTTCTGTCCGGCACCAAGCGCACCACGCCGGACGGCGCGCTCTCGATGCCGGCATTTGGCAACGCCTATTCGGATGACGAGATCGCGGCAGTCGCCAACTATGTCACCGCCCGTTTCGGCGCCAAGGGCTCGAAGCTCACGGCGAAGGACGTGGCGGAGCTGCGGCAGCAGACGGCGCAGTAGGTATTTGGAAGTGCCGTAGCCCGGGTGAAGCGCCAGCGTAACCCGGGGCCGCTGGTAGAGGTTGACGGAGGTACCCTGGGTTGCGCTTCACGCCACCTGGGCTACGAAACCGGTGTCCAATTCGCATCGACGCGAATTGGACGAAGGCAAGGCAATTCACAGCGAGCTTGTCGCGCCGCGAATCGTTGTCCCTCTCCAATTGACGGAGGTCTCCTCGGCAAAGGGGTGCCGAGTCCGGGATCATGCTCTACGCGGCGCGAACGTATCCGTAGCGCAGGTTCGAGGGTTCCTTGGCCCCCAAGGCGTACTCATTCTTGAGCGCCGCCAGGCGGTCCTCTGAAAAGGCTGGCATACTGCTATTGTCAGCGGCCCTCAGCTTGATCTTGTAGAACCTGGTCGCGTTGCCGGCGAAGATCTGCTGCTTGACGGCGCTGTTAGCGTCGCCGAGCGGCGCAAACCCGTACTTCTTCTGCATATCCTCCGGGATTTCGAGCCGGCGTAGCGCCTCGATCTGCCATTGCGGCGAGCCGTACCAAACCGAGTCGGTGCCCCACATCACATGATCCACGCCCATGCCCTTGATCAGCGTGCCGACCAGCGCGGCGCAGAATTTCGGATGCGCGACCGCCGAGTTGGCAAAGGACGTGCCTAGCTCGGCATAGACATTGGTGACGCCGAACTTCTGCGGGATTTCCGCAAGATCGGAGGCCCACTGGATGCGACCCGTTTGTTCGAAATCCGCCCATGCCTTGTCCGGCAGCTCGAGGAACGCCCGCAGCGCCGAGTGATAGATCACGAAGTTCATCTGCGGCCAATCCTTGGCTGCCTTTCCGATGTCCCAAGCCGTCGCGTATTCCCAGACGCCGGCGAACGATTTCTCGTAATCGGGCGGCAGCAATCCCTTGTGGATGCACAGCGTGTTGATGCCTGCCTTCACCGCCTTTTCATAGAACGGATACATCACCTGCTCGTCGTCGAGCCGCCACGGGAACTTGGAAGGCGCCAGCGGATCGCCGATCGTATAGGACTTCCAGGAGTCCGGCTTGTAGACCTCGATCGCCTTGTCAACCTCCTCCATCCAGCCGGGCTGTTTGGGCGTTATGACGCTGTGCGCCAGCAGGCGCCGGGAGCCAGCGAAGCCGTTGATGAGTTCGCGCGCCTTGACGATCTGCTCGTTGGAGAGCAGCCACCAGCTCGGATCGTCGAACGGTGCTCCGCTTAAGAGAGCCATATTGGTGTCGCTGTCGTAATAGATCTCCTTAACGTAGTTCTGGAACTTGTAGCGGGCGAGCGACGACACGCCTTCCTCCTTCATCTTCGGATTCCAGTGGTCACTCGCAAATTGCGCTAGTCCCAACAGCTCCTTGTGGTCGAAGTCGTCGCGGACAAAGTGGGTCTGAACGTCAAAGATGAACTGCTCGGCAAGGTTTTGCGCCCGGGCAAGCATCAAATCGGGTTCGCGGGCCTCGGCCGGCGCGACTTGAAAGACGTTACCGTAGACATCGTTCATGGCTAGAAAGGCCGCGGCCATGCCGCAGCTCGTGTGCAGGAACTGCCGGCGGCTCAGGCCCAGCCGTTTGCCGTTAGAATCAGCAAGCTCGTTAATTCGAGTTTCAACCTTTTTCTGAAGGGCGCTCTGCGGGGGCGGGAGATACTCGCCGTTTGATACGATCTGGGTAGGAATCGGCGTCGCCGCCGATGCCGCTTCAGCGCCGGCAACGAGGCGCTGCTCTCGTTCACTTAGCCAAGTGCTCATCATTCTCCTCCCCGGCTATGTTGGCATGCACCAATGCCGATTGCGCTCATTCGGCCGAGCGCTTGGCTTGCGATCTACGAAAGGCAAATGCGCTCGGCATACGGCGTTCTGTCCGCATCGCGTGATCAGAACAGAAAGACTGCTTGAGAATTTGATGGGATCAGCGGCACCCGTTTAGGTAGCTTAGCTAATGGACTCAACGCCCAAACTCGTATCAGCGCAAGCGATGTAATTCGGCAGCTTCGCTGTCCCAACGCTTCGTCGTCCCCGTTGCTGCGAGCGAGCGCAGCGGATTGCTACGATGCCTATCAGCCGCTCCTCGGGCCGGAACGCATCGCACGTCTGATCGTCGCGGCGGCGACCGCGCGATCGGCCATCAGTGTCTCAGTCGGTTCGACGGCGAAAAGGGACAGCATGAGGCCCACCATCGGCACTGCGGGCATCAGATATCGCGAGACGTCGAGAGTGTGAGCGGCGGCGGCGGTCGCGATCGAAGCCGCCCACATCACGACCACGATGCCTGCGCGCGTCACGAAAGCTGGCCGCCGACGCCGCACGGCTGCCACCGTCCAGAACATGACGGCGATAACGAAGGCAGCGGACAATGCCTTGAACAGATAGGCGGAAGTTACAGGGAAGTCGGACAATAGGCCGATCCGAACCGGTCCGCCTTGCAGATCGTTCGGCTCGGCCGCCCGGCCGTGCCGCGCCATGATCTCGGACACGTGCGGCACGTCGTCGCTGGACACCGGTATGAAAGGCTCGAGTCCATAAGGCGGCCATGCCGACGAAAAGCCATAGGCCATCTGGCGAATGAACTTGCCTGCGTAGACCAGCGGCCGATCGCGCGCGGCGGCCAGGAAGATCCGCCAATAGGCTGCCGTTGCCCCGACGGCATGTCCGGTCGTGTCGGCGAAATCCCGATCCAGTTCGCTGTCGAACAGGCACGCGTCGCCAAAGAACCCGAGTACGGGCCAGCGGCCCGGCTCCGCGGCGAAGTCGGTGGCAAGCCGCGCCATTGTGGCATCGGCGCGGTCGCCTGCCGCCGATACGATCTCACCTCGCGCGGCATCGCTTGCGAGCACGATGTTCAGGTGATTGCAGAACAGTGTCTTGGGGACGAACACGGCCGAGGCCTGGTCGGAGCTGGAAGCTCCGAACCGTGAGCCGGCAAGGAGAAGCGCCAGCGCCGCCGCGACGGAGATGGCCATCACGGCAAGGCGCGCGGGCGTCTTCGGCCGGACAAGGCAGGCGCCCACCAGGATGGCGGCGATCGGGACGAGGAGTCCCTGCGATCTCAAGCACGCTGCGATCGCCGCGCACAGGATGGAAGCGACGACCGCGCAGCATCGCGCCGCTCCGTCGATGCAGGAGGCAACGAGCAATCCGGCTGTTGCCAGATTGAGGAAGACCGCAAAGAGAAGGTCCGCGGTGAGGACGTTCGTGAACAGCAACAAGCCCGGATACGTCGCGACCAGGATGATCGGAATCAGCCCGACGGCACTGCGCGTCGCCGCCTGCGCGGTTATCGCAAGCGCCAGCATCAGAACGGCCCAGGCCGCCTGGTGCAGGCGCACCACCGTTCCGAGGTCGCCTCCAAACGCGAACGTCACGGCCAGGAATGCCGGGTAGCCCGGGTCACGCCCACCCGTCACGGTCGGCCGTCCTGCCTCAAGCGTGCGCAGCGCAGATTCCACGAACGGCGGCGTGTCACCCCAGATGACCGGGACCGCCGGCCTGAACGACACGAGAATTGCCAAGAGGAGTGCGGCCCACGCCAGCGCGGCCCATGGCCGCCACGGCGACCCGACGCCGAAGGAGATGGCTCCGCTTTTCATACGCGCTGGAGCTTTTTGGTCGGACCGCACGATCACCGTCCACACGGGAGAAGACCCGCCCCGGCGTCATGCTAGACCAGGACGCGCTACATCACCATCGACCCTCAGCAGTGGCACGTCATGAAAGCAGCGCAGCCCGGCAATCAATTGGCCGGACGCTTCGCCAGCACGAGGCCGATGCCCAGCGCGACCATCGCAGCTCCCGATGCCTCTCGCAGGCGGCGAATCAACGCGGGACGTGCTGCTGCGCCTTGGCGGATGCGACTCGCGGCGAAGGCGACCACGATGTCGGCGAGGGTGTTGAGCGCGACCGACACGAAGCCAAGCATCACGAACTGCAAAGCGACGTGGCCTGCGCTCGGGGTCACGAATTGCGGAACGAAGGCAAGGAAGAAGGCTGCGGTCTTCGGGTTCAGCGCCTCGACCAGCACTCCTTCGCGAAACGCCCGTCGCGGCCCGATCGGCGGTGCCGCTGGTCCCCCCTTCAAATCTGGCGATGCGTCCCTGCGGGCCGACAGAAGAGTGCGAAGGCCTATCCAGATCAGATAGGCGGCACCGATCAGCTTCAGCGCTGTGAACAGTTCCGCACTCGCGAGCACGATAGCGGAAACGCCCAAGCCGCCCGCGACGACGTGGACCATGCCGCCCAATCCGGTGCCAAAGCTGGAAGCCACGCCTTCCGCACGGCCGCCAGCGAGGGTGCGTGCAGCGACGTAGAAGATGCCCGGACCGGGCGTGACGGCGAGCACCAAGGCCGCGGCGAAGAAAAGCGCGAATTGAGTCAGATCTGGCATGATCGTGAGTTTTACAGCATCACGGGCCTAGCGCCCAGAGCGCAGATCCTGATCGAACGTCCCACGGATCTCGCGCAGCAGATCATGCGCTTTGTGCCTCCTCGCTCCCGACATATTTCCTCGCTGCGTTAACCATGCACGAGCGCGGCTGAGCAATGGTTCGACGCTTAATGCGCGCTTAACGCTTTTGCGGGAAACATAGAGGATCAGCGCAAAATCAAGTCGCAAGAAGTGCGAGTGGAAGTCTGCCCTACCCCGAGGAGGGGGATTGCATGGGACTGCTTCTCATTGGCTTGGTGGCAGGAATGCTGATCGGCTATGGCATGCCTCCGTCTACCCAGGCGAGCTTGCAGATGTGCGGGTCGAAAATCTGTTTCGATGGGAGCGTGCCACCTCAGGCGGAGCCGAAGGCGAGCGCGCCCACGCCCGATACTGCGGCGAAGGCAACGAAGGCTGCAACGTCGGCGAAGCCAGAGAAGCGATCACCGCCCCGTCGGGACACAAGGGTTCCGCGTGGCAAGAACCCGCCGCCGAAGGCGATGGAAGACCGCGCCGCGGCTGCCGGGACATCCGAGGCCGTCCTGAGCAAGGCGAAGATGTCGGTCGCAGCAAAAATGGAAGATCCGGCATCGGCCGAGTTCACGGACGCGAAGCGGGCAATCAGGAAGAATACGCTGGGGCGATCGGTGGACACGATCTGTGGTCATGTCAGGGGAAAGAAGGCGTCGGGCGAGGACACCGGGGAGAAGCCATTTCTGTATCTCGTGAAGGAGGATGACGTCTACGTCGTCGACGGCAAAGCGAACTCAGCCGCGGCGATCGCATATCGGAATATTTGTAACTGAAGCGTGACACCGGGAAAGCGGATACCGGTGACCAACGTGCGCGTTCGATCGGCCAGAGGCTTGTGCCAAAGGCCGGTTGCGCGACGCTGGATCATGATCCGATTAGACGGAATCGGATCATGATCTCATCTCTTTGTTTGAGCATGATCTTCCTGCGCAAACGCTTTGCGTTTGTCGCAGGGAAAACCGGTTTCCACTTTTCCGAATCATGCTCTCGTCATTGGCATGGAAATGATTGGGGTAGGGCGGCAATTCCTTCAATTGAGGATATTATGGACGACCTTGTCTCTGCTGCAGAGCGGCTCAACGGATCGCTGCCGTTGCCGGTCCTGCTCATCATCGATCCGCTCACGCTGGCGCGGACCTGCATTCTGCACATTCTCAGACAGGAGCTGAGCGGATTCGAAATCGTCGAGATGGCCACGACCGACAATCTCGGCTGCGCCACGGGACGCGACGTTCGGCTGGCAACGCTCAGCATCGGGGACAAATCGGTGGCTGATCCCTCCGTCGCCGGCGACCTCGCGCTGCTCGCCGATTGCTGCCCTAACGCCTCGATCGCCCTGTTCTGCAACCGGGACGACGAAGCCACCGCGCTTGCAGCCCTGCATCGGGGAGTCCGAGGCTTTTTTCCGACCTCGATCCCGGTCGAGCTCGCTGTCGCCGGCTTGCGTCTTGTTCTCGCCGGCGGCGTCTACAGACCGCTTTCAATTGAAGGGCAGGACGGGTGCTCTAGCTGCGAACCGATCTACCATAGCCCGTTGGCGCCGATATATCTGGCAAACAAGGACCAGATCGAATTCACGCCTCGCGAGCAACATGTGCTTGCGGAATTGGAGCTCGGCCTGCCCAACAAGCTGATCGCCGCCAAACTGAAGCTTTCGGAAAACACGGTGAAGATGCACATTCACCACATCATGCGGAAGTGTGCCGCCCGCAATAGGACCGAGGCCGTGCTGCGCTGGCGCGCAAGATCGACCATTCACCGCGGACCGGAGCCCGGCGCATTCTCGTCGTCCTGATCTGGCTATTCCTGCCGTCGCTCAGTCTTCACTGAAGGCGGTGTGGAAGCTATCGAGCAGAGGCCGCAAGGCGTAGATCGCCACGGTGCCGCGCCCGGTTGTGATGAACACCTGGGCCGGCATTCCCGGAATGATCTTCAAGCCATTCTCCACGATCTTGGAATCCTGGACGCGGATTTTCGTCGCGTAGTATGGCTGGTCGGTGCGCTTGTCGAGCAGTCGATCGGCCGATACGTGCATCACCGTTCCCTTCAGACGCGGGACGCGACGCTGATTGTAGGGCAAGAGGTGCACGTCGGCGTTCAGCCCCGGATGAACCACGTCGATGTCCTCCGGCTTCAGGCGCGCGATCACGACCAGCCTGTCCTGCCGGGGCACCAGATCCATCAGCGCGGCGCCGGCGCCGATCACGCCGCCTGGCGTATGAACCCGCAGGTCGGTTATCACCCCGTCCTCGGGTGCCTTGACCTCCGTTCGGGACAATTGGTCCTGCGCCGCCAGCAATTTTTCGCGCAGTTGAAAGCCCTGGTTCTGCGCCTCGCGCAATGACTGTGCGATCTCGTTCTGCCGGTCGCTCTCGAGCTTCAGGAGCGTCGCCTGCGATTCGCTGATCACCTGCTTGGCGCGCGAAATATGCGCAATGATCTCGCCGCGCCGTCCCTCGATATCGGCCAGCTCCCGCTCGAGGTTCAACAGGCGCGGACGGCGCTCGAGTCCCTTGTTGACCAGGATGGTGACCATGTCGAGCTCTTCGCGCACGATCGCGGCGCGCTGCGCCACCGCGTCCTCCTGCGACTTGAGCCCCTCGATCTCCTTTGCGACCTGAAGCCGTTTTTCCCTGAGGATGGTGGCCTGGGACTGGAACACCTGCCGGCGCGTTTCAAAGATGTTCTGCTGTGCCGCCAGCACCGAATCGACCGAGCCGCTCGTGCTTCGGATTCTGTCGAGCCATGTCGGAAACGAGATCTGCTCCTGCCCCTGCTGCTCGGCCAGAAGCCTTGCCTCGCGCGCGGCCGCGTCCCACAACTGCCCCTGCAGGCTTTGCACCTCGGCGCGGGCCCTGGTGTCATCGAGCGCGATCAGCGTCTGTCCCGCACTCACGGCGTCGCCGTCGGCGACCAATATTTTCCTGATGATGCCGCCCTCGAGGTGCTGGATCGTCTTCCGGCTCGATTCCGATTCGACCACGCCGGACGCGATCGCCGCGCTTTCAAGCGGAGCAAAGGCCGACCAGATTCCCAGACCCAGCACAAAGCCGACGACCAATAGATTGCCGGCCAGGGTGACGTGGCCGAGCCTGTAGCGCGGCGAGGCTTGCGTCGGCGCCGGGCACCAGGGAAACTGCCGCGGCTCGAATTCGTCGATCGCGGTGATCACGACGCCGCTCTCGCGCTTCGGCAGGAAGGCGGGCGGCAACCGCACGAGGGCTCGGAGGTTTGCGATCATGGGAGAGCCGTTTCCTGCGATGCCACTTGGGAAGCCACTTGCGGCCGGCTCAAATACCGCTCGAAGATGTCCTCGCTCTCGCCGAACGCCGTGACCGCGCCGTCCTGCATGATGGCGATCTTGTCCGTCGCCGCGAGGATGCCCATCCGGTGCGTGACGATGACCACCGTGACGCTGGCGATCTTCAGTTGTTCGATAGCATCCAGCAGCACCCGCTCGCCGGTGTAGTCCAGGCTGGCATTCGGCTCATCCAGCACGACCAGCCGCGGCTCGCCAAAAAATGCCCGCGCCAGCCCCAGGCGCTGGCGAAATCCGCGCGAGAATATGCCGCCGTCATTGGCGACGACGGTATCGTATCCAACCGGCAGCCGCAGGATACTCTCGTGAATCCCGGCGAGCTTGGCGGCATGCATGACCTTTGGCAGATCGGCGTCGTCCAGTCGGGCGATGATATCCTTGATCGTCTCTCCGACGAGATCGATGTCCTGCGGCAAATAGCCGAGGTAACGGCCCTGCCGCCCTCCGCGCAGGGCCGAGATGTCGGTCTCGCCGAGCAGGACGCGCCCCTGCCCCGGCAACAAGATTCCGGCAATGATGCCTGCGAGTGTGGACTTGCCGGAGCCGGACGGACCGATGATGCCGAGGCACTCTCCGCGCGCGAGACGGAACGAGATGGTCTTGATGGGAAACCACTCGCCTTCCGAAATCTTCGCGCCGATATTGTCGACGACAAGATCGCCCGTCGACTGTTCCGGCAGACTGTCCGTGTTTTCGGTCGTAGGTGGAACGGCGGCAAGGACGTTGGTCAGCCGCTGATAGGCATCCAGCGCTCTCTTCAGCGCTTTCCAGCTTGCAACGGCGCCTTCGACCGGCGCAAGCGCACGGCTGAACATCAGCATCGTGACAAAGATGATCGCCGCGCTCTTGCCGTGATCGAGGACGAGCCACGCGGCTGCGCCCATGATGAGAACTTGCGCCAATGAACGCGTCGGCTTGGCGATCAGCATGATGATCTCGTTCCGCCGCTGCGCCAGGTCGTGCTCGCTTTGCGCGTTCCGCGCATCCACGTAGACCCGGCGCGCCACGTCGTCCAGCATTCCCATGCTGCGGATCAGGTGAACGTGGCCTGCGACCATCGCAAGGCGGCTATAGCTTCTGGACAGGGCGATCGCGGATTTCGCCAGCGCGCTTTCGGTGAGAAGATCGCCGACCACCGTGAGGCCGAACAGAAACAGCACGCTGCAGGCGCCAATGCCTCCAAGCAATGGATGCACGAAAAACAGCACGGCGAGGAATGGCGGAATCCAGAGCGCATCGAGCAGCGTCAGGGACGCGCCTGACTCGACGAACTGACGCACGGCCGTGAGATCGCGATAGGCATCCGAAGCGCGTGCTGAATCGTTACGAAACGCATGATCAAGGCAGGCGGAGAGCACGGTGGGCCGAAGCCGGTCTTCCAGCCAGGCACCCAGGCGCACCAGGACCGAGCGACGCAGCGCGTCAAGCACCCCGCCCACCACAACCGTGAGTGCAACGATCAAAGTGAGCATCAGGAGCGTTTCATTGCTCCGGCTCGGCAGCACGCGATCGTAGATCTGGAGCAGATAGATCGAGGGAGCGAACAGCAGCAGATTGTAGCTGCAGCTATAGGCGAGCACGATGGCGAGCGAGCCTGCGCAGGTCCGCAGCGCCGCCTGCAACGGCGTCCAGGGCGTCTGCAGCAGACTGAACCGAAGCAGCGGCACCAGCATGATCGTCACCGCCAGAGCTTCAAGGCTTGACCTTTTGCGCGGATCGTTTTGCGGGAGATCTGAGGCCGGCGGCATGGACCGCCGGCCTCAGCCGCCTCAATGAGGCCGCCGATCAGAAAGTACTAACCAATATGCACGTCAACGTCGCCGCCCATGCCGAGGTTGTCACTCCCGCCATTGCCGCCGATGCCCGCCGCGACTTCCTGGTGCATGTCCGCCTTCAGGTAGTTCGACTGATGCGCCGTCGTGTTGGCATACACCTTGGACGTGTCGTACCCGCTGGACGAGCTCTGATCGCCGTTCGACTTGGCGTCGCCGCCATAAGCCTTCGAGTACTTCGACGCCTTGGCGTCACCGCCGTCGGCATCCCAGGATGCCTTTTGACTGACGTAGTCGCCCGTCTTCACGTGTACGTCGGCACCATCGGCTTTGTTCGACGGATCGAACTTGATCGATGGTGAATTGCTGATGCTCCCCTTGAAGTAGCCGTCGCCGCCGTTTCCGACGCTCTGACCGCCTGTGTTGATTGACTTGAAGTCGATCGAATCGGAAACCTTGAGAAATCCCTTGCCTTTCGACATTTGAGCCTCCGTGCTGAGTTTACCTCGCGCGACATTCCTCCCTGTCCTGGAAGCGGATGCGCGATGCGAGTTTGTCCGCCGACGACGGGCCCGCGATAGATGCCAAATGGGATGTCATTCGATTCCGCGGACTACGCCCGAAAGGATTACATGCCCTATCGAAATTCGGCGCTCTATCCGATCAGATGAAGATCGGACAACAGATGCATCGCGACATCGCCGCCCAGCGCAAGATTGTCGTGGCCGCCGTTGCCGCCGATTCCGGCGATCTGAACCGCGCTCTGATCGATATGGACATTGTTGATCTGGTCCGCCTCGGCTGTCGAATGCGGCCCGGCGATGGCGATGTTGATGGGAGCATAGATCGCGACGCTGACATCGATGAGACTGCCGGAGAAATGGCCGCTGCCACCATTGCCCGCGCTGTTGTGTCCGGTTGCGATCGCATTCGAGCCGCCGCCCAGGAGTGCAGAGATGAGCGCTGCGCTGCCGCCCGCCGCGACATTGCCGCTGCCGCCGTCGCCCCCGCTGCCGGCCATCTGGAACGAGGACTGATCCAGATGCACGTCGTTGAGCTGGTATGCCTGGTTGGTGGAATTATATCCGGCGACCGAGATGTTGACGGGATCATAGACAGCGACGGACTTGTGGACGAGGTCGCCATGAAATTGGCCATCGCCGCCGTTGCCGGCCTGATTGCCGCCGGTGTCGATTGAACCTTGTCCGTTGCCGTTGGATTGACCATGAACGGATACGTCGCCACCGCCTGCGGCATTGCCGTTTCCGCCCTGCCCGCCGATCCCTGCGATCTGCACGGCGGACTGATCGATCTCGACCGTGTTCGACTGGCTCGCATGCGCGCTGCCGCCGGGCGCCGCAAACGCGAAGTTGACGGGATGGTAGATGACGACGGGCGCATCCAGCAGCGTTCCAAGGAAATGACCGTCGCCGCCGTTGCCGGCGTGATTGTCGCCTGTCGTGATCCCACTGGCGCCGAAGGAAGAGAGGTCGACGTTTCCGCCCGCGGCAATGTTACCATCGCCGCCATTGCCTCCGATGCCGGCCATCTGCAGCGCGGACTGGTTGATGTTCACATCGTTGGTCTGCTCGGCGATGGCGATTGAACCGTATCCCACCGATACTGCGATGTTGATCGGCTGATAGATCACCAGGGAGGCGTGAATGATGCCGCCATAGAAAAATCCGTCGCCGCCGTTGCCGGCCTCGTTCGCTCCTGTACCGATCGTGCCAGTATTGCTGTTACCCGAATTGGATTGGTGCGCGGGAGCGCCGCCGAACTGATCGGCATTATTGGGCTGGTGGACATCCGCGTTGCCATGAAGGCTGCCGCCTCCATCTCCAGTCGAATCGAGAGACGGGACAGACCCATTAGATGGCGAGCCGAACGAGGAGCCGCCGGCGCCGTCATGGCTATCGGCCGTGAGATGATGCAAACGGGCCGGAGAGAACTTGGTACCGTACGCGGGATCTCCATCATCCCAAGGATAATGCTGCGGCTGATCATGCAGCCGGATGCTGTCCGACATCCAATCGAACTTCATAGTCGCCTCCCTGGCGGGATCGCTCCGCGCAACGCGACGGACCACTCCCGACCGTGAGGCAATGTCACGCCGTATGCGTGAAAAGCCGAGCCATCAATTCGGATGCAACATTTCGGGTGAGATTGTACAAACGAAATCGGGTCGAAGAGGCGGTATCGCGCACGTTAGCGCACCCCATTCGCAGTCGACGCGTTCTTGAACTAGCCCACCCAAAAACCCGGCAGAGCCGGCTCGAGTCGTCCACCGACACGTACCGGCGCGATGCGGAGCGCGAGGCCGGTGGCGTCGTCGGTCTCGACCGCAACCCCGCTCAGCGTCGCTTCGCCGGCGGCCGGCTCAAAGCGGCCGGAGGGGATGCCGGTTTGGAAGCGCTGCAGCGGCTCTTCCTTCTGCATGCCGATGATGGAATCGTAGTCACCGGTCATGCCGGCGTCGGTCATATAGGCGGTGCCGCCGGGCAGCACCTGGTGATCGGCGGTGGGCACATGGGTGTGGGTGCCGACCACGAGGCTGACGCGGCCATCGCAGAAGAAGCCCATGCCCTGCTTCTCGGAGGTCGCCTCGCCGTGGAAATCCACCACGATCGCGTCCGCTGCCTGCTGCAGCGGACAGGCCTCGAGTTCGCGCTCGACCGCGGCGAAGGGATCGTTGGAGGGCTCCATGAAGACGCGGCCGATCGCGTTGATGACGAGCGCACGCTTGCCGTTCTTGGTGTCGACGAGCGTGGCGCCGCGGCCCGGCGCGTGCCGCGGAAAGTTGAGCGGGCGGATCAGGCGCGGGGCGCGCTCGATGAACACCAGCGCTTCCTTTTGATTCCACGCATGGTTGCCGAGCGTGATCGCGTCGGCCCCGGCATCCAGGAAGTCCTGGTAGATGGCCTCGGTGATGCCGAAGCCGCCGGCGGCATTCTCGCCATTGACGATGACGAGATCGAGCGACCAGTCACGGATCATGCCGGGAAGATGTTCTAAGATGGCGGTGCGGCCGGTCTTGCCGACGACATCACCGACGAAGAGGATACGCAAATTCAGCTACTCCCGGAAATCGAACGCCTTGCGCTCCGTTAGCACATAATCAAGCGCGACGTCGTGCGACAAAGCCGGAACCGCCTTGATTTCCTGCACCGCAAAGCCAAGCCCGATGCCGATCACGTGCTTGGTCTTGCGCAGATGGGTGAAGGTGAAGTCGTAATAGCCGGCGCCATAGCCGATCCGGTGACCGACCCGGTCGAAAGCGGCGAGCGGCACCAGCATGATGTCGGGGATCAACTCGGCCGCAACCGGCGACGGCTCGGGGATACCGAGCGAACCAAGCGTCAGCCGGTCGCCCTTGGCCCAGGCGCGGAATAGCAGGGAATGGCCGCGCGCGGTGACCGCCGGCAGCGCAAGCTGTGCGCCCTGCTCGGCGAGCTTCAGCATCAGCGGCATCGGATCGATCTCGCTGCGGACCGGGGAATAGCCGGAGACGATCGTACCCTGCGCGATCTCAAACGGCAGTCCGCGCTTGGCGATCTTCGCGGCGGCAGCAGTGCGCTCCTCTTCGCTCAGCGCATCACGTCGGGTGAGCGCGGCGCTGCGGAGCTCAGCCTTCGGAGAGATCGCGCGCATGATGTCTTGCTCCACGGTCATCACCCGCGAAGGCGGGTGATCCAGTATTCCAGAGCCGTCAGAGCGTTTTCAAGCGAAGTGGATACCGGTTCGCGTAAAGAAAACGCGTCAAACAAAAATGAAGAGCTTCGGATCAATCAGAACCGATGCTCCAGTGATCAACCTGCGAAGCCGCGGCGTACTGGATACCCCGCTTTCCGGGGTATGGCCGACGCCGGGTACCCGTGAACACCGCATGCAAAAAACAAAGCGCGAAGCCGCAGAGGCCGTTGGAGCGCTCGATCCCGGAGTTCCCTACGAAAGTAGGTGGGCACCATATGTCCGGGTCCACGGACCCGGCCAGGGACAGTTCCCTAAAGGATCGATAAGGCCCCGGGGATATATGGCTCCTGACGCGCAACGCAGCTTCGCAGGGGCTAATGTAGCGATGCGCGCGGCGTTCCGCCAGCGGGAATGGATTTCGGGTGGACGTTACCCTCACCTGAAAGGGGAGGGTAAGACAGCGGGCTAGCCGATCGCGATACCGCCGCCGATGGTGCGGTTGAGCACCTGCGTGGTTTTCTCGATCCGCTCAGCGGCGGCGTTGAGTGCGTTCGAGATCGCGACTTGCGTGGCGCGGGCGCGATCGACCGCCGCAGCGCCGGAGTCGCGCAAGGATTCGATTTCCTGCTCCAGGCTGCGGATGCGTGCGCCGGCGTCGACCAGTTCGTCGCAGGCGGTGAGCGCCGCCATCACGGTCAGGCGCGCATCGCCGATCTCACCGAACTTGCCGCGCAGCGATTCGATGCGCGATTCAAGGTTCTCCGCGAGCTTCAAGAGACGAACTTCCTGCCCCTCATCGCACGCCATGCGGTATTGCCGGCCGTTGATGGTGACGTTGATGTGACTCATCGCGTGTTCTCCTCGCCATCAAGCACGGCGCGGATGGTGCCGATTGCCGCATCCAGCTTCTCGGCGATCTCGCGATTGGTGCGCTCGAGCTTGCGCGTCTTCACCAATGAGCTATCGAGCTCGTCCGCAAGCCGCGAGCGATCGGCACCGAGCGCCTGGATCCGGCTCGCCAGTTCGTTCTCGTCGCGGTCAGCCTCGCGCCGCCGCTCAACGGCGCTTTCCAGAGCATCCAGCGCCGCCATCAGCCGCCGTGTGGCGGCGTCGACGTCGGCGATAGCGGGCTCGGCATTGGCAGCCGCGTTGGTGGAACGATCGCTCATACGAGACAACGTACATCCTCGATGGCGTGGCCGTCCGCGAATCCTTGCGGTTCGGCAAGCGCTTAGGCGATGAAATTTACGTGGTGAGCGAGGCCGGCGCAACGCCGCCGGTAAACTATGCACCGATAGATGGAGCCGCCCCGGGGGTCGCACCTGTCGGTTTTACCCAGGCCCGTCCGCTCGGGAAACCGGCGCCCAGAGGGTTCGTGCCCCCTTCGGCCGGACACACCGGAGGCAACTTTGCGGCCGAAAGCGCGTTTCCTTGCCTTCGACTTCCCTTGGACTTCCGGAATTGAGGTGCTATCCAGCCTTTCCCCGTGCCTACCACCCGCATATGGCGGCCCTCCGGGCAGCGCGCATGCAAGCCAAGCCTCTCATTTCAGACGGATTTTCATCATGACGCAAGTCGATCACACCCGTATGGCCAACGCCATTCGTGGGCTCGCAATGGATGCGGTCGAGAAGGCGAAATCCGGCCATCCCGGGCTGCCGATGGGTGCGGCCGACGTCGCGACCGTCCTGTTTACACAGTTTCTGAAATTCGATGCGGCCGACCCGGCCTGGCCGGACCGCGACCGCTTCGTGCTCTCGGCCGGCCACGGCTCGATGCTGCTCTATTCGCTGTTGTACCTCACGGGCAACAAGGACATGACGCTCGACCATCTCAAGCACTTCCGTCAATTGGGTTCGCTGACGCCGGGGCATCCGGAGAACTTCCACACCAAGGGCATCGAGACCACCACCGGCCCGCTCGGCCAGGGCATCTCGACGGCGGTCGGCATGGCGGTCGCGGAGAAGATGCTCGCTGCCGAATTCGGCAAGAAGATCGTCAACCATCACACCTACGTGCTCGCCTCCGACGGCGACCTGATGGAAGGCGTGTCGCAGGAAGCGATCGCGCTCGCCGGCCACTGGCGGCTCAACAAGCTGATCGTGCTCTATGACGACAACGGCATCTCGATCGACGGCCCGACATCGCTTGCGGATTCCGTCGACCAGGTGAAGCGATTCAAGTCGGCGGGTTGGGCCGCCGAGCACATCAACGGCCAGGATCAGAAAGCGATCGCGGATGCGATTACGCGCGCGCAGAAATCGAGCAAGCCGACGCTGATCGCCTGCAAGACCACGATCGGCTACGGCGCGCCGACCAAGGCCGGCACCAACAAAGTCCATGGCGAAGCGCTCGGCGCCGACGAACTGAAGGCCGCCAAGGAAAAGCTCGGCATCTCGCTCGAACCGTTCTCGGTGCCCGATGACGTGCTGAAGGCCTGGCGCGAAGCGGGTGCGCGCGGCGCCGCGGAGCGCCAGGAGTGGGACGCACGCTACGCCGAGCTCGGCAGCCGCAAGCGCGCGGAATTCGAGCGCCGGCTGCGGCACGAACGGCCGGCGTCGCTGGCAAAGGCGCTGAAGGGACACAAGAAGGCGCTGCTCGAAAACCCGCTCAACGTCGCGACCCGCAAATCGTCGGAGGCCGCGATCGAGGTGATCGCCGCCGCGATGCCGATGGAATTTCTGGCCGGCTCGGCCGACCTCACCGGCTCCAACAACAACAAGGCGAAATCGGCGGTCAACTTCTCCGCCAAGACGCCGAAGGGCCGCTTCATCCACTACGGCATCCGCGAGCACGGCATGGCCGCGGCGATGAACGGCATCTTCCTGCACGGCGGCTTTGCGCCGAACGGCGCCACCTTCCTGGTGTTCACCGACTATGCGCGGCCGGCGATGCGACTTGCGGCGTTGATGGGTACCGGCGTCGTCTATGTCATGACGCACGACTCGATCGGGCTCGGTGAAGACGGCCCGACACACCAGCCGGTGGAGCATCTCTCGGCGCTGCGCGCCATTCCCAACATGCGCGTGTTCCGCCCCTGCGATGCCGTCGAGGTTGCAGAATGCTGGGAGCTCGCGCTGAACCGGATCGACGGCCCGACGGTGCTGGCGCTGACGCGGCAGAACCTGCCGCAGCTTCGAACCACCGCGCCTGCCGACAATCCGTGCAGCCATGGCGCCTATGAGCTGGTCGCGGCGCAAGGTGACGCAAAAGTGTCATTCTTCGCCTCCGGTTCCGAAGTTCAGATCGCTGTCGACGCGCAGAAACAGCTCGCGGAACGCGGCATCCCGTCGCGGGTTGTGTCGGTGCCTTCGCTCGAATTGTTGCTGGCGCAGCCGGAAGAGCGGAAAAAGGCCATCATCGGCAACGCGCCGATCAAGATCGCGATCGAGGCGGCCGTGCGCTGGGGTTGGGATGCCGTGATCGGCCAGGACGGCGAGTTCATAGGCATGCACCGTTTCGGCGCCAGCGCGCCTGCCAAGGACCTTTTCAAGCATTTCGGAATTACCGCCGAGGCCGCCGTTAACGCTGCCCTGAAGCGCGTCGGCTAGCGGTTGAGCTTGCCCCGAAAAAGGACTAGGTAACTCCTATCTAATCCGTCCTCGTCCGGCCGAACCGGGCGATCCGCCGTAACACCCTCGCTGGAGCACGCGCCAGCGGGGACGGCAACAGCTATTAGAGGAGTGAAACAGCATGGCAGTCCGGGTCGCAATCAACGGGTTCGGCCGCATCGGCCGCAATGTGCTTCGAGCCATCGCCGAGTCTGACCGCAAGGACATCGAAGTGGTCGGGATCAAT
Organism: Bradyrhizobium sp. Leo114; assembly: GCF_055229415.2. NCBI lineage: Bacteria > Pseudomonadati > Pseudomonadota > Alphaproteobacteria > Hyphomicrobiales > Nitrobacteraceae > Bradyrhizobium > Bradyrhizobium sp. Leo114. The sequence goes on along the minus strand of NZ_JBUYEN020000005.1, from coordinate 183,307 downwards.
GATCTCGGCCCGGTCGAGACCAACGCCCATTTGCTCCGTTTCGACTCCGTGCACGGCCGCTTCCCGGGCACCGTCACCGTCGATGGCGATACGATCAGCGTCGGCGACAGCAAGATCAAGGTGTCCGCCGAGCGCGATCCGTCCAAGCTGCCCTGGAAGGATCTCGGCGTCGATGTCGCGCTGGAATGCACCGGCATCTTCACCGCCAAGGATAAGGCGTCCGCGCATCTGACCGCCGGCGCCAAGCGCGTGCTGGTCTCCGCGCCCGCCGACGGCGCTGATGCCACCATCGTCTACGGCGTCAACCATGACACGCTGACCAAGGAGCACCTGGTGATCTCCAACGGCTCCTGCACCACCAACTGTCTCGCGCCGGTGGCGAAGGTGCTGAACGACACCGTCGGCATCGAGACCGGCTTCATGACCACGATCCATGCCTATACCGGCGACCAGCCGACGCTGGACACGCTGCACAAGGATCTCTATCGCGGCCGCGCGGCGGCGATGTCGATGATCCCGACCTCGACCGGCGCGGCCAAGGCGATCGGCCTGGTGCTGCCTGAACTGAAGGGCAAGCTCGACGGCGTCGCGATCCGCGTGCCGACGCCGAACGTCTCGGTGGTGGATCTGAAGATCGTCGCCAAGCGCGCAACCGACGCCAAGGAAATCAACGAGGCGATGAAGCGCGCCTCGGAGCAGCAGCTCAAGGGCATCCTCGGCTACACCACCGCGCCGAACGTCTCGATCGACTTCAACCACGATCCGCATTCGTCGACCTTCCACATGGACCAGACCAAGGTGCAGAACGGTACGCTCGTGCGCGTGATGTCGTGGTACGACAACGAGTGGGGTTTCTCCAACCGCATGGCCGACACTGCCGTCGCGATCGGGAAGCTGCTGTAACCATTTGTTTGTCGTCATGCCCGGCCTTGAGCCGGGCATCCACGTCCTTGTTTCCATAGGAGCAAGGATGTGGATGGACGGGACATAGGCGAGCGAAAGCGACGCCGTCCTTCGGACGGCGAAGCCCGGCCATGACAGAGGAAGCCCTGACATGAAAAACTTCCGCACCCTCGACGACGTCGATGTGAAGGGTAAGCGCGTGCTGCTCCGCGTCGATCTGAATGTGCCCATGGAAAATGGCCGCGTCACCGACACCACGCGGCTGGACCGTGTGGCGCCGACGATCACCGAGCTTTCCGACAAAGGCGGCAAGGTCATCCTGCTCGCGCATTTCGGCCGCCCCAAGGGACGCGATCCCAAGGAATCGCTGAAGCCCGTCGCTGAGGCGCTGTCGAAAGTGATCAAGAAGCCGGTCGCTTTCGCCGAGGACTGCATCGGCGAGGCCGCGGCAAACGCTGTGGCGGCGCTGAAGGACGGGGAGATCCTCTGTCTGGAGAATACCCGCTTCCACAAGGAAGAAGAGAAGAACGATCCGGCCTTCGTCGCGGAACTGGCAAAGCTCGGCGACATCTGGGTCAATGACGCGTTCTCGGCGGCGCACCGCGCCCATGCCTCCACCGAAGGCCTCGGCCACAAGCTGCCGGCCTATGCCGGACGCACCATGCAGGCCGAGCTCGACGCGCTCGGCAAGGCCTTGGAAGCCCCGAGCAAGCCGGTGATCGCGATCATCGGCGGCGCCAAGGTTTCCACCAAGATCGACCTGCTCGAAAATCTCGTGACTAAGGTCGACGCGCTCGTGATCGGCGGCGGCATGGCCAACACTTTCCTGCATGCGCAGGGCGTCGGCATCGGCAAGTCGCTGGCGGAGAAGGATCTCGCCGCGACCGCGCTGCGCATCCTGGACAAGGCCGCGGCCTCCAATTGCGCCATCATCCTTCCCGTCGATGCCGTCGTCTCCTTCCACTTCGCGGCCAATTCGCCATCGCATGCCTACGGCCTGGACGCGATCCCGGCCGAGGGCATGATCCTCGACGTCGGCCCGCAATCGATCGCCCGCATCCATGCCGCGATCGACGATGCGGCGACGCTGGTGTGGAACGGCCCGCTCGGCGCCTTCGAGCTGCCCCCGTTCGATCGCGGCACCGTGGTGGCCGCCAAGCACGCCGCCGAACGCACCAAGGCCAAGAAGCTGATTTCGGTCGCAGGCGGCGGCGATACCGTCGCGGCGCTGAACCAGGCCGGCGTGGCGCACGATTTCACCTATGTCTCGACCGCCGGCGGCGCATTTCTTGAATGGATGGAAGGCAAGCCGCTGCCGGGCGTCGAAGTCCTGAAAATCCGCTGACTACCAGTTCACGCGCGAACGCACTGCAAATACAGGGAGAATTCGGATGGCGCGCATTACCTTGCGGCAACTGCTCGACCATGCGGCTGAGCACGATTACGGGGTGCCGGCCTTCAACATCAACAATATGGAGCAGGCGCTGTCGATCATGGAGGCAGCCTCGAGCGTTGACGCGCCCGTCATCATCCAGGCTTCGCGCGGCGCACGCGCCTATGCCAATGACGTGATGCTCAAGCACATGATGGACGCCCTCACCGAGATCTATCCGCAGATCCCGGTCTGCGTGCATCTCGACCACGGCAACGAGCCCGCCACCTGCATGACCGCGATCCAGTCCGGCTTCACCTCTGTCATGATGGACGGCTCGCTGAAGGCCGACGGCAAGACGCCCGGCGACTGGGATTACAATGTCGGCGTGACCAGGACGGTCACCAACATGGCCCATCTCGGCGGCATTTCGGTGGAAGGCGAACTCGGCGTGCTCGGCTCGCTCGAGACCGGCATGGGCGACAAGGAAGACGGCCACGGCGCCGAAGGCAAGCTCTCCCACGACCAGCTCCTGACCAATCCGGACGAAGCCGTGAAGTTCGTGAAGGAGACCAAGGTCGACGCGCTCGCGATCGCGATGGGCACCTCGCACGGCGCCTACAAGTTCACCCGCAAGCCGGACGGCGACATCCTCGCCATGAATGTGATCGAGGAGATCCACCGTAAATTGCCGAACACGCATCTGGTGATGCACGGCTCCTCCTCGGTGCCGCAGGATCTGCAGGACATCATCAACGAGTTCGGCGGCAAGATGAAGCCGACCTGGGGCGTGCCTGTCTCCGAGATCCAGCGCGGCATCAAGAACGGCGTGCGCAAGATCAACATCGATACCGACAACCGCATGGCGATGACCGGGCAGATCCGCAAGGTGTTCAAGGAACACCCGGAAGAGTTCGACCCGCGCAAATATTTGAAGCCCGCGATGGAAGCGATGACCAAGCTGTGCAAGCAGCGGCTGCAGGAGTTCAATACCGCCGGTCAGGCCAGCAAGATCAAGAAAGTGCTGACCACGGCGGAAATGGCCAAGCGCTACGCCAAGGGCGAGCTCGATCCGAAGGTGGCGTGAAGCCGCCGCTGCCGTAGCCCGGGTGAAGCGAAAGCGTAACCCGGGGCCACTTGCAACGCGGACACAGATGTCCCGGGTTACGCGTTCCGCTCCACCCGGGCTACAAGCTCTCCACCCTCCCCTCGCACCCGGAAGGCGGAGGGTCGTTCGATTTGTAGTCGCTGTTCGATTTTAATGTTAATCCTGCTCCGGCTTGCGCGACCGCCGGCCGCGGCGAACGTTTTCTAGGCAATTGCCCGATAACCGCCTATTTTGGTTTGCAAGGGCATGAACCATCTGGAGGACGTTCCATGAATCTCGCTGACCTCAACAAGATCGCGCTTGCCATGGTCACCCCGGGCAAGGGCATTTTGGCCGCCGACGAATCCTCAGGGACCATCAAGAAGCGCTTCGACGCGATCGGCGTGGAATCGACCGAGGAGAATCGGCGCGACTACCGCGAGATGCTGTTTCGCTCGACGGAGGCGATGAGCAAATATGTCTCCGGCGTCATCCTCTATGACGAGACGATCTGGCAGAACGCGAAGGACGGCACGCCGCTGGTCAAGCTGATCGAGCAGGCCGGCAGCATCCCCGGCATCAAGGTGGACGAGGGCACGCAAGCCTTGCCCGCCTGCCCCGGCGAACTCGTGACCGTCGGCCTCGACAAGCTGGCCGAGCGGCTGAAGAAGTATTACGAGCGCGGCGCGCGCTTTGCGAAATGGCGCGCGGTGATCGACATCGGACAGGGGATTCCCAGCACGACCGCGATCCATGTCAACGCGCATGCGCTGGCGCGCTACGCCGCACTGTGCCAGGCGGCGCAGATCGTGCCGATCGTCGAGCCGGAGGTGCTGATGGACGGCGGCCATGACATCGACCGCTGCTATGAGGTGACGCAGCAGGTGCTCAACACCGTATTCCACGAACTGTTCGTGCAGCGCGTCGCACTCGAAGGCATGGTGCTGAAGCCGAATATGGTGATATCCGGCAAGAAGAGCCCGAAGCAGGCATCGGTGCAGGAGGTTGCCGAAAAGACCATCCGGCTCCTGAAGGCCTGCGTGCCCGCGGCCGTGCCCGGCATTGCCTTCCTCTCCGGCGGCCAGAGCGACGAAGAGGCAACCGCGCATCTTGACGCCATGAACCGGATCGGCGGCCTGCCCTGGAAACTCACCTTCTCCTACGGCCGCGCGCTGCAGGCGGCGCCGCAGAAGGCGTGGTCCGGCAAGGCCGAGAACATCGCGGCCGGCCAGCGCGCCTTCACCCACCGCGCACGCATGAACGCGCTCGCGAGCAAGGGCGAGTGGGAGACCGGCCTGGAAAAGAAGGTGGCATAATTGGCCGCAAAGCCCGTTCCGCCGCGCCCGGCGCCGCGCCTCTATCTCGCGACGCCGGTGGTGGAAGATCCCTCCGAACTCATCGCAAGCCTGCCCGCTTTGCTCGCCGCGGCCGATGTCGCGGCAGTGCTGGTGCGGCTGCGCGAGACCGACCAGCGCACGATGATCTCGCGCGTGAAAGCGCTGGCGCCGGTGGTCCAGAGCGCCGGCGCGGCGCTCCTGATCGACGGCCATGTCGAGCTCGTCGCGCGCGCCGGCGCCGACGGCGCGCATCTCACCGGTCTTGCCGCGCTGGAGGACGCGCTGCCGTCGCTGAAGCCGGACCGCATCGCCGGCGTCGGCGGGCTGCCGACGCGCCACGAGTCCATGGCCGCCGGCGAACTCGGCGCCGATTACGTGCTGTTCGGCGAGCCCGGTGCGAGCGGGCAGCGGCCCTCGACGCAGGCGATCGCCGAGCGGCTCAACTGGTGGGACGAATTGTTCGAGCCGCCCTGCGTCGGCTACGCCATTTCGCGTGAAGAGGCTTTCGAATTTGCAGCCGCCGGCGCAGACTTCGTCCTGGTCGGCGATTTCATCTTCGCCGACCAGCGCGGCGCTGGCACAGCGCTCGCCGAGGTCGGCGCGACCATCCGCGAAGCGCATGCGAGCGCGGTTGGGAAGGCAAGGGCAGGACTGACTCCGGAATGAGTCTGCTGCGTCCGATAGCGGTGGTGCTCGGCTGCGCCGTGCTGACGACGGGCGCGGTCGCGCAGATTTCGCTGACGCCGCCCGCCGCACAGGCGCCGGCCAGCAAGCCGGCTCCGAAAAAGGAGGCGCCGAAGCCTGCGCCAAAGCCGAAGGCAGCAGCGGAAAAGCCGAAGGCCGCGGCGGAAAAGAAGCCGGCCACGCCAAAGCCGTCGCCTTCACCTTCGCCATCGCCGACCCCGACGCACCCGTTCGACGATCCCAATGTCGATCTCGTCTATGGCGCCTATCAGCGCGGCCTCTACAAGACCGCCTTCGACCTCGCCACCAACCGCGCAAACTACGCCCGCGACCCCAAGGCGATGACGATGCTGGGCGAGCTTTATGCCAACGGGCTCGGCGTCAAGCGCGATTACGGCAAGGCGGCCGAATGGTACCAGCGCGGGTCCGACGCCGGCGACCGCGAGGCGATGTTCGCGCTCGCGATGATGCGGCTTGCCGGCCGCGGCGGCCCGGTGAACAAGGACGAGGCGGTCAAGCTGCTGGCGTCCTCGGCCAAACTCGGCAATCCCAAGGCGGCCTATAATCTGGCGCTGCTTTATCTCGACGGCCAGACGCTGCCGCAGGACCTCAAGCGCTGTGCCGAATTGTTGCGGATGGCGGCCGACGCCGGCAGTCCCGAGGCGCAGTACGCGCTCGCGACCTTCTACAAGGAGGGCACCGGCGTGCCCAAGGATCTCGAGAAATCGGTGCGGCTGTTGCAGGCCGCCTCGCTCGCCGACAATGTCGATGCCGAGGTCGAATATGCGATCGCGCTCTACAACGGCTCCGGCACGCCGCGGAACCAGCCGGCGGCGGTGGCGCTATTGCGCAAGGCGGCCCGGCAGAACTCGCCAATCGCGCAGAACCGCCTCGCCCGCCTGCTCGCCACCGGCCAGGGCGTGCCGCAGGACAAGGTCGAGGCGTTGAAATGGCACACCGTCGCCAAGACCGCAGGCAAGGGCGATCCGGAACTGGACGAGATGCTGCTGGACATGAGCCCGCAGGACCGCGCCAAGGCCGAGGAGGCCGCACGCAATTGGCTCGGCACCGGCAAATGACGCCTTGACGGCGCCATCCCGAGAGGGCACGCAGTCGGAAATCCCCGACGGCGCTTGGGCCGTTTTCCCACCGACAAGCCCTCCATCATGCTCTATTCCGCCCTCATCAACGTCATGGTCAAGGCCGCGCGCCGCGCCGGCCGCAGCCTCAAGCGCGATCTCGGCGAGATCGAGCACCTGCAGGTGTCGCTGAAGGGGCCGGCGAACTTCGTCTCGCTGGCCGACAAGCGCGCCGAGGAGATGCTCTACACCGACCTCGCCAAGGCCCGCCCGGGCTACGGCTTCATCGGCGAGGAAGGCGGCACCCGCGAGGGCACCGACAAGAGCCATAGCTGGATCGTCGATCCGCTCGACGGCACCACCAACTTCCTGCACGGGATCCCGCAATTCGCGATCTCGATCGGGCTGGCGCGCGAGGGCACGGTGATCGCGGGGGTGATCTACAACCCCGCCAATGACGAGCTCTATATCGCCGAGCGCGGCAAGGGCGCCTTCCTCAACGACCAGCGCCTGCGCGTCGCCGGCCGCCGCAGGCTTGACGAATGCGTGGTCGCCTGCGGCCTGCCCCATATCGGCCGCGGCGACCATGGACTGGCGCTGAAGGAGATGGCCGTGCTGCAGAACAAGGTCGCCGGCTTCCGCCGCTTCGGCGCCGCCTCGCTCGACCTCGCCTTCGTCGCCGCCGGCCGCCTCGACGGCTATTGGGAACGCAACCTCTCCCCGTGGGACATCGCAGCCGGGCAGATCATGGTGCGCGAGGCCGGCGGCACCGTGAGCGGCATCGAGGGCAATGACGATCCGTTGCAAACCGGACACGTGGTCTGCGGTAACGAATTCGTGCACGGCGAACTGGTGAAGATTTTGAAGCCGCTGGGATAGTTGCTTCTTTGCAACCAAGTCGTCATGGCCGGGCTTGACCCGGCCATCCATCATCTTCGCAAAGAGTCGTTTTGGCGATGGATTGCCGGGTCAAGCCGGCAATGACATGTCAGTGCGTTGGCCGCGCCGGTGCCGGTGGCGCATGCGGCTGCTGCGGCGCCGCCTCCTTCGGCTCGCGGTCGCCGGCCAGCACGCGTTGAACGCTGACGAAGAACACCGGGACCATCAACAGCGCCAGGATCACGACCGCGATCATGCCACCCATGACGACGGTGCCGAGCGCCTGCTGGCTGGCGCCGCCGGCGCCGCTGGCGATCGCCATCGGGAATACGCCGAACACGAAGGCGAGGCCGGTCATCAGGATCGGGCGGAAACGCAGCGAACAGGCCTCGATGGTCGCCTCGAGCAGCGGCTTGCCATGGGCGCGCAGGTCCTTGGCGAATTCGATGATCAGGATGGCGTCCTTGGCGGCAAGGCCGATGATGGTGATCAGGCCGACGGTGAAATAGACGTCGTTGGCGAGCCCGCGCATGCTCGCGGCGATCACCGCGCCGGTGACGCCGAGCGGTATGGTCAGCAGCACCGCGATCGGAATCGTCCAGCTCTCGTACAGCGCGGCGAGCAGGAGGAACACCACCAGCACCGACAAGCCTAGCAGGAACGGCGCCTGCGAGCCCGACAACTTCTCCTGCAGCGACTGTCCGGTCCACTCATAGCCGAACCCGCGCGGCAATCTGTTCGCGAGCCGCTCCATCTCGTTCAGGGCATCGCCCGAGGTGTAGCCGGCTCGCGCCTCGCCGGAGATGCGCACGGCGGGATAATAGTTGAAGCCCGCGATCTGGGTCGGTCCCTTCTGCCATTCGACCGTGGCGAAGGAGGAGAACGGCACGAGCTGCCCGCGGTTGTTCTTGACGTTGTAATTCAGGATATCATCCGCATTCATGCGGGTGAACTTGTCCGCCTGCACCACGACGCGCTGCATGCGGCCGCGGTTCGGGAAATCGTTGATGTAGTTCGAGCCGAGATTGGTCGAGATCGTATTGTTGATGTCCTCGAAGGTGACGCCAAAGGCGCCGGCCTTTTCCCGGTCGATCACCAGATTGACCTGCGGCGCCGGCGGCAGGCCTTCGATATAGACCTTCTGCAGCACGGGGCTGGCATTGGCTTCCGCGATCAGGCGGTCGGCGGCGGCCATCAGCTGGGCGTAACCCTTCTGGCCGCGGTCCTGCAGGCGGAACGAGAAGCCCGAGGAGTTGCCGAGGTTGTCGATCGGAGGTGGCTGCAGCGCCGAGATCTTGGCGTCGCGGATCGATGAAAGGTCGCGGTTGATGTCGGCGACGATTGCGGCCGCCGAATCCTTCGGCCCGCGCTCCGACCAGTCCTTCAGCGTGATGAAGGCCTGCGCGGTGTTGAAGCCCTGGCCGAGGAAGCTGAAGCCGGTGAGAAACGTGACGTTCTCGATGGCAGAGCGCGCCAGGAGATATTTCTCGACCTTCTCGATCGCGGCCTCGGTGCGGGCGAAGGAGGAATCCGACGGCGTCTGCACGTCGGTGGTGATGAAGCCCTGGTCGTCGACCGGCAGGAAGCCGCCGGGCAGCCGCATGAAACCCCAGCCAAGCCCGACCAGAAGCGCGACATAGATCAGCATCAGCCGTCCGGTGCGCTTCAGCGTCCATCCAACCGTGCGCGTATAGCCGTCGCGGCCGGCATCGAGCGTGCGGTTGAACCAGCCGAACACGCCGCGGCGGGCATGGCCGTGCCCGGCCGTGACCGGCTTGAGCAATGTCGCGCACAGCGCCGGCGTCAGCGACAGCGCCAGCAGCGCCGAGAACGAGATGGCGGCGACCATGGTGACCGAGAACTGGCGGTAGATGATGCCGACCGATCCCGGGAAGAACGCCATCGGGATGAACACGGCAACCAGCACCAGCGTGATGCCGATGATGGCGCCGGTGATCTGCGACATCGCCTTGCGGGTCGCCTCCTTCGGAGGCAAGCCCTCCTCGGCCATGATGCGCTCGACGTTCTCGACCACGACGATGGCGTCGTCGACGAGGATGCCGACCGCCAGCACCATGCCGAACATGGTCAGCATGTTGATGGAATAGCCGAGAAGCATCAGCGTGGCGCAGGCGCCAAGCAGCGCGACGGGCACGACGATGGTCGGGATGATAGTGTAGCGGATGTTCTGCAGGAACAGGAACATCACGATGAAGACCAGCACCACGGCTTCGACCAGCGTCGTCAGCACCTTCTCGATCGCAGCCTCGACCACGGGCGTGATGTTGTAGGGGATCTCATAAGAGATGTTGGCCGGGAAGAAGCGCGACAGCTCCTTCATCTTGGCTTCCACCGCGCTTGCGGTCGCGAGCGCGTTGCCGGTCGGCGACAGCAGCACCGAGAGGCCCGCCGTCGGCTTGCCGTTGAGGCGGGTCTGGAACTGGTAGCTGAGGCCGCCGATCTCAAGCCGCGCAACGTCGCGCAGGCGCACGGTCGAGCCATCAGGATTGGCGCGCAGGATGATGGCGCCGAACTCGTCCGGCGAGGAGAGCTGGCCCTTCACCAGAACCAGCGCCGAGACCCGTTGCGAGTCCGTCGCCGGCTCGGCACCGATGCTGCCCGAGGCGACCTGCGCGTTCTGCGCGGCAATTGCCTTGTTGACGTCGTCGGCGGTCAAGCCATAGCCGACCAGCTTTGCCGGATCGATCCAGATGCGCAAAGAGCGCTCGGTCGAATACAGCGTGGCACGGCCGACGCCGGGGATGCGGCGGATTTCCCCGAGCACGTTGCGGATCATGAAGTCGCCGAGGCCAATCTCGTCGAGGCTGCCATCGGTCGAGTTCAGCGTGATGATCTGCAGCACGGCGCTGGACGCTTCCTCGACCAGGATGCCCTGCTGGATCACGGCACGCGGCAGGCGCGCCTCGATGCGCTTGAGGCGGTTCTGCACCTCGACGGATGCCTGGCTGGTTTCGGTGCCCGGAACGAAATTGGCGATGATCTCGACCTGGCCGAGCGAGTCGCTGGTGGATTCGAAATTGAGGATGCCGGAGGCGCCGTTCAGCTCCTCCTCGATCAGCCGGGTGACGCTGTTATAGAGATTTTCCGGCGAGGCGCCGGGATAGCTGGTCGAGATCGAGATCGAGGGCGGCGCAATGATCGGATATTGCGCGATCGCCAGCAGCGGAATCGAGATCGCGCCGATCAAGCAGATGAAGAGCGCGACGACCCAGGCGAAGATCGGCCTGTCGATGAAAAAGCTCGCCATCTCGGATCACCGCAGCGCTTGCGCGGCTTTATTTTCCCCCGGCACAACGATCGAAGCATCCGCCGCCTCGGTGAATGCCTGCGGCCGGACCTTGTCGCCTGCCGCGAATTTCTGGAAGCCCTCGACCACGACGCGGTCGCCGGACTTCAGACCTTCGGTCACGAACACCTGCCCATTCTGCAGCGAGCCGGTACGCACGGGCTGAACCGCGACGCGACCGTCGTCCTTGACGACGAACACCTCGCTGCCGCCACCGCCATTGCGCTGAATCGCCTGCTGCGGGACCGCGATCGAGTCGGAATCGATGCCCTGCTCGATCAGCACGCGCACATACATGCCCGGCAACAATTCGCGTCTTGGATTGGGGAACTCGCCACGCAGGGTCACCTGCCCGGTATAGGCGTCGACCTTGGCGTCGGAGAACAAGAGCTTGCCGGGAATCGAATAGATCGTGCCATCGTCCTGCAACAGGCGCACCTTCATCGCGTCAGGCGCGATGCGGTCGAGTTCGCCGGTCTCGAATGCGCGGCGTAGCTGGTTGAGCTCGGTGACCGACTGGGTGAAGTCGGCATAGATCGGGTCGATCTGCTGGATGGTCGCAAGCGAGGTGGAATCGTTCTGCACCACCAGGGCGCCTTCGCTGACCAGCGCGGCGCCGACGATGCCGTCGATCGGCGCGCGGATGGTGGCGTAATCCAGATTGAGCTTGGCGCGCGCGAGATCCGCCTCGCGGGCCGCGACATCCGCTTCGGCCTGGCGTTGCGCGGCAATCGCCTTCTCGTTCTCGGCCTCGGGCATCGCCTTCTGGCTGTAGAGCGTCGTAACGCGATGCGCATGCTGGGCGGCCTGATCGAGCACAGCCTTGGCGCGCGCGAGCGCAGCCTGATTGGACTGCACCTCGACCTCGAATGGCCGCGGGTCGATGCGATACAGGGGATCACCGGCCTTCACCTCGGTGCCCTGGTGGAACAGGCGCTCGACGACGATGCCGGAAACACGCGGGCGGACTTCGGCGACGCGCGTCGGCGCGACGCGGCCGGGCAGCTCGCGCAGCACCGCGCGCGGCTGCGGCTTGGCGACGACAACGCTCACCTCGGGTTCGGGCGCCGCCTCCGACGCAGCGGTTGCGGCAGTCGGCTCATCACAGCCGGCTAGCAGTGGCGCCGTGGCGGCCAGCATCAGGAGAATGCATGCCGTTCGTGCGCGTAGTCCGGACATTGAAAGCGTCGCCCCGAGTTTGAATTGTTGAACACACATGGACACGCGGTGTCTCTGCCGACTCCGCCTTGTCACGCTATTCAGGATAAGGTGGGGGTGCTGCGACGCAATACATGACGGCGGCGGCTCAATGTCACATACGGAGAACATATTGAATTAGCATATTTTTCTCCGATTCACCGGATTGTGAAACTGGTTCCATCGGAGCTTGTGGGGGTAACGGACTGCGCCTTCTCCGACGCAGCCGCTGAGACCCGATTTTCTCGAGCGCGCATCGGGGAGAATCGGCTTCCGGCGTTTTCCGATGGTTTCTCCCTCTCCAGCGATCCGGTGCAGGCATCCGTCCGCCGGCCTTCGCGATCAAGGCCGAATGAGGATCGGGTGCGCGTCCCGCTAAGCCGAGGTCGGCGATTCGCCCAATTGATGATGCGCGGAACATCATCGAACGAGACGATTTCGGTGGATGACATCGCGGCGGTCGCCGTCCAGTTCCGCTTCCGCCCCGAATCACTGGTTTCCTGTCTTTCTTCCCTTGGCCGCTGTGCCATATTGGCTGCCCAACGCGGCTTTTCGCAACGGACATGCCGGCAATGCCCTCCTCTCCCCGCTCCGACATGGAGACCGAACTCAGCAAACTGTCCTCTCCACGGATCTTCCTGGTGCGGATGCTGGTATTTCTGGTGCTGTGCGCGCTGATCGCCATCGTCCTCTACAAGCAGATCCTCGTCGCCTTCTTCGCCAATCCGGGGCTGAACGCGCTGATCGGCGCGGTGCTTTTGATCGGCATCATCCTGTGCTTCCGCCAGGTGATCCGGCTCTATCCCGAGGTGCGATGGGTCAACAATTTCCGGATCGCCGATCCCGGACTCGCGATCGACCGGCGGCCGACCTTGCTGGCACCGATGGCGGCGATCCTCGGCGGCGAGCGCAGCGGGCGGATGTCGATCAGCCAGCAGACGATGCGGCACCTGCTCGACTCCATCGCGACCCGCCTCGACGAGGCACGCGACATCTCGCGCTACATGACGGGCCTCTTGGTGTTCCTCGGCCTGCTCGGCACCTTCTGGGGCCTGATCGAAACCGTCGGCTCGGTCGGCAAGGTGATCGATGGATTGAAGGTCGGCGGCGACGCCGGCGCGCTGTTCGACACGCTGAAAGAGGGCCTCGCCGCCCCGCTCGGCGGCATGGGCATTTCGTTCTCGTCCTCGCTGTTCGGCCTCGCCGGTTCCCTGATCCTCGGCTTCCTCGACCTGCAATCCAGCCAGGCACAGAACCGTTTCTATACCGATCTCGAGGACTGGCTTGCGACCACGGTGCGCGAATACGCCGGTGACGGCGTCGTGGCCGCCGCAGGTGGTGGCGGCAACCTGCAGCACGCGATCGAGCGGCTGCGTGTCGCGGTGGAGGAAGGCGCGGGAACCCGCGGCACCACCGCGGCGATGGCCAATCTGGCCGAAGCGATCCAGGGATTGGTTGCGCATATGCGCACCGAGCAACAGATGATCCGGGAATGGGCCGACGGCCAGGGCGAACAGAACCGCGAGATCAAGCGCCTGCTCGAACGCCTCGCGCGTCAGCCGGAGAAGAGTTAGAGAGACGGGGACGGTGTCGATCTTGAAGACGGACGAGAGCCACTCGGTTACCTCTCCCGGAGGGAGAGGTCGGCGCGTAGCGCCGGGTGAGGGCGCCCGGTCTATCGATAGAGCAAAACCCCTCACCCGGATCGCCGAGGCGATCCGACCTCTCCCTCCGGGAGAGGTGTAACTTGCGGCCTCCCTGGAGGTACCCTTGCTAACGCTAGTAGAGAGTCAAAATGGCCCTTGCCCGTGCCCGCCGCGGTGAATCCGGCTTCAACTACTGGCCGGGCTTCGTGGACGCGCTGTCGACGCTGGTGCTGTCGATCGTGTTCCTGCTCTCGGTGTTCCTGGTGGTGCAGTTCTTCCTGTCGCAGGAAGTCTCCGGCAAGGACAAGGCGCTGGAACAGCTCAACGCCAAGATCGCCCAGCTCAACGACATGCTGTCGCTTGAAAAGCTCGGCAAGCTCAGCCTCGGCGAACAGATCGCGCAGCTCCGCGCCGGACTTGCCTCGGCCGAAGGCGAGCGCGACCGTGTCAAGGGCCTCTATGAGGGTCTGGCCAATGCCGGCAGCGACGCGCAGGGCCGCGCCACCGAGCTCACCAAGGCGCTCGATTCCGAGAAGCTGGTCTCCGCGCGGGCGCTGGCGCAAATCGAAGTGCTGAACCAGCAGATCAGCGCATTGCGTCGCCAGCTTGCCGCCCTCGAAGAAGCGCTCGATGCTTCTGAGAAACGTGACAAGGAATCGCAGGGGCGCATCGCCGATCTCGGCCAGCGATTGAATGTGGCGCTGGCGCAGCGGGTGCAGGAACTGTCGAGGTACCGCTCGGAGTTCTTCGGCCGTCTGCGAGCCATCCTGGGCAATCGGCCAGACGTCCGCATCGTCGGCGACCGCTTCGTGTTCCAGTCCGAAGTCTTCTTCGATACCGGACAGGCCACGCTGCTGCCCGAAGGCCGCGCCGAGCTCGACAAGCTCGCGGCTGCCCTGATCGACCTCGACAAGCAGATCCCGAGCGAGATCGCCTGGGTGCTCCGCGTCGACGGCCACACCGACGTGCGGCCGATCAACAGCCCGGTGTTCAAGTCGAACTGGGATCTCTCCGCCGCACGCGCGATCTCGGTGGTGCAGTATCTGGTTTCGCTCGGGGTGCCCGCACAGCGGCTCGTCGCCGCCGGCTTTGGCGAATTCCAGCCGCTCGACACCGCCCAGACGGAAGACGCCTACAAGCGTAACCGCCGCATCGAACTGAAGCTGACGGAACGGTAACGGCGATGTTGGGCAGGCTCTCGCCAGAGCGTCATGGCCGGGCTCGTCCCGGCCATCCACGTTCTCTGGCGTCGCGAGCAGGAAGGACGCGGATGCCCGGGACAAGCCCGGGCATGACGGCGTTGGTGGCGGCTTGAGCGGGGCTTTTGACCTCCGCCCCTATCGCGCCGAGGACGAGGACGCGGCGATCGAGCTTTGGCGGCGAACCTGGCAGCAGGCCTATCCGACGATCGATTTCGATGCGCGCGTGGCGTGGTGGCGCGAGCGCTGGCGCGGCGAACTGGTGCCGAAGGCAACCATCATCGTCGCGGAAGAGGCAAACGCGCTGATCGGTTTCGTCACCATCGATGCAAGCGGCTATCTCGACCAGCTCGTGGTCGATCCCGCGCATTGGGGTTCAAAGCTGGCAAGCGCGCTGGTCGATGAAACCAAGCGCCTTTCGCCTGATGGCGTCACGCTGCTGGTCAATAAGGACAATGCGCGGGCCATCCGTTTTTATGAACGAAACGGCTTTGTGCATGCCGGCGAGGACGTCAACCCGACGTCAGGACGTCCGGTACTGAAGATGCGGTGGAAGCCGTAGAGCCGAGATCGTGAGCTCTCAAACCCCTTCGAACTGCAACCTCGCCAGCCGCGCATAGAGCCCGTTGGCAGCAACCAGCTCGGCATGGGTGCCCTGCTCGACGATTCTGCCATGCTCCATCACCAGGATGCGGTCGCAGGAGAGCACGGTCGCGAGCCGGTGTGCGATGACCAGTGTGGTGCGGTGGCGCATCAACTCCTCCAGCGCGGTCTGCACCAGCGTCTCACTTTCGGCGTCGAGCGCGGAGGTAGCTTCATCGAGCAGCAAGAGCGGCGCATCGCGCAGGATCGCGCGCGCGATCGCGATGCGCTGGCGCTGGCCGCCCGACAGCGTCACACCGCGTTCGCCGAGCTGGGCCTCGAAGCCGCCGGGCAGCCGGCGCAGAAATTCGGTAGCGTGCGCGAGGTCGGCGGCGCGCTCGACTTCGGCATCGGAAGCATCGGGCCGCCCGAAACGGATGTTCTCGCGCGCCGACGCTGCGAACACCACGGTGTCTTGCGGCACCAATGCCATGCGCGAGCGCACCACGCTTGGATCGGCCTGCCGGATCGGCACGCCGTCGAACGAAATCGTGCCCGAGGCGGGATCATAGAAGCGCAGCAACAGATGGAACAGCGTGCTCTTGCCCGCGCCGGAGGGACCGACGATCGCGACCTTCTCGCCTGATCGCACCGAGAACGAGACACCGTCGACGGTCTTCACCGACCGCCGCGTCGGATAGGCGAAGCTGACATTGTCGAACGCAACGTCACCACGCGCGGGCTGCGGCAGCGCGAGCGGCGCGGCCGGCGCCGTGATCTCCGGCTTGACCCGCAGGATCTCGAACAGCCGCTCGGCAGCACCGGAAGCTGCGGAGATTTCGCCCCAGACTTCGCTGAGCTGGCCGAGGGCGCTCGCAGCAAAGGCGCTGTAGAGAATAAACTGGCCCAAACGTCCCGGCGTCATCGCGCCCGCGAGCACGTCGTGCGAACCGACCCAGAGAATCAGCACCACGCTCGAGAACACGATGAAGATGATGATCAAGGTGAGCACGGCCCGTGCGCGGGTGGAGCTGCGCGCGGCGTCGTAGGCCTGCTCGACCTCGCCACCGAAGCGCGTGGCGGCGAGCCGCTCGCTGGTGAAGGCCTGCACGGTCCGGATGGCGCCGACCAGCTCGGAAGCATAGGCGCTGGCGTCCGCGAGCGTATCCTGCGCATTGCGCGACAAGCGTCGCACCCAGCGCCCGAACGCGACCAGCGGGATCACGATGATCGGGATCGCCAAGAGCACGAAGCCGGAAAGCTTCGGGCTGGTGACCACCATCATCGCGGCGGCACCGAGGAACAGCATCATGTTGCGGAGCGCGATCGACACGGAGGCGCCGACCGCTGATTTGATCTGGGTGGTATCGGCGGTCAGGCGCGACACCAACTCGCCGCTGCGCGCGGAATCGAAGAAGGACGGCGACAGCGAGATCAGATGCGCGAACACGTCGCGCCGGAGATCGGCGACGATGCGCTCGCCGATCGTCATGACCAGGTAATAGCGGGAGGCGCTGGCGCCGGCGAGCACCGCCACCACCGCGATCATCACACTGAAGTAGTTGTTGATCATGGCGATGCCTTCGGCCGTGAAGCCGAAGTCGATCACGCGCCGGATCGCGACCGGCACGATCAGCGTCGTGATCGCCGCAACCGTCAGAGAAATAAAAGCGAGGATCGCCCGTCCGCGGTAGCGCGCCACATAGGGCGCAAGCGCCAGCAGCGGCTTCAGCCTGGCGCGGCTCTTCCCTTCCGTCTCGGTCAAGGTGGCTTCAACCAGCGCTTCGCCTTCGAGCAGCGCATCGCGCCGCGGCGGCATCGGGCTGGGCGGGTGGTCAAGCTGTTCGGCTGCGCTCATCGGGATAAGGACCAGTTTTTATGTTTTTCAGATAGGCCCCGCGGAAGCGGCTGGCAAATCCGGAAGAGTCCTAATCCGGTGATCCCCGGTGGCTTGTTTTGCGGGTTTCCTTACGCTATAGAGCGGCCCAAATCCCGTATCTTTGGACCACTTGCGACGGGCGCCGGCGCGCCGAAGGAACTGCCATGAAAGCCGATATTCACCCGAATTATCATACGATTACGGTCGTGATGACCGACGGCACCGAGTACCAGACCCGCTCCACCTGGGGCAAGGAAGGCGACAAGCTGCAGCTCGACATCGACCCCAGGTCGCACCCGGCCTGGACCGGCGGCTCGCAGCAGATCCTGGATCGCGGCGGCCGCGTGTCGCGGTTCCAGAAGAAGTTTTCCGGCTTTTTGAAAAAGGACTGAGCGCAAGACTGCGCTTCCTTCTTCCTTTTCGACGTTCAACGAACGCCCCTGCCAAATCAGGGGCGTTTTTTGTTTCCACGCGTCATTGCGAGCGCAGCGAAGCAATCCATAGCGCCGCGGGTGCAGGCATGGATTGCTTCGCGGAGCCTGTCATCGGGCGGCGCTTCGCGCCGACCCGGTGGCTCGCAATGACGGTTAGAGTTGCAGTTACCGTTCGAACGCGGCCTTCAGGCGGTTGAGCTGCGGCACCAGCGGGTTGCCGATCGCGGCGCGATCGGCGGGCGGCGCATGGATCGTGGTGTCGAGCCGGCGCACGCGTGCCTGCAGGTCCATCGAGCGGGTGATCAGGTCCTGCAATTGTTGCGGCAGTTTCTCGATCAGTTCCGCCGGACCCGGATCTACCGCGGAGAGCTTGACCTTGGTCTTCTCCCGATTGGCCTGGGTCAGCGTCATCTCGCCTTCCTTCACCGCGCGATGCAGCAGCAGCCAGGAGGCAAGCTGCATCAAACGGGTGGTCAGGCGCATGCTTTCGGTCGCATAGGTCAGGCTGACGGACCGTTCCAGCGCCTTGGCCTGGCCGCGGCCGTCGCCATCGAGATAGGCGGCGGTCTCCTCGACCAGGTCCATGCCCTCACGGAACAGGGCTCCGAATGCCGCAGAATTGGTCAGCCGCTCGCTGAACAGAACAAGTGCGGAATCGCTTTGCGACCGCTCCAGCATGGTTAACGCCCTCACGCCACTTTTAATTTTGAACACCGCCGGCTTTTGCGCCAGCTTTATGATGAACAAATCATTGCGCTTGCGGGGCGAAGAGTCCAGCCGCATCCGGATTTATGGTTTCCAGCCAAATGCCGGAAACGACGAGCCTGTGACAAAGCCAAAAAAGAGCCGCCGTTTCCGGCGGCTTTGAAGTTGATAACAGGGAGGCGTCAAACAGAGTGGACAGGAGCCACTCGGTGTCCAAACGAGGACGATGCAGTCATAAACGAGAAAGCTTAATTGATCGTAAATGAGCGATTTTGTTTAAGCTTCGTTTGCCATATCGGCCATTGGCCTAGTTTGGGACAGGATACCAGTTTCGTAGCCCGGATGGAGCGCAGCATAATCCGGGGATCGGTGCGAGCCGGATGCACCGGTCCCGGATTGCGCTGCGCTCCATCCGGGCTACGGGTGAGCGCTACGATTTGAAGAAGCTGTTGGCGGCTTCCTTGGAGGCCCGCTTCTTTGTCATCGCTTCGCGCAGGCGCTCCACTTCGGCCGAGAGCATCGCGATGCGTTCGGTCAATTCCTCGAGCGAGAGCAGCGACAGGTCCTGCCCGATCTCATGCGAAATCTTCTTCCTCGGCCGGTCGTCATCTTCCATCGCCATGCGCGTTCTCCGTGCTTTGCTTCAAGCATGAAAGCCGGTCTCCACTTTCCGGCCATGCTCTGTCACGATCCCGTTGCGGCGGTTGCCAGCGCGATGCAGGCTGGGTAATCAACGCGCCGCGTCTGGAATCCTCCCATTTCGCCAAGGAAAAACCATGGAAAAGCTGCCCGCGCAAATGACCGTCGTCGGCATCAGCAAGCCCGGCGGGCCGGAAGTATTGCTGCCGGAGACGCGCCCGGTGCCGCTACCGGGCCAGGGCGAAATCCTGGTCAAGGTGAAGGCGGCCGGCGTCAACCGGCCTGACGTGGCGCAGCGTTCCGGTTCCTATCCGCCGCCACCCGGCGCGAGCGACCTGCCCGGCCTCGAGATATCAGGCGAAGTGGTGGCGGTCGGTCCCGGCGCCACCAGGCACAAGGTCGGCGACACCGTGATGTCGCTGGTCGCCGGCGGCGGCTATGCGCAATATTGCATCGCGCAGGACGGGCAGGCGATGGCGGTGCCGCCGTCGCTATCGATCGAGGAAGCCGGCGCGCTTCCCGAAACTTTGATGACGGTGTGGCACAATGTGTTCGAGCGCGGCGGCCTGCAAAAAGGCGAGACGCTGCTGATCCATGGTGGCTCCTCCGGCATCGGCACCATGGCGATCCAGCTTGCGAAGGCGTTCGGCGCCAAGGTGATCGTCACCGTCGGTTCACAGGACAAGGCGGAGGCCTGCCTCAAGCTTGGCGCCGATCGCGCGATCAACTACAGGACCGCGGATTTCGTAGCCGAGGTGAAGGCCGCAACCGATGGCGCCGGCGCCAATGTCATCCTCGACATGGTCGGCGGCGACTATATCGACCGCAACTACGACGCAGCCGCCGTCGAGGGTCGAATCGTGCAGATTGCCTTCCTGGCCGGAGCGCCAAAAGCGAGCGCCAATTTCGCGAAACTAATGGTGAAGCGCCTGCACCATACGGGCTCGACGCTCCGCCCCCGTAGTAATGCGGACAAGGCGGCAATGGTCGCGGCGATCGAGGCCAAGGTAATGCCGCTACTCCGCGAGGGGCGGGTAAAGCCGCTGATGGACAGCACTTTCCCATTGGAAAAGGCGGCCGACGCTCACCGGCGAATGGAAACCAGCGCACATATTGGCAAAATTGTGTTGGTCGTTTAACGCTTCCACTGCCGGCCTAGCCGGAAACCCTTTGATTTCCTTCGCTTTCGTGGCATTTATCCGGGAGCGGCGGGGCGCTGGTTCGCCCGCATGAATCGTGAAAGCGCGGAGTACTGACATTGCGTCTGATCAGGTGGCTTGCGCCGCTTGCGCTGGCCCTCATGATGGTTGTCGGCGCCGCTCCGGCGCGCGCAGTTGACGCCGTCAGCGTCCGCAGCGACGCGCCCGCGATCGATCTCACCGCCGTTCTCGACCACCAGCGCAGCGAGACCGACCGCATCCAGGTCTCGACCGCGCCCGGCACCGACGGCATCGTCCGCCGCATCGAGGTCCGCGCCCGCGAGGGCGGGCAATATTGGGTGGTATTCGCGCTCGCCAACAATACCGACGACCAGCTCGACCGCCTGATCGTCGCGCCGCATTACCGCATCGTCTCATCCGGCCTGTTCTGGCCGGATCTCGGCCTGTCGCGCATCGCCACCATCACGCCGTCGGTCGGCGACCGTCCCGAGCGGCAGGAAAGCCCGACTGCCGACGTGTTCCGCATCACGCTCGATCCGGGCGCGGTCGTCACCTATGTCGCGGAATTGCGCACCGACAAGCTCCCGCAGCTCTATCTGTGGGAGCCGGAGTCCTACAAGGACAAGGTCAACTCGTTCACGCTCTACCAGGGCATCGTGATCGGTATTTCCGGCCTGCTAGCGCTGGTGCTGACGATCCTGTTCGTGGTCAAGGGCAGCATCATGTTTCCGGCGGCAGCCGCACTCGCCTGGGCGGTGCTGGTCTATATCGGCGTCGATTTCGGCTTCTGGGGCAAGGTGCTCGACATGTCGAACAACGCCGAGCGCGTCTGGCGCGCGGCGGGCGAGGCGATATTGGCGGCGACGCTGCTCGTGTTCCTGTTCGCCTATCTCAATTTGAGCCGCTGGCATGTGCGCTATTCCCACATCACCATCGGCTGGCTGCTGTTCCTGGGATCGCTGGTGGCGCTGGCGCTGTTCGATCCGGCGGTGGCTTCCGGCATCGCGCGCATGTCGCTCGTCATGATCGCCTTCGCCGGCTTTGCCCTGATCGTCTATCTCTCGACCCACGGCTTCGATCGCGCCGTGCTCTTGATCCCGACCTGGTTCCTGCTGGTGGTCTGGGTGGTCGCGGCCGGCATGACGGTGGCGGGCAGCGTCACCAACGACATCGTCGGCCCGGCGCTGCTCGGCGGCCTCGTGCTGATCGTGATGCTGATCGGCTTCACGGTGATGCAGCACGCGTTTGCCGGCGGCGGCGCCACCACCGGCGTCGTCTCCGATGTCGAGCGGCGGGCCCTGGCACTGACCGGCTCAGGCGACCTGATCTGGGACTGGGACGTCTCCGCCGACAAGGTGTTCACCAGCCCAGAGACCGAGGCCCTGCTTGGCCTAAAGCGCGGCACGCTGGAAGGACCGGCGGCGACATGGCTCGAGGTGCTGCATCCGCTCGACCAGGACCGTTTCCGTGCCGCGCTCGACAGCGTGCTCGACCAGCGCCGTGGCCGCCTGGTGCAGGATTTCCGGCTGCGCACGCCGGATGGCCATTTCATGTGGTTCGCGCTGAAGGCGCGGCCTGTCGTCGGCTCCGACGGCGAGGTCTCGCGCGTCGTCGGCACGCTCACCGACGTCACCGACATCAAGAACTCCGAAGAGCGGATGCTGCATGACTCGGTCCACGACAATCTGACCGGCCTGCCCAACCGCAAATTGTTCATGGACCGCCTCAGCGCGGTCGCCAATCTCGCAAAGACGGTGCCGACGCTGCGGCCGACATTGATGGTGATCGACCTCGACCGCTTCAAGCAGGTCAACGACTCCGTCGGCATGGCGGTCGGCGATTCCATCCTGCTGACGCTGGCGCGCCGCCTGACCCGCATCCTCAAACCCCAGGACACGCTGGCGCGATTGGCCGGCGACCAGTTCGGCCTGATCCTGTTGTCGGAGCAGGACCCGGCGCGGATCACCGCCTTTGCCGAGACCATCCGCAAGACCATCCGCGCCCCGATCGCCTTCAACGACCGCGAGATATTCCTGACCGCCTCGATCGGGCTGGCGCTCTCCGACCCGCAGACGCAGCTCACCGACGAGATCATCAAGGACGCCGAGCTTGCGATGTATCATTCCAAGCGCATCGGCGGCGACCGCATCGACGTCTACAAGCCGGCGATGCGCGCGCGCAAGACCGACCGGCTGACGCTGGAGAGCGAATTGCGCCGCGCCATCGAGCGGCAGGAGATCACCATCCTCTACCAGCCGATCGTGCGGCTCGAGGACCGCTCGATCGCCGGCTTCGAGGCCCTGTCGCGCTGGGATCATCCGAAACTCGGGCGGATGTCGCCGTCCGAATTCATCTCCATCGCGGAGGAGATCGGCCTGATCGTCGACCTCGGCACGTTCGTGATGGACCAGACCGCGCGGCAGCTTTCGATCTGGCAACGCGCGATGCGCTCGCGCGAGCCGATCTTTGCCTCCGTCAACGTCTCCTCACGGCAATTGCTGCGCCACGACCTGATCCACGACATCAGGACCGTGCTGTCGCGCTCCTCGGTGGCACGCGGCACGCTGAAATTGGAATTGACGGAATCGCTGGTGATGGAGAATCCGGAGCACGCCGCGCAGATGCTGGCGCGCATCCGCGAGCTCGGCACCGGGCTCTCCCTGGACGATTTCGGCACCGGCCACTCCTCGCTGTCTTACCTGCAACGCTTCCCGTTCGACACCATCAAGATCGACCAGTCCTTCGTCCGCACCACCAGCCGCGGCACCCGGCCCGTGATCCTGAAATCGATCATCGCGCTCGCCCACGACCTCGGCATGGACGTGGTGGCGGAAGGCGCGGAAACGGATTCGGATGCGGTCGAGCTCTACCAGCTCGGCTGCGAATACGCGCAGGGCTTCGCCTTCGGCGAGCCGATGGACGCCGACGCCGCGATGCGCCTGCTCACCGAGGAACGGCTGGAAGCCGCGAGCTGATCTTCCGCTGTCGTCCCGGCCTTGAGCCGGGACCCATAACCACAAGTGTGCATTTTGCAGCACGCTGGAGCCACAGCGAGCTTAACAACAACGCCCTGTGGTTATGGGTTCCCGCCTGCGCGGGAACGACGCTGGGGGAGCCGCTTGAACTTCACGCTGTTGCCGTCGGCCTGGCGCATGGCGGCATAGCCGGCTTCGAGACAGGCTTCACGCTGCGGCATCCTTTCCTGTGGACTACGCAGGCTATCCCACCAGGAGGCGCGCTGCGCCGCGCGCGGCAGCGGCGCGTCGATGATGGCCTCGATCTCCTCGAAGCTGAGCACCAGTTCGGTCAGCGTCTGCCTCTTCAGATAGTCCCGCAATGGGCCGTAATCGTTCACCTCAGGTCCCTTGAATTCACGTCATTGCCGAAAATTGTCAGTCGAACCAACCAACCGTTAACCCATTCGCGGTTCGCTGTCGCCGTTTAAGGCGGCAACAATGTTTCCGGTGCATGAAGGGTGGCCCGGGACCAAACATGCCAAACGAACGGCGACAACAAGCAAAGCGGCACTGGCGGCTATCGACGAAGCTCCTGATCGCTTCCTCGGTCGCGACTGTGATCGGCTTTTCCACCATCTGCACCAGCGTCATGCTCGACATGCGCCGCGGCGAGGAGGAGCTGGCACGGCAGACGCTGGAAAACCTCGCCGCCGGCATCGACTCCGATATCAGCCGCAACATCGAACTGTACGACCTCTCGCTGCGCGCGGTCGCCGGCGCCATGGTGATGCCGGAGATCAAGGAAGTCAGCAATGAGGTCCGGCACCTGATCCTGTTCGACCACGCCGCCACCGCAAAGCACTTTGGCGCGATCCAGGTCTTCGACAGCACGGGGCAATTGGTAGACGATGCATCGACGCTCGATCCCCTGATCGAGAACCGCAGCGACGAAGAATATTTCCACATCCATCGCGACCAGCCCTACACAGGCCTCTACATCTCAAAGCCGATGCTCCACCGCGGCGCCTACGCGATCGTGCTGAGCCGGCGCATCAGCGGCGAAGACGGAAGTTTTCTCGGCGTCGTCGCGGGCTCGATCCGCTTCAGCTATTTCCACGAACTGTTCGGACGGCTGACGCTTGCCCCCGGCGACACCATCACGGTGCTGCGTCGCGACCGCACGATCATCATGCGCACGCCGTTCGATCTCGATGTCATCGGCACCAACCTGGCGGAGCGGCGCAACTGGACTCCAGACAACCTGAAGAACAACGGCTCCTATGCCGGTGCCGGCCCGATCGACCAGACCCCGCGGCTCTATGTTCGCCGCAGCGGAAACGGCCCGCTGTTTACCGTGGTCGGAAAGCCGCTGGACGGCGTCTTCAGCCTGTGGCGCAAGGAGGCGACCCGGATCGGCGCCATCATGGCGGCACTGGTCCTGTTCGTGCTCGGCACCACGCTGTTTCTGGCGCGCGAGATCGGCCGCCGCGCCGAGGCCGAGGAGAAGCTCGAGGAGCTCGCGACCACCGACGCGCTGACCGGTTTGCGAAACCGGCGCAAGTTCGATGCCGATATCGATACGGAATGGCGCCGCGCCGGCCGGCATGAGACGCCGCTCGCCCTGCTCATCATCGACGCCGACCATTTCAAGGCCTTCAACGATACCTATGGTCACCAGGCCGGCGACCAGGTGCTGGTTGGCATCGCGATCTGCATCTCGGATTCGGTCCGGCGCGCCGGCGATTGCACGGCACGCCTTGGCGGCGAGGAATTCGCCGTGCTGCTGCCCGGCCAGAGCGCCGTGGAAGCGTTCGGCGTGGCGGAGATGATCCGCCGCAAGGTCGAACAATGGTGTGACGGAGAGACCATCACCACCGTCAGCATCGGCGTCGCGAGCCTGACGCCTCTGGCCGGCCAGAACTGGACCGATCTGGTGGAAGCCGCCGACCGGGCGCTCTACGCCGCCAAGGCCAATGGCCGCAACCAGAGTGTGGTCGCAAGCCTGCAGACAATGTCGCTGGTGGCGTAAGAGAGGCCGCCGTTACGGCCCCGTTTCTCCAGATCTTGTCATTGCGAGCGTAGCGAAGCAATCCATGCCTCCACAAGCGGCGAAATGGATTGCTTCGCTACGCTCGCAATGACGGCAATCGACAGCTCGTTTGCCGTCACTTCTCCAGATACTTCTTCATCTCCGCCAGCAGGCCGTCGCGCAGTTCGGGGCGGCGCAGGCCATAGGCGAGGTTGGCGCGCAGGAAGCCGGCCTTGGAGCCGCAATCGTGCCGCTCGCCTTCGAACTCCACGCCATAGAATTTCTGCGTCTTCGCCAGGCCGATCATGGCGTCGGTGAGCTGGATCTCGCCGCCGGCGCCGCGCTCCTGCGTCGCCAGGATTTCGAAAATCTCCGGCTGCAAAATATAGCGGCCGGTGATCGAGAGGTTGGATGGCGCCGTGCCCTTCGGCGGCTTCTCCACCATGCCGTTGATCTCGAACATGGTGGGATGGGCGTGGCGCGGGCCGACGCCGCAGATGCCGTATTGGTGGGTAAGATGGTCCGGCACCTCCTCGACCGCGATCAGGTTTGACTTCTCGCCGAGCTTGCTCGCGGCCTCGATCATCTGGGCAAGGCAGCCCGGCGTGTTCAGCACCAGTTCGTCCGGCAGCACCACCGCGAAAGGTTCATTGCCGATAATGTCGCGGGCGCACCATACCGCGTGGCCGAGCCCGTGCGGCGCCTGCTGGCGGGTGAAGCTCACGGCACCTGCTTCCGGCTGATACTGCGCCAGGACGTCCAACTCCGCCTTCTTGCCGCGCGCGACAAGCGTGGTGTCGAGCTCGAACATCCGGTCGAAATGGTCCTCGATGATGGCCTTGTTACGACCCGTGACGAAGACGAAATGCTCGATCCCGGCCTCCTTCGCCTCGTCATACACGTATTGGATGAGCGGCTTGTCGACGATGGTCAGCATTTCCTTCGGCATCGCCTTGGTGGCGGGCAGGACCCGGGTGCCGAGACCAGCGACGGGGAAGACGGCTTTACGGATTTTCATGGGAATGTCGGGCGCCTTGAGCCTTGAAATGTGTGAGACGGGTATCGCACCTTGCTATCCGGTTTGCAGCCGGGAACAAAGGCGGATGTGTGATGCCGCGTCGCTTTTGTCGTTGTGACCGATCAAAACAAAATCTCGCCTTTGTTAAGCTGTTGGAAACCGTCACAAGGCCTTCTGAACCAATCGTTGGAACGGGCAGATCGAGCCATGCGGCGGACGGGAACAGCGACCAGGAGCCGAACCAGCGCGATGATAATCGCGGCGGTTCTGCTTGTTTCCAATCAGGCCTTGGCCCAGTCCCAGGGTGGGCTCGCGGATCTGTTCGGCAATCTGTTCTCGGGACCCAACCCCTCGCCACCGCCCGCAGCCGCCACCGGCGACGGCTCGGCTCCGCCCTGGAGCGGAGAGGACGGCGCTTCCGGCCACCCATTGATGACGGCGGCCGCGATTCGGCAGGCGGCGGCCAATTTCGACAATTGTGTCGCCTCGATGTGGCCCGATGCGGCGCGACGCAACGTCACACGCGAGAATTTCGAGCGCTTCACCGCGGGGCTCACGCCCGACCTGCGCATCATGGATCTCTTGGATTCGCAGCCCGAATTCACCAAGGCGATCTGGGACTATCTCGACATCCTCGTGAACGACAACCGTCTCGCCAAGGGCCGCGAGATCCTCGCCAAATACAAGGCGCAATTCGACGCCGCGGAAAAAGCCTACGGCGTCGACCGCTACGCGGTCGCGGCGATCTGGGGTATCGAATCCAATTATTCGACCCAGATGGGCGACCGCAGCGTGGTGCAATCGACCGCCACGCTCGCCTGCATCGGCCGCCGGCAGGCCTACTTCAAGGATGAATTCCTCTCGGCGCTGGAGATCCTCAATCGCGGCGATCTTCGTCCCGAACAGCTTCGCGGTTCCTGGGCCGGCGCGTTCGGTCCGACGCAATTCATGCCGACCGCTTTCAAGCGTTACGCGGTCGATGGTGACGGCGACGGCAGGCGCGATGTCGTCGACAACCCGGCCGACCTGATCGCCTCAACCGCCAACAACCTGAAAAAGGACGGCTGGCAGACCGGGCAGAGCTGGGGTTACGAAGTCGTGGTTCCCAAGGACTTCAACTACATGATGGCCGACCGTGCCAAGGCGATGACGCTCGCGCAATGGCAGCAGCTTGGACTGCGACGCGCCAACAATCATCCGTTCCCGCACCCGACGGACAAGGCCTATCTGCTCGCTCCTGCCGGCGCCGAAGGCCCCGGCTTTTTGATGATGCAGAATTTCCGGGTGATCATGAAGTACAACCCGGCGGAGGCCTATGCGCTGGCGATCGGCCATTTTGCCGACCGCCTGCGCGGGGGGCCGCCCTTCGTGCAGCCCTGGCCACGCCAGG
Organism: Bradyrhizobium sp. Leo114; assembly: GCF_055229415.2. Taxonomy (NCBI): domain Bacteria; kingdom Pseudomonadati; phylum Pseudomonadota; class Alphaproteobacteria; order Hyphomicrobiales; family Nitrobacteraceae; genus Bradyrhizobium; species Bradyrhizobium sp. Leo114. The sequence continues at coordinate 155,824 of NZ_JBUYEN020000005.1, read as the reverse complement.
AACGGGTGCTGTCGCGGGCCGAACGGCTGGAACTGCAACAACTGCTCGCCCAGCGCGGCTTTTACCGCGGCACGCCGGACGGCCAGATCGGCGGCCAGACCAGGGAAGCGCTGCGCGGTTTCCAGGCCTCGATCGGCACGCCCGCCGACGGATTTGCCACTTCCGACATGCTGGAGCGCCTGAGAGGGCGATAGGACCCCAAAAATCACCCAAATACCGCTATTTGGCCGCCGCCTTGACGACCTGGGCGGATGCCCGATCCATGCTGGAAAATATGCCCGCTTGAGGCCCGATTCCGGTAGTATGGCGTTGTCCTCAAAATCCATTTCGACCGAGCTTTGATGCCGAAGCCAAAGTCCTTCCTGCGCATGTTCACCGAGAGCGGCCCGCTGGTCGCGCTCGCGGTTGTGATCGCGCTGCTGGTCGGGATCGCCGGCCCCGCCTCGGCGCAGTTCTTCGGCTTTCCGGGCTTTGGCGGTCCACCGCAGCGCTCGGCGCCGCGCAACAATGGCGGCGGCTGGTTCGGCGGGGATTTCTTCGCTCCCTTCCAGCATGCGCCGCCGCAGCAACAACAGCAGCAACAGGCGCCGCGTCAGGATTTTTCGCGAGCGCCACCGCCGGCGAAGCGCGACACGGCGCCGGAGCGCAACGTGCTGGTGCTTGGCGATGCCATGGCAGACTGGCTCGCCTATGGCCTCGAGGACACCTATTCCGAACAGCCCGACATGGGCGTGATCCGCAAGCACAAGACCGTGTCCGGCCTGATCAAATACCAGCCCAAGGGCGAGCCCTCCGATTGGGCCGCCGCCGCGCGGAGCATCCTCGCCACCGAAAAAGCGGATGCGATCGTGGTGATACTCGGTCTCAATGACCGCGTTTCGATCCGCGAGCCTGTCGTCGACAAGAAGGACGACAAGAAAACCGAGAAGAAGGACGCCAAGCCTTCGGATGGCGCCGCCAAGCCGGACGACAAGCCGGTCGATGCCGAATTATCGCCGGAGGATGCCGCCGACGCGCCGCAGGCCGCGGCGCCCGAGCGCAGCGCGCGTTCGGCAAACGGCGTCTATGAATTCCGCGACGAACGCTGGGTCGAGCTCTACAACAAGAAGATCGATGAACTGATCGGCGTGCTGAAGAGCAAGGGCGTGCCGGTGTTGTGGGTCGGCCTGCCGGCGATCCGCGGCCAGAAGGGAACATCGGACATGCTGTTCCTGGATTCGCTGTACCGGGACAGCGCGGCCAAGGCCGGCATCACCTACGTCGATGTCTGGGATGGCTTCGTCGACGAGGCCGGTCGCTTCATGCAGAAGGGCCCGGATTTCGAAGGCCAGATTCGCCAGCTCCGCACCTCGGACGGCGTCTTCTTCACCAAGGCCGGCGCGCGCAAGCTGGCGCACTATGTGGACCGCGAGGTGACGCGGCTGCTCGCCCGCTCCACACCGATCGCGCTGCCGACCGAGCCGGCGACTCCTGACGCCAGTGCTACGCCCGGCCAGCCTGCGCGGCCATTGGCGGGACCAATTGTGCCGCTGGTCGCCTCCTCCGTCGGCACCGATCAGTTGCTCGGCGGCCCCGGCTCGCGTCCAGCCGCGGTCGATCCGCTCACGGCACGAACCCTGGTGAAGGGCGAACCGCTCGCGCCACCCGCCGGCCGCGCCGACGATTTTGCCTGGCCGCGCCGCGAAATCGGTCGCGAGCAGGCCAAGGGAGAAACGCCGGTTGCCGCGACCACCCCCGAGGGGACTGGCGCAGGTGCGGGCGCCGGAACAGCGCCGGCGGCGACGGCCGCAGCTCCCGCGCCGCCAAAGCCGGCAGCGCAGAAGCGTGTGTTCCGGCCGGCCCAGCCCAATCCGCCGCCTGCCTCGACCTTTGGCGATTTCTTCGGCTTCGGCTCGCCGCCTGCCACCGGGCCGCGCCAGCAGACAGCGCCGCCGCGGCCGCCGGCCTCGATCGTTCCACGTCCACCGGCGGATGTCGGACGATCCGCGGAAGCGCCGTTCGGCAATTTCATGAGATGGTGACGGCAGTCATTCCAAAGATAGGGTGGACAAAGGCAAGCGTGCCCACCATCGCGAGCGGAATGTTAGGCGGTGGGCACGCTTCGCTTTGCCTGCCCTACCCGGCGCCCTGGAACGACGGCTAATAGCGCCAGCGCGGTGGCGGACGGCGCGGCGGCCGCGACAGCAATAGCCCGAGCGCCAAACCGAGGCCGCCGGCAATCAGCAAGGCGCCGATCGGATTGTCCTGCACGGTCTTGGTCAGCGCCTGCTGGCCGCTTCGAACGGTCTCGCCGCGATTCTCGTAAGCATCCCTGGCGTAGTTGACGGCGGTGTCCGCGGCGTCGTGCGCGGCATCCTTGGCTTGGCCATAGAGATTCTGCACCGTGCCGGCGGCTTCGCGCGCGCGGCCTGATGCTTCCGTCTTGCTGTCACCGGCCATTTCACCGACGGTGCCTTCCGCCTTGCCGGCAAACTCCTTGGTGGCACCAGCGATCCGATCAGTATCCATCGCGGTCACTCCTCTCCGTTTCCGGGAAAGTAACCGGCGAGCCCAGCCGCGGTTCCTGCGCCTACAAAATCAACCCGCCGTCGACGACGATGGTCTGGCCGATGATGTAGGCGGCGAGCGGCGAGGCCAGGAACAGCGCGGCACCCGCCATGTCTTGCGGCGTGCCGAGCCGCCTCAGCGGAATCCGCTCCAGCGCGCCTTCGAGCCGCTTCGGGTTCGCCGTCGTCACCTTGGTCATCTTGGTATCGACCAGGCCCGGTGCGATGCCATTGACGCGGATGCCATCCTCGGCCCAGGCCTCCGCAAGCGTCCGCGTTAGCCCGACCGCGCCGGTCTTCGAGGCGTTGTAGGCGGGATTTCCCATCGTCGAATGATAGGCGGCGGTCGAACTGACGATGATGAGCGAGCCCTTGCTCGCGCTCAGCATCGCCTGGAATTTGGTCGCACACGCCATCAGGCTCATGAGGTTGACTTCCATGACCTTGCGAAAGCCCTCCATCTCGAACTCGCCGCGGCGGTAGATCACCGCGCCTTGCGCCAGCACCAGCACATCGAGCCGGTCGAAGGTCGGCTTGAATTGCTCGATCGCACGAGCGTCGCCGACGTCGAGCTGCGAGTATTCCAACCCGTCCAGATGCGAACCTTCCTCTGCCGAATAGTCGCTCGCCTTGGCGCGCGTGCCGCAGACATGCACGCGCGCGCCCTTGGCGCGGAATGCTTGCGCGATGCCGTTGCCGATGCCGCTGGAGCCGCCCACCACGAGAACCTGCCTGCCGCTGAAATCGAGCTCGTTCATCGCACGCTTTCTCCCTTGCTTCTTGCTTGTTTGACCTGTCTGCGGATCGATGCCAGCCTTGTCAATCCTGCAACCTGTTCCCTCCATCCCACTGGTCACACGATGTCCGAATTCAAACAGCTCAGCCGCTCGGTGAAAGGCTTGACCGTTCTCGTCACCGGCGCCGCCAGCGGCATGGGCCGGGCCACCGCGCTGGTGTTCGCCGCTGAGGGCGCCAATGTCGCCGTCACCGACATCACCTCCGAAGGCACGGAGGCGGTTGCGCAGGAGATCGGCAAGAGCGGAGGGACGGCAAAGGCGTGGGCGCTCGACGTCGCCGATCGCAATGCAATCCCGGCCGTGATTAACGGCGTCGCCGCGCATTTCGGCGGGCTCGACATCCTCGTCAACAACGCCGGTATCTCCGTGCGCGTCGCAATCGACGACGACGGCTATGATGACGCGTGGGCCAAGGCGATCGCGGTGATGCTGACCGCGCATCAGCGCATCATCCGCGCCGCTTTGCCGCATTTGCGAAAATCGAAATGCCCGCGCATCGTCAATATCGCTTCCACCGAGGCGCTCGGCGCTACCGCATTGCACAGTCCTTATTCCGCGGCGAAGGCCGGCGTCACCGGGCTGACACGCTCGCTTGCCGTGGAACTGGGCCGCGAGGGCATCACTGTGAACTGCATCTGCCCGGGCCCGATCCGCACCGGGATTACCGACCGGATTCCGGAAGAGCATAAGACGATCTATGCCAAGCGCCGCACAGCGCTCGGCCGCTATGGCGAGCCGGAGGAGGTCGCGCACATGACCTTGAGCCTGTGCCTGCCGGCGGCGTCGTTCCTGACTGGCGCGGTGATCCCGGTGGATGGCGGGCTGATGGCGCGAAATGCGTGATGCGCTGCAACGTGTCCGGGCCGCCGCGTGCAAGGGGCCATGCGCCGGCGCCGCGTTGACTTGGCAACGTCACAGGATAGCCTTTCCTCAAACGAAGCGGAAAAACCGCCTGCACATGAGGAGAGAACGCCATGGCCATCGCGATCCGGCAGCTTCATCCGCATTTTGTCGGTGAGGTCACAGGCCTCGATCTGCGAAAGCCGCTGACCAGGCAGGAAGCGATCGAAGTCGAGGCGGCGATGGACAAATACGCCGTGCTCGTCTTCCACGACCAGGACATAACAGACGAGCAGCAACTGGCCTTTGCGCTGAACTTCGGCGAGCGCGAAAACGCGCGCGGCGGCAACGTGACCAAGAAGGCGGATTATCGCCTCTCCTCCGGGCTGAACGACGTCTCCAACCTCGGCAAGGACGGCAAGCCGCTACCCAAGGATCACCGCACCCATCTGTTCAATCTCGGCAACTGCCTGTGGCATTCCGACAGCTCGTTCCGGCCGATTCCGGCGAAATTCTCGCTGTTGTCGGCGCGGGTGGTGAACCCGAAGGGCGGCAACACCGAATTCGCCGACATGCGCGCGGCCTATGACGCGCTGGACGAGGAGACCAAGTCTGAAATCGAGGACCTGATCTGCGAGCACTCGCTGATGTATTCACGCGGCTCGCTGGGCTTTCTCGACTATAGCGACGAGGAGAAGGAGATGTTCAAGCCGGTGCTGCAGCGCCTGGTGCGGACCCATCCGGTGCATCGCCGCAAGTCGCTCTATCTCTCGTCGCACGCGGGCGCGGTGCGCGGCATGAGCATGCCGGAGGGCCGGCTGCTGCTACGCGACCTCACCGAGCATGCGACCCAGCCTGAATTCGTCTATGTCCACAGGTGGAAGCTGCACGACCTCGTGATGTGGGACAATCGCCAGACCATGCATCGCGTCCGCCGCTACGACCAGTCCCAGCCGCGCGACATGCGCCGCGCAACCGTGGCCGGCACCGAGCCGACCGTCGCGCAGCAGGCGGCGGAGTAGCTGTTGTACGCAATCAACCCTCGTCATGCGCGGGCTTGACCCGCGCATCCATCACCTCTTCAAGAACGCAATTTTTGACCGATGGATTGCCGGGTCAAGCCCGGCAATGACAGCCTCACGCGTGGCCAGCTTCGTTCGAGAGCATGCCGACGTCGATGCCTATCTTGCGCAGGGCGCGGTCGTATTTGTCCTCGACGTCGTCGCCGAAGATCAGATCCGAATCGGCGTCGCAATGCAGCCAGCCATTGTGCTGGATCTCGTTTTCGAGCTGCCCCGGGGCCCAGCCGGCATAGCCCAGGGCCAGGATCGCATGCCTGGGGCCGGAGCCCTTGGCGATCGCCTTCAGGATGTCGACGGTCGCGGTCAGGCAGATATCGTCGTCGATATTCAGCGTCGCATCCTGGATGTAGAAATCGCTGGAATGCAGCACGAACCCGCGGCCGGTATCGACCGGGCCGCCCTTCATCACCTTCATGGTCTCGGCATTTTCCGGCAATTTGATCTGGTCGGCCTTCTGGATGATGTCGAGTTGCACCAAGAGCCCCGGGAAATCGATGCTTCCGGCCGGACGGTTGACGATGATGCCCATCGCCCCCTCGGCGGAATGCGCGCACATGTAGATGACGGAGCGCTCGAAGCGGGGATCGCTCATAACCGGCATGGCGATCAGGATCTGGCCGTCGAGATAACCGCTGCCCGACGAATTGTCGCCGACGCCGGCCACCTTGCCGCGGGCGGTCTTTGGTGCTTTGCCTTCAGGAGTCATCTGAAAGGCCTCCATGCTGATTTGATATCCTGATATTGGGTGAGGCTTCTGTCAATCAAGCAGAGCGCCGTATTCGCGCCATCCATCACACGCAATTCAATGGTTTACGCAATAACCAGCCGGTAAAGACGTTCCATGATCGCCATAGTTCCCATGCGGGTTGCGCTCGGCCTGCTAGCCACTCTTTCAGTCGTCTGGCCTGCGACGGAGGTACATGCCGAGGATTCCTCGCCCTGGCAGCGGGACGCCCATTCGGCGGTACGGCTGCTTGCAGGTTCGCGTAGCGGCGCGGTTTTGCTAGGCGGTATAGCCATCCAACTCGAGCCCGGTTGGAAAACCTATTGGCGTACCCCCGGCGATTCCGGTGTGCCGCCGCGTTTCGATTTCTCGAAGTCGGAAAATGTCGACGCGGTGACAGTGTTGTGGCCGGCGCCGATGAAATTTGACGACGGCGCCGGCGGCACCTCGCTCGGCTACAAGCACCAGGTGGTGCTGCCGCTTCGGATCGTCGCCAAGAGTGCGGACAAGCCGCTGACGCTGCGGGCCAACATTAACTATGCGGTGTGCGAGAAGCTGTGCATCCCTGTGGAGACCAGCGTCGAGCTTGCTTTTGCGAGCGTCGCCTCCACCGAGGACGGCGCGCTGTCGTCCGCGCTCGACACCGTGCCGAAGCCGGCCAATATCGGCGATCCCAACCCGGTGACGATCCGCGACGTCAAACGCAGCGGCAAGGCGACCGTGCTGGTCGATGTCGCCGCGCCCGAAGGCAAGGACGTCAGCCTGTACGTCGAGGGACCGACGCCGGACTGGGCCCTCCCGGTGCCGAAGCTCAAGCCGAACTCGCCACCCGGGGTGAAACGGTTCTCCTTCGAGCTCGACGGCCTGCCGCCGGGCGCCAATCCGGACGGCGCCGCGCTGAAATTGACCCTGGTCGGCGGCGACCGCGCCTACGAGTTCAACACCAATCTGGAGTGATTAGGAATTTGTAACCCGGGGACAGTGGCCCCGCGCTGAAAGACGGGCCCGGATTGCGCGGAGCCTGTCATCGGGCGCGTATCGCGCGACCCGTTGGCTTCCATCCGGGCTATGGTTTCACCGTTATCCACCCAACCCATTCTTAACGTTTCGTTGATAGTTCAGGGCCCCTGTCGCAAACGCGCGGCATTTTGGGAATTTTCGCCTTGGCCGTGATGGACGCCCAATCCGCAACCGCTTCGCCCACGGGCATGATGGCGCGTATGCGCGGCCTGATCGGCGGCTCCGGCGAGGCATCTGTCACGCGGCGGCTCGCGGGGACGATCTTCGTCATCCGCGTCGTCAGCGCCGTCGCCGCCTATCTCTCGCAAATCCTGCTCGCGCGCTGGATGGGCAGCTCGGACTATGGCGTCTATGTCTATGTCTGGACCTGGGTGCTGCTGCTCGGCAGCATGATGGATTTCGGCATTTCGGCCTCGGCGCAGAAGCTCATTCCGGAATACCGCACGGCAGGCGAGCACGCGCTATTGCGCGGTTTTCTGTCCGGCAGCCGCTGGCTGACTTTTGCGGTGTCGACCGCGGTCTCGCTGCTGCTCGCAGGCCTCGTCAAGCTGCTGTCGCCATGGATCGGCATGGACACGGTCGTGCCGCTTTATATCGGCTGCCTGACGCTGCCAGCGTTCGTGGTCGCCAATACCCAGGACGGGATTGCCCGGTCGCATGACTGGATGCGGCTCGGCCTGATGCCGCAATTCATCGTGCGCCAGGGACTGATCATCGGCTTCACCGCGGGCGCCGTCGTGCTCGGCTTCGATCTCGGCGCCACCGCCGCGATGCTCGCCAGCGCCGCGGCGGTGTGGATCGCCATGATCGGCCAGATGCTGGTGCTGAACCGCCGCCTCGCGGCCCACGTCGAGCCGGGCGAGAAGGCCTACGACATCAGCGGCTGGCTTGCGGTCTCACTGCCGATCCTGCTGGTCGAAAGCTTTTATCTGCTGCTCTCCTACACCGATGTGCTGGTGCTGCAGCAGTTCCGCTCCTCCGAGGAGGTCGGCGTCTACTTTGCCGTGGTGAAGACGCTGGCGCTGGTGTCCTTCATCCACTACGCGATGTCGGCGACGACGGCGCATCGCTTCGCCGAATACAACGCGCTCGGCGACAAGGCGCGGCTATCGGCCTATGTCGCCCATGCGATCCAGTGGACGTTCTGGCCTTCGCTCGCCGCGACCGTCCTCCTGCTCGCCTTTGGCAAGCCGCTGCTCTGGCTGTTCGGGCCGCAATTCGTCGTCGGCTACGACATCATGTTCCTGGCCGCCATCGGCCTCGTGGTGCGCGCTGCAATCGGACCGGTCGAACGTCTGCTCAACATGCTCGGCCACCAGAAGATCTGCGCGCTCGCCTACGCGCTCGCCTTCGTCATGAACCTGGTGCTGTGCGTCGCACTGGTACCGCGCTTCGGCGGCCACGGCGCCGCCATAGCGATATCGACGTCGCTGAGCTTCGAGACCGTGCTCTTGTTCTGGATCGTCCGCCGGCGGCTCGGGCTGCACGTGCTGGCGTTCGGGAAGATCGGTTCCGGCTGATAGCAATCCCGGGCCGCGCCACATGTAATCGCAGCGTGACCGCAGCAGACCTGAAAGATCTTCTGGAACGCGTTCAGGCTTGGCCGAGGCTCGCAAGATGAGCTTGCTGCGCCGTTGCGGAGCAAATCGAGAGTGAACTGCGAGGCGACGCCTATGTCGTCACTTGCGGCAAACTGTGCGCGATCGACGACGCCATAGCCTCGATCGATGCCGACGACTTTGCGACCGACCGCGAAGTGGAGCGAAGCGAAGCAATCCGTAGCGCCGCAAGTGGAGGCATGGATTGCTTCGCGGAGCCTGTCATCGGGCGCGCGTTCGGGCGACCCGTTGGCTCGCAATGACGAAGGCTGTCATTCCGGGGCGATGCGAAGCATCGAGCCCGGGCTGACGGTGGAGAGTGTAGCGGCTAATTCGTCGGCATCACGTAGGCGTAGATGCGGCCGCGGGAGACCGGGGCTTCGCGGACGCGGTTGCCGTTGTTGCCGGAGATCATGATCGGATTTCCCTTGGCATCGATGCCGGTGATGATGCCGACATGGCCGCCGCGGCGTCCCCGCGACATCACGGCGATGGCACCGACCTGCGGGCCGGAGACTCGCTGCCCGTAACGGGCGAACGAACTCGCCATGTCGGAGCCGGTGCCGCGATAACCCGAATGCTGCAGCACCATGTTCATGAAGCGCGCGCACCACAGGCTGCCGCGGCTGGTCGGGTTGCCGCCGAGGTGACGGCGGGCTTCATCGACGATGTTCGACGAACCGAAGCTTGCCGCCTGCTGAGGCTCCGGCGACAGACTCGCATTGCTGTCGGCAAGGCCTTGCGCCTGCATCTGTGCGACGCCGCGCTCAAAGCGCGAGACGCGGACCCTGCGCCAGTGGTGAGCGCGGGCATGGTGATGCTTGGCATGATGACCGGCATGATAGGCCCTGGCGTGGCGCCCTGCGCCGTGATGAGGCCGTGCCGAAGCGGGAGAAATAGAAGCGACGATAACCGTCGAACACAACGCCAGCGCCAGAACTCGAAGCAACCGGCGGAACGCACGCAACTGAACCATACTTCCCATTTTTTCCTTCTGTTACACCCCCGTTTTCCAGGTGCGCCCGTCTGTGGATGACATCTGGATGACAGCCGCAGCGCGTTTTGTGCCGCTCAATGTGGCAAGACAAAGATGTCGTGCCGCGCTGCGGCGAAAAATTGCGGGACGATTTCGCGAACATTTGGCGGCGAAAAAGAAACGATGCCGCCGCATTGCAGCCGTGAAGGTTAATTGCAATCTTGCCGCGCAGGCTCACAAGAAGGAAAAGGTTAAAATGCCCTATGCCGTCGCCAAGGATAATGTCCGCCTCTATTTCGAAGAGGTTGGGAGCGGAACGCCGATCATCTTCCTGCACGAGTTCGCGGCCGATCACACCAATTGGGAGCCGCAGATGCGTTATTTCTCGCGCGGCCACCGCTGCATCGCCTATTCCGCGCGCGGCTACACGCCCTCCGACGTCCCGCCATCGGCCGAGGTCTACAGCTACAAGCATTTCTACACCGATGCGCTCGCGGTGCTCGATCATCTCGGCATCGCCCGCGCGCATTTCGTCGGGCTGTCGATGGGCTCCTATTCGTCGCTGCAGGTTGCGCTGAATGCGCCCGAGCGCGTGATGTCGATGACGCTCGCAGGCGTCGGCTCCGGCTCAAGTCTCGAACACCTCGACGCCTTCCGTGCGCAATGCCGGGCCAATGCCGAGCAGTATGAGACGATTGGATCGGAAGCGGTCGCCAAGGTGACGCGCGAGGCGCCGGGCCGGATTCCGTTCCTGGTCAAGGATCCGCGCGGCCATGCCGACTTCTATGCCGCGCTCGCGCGCCACGATGCCAAGGGCTCGGCCAACACCATGCGCAGCTTTCAAGGCGGCCGGCCCTCGATCTACACCATGGCGGAAGCGATTGGACGCGTGCCGACGCCGGCGCTGATCATCTGCGGCGACGAGGACGACAATTGCGTCGAGCCGAGCCTGTTTTTGAAGAAGCATTTGCCCGCGGCGGGGCTGACGTTCTTCCCGAAATCGGGACACGTGCTCAATCTCGAGGAACCCGCGCTGTTCAACGAGATGGTCGAGCGGTTTATTGCGTTGGTGGAAGCGGGAAGGTGGCTGCCGCGCGATCCCAGGTCGATGGTGTAACCGTCATTCCGGGGCACGCGAAGCGTGAACCCGGAATCCATTCATCTACGTGTTTTGCGGCGCAATGGATTCCGGGCCTGCGCCTTCGGCGCATCCCGGAATGACGAGGGGAGGTGCTCGCGGCAACAGTTTAGCCTGTCATTCCGGGGCACGCGAAGCGTGAGCCCGGAATGCATCGAGCCGCAGAGTTCGTGGAGGAAATGGATTCCGGGCTCGATGCTTCGCATCGCCCCGGAATGACGGAGGAGAGGTCTTCCGGAATGACGGGGAGAGTACTCAGCGTCCCTTCCCGCCCCTGCTCAGCAGGAACACACCCTGCTCGCCGAACATGTTCCAGACCCACCACGGCAGGTTCAGCGGCACCGGGCGGCCGTAGAGGTCGAGCGCGACGGCGCGCTCCATCTTGACGTGGATCTCGTCGCAGAGCTGCACGAAATCCTTGATGGTGCAGAAATGAATGTTGGGGGTGTCGTACCAGGTGGCCGGCAGATTTTCGGTGCGCGGCATGTGCCCGCCGATCAAAAGCTGCAGCCGCATCTTCCAGAAACCGAAATTCGGGAACGAGACGATGGCGCGGTGGCCGATGCGCAGGAGATTTTCCAGCACAGCCTTCGGCTGCCGCGTCGCCTGCAGCGTCTGCGACAGGATTACGTAGTCGAACGCATCGTCGGGATAGTTGCCGAGGTCGGTGTCGGCGTCGCCCTGCACCACCGCGAGTCCCTTGGCGACGCAGTGGTTGACGCCTTCGCGCGACAGCTCGATGCCGCGGCCATCGATGCCGCGACTCTCCAGAAGCTGCAACAGATCGCCGTCACCGCAGCCGACGTCGAGCACGCGCGACCCGGGCTCAACCATTTCGGCGACGAGAAGATGGTCCGGACGAAGGCTCGTGCTCGCCTGCGGCGCCAAGCCGGGCAGCGGCAGAGTTTGCTCCTGAAGCGCCATCACTTAAGCCCCCGCATCGCCAAGGCCACGCGACTTACCCGCCGAGTGCAGGAAGGCGCGCGAGATGTCGAAGAATTCGGGCACATCGAGCAGGAAGGCGTCGTGACCCTTGTCGGTCTCGATCTCCGCGAACGAGACCCGCGCGCTGGAGGCATTCAGCGCGTGCACCAGCGCCCGCGCCTCCGAAGTCGGAAACAGCCAGTCGCTCGTGAACGATACTACGCAGAAGCGGGTCTCGACGCCGCGGAACGCCTGCGCCAGCACACCATTGTGGTCGGCGGCGATGTCGAAATAGTCCATCGCGCGCGTCAGATAGAGATAGCTGTTGGCATCGAAGCGCTCGACAAAGGACGAGCCCTGGTAGCGCAGATAGCTCTCGACCTGGAAATCGGCATCGAAGGAGAATGTCGGCAACTCGCGATCCTGCATCCGCCGCCCGAACTTGCGATGCAGCGCCGCGTCAGAGAGATAGGTGATATGCGCGGCCATCCGCGCGACCGCGAGCCCGCGATGCGGATGCGTGCCCTGGTCGACATAGCTTCCGCCACGCCAATCCGGATCGGCCATCACGGCCTGCCGGCCGAGCTCATGAAAGGCGATGTTCTGCGCCGAATGCCGCGTCGAGCAGGCGATCGCGAGCGTCGAGAACACGCGCTCCGGATAGGCCGCCGCCCATTGCACCGCCTGCATGCCGCCCATGGAGCCGCCGACCACCGCGAACAGCGTCTCGATGCCGAGTTGGTCGATCAGCATCGCCTGCGCACGCACCATGTCAGGGATGGTGATGATCGGAAAATCCAGGCCCCATACCTTGCCGGTCGCAGGGTTCAGCGAGGCAGGGCCAGTCGAACCCATGCAGCCGCCAAGCACGTTGGAGCAGATGATGAAGTATCTGGAGGTGTCGAGCGGCCGGCCGGGGCCGACCATGGTCTCCCACCAGCCAGGCTTGCCGGTCACCGGATGCAAATTGTTGACATGCTGGTCGCCGGTCAGGGCGTGGCAGACCAGAATGGCGTTGGAGCGCTCGGCATTGAGCTCGCCATAGGTCTGATAGGCGATCTGGAATGGCGCAAGGTCAATGCCGCAGTCGAGCTTCAACGGCTGATCCATGCCGAACTTCGCCACCGGCGAGGACGGATGATCGGCCTCATGGGCGCGATCCTCACCCTGAATCGACGGACTCTTGATCGACTGCACCTTGGTCATTTGTGGCGCCTTCCTCCGACGCGGAGGTCCCGGACAGAAATCAGGCCATGAAAAACCCGGCCTGAACAAAGGTCCGGCCGGGATCGATCTGTCCCCGGCCTGTTTAGCGAATTCTTTAACGTGGCTGCAAGCCGGCCGGCTCAAATGACCACGGAGTGCTGGGAAAGTAGTCCCTTACCCGGCCTGCGTCAAGGCAAGTGGGGCCGTTAACCTAACCGTGACCTTTAGGCCGAGCTTGCGCCATCTGGCCCCATGGGACAGAACGGGGGCTCGCACTTTCTCCCTCTCCCCGCCCTTGCGCGGAGAGGGTTGGGGTGAGGGGCTCTCTCCGCGAACACGGTACCAGACGGATTCGCGGAGGCTCCCCCTCACCCGAAATTCAAGCTGCGCTTGAATTTCGACCTCTCCCCGTAGGCGGGGAGAGGTGAAGAGTCTGCTTGCTGATTGAAGAGAAACGACGGGCCCTAGCATGTCAAAACCGCCTCCGGCGCCGCCTTCGCTGGCCGAGCTGCGCAAAGAGATCGACGCGATCGACGAGCAGGTTCACCGCCTCTTGATGGCGCGTGGCGACATCATCGACCGCCTGATCAGGGTGAAGCAGACCCAGGAAGTCGGCTCCGCATTCCGGCCGGCGCGCGAGGCCTCCATGATGCGCAGCCTGGTCGAGCGCCATCGTGGCATCCTGCCGCTCGACACCATCGAGAGCATCTGGCGCGTCATCATCTCGACGTTCACCTATGTGCAGGCGCCGTTCTCGGTGCATGCCGATGTCTCGGTCGGCGAATCCATGATGCGGGATTCGGCACGCTTCCATTTCGGCTTCGTGGTGCCCTACGTCTCGCATTTCAGCGCGCAGGCGGCGGTCGAAGCGGTGGCGAAATCGAAGGGCGACCTCGCGCTGGTGTCGGCCATTTCCAGCCGCACGCCATGGTGGATCGACCTCGAGGCCGAGGGCGCGCCGAAGATCATCGCGCGATTGCCGTTCCTGGAGCGCGCCGATCATCCCGCGGCGCTGCCCGTGTTCGTGATCTCGCGCGTCGCTGACGATGCGATGGTGACCGAAGTCGAGATGTGGAGCGTGCGCGTTTCCGGCTGGAACGCCGAGATCGCCCGCGCGCTGGCCCCGCTCGCCGAGATCGTCGCGGTGCCGGATACGGCCTTCGACGGCGCGGCGCTTTTGGTATCGGTCGCCGGCCGCGGCTTCGAGGAGATCAAAATGGCCCTGATCCGCGCCGGGGCCTCGGTGCGCTCATCGGCCCTCGTCGGCAGCCACGCAACGCGCTATACGGTGCCCCCCGCCCCTACAATCCGGAGCTAGAGAGTTAGAGATGTCCCGCCCCGTGCCGAATCCCGGCATCCTCGATATTGCGCCCTACACCCCCGGCAAGAGCCCGGTGGCGGAACCGGGGCGCAAGGTGTTCAAGCTTTCCGCCAACGAAACGCCCTTCGGTCCCTCGCCGAAGGCGATCGAGGCCTATAAGCACGCCGCCGAACATCTCGAGGACTATCCGGAAGGCACCTCAAAGGTGCTGCGCGAGGCAATCGGCCGCGCCTATGGCCTCGACCCGAGCCGCATCATCTGCGGCGCCGGTTCGGACGAAATCCTCAACCTGCTCGCCCACACCTATCTGTGCGAGGGCTCGGAGGCGATCTCCACCACCCACGGCTTCCTGGTCTATCCGATCGCGACCAAGGCGAACGGCGCCAAGAACGTGGTCGTGCCGGAGACCGACTACACCGCAAGTGTCGATGCGATCCTTGAGGCGGTCACGCCGCGGACCAAGCTGATCTGGCTCGCCAATCCGAACAACCCGACCGGCACCTATCTGCCGTTCGACGAGGTCAAGCGCTTGCGCGCAGGCCTGCCGTCGGACGTGCTCCTGGTGATCGACGCCGCCTATTCGGACTACGTGGTGCGCAACGACTATGGCCTCGGTCTCGAACTGTGTGCGACGACCGAGAACACGGTGATGACCCACACCTTCTCCAAGATCCACGGGCTCGCGGCGCTCCGCGTCGGCTGGATGTTTGGCCCGGCGCATATCGTCGATGCGGTGAACCGGATTCGCGGCCCCTTCAACGTTTCTACTCCGGCGATGCTCGCGGCGGTAGCCGCGGTCGAGGACACCGCGCATGTCGAGATGTCCAGGGTGCACAACGAAAAGTGGCGGAGCTGGGTGACGGACGAGGTCCGCAAGCTCGGGCTGAAGGTGACGCCGAGCGTCGCCAATTTCGTGCTGATCCATTTCCCGACCGAAAAGGGCAAGACCTCGGCCGATGCGGACGCGTTCCTCACCAAGCGCGGACTGGTGCTGCGTGCCGTGAACAATTACGGCCTGCCGCACGCGCTGCGCATGACCATCGGCACCGAGGAGGCCAACCGCCTCGTGGTCGAGGGCCTGCGCGACTTCATGGATCAGAAGTGAACGCCGCGCCGCACTTTCAACGCATCGCGCTGATCGGCTTCGGCCTGATCGGCGGCTCGATCGCGCGCGGCGCGCGGGCGCAGGGGCTGGTCGGCGAGATCGTCACCACCGCGCGCTCGGAAAAGACGCGCGCGCGGGTCGCCGAGCTTGGCATCGTCGACCGCGTGGTGGAGAACAATGCGGAGGCGGTCAAAGACGCCGATCTCGTCATCCTCTGCATTCCCGTCGGCGCCTGCGGACCCGTGGCGGCGGAGATCGCGCCTTACCTGAAGAAGGGCGCCATCGTCTCCGATGTCGGCTCGGTCAAGGGCGCCATCGTCAGGGACATGGGCCCACATATCCCCGATGGTGTGCACTTCGTGCCCGCGCATCCGGTGGCGGGCACCGAGCACTCAGGTCCCGATTCCGGTTTCGCCGAGTTGTTCATCAACCGCTGGTGCATCCTGACGCCGCCCGAGGGCACTGAGGCGGGCGCGATCGGCAGGCTGCGTGACTTCTGGGCCGCGCTCGGCGCCAAGGTCGAGATCATGACGCCCGATCATCATGACCTCGTGCTCGCGATCACCAGCCATCTGCCGCATCTGATCGCCTACACCATCGTCGGCACCGCCGACGAGCTGGCGCAGGTGACGTCGTCGGAAGTGATCAAATTCTCCGCCGGCGGCTTCCGCGATTTCACCCGCATCGCGGCGTCCGATCCGACGATGTGGCGCGACGTGTTCCTGAGCAACAAGGACGCGGTGCTGGAGATGCTCGGCACCTTCAACGAGGATCTCTCCAAACTGACGCGCGCGATCCGCCGCGGCGACGGCGAAGCGCTGTTCGACCACTTCACCCGCACCCGCGCCATCCGCCGCGGCATCGTCGAGATCGGCCAGGATTCGGCTGCGGCGGACTTCGGCCGGCCGCATGCGAATCTGGAGAAGAAATAGCGCGGGATCTTGTAGCCCGGAGGGAGCCAACGGATCGCGCGAACGCGCGCCCGATGACAGGCTCCGCGCAACCCGGGACAGGTCTATCCGCATCGCGAGCAGACCCCGGGTTGCGCTGCGCTTCACCCGGGCTACGTGAGCTAGAACAATGGCGGGATTTGTCCGACCTTGATCGAGCCTAGCAGCACTGCGCCGTCGACGAAGCGCAGCGGGAAGCTGCGCGCCTTCTTGCCTTCGAGCATGGCTTCGCTGCCGAGCGAATTGATGCTGGCGGCAACGCCGACATTGGCGTTCTGCTTCACCATCTTGCCGAGACCAGGGACCGCGCGGTCGAGCGCGCCGAAGAGATTGTTGAGGTCCTGCGTCTTCACGCCGGGCGCGACGCGGTCGAGCGTTGATTGCGGCACGCCCTCCTCCAGCATCTTCTCGATGCCGAGCGCCGGGATCACGCGCTCGAGGCCGGTGACCGTCATCTGCAATTCGCCTTCGATGCGGCCACTCGCGTTGAGGCTCAAGGTGCCCGCGGAGATCGCGATCATCTCGCCCTGCTGGATGCGCGACTGCACGATCTCGACATGGCCGCCGGCGGCCTGGATCTCGCGGAAGCGCTCCGGCCACGGCTTTGGCGTGAAGTCCTTCAAGCCGGAAATCTTGGTACGGATGTCGGCATCGAACGGCGTTGCCAGCACCGGATGCACGTCCTGCAGGCTGCCGCCGCTGATCTGCAGCGCGGTCTCGATCACCGGATTGTCCAGGGAGGAGCCTTCGGCGAGGCGGCCGTGCAACTCGACGTGGCTGGCGCGGCCGAGCGGCGTCTGCACGGAGCCATTGACGCGGTCGATCGCGGGATCGTCGAACACCAGCGAGCCGCGTTGCGGCACCGCCGGCAGGCCCGCCACGCTGGCGCGCCCCGAGCGCCAGTTGACGGCGAGCTGTGGCTGTGCGCCTCGCTCGGCGAGCGTCGCCGGCGCCTTGAATTCGGCGATCACGCGTGTGGGGTCGTAGACCTGCGCCACCACCAGGATCTCGCCGAGCCGCGCGGTGAACGGCGTTTGCGCGCCGGCCGTCTGCGAGATCAAGGTCACGCTGGCGTCCTCGCAGCTGATCTCGAGACGGAAGGGGTAACCCGCGACCGATCGCTTGCCGCAATCATAGACCCGGCCCGCCTTCGCCTCCTGCGCGCGCCAGGCATCGGCCTGCACCCAGACCTGGGACGAGGCATAGAACCAGAACGCGCTCCACGCCACGGCGAGGATCAGGACGAGGACGGGGGCGGCAAAGAGACGCCAACGCGAGCGCCGGTGCGGCGCGGGGGTCATATCAGGCATGCGGCGACCTCTGGCTGTCAATTTTGGCAAATGTAAGCGGCAAATGCCGGCCGGAGGCCGATGAAACCGCTTCGCTTCGCCCCGCGCTTTTGCTAGCCCTTGCGCCGATGTCCGCGCAACTCCTCTCGCCGCCCGAATCAGGTGACAGCGACCTCTGGGTATTCGGTTACGGCTCGCTGATGTGGAAGCCGGGTTTCGACTTCGAGGAACAGGTGCAGGCGCGGCTGATCGGCGAGCATCGCGCGCTCTGCGTGTATTCCTTCGACCATCGCGGCACGCCGGAAAAGCCGGGGCTGGTGCTCGGGCTCGACCGCGGCGGCGCCTGCCGCGGCATCGCGTTCCGCGTCGCGGCGAAGCGGCGCAGCGAGACCATCGCCTATCTGCGCGGCCGCGAGCAGACCACCAACGTCTATCGCGAGGTGCACCGCTCGGTGTGGCTCGAGGACGACCCGCGGTCACGGGTGGCCGCGCTGACTTACGTCGTAGACCGCAGCCATGTGCAGTACGCCGGCCGGCTGACGCTGGCCGACCAGCTCCGCTACGTGCAGCAGGGCCACGGCCGCTCGGGCAACAACCGCGACTATGTGTTGTCCACGGTGCTCGCGATCGAGAAGCAGGGTTTTCGCGATCCGCAGTTGCACAAGCTCGCGACGATGCTGCACGACGCGCATCCCATCGAGCTGCCGCTGCAGGAAGGAACGTAGCTAAAGCGGGATGGCTCTTGTTTGAATCGGCGTGGCAGCGTTTGCCCACCTCTCCCATAGGGAGAGGTCGCGCGAAGCGCGGGTGAGGGGTCGCGGTCCATCGTTAGAGCCGCGGCCCCTCACCCGATTTGCTGCGCAAATCGACCTCTCCCCGACGGGGAGAGGTAAGGCACCTCCGACGTGGCGCCAACTCGACCTGATCTCATCATGCTCTACAGCTTCGCCTTCGCGGTATCGGGCACGGCGCCGAACAATTGCGCCTGCTCGGCGCGCGCGGCCTCGACGATACGGTCGGTGGCGCCCTCGATCGACTCGCGCAGCCGCGTCATGAACTCGTCGCGCCGCAAACCCGCCGGCAGCGGATCAAGGAATTCGACCACCAGCGTCCCAGGATAGCGCATGAAGGTGCGGCGCGGCCAGAACAGGCCGGAGTTGAGCGCGACCGGCAGGCACGGCACGCCGCTCTCGGCATAGATCTGCGCGACGCCAGTCTTGTAGCTCGGCGGCGCGCCGACCGGCCGCCGCGTGCCTTCCGGAAAGATCACGAGCTGGCGGCCGCGCTTCACTTCAGCCGCCGCGCGGCGCAGCGTCTTCACCAGCGAGCGCGGTCCGCCGCCGCGATCGATCGCGATCATGCCCGCCTTGATCAGGAACTGGCCGAACACCGGGATCCAGGTCAGCTCGCGCTTGAGCATGTAGAGCGGGTGGTCGAAGAAGCGCAAAAGCTGGAACGTCTCCCACATCGACTGGTGCTTGGCGGCCACGATCAAGGGCCCTTTCGGAATCTTCTCCACCCCTCGGAATTCGACCCGGATGTTGCAGACGACGCGCATCAGGAACAGCGTCGCGCTCGCCCACCATGCGGCCAGCGTCATCATCGCCCGGCGCGGCAACACGATGGTCGGGATCGCGATGATGCTTAAGCTCACCAGCACGAGATAGAACAGCACGTTGAAGATGAGCGAGCGCACGAAGATCGAAGACATCGAATTCCCGAACACGAGTTGGTCTGGTCAGTTCACCTGCGCGGTCGCGGGCCGGCGCGGCGCCTGCGCGCCGCCGGGTTGATCCAGGAATTCCGGCGTCAGGTCGAGACCGATTCTAGCCAGCCGCACCCGCACCTCCGCCGCGACATATTTGACGTATTCCGATAGCAGGAGGCGCAGCGTTCCGCCACTCATCCACCAGGGTTCGTCGCGCCATTTATCGCCGATCACCACGAACGGGATCAGCTCGACATCCGGCATCGCGTGCGACAGTTCGACGATCGCACGCGGCATGTGGTAGTTCGAGGTGACCACGATCAGCGACTTGAAGCCGCGCTCACGCGCCCAGCGCCGCGTCTCCGCGGCATTGCTCCTGGTATTGACCGCGGAGCGGTCGAGATCGACGCAGCACCTGAGCAGTGCCTGATTGCTCTCGGGCAGCGAGCGGGAAATATCGCTCGCCGCATTGGTCGGGTGAACGCCTGAGATCAGCAGCCGCTTGCCGTAGCCGGCCGCCAGCAATTCCACGGCGTCGGAGATCCGCGAGGAACCGCCGGTCAACACCACGATGCCGTCGGCGTTATGCTCGGGCTGGGTTTCGACGCCGCGCAATTGCGACAGGAACGCGACGAAGCCGAACCCCGCGGAGACGAACAGCACCGCCAGCGGCGCGACGATCAGCGCGCGCAGCCATCCGCGCGGCCGCGCTGGCCGGCGCTCTTGCGATCCGTCGTCGAGTTCAGAGCTCATCGGATAATGGCTGTCCTTCCCCGGACGCAATTTTAGTGCGTTTTCGGGCGAAGTGGAGTCCGGCCGTTCCATCAGTCGACATCATCGAGCGTGGCGAACAGCGTCCGCCGTGAGGCCCAGGCCGTGATCGCGGCGATCAATACCGCCTGCAGCGCCAGCACCAGATAGCCGGACGGCCGCAGCGAGAAAGTGCCGAGCAGGGCTGCGAACTGGTCGCCGACCGGGGTGCCCGAGAACCAGCTTGCGATCGATTCGGAGAAGCCGAAGAACAGCATCGCGACGCCGCCGCCGATCAGCCCGCCCTCGAGGCCCAGCATCAGGAAGTGCCGCAGGAAGCGGTTGGCGATGTAGCTGTCGGAGGCGCCGACGAAATGCAGCACCTCGACGATCGGCCGGTTGGCGGCCATCGCGCCGCGCGTGGCGAAGGAGACCGAGATGATCGTCGCGATGATCACGAGGGCCAGAATGCCGATGCCGGCGAACACGGTGGCGCCGCTCATCGAGCGCATGCGCTCGATCCAGGCGCGATGATCGTCGACGCTGGCGCCGGGGGCGGCCTGCGTGACCCGCGCTCGGAGCGCTGTGAGGTCGGGCGTGCCGCCGGGCTGCACCCGCGCCACGATGACGCGCGGCACCGGCAATTGCTCGATCGACAATCCGCTGCCGAGCCAGGGCTCGAGCAGTTTTGCGGATTCCTGCTTGCTGAACGGGCGGACTTCGACGATCCCACCCTGCGTCCGCATCGCCTCCGCCGCCGCTGATGTGTCGCGATCGAGATCGCGGCCGGGAGCCGGGCGGATCTGGATCGTGATCTCGCTTGCGACCTCCGACTGCCACTCGGCTGCGGATGCGCTGACCAGGAGCACCGTGCCCGTGGTCATCGAGGCGAGGAAGGTCATGATCGCCACGACAGCGACCAGCGCGCGGCCGGAGATCGAGGCGCGCGGCACGATCGGCGACATGTTGCGCGCGTTCGCCGACACCTGCGGGCGTTCATGCCCGAGGTCGACGAGCGGCACATGCTCTCGGCCGATCTTATTCATAGATGTGCAGCCGTCCCTGGTGCAGCACCAATCGCCGCGCCTCGTACTGGTCCATCAGCGTGATGTCGTGGGTCGCGATGATCACGGCGGTGCCGGACTTGTTCAACTCGATGAACAGGCGAAGCAGCCGCCGCCCGAGCGTCGGATCGACGCTGCCGGTCGGCTCATCCGCCAGCAGCAGTTGCGGCCGCGAGATCACCGCGCGCGCGATCGCGGCGCGCTGCTTCTCGCCGCCCGAGAGGATCGGCGGCAGCGCATCCATTCGCTCGCCGAGGCCGACCCATTTCAAGAGATCGATCACCTCGCGCCGGTAGCTGGATTCGTCGCGGCCCATCACGCGGAACGGCAGCGCGACGTTCTCATAGGTCGTCATGTGGTCGAGCAGGCGAAAGTCCTGCAGCACGATGCCGATGCGCTTGCGCAGGTTTGCGATCTGGTCCTTGCTCAGCAGCGAAACATCCTTGCCGAACAGATTCACCAATCCGCGCGTCGGCCGCAGCGACAGGAACAAGAGCCTGAGCAGCGAGGTCTTGCCAGCGCCCGACGGGCCGGTGAGGAACTGGAAGGAATGGGCGGGGACGGCGAAGCTGAGGTCGCGCAGAATCTCCGGGCCCAGTCCGTAACGCAATCCGACATTTTCGAACCGAACCAAGCTCTAGCTCCGCTCGACATTGGGTTGGACGTTGGGTTCAACTGGGGCGGCGGCCGGGAACCTCGAACCTTGGCTCAATCCTCGCGCCCGCTTCCGGCTGGGCCGGCGGGCCGAACAAAGCGTTTGTGCTTCGGTTATGGTTTCCGATTCGTTAACGGTCGCCTTGTAGCATCCCGGCGCATCCATGGTGGGGATTGGGCTCCATGCATATCGTTTGCCCGCATTGTACAACATCCTATGCGATCAAGCTGGAGACGTTAGGTCCGGCCGGGCGTACGGTGCGTTGTTCCCGCTGCAGGGAGGTCTGGCTGGCGCGGCCGGAGGATGCCGTCGACATCACGGCGCCGATGCCGGCGATGGCGGCGGCGAACAGGTCCGCCGCGTCCGATGCCGCCGCGGAATGGGAGGCGATGGCGCGGCAGGAGGAGGACGAGCGCACGCCTGTCGTCGACAGCCCCTCGATCTCGGCCGACTGGCCGGCGGACGATGCAGTCCGGCAGGACTGGCCGTCGGTCGCCCGGGAAGACGCCGAGGCTCACGTAGATGCCGAAGCCAAACCCCGCCGCCGGCTGCCAGGACTGTTCAAGCTGCCCACCCTGCCCCGCATCCGCATGCCCGCAACGAGCCTGCCCACCGCCTGCGCGGCGATGGCGGCGCTGATCGTGGCGCTGGTGGTGTGGCGCGGCGACGTCGTGCGCCTGTTGCCGCAGACCGCGCTGTTCTACCGGCTGGCCGGGCTCGAGGTGAATCTGCGCGGGGTGGCGTTCAAGGACGTCAAAGTCAGTCACGAGACAGTGGACGGCAAGCCGGTGCTGGTGATCGAAGGCATGATCGTCGGCGAGACCCGAAAGCCGGTGGAACTGCCGCGGTTGCGCTTTGCGGTCCGGGACGCGCAGGGCGCAGAGATTTATGCGTGGAACACGGTGCTGGAGCAGCCGGTGCTGAAGCCGGGCGAACGCGCCTTTTTCAAGTCCCGCCTTGCCTCGCCGCCCCCGGAAGGGCGCGACATCGATATCCGCTTCTTCAACAAGTGGGATCTGGCGGCCGGCGGCAAGGCTTAGAATACGAGACGTGTCTTGCGAAGGAGGTTAGCTCGATGCCGCGGGTGTTGATCGCCGACGACGAAGATTCGATGCGCTCGCTGGTGGCGCGCGCCATCGCCATGGACGGCCACGAGACCGTCACCGCGCAGGACGGCGCCGCCGCGCTCGAAATACTGGCGCGGGAACAGGGCGCCTTCGATCTGCTGCTCACGGATATCCAGATGCCTGTCATGGACGGGATTGCACTGGCGCTCGCCAGCGCGCGCGATTTTCCGGAGTTGAAGATCCTGTTGATGACCGGCTTTGCCGATCAGCGCGAGCGCGCCTCCGGCCTCAATGCGATCGTGCACGACGTGGTGACCAAGCCGTTCTCGGTCGCCGATATCCGCACGGCGGTGGCGGATGCGCTGTCCGCGCGGAAGGTGGCGTAGAGTTACGCTCTCCGTCATACCCGCGCAGGCGGGGGTATCCAGTAAAGAGCAGTCTCTCGATTGAACTCGGACGTCGCTGGAATACTGGATCGTCCGCCTTCGCGGACGATGACGACGGAGCGGGAGACTCCGAATTAGTAATCCTTCAACAACCGCTCGATGTAGTCGAGTTCGAGCTGCGGCCGCGACGGGTCGGCGAGGCGGCGGCGGAGTTCTTCCAGGATTCGCCGCACGCGCTGCACGTCGATCTCGCCGGGGATCTTGACGGTGTAGTCGTCGCCGAACTCGCGGCCGTGCAAGGGGCGCCCGAGCGGATCGGTCTGGTTGCCGCCGCTCTGCTGCCGGCCGACGCGGTTGCCGGGGCCGTCGCCCGCCTGCTCGCCCTCACCCTGCTGCATCGCCTCGGCGAGGCTCTGCGCGCCCTTGCGCAGCGCATCCAGCGCGCGGCCCTGCGAGTCCACCGCACCATCGGCATTGCCTTCGCCAAGCCGGCCGCTGGCATCGCCCATCGCGGAATCGGCCTGATCGAGCCCGTCCTCGCCGTCGCCCTGATCGCCCTCCTGGCCGCCCTGACCTTGCTGACCTTGCTGGCCCTGCTGTCCTTGTTGGCCGCGCTGGCCCTTCTCGCCACGCTGGCCGGGACCCATGCCGCGCTTGGCGAGCTCTTCCTGCAACTTCTGCAGCCGGTCGCGCAGCGCCTGCTGATCCTGCTGCAGGTCGCCCATGGACTGATCGCCCTGCTTGCCGCGCATGCGGTCGCGCCGCGAATCCTGGCCCTGCTTGAAGGTCTTGTCGCGCAACTGCTGCTGCTTGCGGATCATGTCGCCGAGTTCGTTCAGCGCCTGCTCCATGTCGTTGTCGCCGCTCTGGCCGGGCTGCGCCATCTGCAGGTTCTCCAGCATCTGCTGGAGCTGATCGAGCAACTGCCTTGCCGCGTCCTTATCGCCGGAACGCGACAGCCGCTCCATGCGGTCGAGCATGTTCTTCAGGTCCTGCTGGCTCAGGACCTTGGCGTTGGGATCGAGCGGGCGCGCCAATTGCTGCGGGTTGTTGCGGAACTGCTCGGCGAGCTGGCGCATGAAATTGTCCAGCGCCGCGCGCAGATTGTCGGTGAGCTTCTTGATCTCCTCGTCGCTCGCGCCACGCTCCAGCGCCTGTTTCAAAGCGTCCTGCGCCGCGCGCAGCGCCTTGTCGACGTCGGTGATGTTGCCGTCCTCGATGGTGACGGCAAGCGCCCACAGGCTGGCGACGACCTCGCGCAGCGCGTTGTCGGTATGGGCGGCCTCGAGCTGCCGCGCCACGCTGTGCAGGCCGAGATAGGTGCCGGCCTCGGGCGTGAACATTTCCGGCGCGATCAACAGCGCGTCCAGCGCGGCGTAGACATCGGCGTTCTTGTTGGCGTTGAGCGCGAGAATGCGGCGCTGCTCAATCAGTGCCCGCGCCAGCGGTTTCGTGAACAACCGCTCCGGCAGGCGCATGTTGAACGGTTCGCTCTTGGCCTCATTGCCGGCCTCGTCCTTTGCCGTCAGCGTCAGCGTCACATCCGCGCCGGCATAGGGGTCTTCGCTCAAATCCTTGACGGTCTGGCCGACGCCATTGCGGGTGCGCGCGTTCGGCAGCACGAGCGGGAATTGCGGCGGCTCGAACAGCGGCCGCACCTCTGCCGTCCTGGTTCCGGCATTCCCGGGGTCCGGCGCATCGCCCGGACGCGCGACGAACTGCGCGCGCGCTTCGGTGATGCCGTAATCGTCCTCGAGCCGGTAGGACAATTGCAGCGAGCCGCGCGCCTGGCGCTCGGGATCCTTGGCCAGGGCGATCGACGGCGGACGGTCAGGCGTTGCGGTAAAACGCCACAGCGGCTGGCCGGCCGGTGCGCGGACATGCGCGGTGCCGTCGCCAGCAATCTTGAAATGCCGCTCGTTGGTGCCCTTCGGCGCCTCGCCGCTCGGGGCAACCTCGGTCACGCCGCCGCCGACCACGACGTCGATATTGCCGCCGCTGGAACGCACGAGCAGCGTGCTGCCGGCGGGAACCGCTAATGGCCCGCTCTCGGCGGCAGCCGCTTCCCGGTTCGCCGACGACAGGATGATCGGCGGCTTGCCGGTATAGTTCGGCGGCGTCACCCAGGCATCGACCCGGATATTGGTCGGCGCGAGCACGCCATTCCAATCGAAGGCGGAGGCGAAACGGAGAGGACGCTCATCGCCTGCGGCGATATAGGTGCCGACCAGCATCACGATCACCAGCGCCCGCAGGGCCCAGGGATCATGGATCGGAAGCCGCGGCGACGGCAGGCCGGCACGAATGCGCTTGAGCGAGGCCAGCGTGCGCTCGCGCTGTGCCTGCCACAGCGCCTGCGAGACCGGGTCCTGGCTCGTGAGCGTGTCGCTCAGCGCGGTCGCCGGGCGATGGCGGATGCCGGTGCCGCGATCGAGCCGGCTCAAGCCCTCCTCGCGCGTCGGCCAGTGGAAGCGGACCAGCGGAAGCAGCGCGGAGAGCGCCAGCAGCGCGAACAGGCCCACACCGGCGAGGCGCACCGCAAGCGGCAGCGCCAGCCAGAGTCCCGCCCAGGAGACGACCAGGAACAATCCGATGACGGTCAGAAACCGGGCCAGATGCGGCCATACGCGCTCCCACGCGATCGCGTATTGTGCCCGCTGCAGGGCTTCGTTCAATTTTAGCCGCGCGACGGCGTTATGCTCGCGCGCGGGTTCAGTGGGGTCGCCGCTCAATAAAATCTCCGGGTTGCCCGACACGTCATCTTACCACAAGGGCGGCAATGAGGCACCCGTTCCGTTCCGGCAACCCACACGTGGAATTACGCATAACACGAAGGCGTGACTGCGCGTGAGCGACCCCGTAACGTCGCCGCCACAACCCCAGATCATGATCCGAAATCGGGCCATGATCTCATTTTTGTTCGGGCATGGAAAACCGGTTTCCATCTTTCCGGATCATGCTCTCTGAACTGCATGAGGAAACGTTATGGACCAAAAGACGCACGACAAAGGCCTGGAAATCCGCAAGGCCGTGCTCGGCGAGGCCTATGTCTCCAACGCGCTCAAGAACGTCGACAGCTTCAACAAGCCGTTCCAGGACCTGCTCAACGAATATTGCTGGGGCTCGGTATGGGGCCGCGAGGAATTGCCGCGCAAGACCCGCAGCATGCTCAACATCGCGATGATCTCGATCCTGAACCGACCGCACGAATTGCGCGCGCACCTGAAGGGCGCGCTGACCAACGGCGTCACCCGCGACGACATCCGCGAGATCCTGATGCAGGTCGCGATCTATGGCGGCATGCCCGCCGCCGTCGACAGCTTTCGTATCGCGCGCGAAGTATTCGCCGAGATCGATAAGGGCTGACGTAGTCAGCTCCTCATGGTGAGGAGGCGCTCTTGCGCCGTCTCGAACCATGAGGCCCCGTCTGTGGCCTCATCCTTCGAGACGCGCGCGTTGCGCGCTCCTCAGGATGAGGAGCATCTCCAGAAATCCGGAGCAAAATCACCATGGAAATTGGATTCATCGGCCTCGGGAACATGGGTTTTCCGATGGCGCGCCGGCTGGTCGAGGCCGGGCATCAACTTACCGTGTTCGATACGCGCAAGGAGGCCGTCGAGCGGCTGACCGCGCGCGGCGCGCTAGCCGCGTCCTCGCCGAAGGCGATCGCCGACCGGGTCGAGACCGTGATGGCGAGCCTGCCCTCGCTGCAGGCCTCGCTCGAGGTCGCGACCGGTGCCGGCGGCGTGATCGAGGGCGAGCGCGTCAAGCGCTTCGTCGATCTCTCGACCGTCGGCTCGCAGATGGCGGTACGCATCCATGACCTGTTGGCGAAGCGCAACATCGTGCAGATCGACAGCCCCGTCAGCGGCGGCGTCGGCGGCGCCGAGAAGGGAACGCTTGCAGTGATGGTCTCCGGTCCGCGCGCGGACTACGAGGTGCTGAAACCGGCGCTCGACGTGATCGGCAAGGTGTTCTTCATCGGCGAGAAGCCGGGCTCGGGGCAGACGATGAAGCTCGCCAACAATTTCCTGTCGGCGACTGCGATGGTTGCGACCTCGGAAGCGGTGGTGATGGGCGTGAAGTCCGGGCTCGATCCGGCCGTGATGATCGATGTCATCAATGCGGGTTCTGGCATGAATACGGCGAGCCGCGACAAGTTTCCGCGCTCGGTGCTGCCGCGCACGTTCGATTTCGGCTTCGCCACCGGCTTGATGGTGAAGGATGTGCGGCTGTGCCTGGACGAGATGAAGTCGCTCGGCCTGTCGATGGAAGTCGCCGAGGCCGTCGGCCGCCTCTGGGAAACCGTGATCCGCGAGACGGGACCGGACTCCGATTTCACCTCCGCGATCAAGCCGGTCGAGAAAGCGGCGGGTGTCGTGGTCGGCGGGACAAAGGGCAGTCACGCAGCGAAGTGAGCCGTGAAGTGAGATGTGGTCCCGGGGCTAGCTGTCGTCCCGGGCTTGCCCCGGCACCCATAACCACAGGGCGTTTGTCGTGGCGCGAGCAAGCGGTTGCAGCGGAGCACACCACAAACACCTGTGGTTATGGGTCCCCGCTTTCGCGGGGACGACAGCGGTGCGGGACGACACCGAACAAGGTGATGCTCGAGCCAAAATAAAGACCGCCTTGCGGCGGTCTTTAGGACTTCCATGAAGATGTTTTGTGTCGGTCGTTTTTGTGGCGCCTATCGCGCAAGCGCTATTTTGAGTTGCGACGGCGCCTGACGTACCAATAGACGCCTGCGGCGACGAGGAAGGGAAGGCCAGCGCCAGCGGCCGGGCCCGGCGCGCCACGATACGTTCCCTGGCCGACATAGGTGTAGACCTGGTCGGGAGGGAAGAACAGCGTGGCCGTGAAGTACACACCGGCGGGCACAGCCGCCGCCATCAAGAGGAAAATCGCGAGAACCCAGCCTGGCAATGACATTGTTACACCCCGCTCAGCCGCATTTGATAATATTAATCTCACTCGAATTTAAATACCTGTCAATGAAGATTTAATATTTAAATGGCAGGCATGCGAAAATGACGCAGGCATCTGGGGCAGAAAGTGAAAATACTACGCCCTCTCCGAGACTTATCAGTCACACCGACAAGCAGCGGGCACTGCTCCGCGGCTGTGAGATGGTGTGATCACCGTTCTGTTAAGGCAAAGCTGCGCAGACGCGCCGTCAGAGCCCAAAACGGCTCCCCCAAGCCTCCGCACTGCACCGGGAATTCGTCCGGGAGGCCCGATTATTGAAAACTTCCGCTGTCGCGCGGATTTTCAATCGTTAAGCTGAATTATAAAGCTGTTAAATCGCGACGGGAATTTAAATGAATTAATTCCCGATCGCCACTCACAGCCACGGGGCGGGCTTGTCCATCGCGATCAGCGCCTCGACGTCGACGCGCGGGCGCACGATGGCATACTGATCGTCCTTGACCAGCACTTCCGGCACCAGGGGCCTGGTGTTGTAGCTGCCGGACTGCACCGCGCCATAGGCGCCGGCGGTCATGATCGCCAGGAGATCGCCGGGCTTGGGCTCGGGCAGCGAACGGTCGAGCGCGAGATAGTCGCCGCTTTCGCAGACCGGGCCGACCACGTCGGCAACCATCATCGGCGCGTCTTTCTTGGCCTGCCGCACCGGCAGGATGTCGTGATGCGCTTCGTACAGCGTCGGCCGGATCAGGTCGTTCATCGCGGCATCGATGATGACGAAGTTCTTGGCATCGCCATGCTTCACATAGATCACGCGGGTGAGGAGGATGCCGGCATTGCCGACGATCATCCGCCCCGGCTCGAACATCAGCGTGCAGCCAAGGTTATGCGTCACGCGCCTCACCATCGCGGCATAGGCGTCGGGTGCCGGCGGCGCCTCGCGGTCCATGTAATAGGGAATGCCAAGGCCGCCGCCGAAATCGATATGCGAGATGTTGTGGCCGTCGGCGCGCAAGGTCTGGACGAATTCGGCGAGGATCCGGAACGCCGTCTCCATCTTGCTGAGATCGGTGATCTGGCTGCCGATATGCATGTCGGCCCCGCGCACCTCGATGCCCGGCAGCTTCGCCGCGCGGGCATAGACGTCTCTCGCACGGGAGATCGGGATGCCGAACTTGTTCTCGGACTTGCCGGTCGAGATCTTGGCATGCGTCCCGGCATCGACGTCAGGATTGACGCGCACCGAAATGCGCGCGGTCTTGCCCATCTCGGCCGCAAGCCGCGACAGCAGTTCAAGCTCAGGCTCGGATTCGATATTGATGCAGAGGATGTCGGCGGAAAGCGCGGCGCGCAGCTCGGCCTCGGTCTTGCCGACGCCGGAGAAGACGATCTTCGAGGGCGGGATGCCCGCGGCAAGGGCTCGCTTCAATTCGCCGCCCGAGACCACGTCGGCGCCGGCGCCAAGCTTTGCCAAGGTGCGCAGGACCGACTGGTTGGAATTCGCCTTCATCGCGTAGCAGACGAGCACCTTCTCGCCGGCGAAGGCTTCGGTGAACACCCGGTAATGGCGCTCCAAGGTCGCGGTCGAATAGCAATAGAATGGCGTGCCCACGGTCTCGGCAAGCCTGGACAGGTCAACGGCTTCGGCGTGCAGCACGCCGTCGCGATAGTCGAAATGATTCATGGCGCGCTCAGTCGAGAAGCGGGTCGAGGACGAAGGATCGCTGACGACCCTTGGCCGCAGCCGGCGGCGCATCCGTTCCGTAGTTCGGATTGAACAGGCTGGGCTGGGCTGCCCGCTGGGTCTCGGTATCTTGCGGCGCGGCCGGCGTCTGCGCCGAGCTCGCGGTCGGCGGCAGGTCGAGCGGTCCCTTGCGTCCGCAGCCGCCGAGCGTCAGCGCGGCAACGCCGACAAGGATGAGAGCCCATCCCGACCGGGTCAGGCGGTGGTTACTGGTCACGACGAAATCCCCAATGCGGGCCGCACCATACAAACATTGATTTGCTCTGGCGAGCCCCCGGATAACCATGAGATTGCAGCGAAATTTGTCGTTCAGCCCAATTTTCGCTCTTTTTCCAGCCGCTTCGCCCAGGCCCTCGCCTGGGAAAGCACGTTCTTCGGCGCGGTGCCGCCGTAACTGATGCGGCTTTTCACCGATGATTCGACCGAGAGCACCTTCAGCGCGTCGGCAGTGATCTTCGGCTCGACCTCCTGCATCGCCTTCAGCGGCAGTTCGTGCAGGGCGACGGCCTGCTGCGAAGCCAGCGCCACGATGCGGCCGGTGACGTGATGGGCCTCGCGGAACGGCATTTTCAGGGTCCGCACCAGCCAGTCGGCGAGGTCGGTGGCGGTGGCATAGCCCTCGCCGGCCGCGGCTTTCATCCGCCCCTCGTCGGGAACGAGGTCTTCGACCATGCCGGTCATGGCGCGGATCGCGAGCGAGAGCGCGACAAAGGCCTCCATCGCGCCCTGCTTGTCCTCCTGCATGTCCTTTTGATAGGCGAGCGGCAGGCCCTTCATCACGATCAGGAGCGCGGTGAGCGCGCCGATCACGCGGCCGGTCTTGGCGCGCACCAGTTCCGCCGCATCCGGGTTGCGCTTCTGCGGCATGATGGAGGAGCCGGTGGTGAACTTGTCGCTGAGGCGGACCAGGCCGACCAGCGGCGAGGTCCAGACCACGATCTCTTCCGCAAAACGCGACAGGTGCACAGCCGTGATCGCGGCAGCCGACAGGGTTTCCAAAACGAAATCGCGGTCGGAGACGGCGTCGAGCGAATTGGCCATCGGGCGGTCGAAGTCGAGCGCTTTTGCCGTCGCGGCCCGGTCGATCGGAAACGAGGTGCCGGCGAGCGCCGCGGCGCCGAGCGGCGATTCGTTCAGCCGCTTGCGAGCATCAGCGAAGCGGCCGCGGTCGCGCGCCGCCATCTCGACATAGGCGAGAAGATGATGCCCGAAGGTAACAGGCTGGGCCGTCTGCAGGTGGGTGAAGCCCGGCATGACCGTTCCGGCATGTTCTAGCGCGCGCTCGACCAGCGCGTTCTGGAACGCGGCCAGCGCCGCATCGGTCTCATCTATCGTGTCGCGGACATAGAGGCGGAAGTCGGTCGCGACCTGGTCGTTGCGGGAGCGCGCGGTGTGCAGCCGGCCGGCGGCCGGGCCGATCAATTCCGACAGCCGGCTCTCGACGTTCATATGGATATCTTCGAGCGCGCGCTTGAAATCGAACGATCCCTTGTCGATTTCTGACAAAATCGTGTCTAGACCTTTGCCGATATTTTTCGCATCAGACGCGGTGATGATGCCTTGCGCGGCGAGCATCGCGGCGTGGGCCTTGGACGCGGCAATGTCCTGGGCATAAAGGTGACGATCGACGTCGATGGAGACGTTGATTTCCTCCATGATCGCGTCGGGACGTTCGGAGAACCGCCCGCCCCACATCTTGTTGCTCATGATTGCTCGCTCACGACTTCTTAGAACTTCAGGCCCAGCCCTTGATCGCCCGACCGTCAAAACCGAACCGGCCACCGGCGCGGGCCCTGCTTAGCCATATCTGACGCGGAATGACAAACGATATGCCCGAAACTCCCCCGTCCCGTGGCGCCACGCGCCGGATCCCGCTCGTGATCGGCGCGGTGCTGGTCGGCGCGCTGATCGGCTATGCCGGCGTCTCCGGATTTGGCGGGCTGATGGGCCGCGGCCCGGCCGGCGATCCGGTCTGCAGCAGCGCGGTCGATCTGGCGAAGAGGCTCGGCCCGCTGGCACACGGCGAGCTCGCCGCGCTGACGATGGCGACGAAGCCCTTGCGGATCCCGGACCTCGCCTTCGAGGACGCCGAGGGCAAGCCGAGGAAGCTGTCGGACTGGCGCGGCAAGACCGTGCTGGTGAACCTCTGGGCCACCTGGTGCGTACCCTGCCGCAAGGAGATGCCGGCGCTGGACGCGCTGCAGGCCAAGCTCGGCGGCAAGGATTTCGAGGTGGTGGCGATCAACATCGACACCCGCGACTTCGACAAGCCTAAGAATTTCCTGAAAGACGCCAATCTGACCCGGCTCGGCTATTTCAGTGACGTGAAAGCCAAGGTTTTCCAGGATCTTAAGAGCATAGGCAAGGCGCTTGGGATGCCCACCTCGATGCTCATCGACGGCAACGGCTGCGAGATCGCGACCATTGCGGGTCCGGCCGAATGGGCCAGCGATGACGCCGTGAAGCTGATCACGGCCGCCGTGCAGCCGGCCGCGGCAGGGATTTAGGCAACGACGTTCAGATTACCGCCGACGCCCGGCGCCAGATTGGCCGTGGACGGGGCACCCAAGAGCGTCTGGACCGCGGATTTCTCAGCATCCGCATTGGATTTGATGATCGAGGTCTGAATCTGCGACTGCAGGCCGCCGGCCTGCATGGCCAGAATGCCCGAGACCATGCTCATCATATCCATACGCGGTACTCCCCAATTCGGGCGCACCATAGGCGGCGGGGGTTAATGAAAGCTGGATTGAGGATGGATTGCCGGGTCAAGCCCGGCAATGACGACAAGTTAGCGCGTCGGGACCGGCTTCTCGCCGCGATAGTCGTAGAAGCCGCGCTGGGTCTTGCGGCCGAGCCAGCCGGCCTCGACATATTTCACCAAGAGCGGGCACGGCCGGTATTTTGAATCGGCGAGCCCCTCATGCAGCACCTGCATGATCGACAGACAGGTGTCCAGTCCGATGAAATCGGCCAGTTCCAGCGGGCCCATCGGATGGTGGGCACCGAGCTTCATCGCCGCGTCGATGGCCTCGACGTTCCCGACGCCCTCATAGAGCGTGTAGATCGCCTCGTTGATCATCGGCAGCAGGATGCGGTTGACAATGAAGGCCGGAAAATCCTCCGATACCGCGACCTGCTTGCCGAGCTTGCCGACGAACGTCTTGGCAGCGTCGAAGGTGGCATCATCAGTGGCGATGCCGCGGATCAGCTCGACCAACTCCATCAGCGGCACCGGATTCATGAAATGAATACCGATGAAACGCTCGGGGCGGTCGGTGGAGGCGGCGAGCCGCGTGATCGAGATCGAGGAGGAGTTGGAGGCGACGATCGCCTCCGGCTTCAGGACCGCGCAGAGATCGTGGAAGATCTTGCGCTTGGTCTCTTCCTTCTCGACCGCGGTCTCGATCACAAGATCGCAATCCGCCAGTTCGTCGAGGCTGTCAGTCGCGACGATCCGGGACAGCGCCTGCTTGCGCTGCTCCTCGGTGATGGACTTCTTGGCCACCTGGCGCGACAGATTGCCGTTGATGGTTGCGAGCGCCGATTTCACGCGATCGGCGGAAATGTCGTTGAGCAGCACATCGAAGCCCGCAAGCGCCGCCACATGGGCAATGCCGTTACCCATCTGGCCCGAGCCGATTACGCCGACCTTCTTGATTGCGACCGTCATGTTGTCACCACCGGGACAGCGCGTCCATCGCGCCTCGCCCAAGTCCCCTACTACGTCCCCAATATCCGACAAGTCTTACGTTTGCGCATGATCTTTTTCGTAAACCGGCGCCCACTTAGCGCCGACGCGGCGCTCCGGGTACGGATCATGCTACGGGCGAAAGGTACCTGCTTCGCCGAAAAACGCCATTCAAAAACAAGAACACCGGCCGGGGCCGTACCATCCGGCCGGTGTTCTCTTTGCTTATTTTCCGAGCTTGCCGAGCGCTTCGGTCAGCTCCGGAACTGCCTGGTAGAGGTCGGCGACCAGGCCGTAATCGGCGACCTGGAAGATCGGCGCGTCCTCGTCCTTGTTGATCGCGACGATCACCTTGGAATCCTTCATGCCAGCCAGATGCTGGATCGCGCCGGAGATGCCGACCGCGACATAAAGTTCCGGCGCCACCACCTTGCCGGTCTGGCCAACCTGCCAGTCGTTCGGGGCATAGCCGGCGTCGACCGCAGCGCGCGAGGCGCCGACACCGGCACCGAGCTTATCGGCCAGCGGTTCGATGTACTTGGCGAAATTTTCCCGGCTCTGCATGGCGCGGCCACCGGAAACGATGATCTTGGCCGAGGTCAGCTCCGGACGATCGCTCTTGGCGACCTCCTCGCCGAGGAAGCTGGAGAGACCGGGATCGGCCGCAGCCGCCACGGACTCGACCGAGGCGCTGCCGCCCTCGCCCGCCGCGGCGAAGGTTGAGGTGCGGACCGTGATCACCTTCTTGGCGTCCTTGGACTTCACTGTCTGGATCGCGTTACCGGCGTAGATCGGACGCTCGAAGGTATCAGGCGCGACCACCTTGATGATCTCGGAGACCTGCATGACGTCGAGCAGGGCCGCGACGCGCGGCATCACGTTCTTGAAGCGCGAGGTCGCGGGCGCAACGATCGCGTCATAGGACGGCGCCAGCGAGACGATCAGCGCGGCAAGCGGCTCGGCGAGATCGTGCGCATAGGCCTCGCCTTCGGCCACCAGCACCTTCTTGACGCCGGCGAGCTTCGCCGCCGCTTCGGCCGCAGCCTTGGTGCCCGCCCCGCCGCCGGCGACCAGCACATGCACGTCGCCGCCCAACTGGGTCGCCGCGGTCAGCGCCTTGTTGGTGACGTCCTTCAGCTTCTCGTGTTCGTGTTCGGCAATCAGCAATGTCGTCATTTAGAGAACCCCGGCTTCGGTCTTGAGCTTCGACACCAGTTCGGCGACGTCCTTGACCTTGACGCCCGCCTTGCGGCCTGCCGGTTCCGAAGTCTTGAGGATTTCGAGATGCGGTGTGAGATCGACGCCGTAATCGGCGGCGTTCTTCTCGTCGATCGGCTTCTTCTTCGCCTTCATGATGTTGGGCAACGAAGCATAGCGCGGCTCGTTGAGGCGAAGGTCGGTGGTGACGATCGCCGGGCCCTTCAGCTTCACGGTCTGCAGGCCGCCGTCGACCTCGCGCGTGACCTTGAAGTCAGAACCTTCGACATCGAGCTTGGAGGCGAACGTCGCCTGCGACCAGCCGAGCAGCGCGGCCAGCATCTGGCCGGTCTGGTTGCTATCGTCGTCGATCGCCTGCTTGCCGAGGATGACGAGGCCGGGCTTCTCAGCCTCGACCACCGACTTCAGGAGCTTGGCGACTGCGAGCGGCTCCACCGTGCCCTCGGCCTTGACCAGGATGCCGCGGTCGGCGCCCATCGCAAGGCCGGTGCGGATGGTCTCGGAGGCTTGCGCCGGGCCGATCGACACCACCACAACCTCGGTCGCCTTGCCGGCTTCCTTCAGCCGCAACGCTTCCTCGACCGCGATCTCGTCGAACGGGTTCATCGACATCTTGACGTTGGCGAGCTCCACGCCCGATCCATCGCTCTTGACGCGGACCTTGACGTTGTAGTCGACGACCCGCTTTACCGGCACAAGAACCTTCATCGATCCTCTTTCGCTTTGAAATTAGGGGGTTGATTGGCTTGGGCGCGGAACCTAAAGGTCCCGCTATCGGCGGTCAACGCGCGAAAGCCAAAAATCGGCCCCGTGGATCTCAGACCCATTCTAGCGGTTCTGGCCCGGCACCCACAACACATCACCGGCACCCTTGTCGTTCTGGAAACGGCTGGCGACAAACAGGAAATCCGACAGGCGGTTCATATATTGGATGCCAGCCTCGCTGACTGGCTCATCCGGCTTGGCCGCAAGTTCCACCATCATCCGTTCCGCCCGGCGGCAAATCGTACGGGCGAGGTGCAGATAGGCTGCCGCCGGGGTACCGCCGGGAAGTACGAACGAGGTTAACGGCGCCAGCTCGGCATTGAGCGTATCGATGTTGCGCTCGAGCCGCTCGACCTGGCTCGCCAGCATCCGCAAACGCTCCGCCTTGCCCTCGCGCTGGGGCACCGCGAGGTCGGCGCCAAGATCGAATAGGTCGTTCTGGATCAGGCCGAGCATGCGGTCGAGCGCGGGATTATCCGCAAGATGAAGCCGCACCACGCCGATCGCGGCATTGGTCTCGTCCACCGTGCCGTAGGCGCTGACGCGCAGATCATATTTCGGCCGCCGCTCGCCGCTTCCGAGCGCCGTCGTACCGTCGTCGCCGGTGCGCGTATAGATCTTGTTGAGCACGACCATGTTCCAGCTCCGGTATTTGCGACCACCTCTTCCTTTTGGAGAGGTAAGAACTAGCGCCCCATCGCCCAGACCGCGAGCATCGCGATTACGATGGCGACGAATTGCAGCAAGACGCGCAGCCGCATCAATTTCTGCGAGGTGTTCGGGGAGCCGCCGCGCATCATGTTGGCGAGACCGAGCAACAGGACCACCCCGACGGCGCCGACCGCGATCGGGAGAATGAACGTACTTAAGAAGGATGCCATCTACGCTACATAACACCGCGATATCTGAAGCGCCACATAGGGCAAGTGCAACGATCTGGCGTTTGGCGCGATTATATCGGAAGCTGGTGTGCGGCCTCGGCTGGCCGGATCAGGGTGGGAAGTGAAGCAGGTTCGCTACGTCTACCACGTCGTGATGGATGCGTTCTACACGTTCCTCGCCGACGACGGCTGGGCGATTGCGAGCCATATCGCGCTGTCGACCCTGATGGCGCTATTCCCGTTCCTGATCGTGCTGACCTCCCTCGCCGGCTTTTTCGGCTCCAAGGAACTGGCCGACCAGGCTGCGAGCCTGCTGCTGCAGACCTGGCCCAAACAAGTCGCCGACACGCTGTCCAGCCAGGTCCACGACGTCCTGACGACCACGCGCGGTGACATCCTCACCGTCGGCGCGGCGCTCGCGGTCTATTTCGCCTCCAATGGCGTCGAGGCGCTGCGGGTGGCGT
This sequence comes from Bradyrhizobium sp. Leo114, assembly GCF_055229415.2. Classification (NCBI taxonomy): domain Bacteria; kingdom Pseudomonadati; phylum Pseudomonadota; class Alphaproteobacteria; order Hyphomicrobiales; family Nitrobacteraceae; genus Bradyrhizobium; species Bradyrhizobium sp. Leo114. Next base: position 118,992 of record NZ_JBUYEN020000005.1, on the reverse strand, counting down.
TGAACCGCGCCTACGCCGTCCCCGAGCGGCGCCGCTGGTACTGGCTCCGGCTTGAATCGATCGGCTACACCCTGATCGCCGCCGTCACCTCGCTCGCGATGGCGTTCCTGATCGTGCTCGGTCCGTTGATACTCGAGACGGCACGGCACTACATTCCGTTCTTCGTCGAGAGCAACGAGCGCATCCTCAACATTGCACGCTACGGCATCACGATCACCGCGTTGACCGTTGCGCTGTTCATCCTGCATGCCTGGCTGCCGGCGGGGCGCCGCAATTTCCTGCAGATCCTGCCCGGCATCATCTTCACCATGGTGGCCTCGCTGATATCAGGCATCGTGTTCGGCCAGTACCTGGCGCGCTTCGCTAAGAACTATGTCACGATGTATGCGGGGCTCGCGTCGGTGATCATCGCTTTGGTGTTCCTGTATTTCATCGCCGCGATCTTCGTCTATGGCGGCGAATTGAATGCGGCGATCATCAAGTCGCGCCTGCGGAAGGGCGTATCGCTTCAAGCAGCGCAGTCGCTAAAGCACGCGGACTCACAGGCTTGACCAGGAACGCGTCGGCGCCGGCCGCCCGCGATGCCGCCTCGTCCTCGCTGCGGCCGGAAATCCCGATGATCGGAATGCGGCCAAGCGGCGACTGAAGCGCGCGGATACGCCTGATCGCCTCCACCCCATCGATGCCGGGCAGCACCATATCCATCAGCACGGCGTCGAAGGCGCCCTGCTGAAGCCGCTCCGGCGCCGCTTCTCCATCGCCGATGAACTCCGCCTGATGGCCGAGCTCGGTGAGGATGGTGTTGAGCACGACGCGGCCGAACGGATTGTCCTCGACGCTGAGCAGCCGGAGCGCGCGCGGCGACCCGGCCGGGACGTCGCTCCCGGCATCGCCGTTGGATGCGGCCGGTTCGCCGGCGGACGCCAGCACGATCGTCAGCGTAAAGGTGGTACCCCCGCCCCGCCGCTGCCTGGCGACGATGTCGCCGCCCATCGCCCGCGCAAGCTGCTTGACCGAGGATAGGCCGAGGCCTGCGCCGCCGAAGCGCGAGGCGACCCGGACATTGGCCTGCGAGAACGGACGGAACAGGCGCTTGATCTCGGCGAGCGAAAGCCCGATGCCGCTGTCGGAGACCGCGAAGGCGACCCCGACCTTGCCTTTCGCGGCGCGCGTCGGCGTAACCTCGAACGCGACTGTTCCCCGCTCGGTGAATTTGACCGCGTTGTCGATCAGGTTCTCCAGCGCCGCACGCAGCCGAATGGGATCGCCGACGGCGAAGGCGGGCAGCTTTTCGGAGATATCGACCGAGGGCTGCAGGCCCTTGGCCGCCGCCCGCCCGGCGAGTGAATTCCCGGCGTTGCGGGCAAGCGTGCCCAGGTCGAAAAAATCCTGCCGGATCTCAAGGCCGGGGCCACGGCTTCGCGCGGCATCGACGAACAGGGTGGCAAGGCTGGCCAGATGCTCGGCGCCGGCCTGGATGGTATCGACCCAGCGCCGCTCGCGCTCGTCGAGGTCGGAGGTCGCAAGCAGGTTGCTGATCGCGAGAATACCGGTAAGCGGGGTGCGCACCTCATGCGCGAAAGCCGCCAGCGCAGTCTCGACCACGCCGGGGCCCGCCTTGGCAGGCGCGCGTCCGCGGCGTGCCTTTGCCGCCTTCAAGACACGCTTCCGCGACGGCGTCTTCTTGGGATGCCGAATGGTGCGCCCAACGCGCGATCTTGCCGCCATGATTCCCGTGAACCCTGCCCCGGCCGGCAGAATGGCATGCGAGGGTGGTGGGTGTCACGGAGACCTTTTTGGCGACGGCGCCATTACGCGAAGTGGGCTGAGGCCGTTTGGTTGAGCTCGATCTGGCCGCGAGGACCACCTCTCCCCATCGGGGAGAGGTGAAGCACCTAGGGTAACCCCACCAGACGGCGGATATCAGCGGGCGTCGCACCGCCGGCGCGCAGTTCCCGCAAGGCGGTTGCCTTGGTCGACTTCGACAGCTTCTGTCCGACCGAATCGCGGATCAGCCGGTGGTGCCGGTAGGCCGGCGAAGCGATGCCGAGCAGCGCCTGCAGCAGCCGGTGCACGCTGGTGGACCAGAACAGGTCCTGCCCCCTGATAACGTCAGTCACCCCTTGCAGGGCGTCGTCGATCACGACCGAGAGGTGATAGCTGGTTGGCGTCTCCTTGCGCGCTAGGATGACGTCACCCCACCCCTCCGGCCGGGCGATGACGGTTCCGTGCTCGCCGGCAGGTCCCGCCCCCTGTTCGGCCCAGCTCAGATCTTTCACCCGCGCGCGAGCCGCCGCCATGTTCAACCGCAGCGCGTAAGGCGCCCCCGACTGGATCAGCCGCCGCCGCTCCGGCGCCGGCAGCGATCGCGCGGCGCCCGGATAAAGCGGCGCGCCATCCGGATCGCGCGGCCATGGTCCCGCCGCCTCGCGCTCGGCGACCAGGCGCGCGATCTCAGCGCGGCTTTCAAAGCTCGGATAGAGCAGGCCCTCGGCGGTCAATCGCTCGACCGCCTCGCGATAAGCGTCAAGATGCTCCGACTGCCGCCGCACCGGCGTCTCCCAGGCGATGCCGAGCCAGGCGAGGTCCTCGTAGATCGCAATCTCGAACTCCGCCCGGCAGCGCGTCGGATCGATGTCCTCGATCCGCAGCAGGAAGCGTCCCCCGGCCTCGCGCGCGAGGTCAAAATTCAACAACGCCGAAAAAGCGTGGCCGAGATGGAGATAACCGTTCGGGCTCGGCGCGAATCGGAAAACGGGTGGCGACATTGTATTGGAATTCGTCATTGCCGGGCTTGACCCGGCAATCCATCCTCTAGGACTCTTATCGATAGCAGATGGATGCGCGGGTCAAGCCCGCGCATGACGCGACGAGACTGTTCCTCCATGCTCATCCACTTCGAAACCCAATCGGACCTCGAAGACGCGATCAAAACTCTTGTGAAGCAGGACAAGCGGCTGAGGCCAGTCCTGGAGATCACCGGCATGCCGGCGCTGCGGCAGCGCGAGCCGGGCTTTGCCGGGCTTGCCGCGATCGTCTGCGGCCAGCAGCTTTCGACCGCGAGCGCCGCGGCGATCTGGGGCCGGGTCAGCAAGGCATTCGATCCCTTTCATCATGATGCGATCAGCAAGGCGCGCGCCGACCGGCTTGGCCGGCTCGGCCTGTCGGCGGCGAAGATCAAGACACTGAAGCACATCGCGCGCGAGCTCGCCGCCGAGCGGCTGAACCTCGACGTGCTCGCGAACGAAGACGCCGACATCGCCCACAACACGCTGACCGCGCTGCCCGGCATCGGACCATGGACCGCGGACATCTATCTGTTGTTCTGCCTCGGCCACGGCGACGCCTGGCCGGCGGGCGACCTCGCCGTGCAGGAAGCGGTCAAGATCGGGCTGGGACTGAAGGAACGGCCGACGGCAAAGCAGATGGCGCCGCTGGCCGAGCCCTGGCGCCCGCTGCGCGGCGCCGCGGCGCATCTGTGGTGGGCCTACTATCGGGTGCTGAAGAAACGCGAGGGCGTAATTGCCGGCGCGAAAACGAGCGCAGGATCGTAGCCCGGGTGAAGCGTAAGCGTAACCCGGGCCCGGCGGCAAACGTCGATACTGGTGTCCCCGGGTTGCGCTTCGCTCCACCCGGGCTACGGGGCTTCGTCAAAGTTTTCGGCTGTCGTAGGCCCAATGGAGCAGCGCTTGGCGTTGCCGCGGCCTGCACGTCAGATCACCGGGTTCGCAACTGCGCTTGATCTGCGCGACATGTCGCCGGATCGCTTTCCAGCGCCTGATCTGCCGCGCATCCTCCATCGATATGCGACGGCCCATGTAATAGCGGCAATACCACTGAAACCAGCCGCGCGGATCGTCGGGGTGGATCCATCCTTTCTGTCGCCAGACCGAAAGAGGCTGGCTCGCGTTGACGCCGAAGTAGTTCAGCGAGCAGTCGCGTCTCGAAAGCGAAAGCCGGGCGCCGGCAAACCAGCTCGCCGGGAATTCCTTGCGGCAGTCCGTCATGTACTTGCCGCAGAAGATGCCGAGGGCCAGCAGCTGCTTCGGCGTGAGTTCGGGACGAAATTCCGGATCGAAATTGCGTCCGGCAGGTTCGGTGAGGACGTAGCGGTACCCCCGCTGCATCTTGTCGTTGACTGTAACACTTACAGAGCGTCGGCGCATGATTGTGAGCCTCATGTCCTTTGACAAGCGCGGCGGGCGGCGAAAGTTCTCTGGACAGGCCCGTAGCCCGGGTGAAGCGCAGCGTAACCCGGGACCGATCGTCAATGTTGATGCAGATGTCCCGGGTTGCGCTGCGCTCCACCCGGGCTACGGGGCACTAGCCGCGCAGCCTGATGCGGTCTTCGCGGGCACAGGCGGTGACGAAGCTGGTCACGGCGCGGACGGCGGGCAGTTCGATCAGGTCGGGATGCGCGAGCAGCCAGAGGTCGGAGACGCTGCCGAGCTTCTGCGGCGCGACCCGCACCAGGTCCGGGCAGCTCTCGGCGACGAAGCAGGACAGCGCCGAGATGCCGAGCCCGGCGCGCGCGGCGGCCAGCATGTCGCCTTGCGACGAGCAGCGCATCACCACCGTTCCCTGCCGCGTAATGAAGTCGCTCCAGCGCGCCAGATGCGCGTTGGACGCCTGGTCGGCAAACCCGATCACGCTGTGACCCCGCCACTCCTCGCGCCGCTCCGGCAGCTTGCGCCGCGCGGCATAGTCGCGCGAGGCGTAGAACCCGGTGCCGAGCCGGCCTATTCTGCGCCCGATCAGGTTCTCCTCGCCGGCATCGACCGGCCGCAGCACCACATCGGCCTCGCGGCGGCGCACGCTCGCCGGAAACGGATGGGTGATGATCTCGAGCTGGATATGGTCGTGGTCGCGCAGGAACGGGCCCAGCCGCGGCATCAGCCAGTGCGCGGCCAAGGTCGCACCGATCGACAGCTTCACGACGCCGCGAGCCTGTTCGCCGGTTGCGGACGCCGCGGCCTCGGCGCGCAGCGCTGCGGCCGCCATGGCGTCGGCATGCTCGCGAAACTTGCGGCCCTGCGAAGTCAGCGACAACCCGTCATTGGAGCGCGCGAACAGGCGGGTGCCGAGCTGCTTCTCCAGCGCCGCGATCTTGCGGCCGATGGTCGGGTGGCTGGCGCGCAGGCGGCGTGCGGCGCCTGCGAAACTCCTGGTGTCCGCGACGGCGACGAAGGTCTTGCACAGGTCCCAATCCATCCGGCAGCCTCGCATAGCCTGTTCATTTCTGCTGAAACGACTGTTCAATATTGAACAGCGCCACCGCTTCGTCCAGCCCTATATTGACAGCGTCAAGATCAAGATGCCGCAGGCACCGGAGGACCCAGGAATGACGCTGCCCGCTTTTCTCGCCAATAGTCTCGAACTACCGGTGGTCGGCTCGCCGCTGTTCATCGTGTCAGGGCCCGATCTCGTGATCGCCCAGTGCAAGGCCGGTATCGTCGGCTCGTTTCCGGCGCTGAACGCCAGGCCGGCCGAGAAGCTCGACGAATGGCTGACGCAGATCGAGGACGAGCTCGGCGAGTACAAGGCGCGACATCCGGACAAGAAGGTCGCGCCTTACGCGGTGAACCAGATCTGCCATGCCTCCAACGACCGGCTGATGCGGGACATGGAAACCTGCGTGAAGCACAAGGTTCCTGTCATCATCACCTCGCTGCGGCCGCCGTCGGAAATCGTCGAGGCCGCGCATTCCTATGGCGGCGTGGTGTTTCACGACGTCATCAACGTCAAGCATGCACGGAAAGCCGCCGAGCAGGGCGTCGACGGCCTGATCCTGGTCTGCGCCGGCGCCGGCGGGCATGCCGGCACGCTGTCGCCGTTCGCGCTGGTGCGCGAAGTCAAGCAATGGTTCAAGGGCACCATCCTGCTGTCGGGCGCGATCTCCGACGGCTGGAGCATCGCCTCCGCGCTCGCGCTTGGCGCCGACCTCGCCTACATGGGCACTCGCTTCATCGCCACGCAGGAAGCCAATGCCGATCCGCGCTACAAGCAGGCGCTGACTGAACATGCCGCCCACGACATCGTCTATTCGAACCTGTTCACCGGCGTGCACGGCAACTACCTCGGACCGTCGATCGTGGCCGCCGGTCTCGATCCGAACAATCTGCCTGTTGCCGACAAGTCGACGATGAACTTCGGCTCCGGCGGCAACATGAAGGCCAAGGCGTGGCGCGACATCTGGGGTTCGGGCCAGGGCATCGGCCAGATCACGGATGCGCCGCCGGTCGCCGAACTGGTGGAGCGGCTCAAGACGGAATTCACCGAAGCAAGCAGCGACTTCCAGAGACGCGCGAGCGCATGAATTCACCTCGCCCCGCTCTTCGCGGGGAGAGGTCGAAATTCAAGCTGCGCTTGAATTTCGGGTGAGGGGCTGCCTCCGCGAATGTCTCTGTCATCGTATTCGCGGAGAGAGCTCCTCACCCCAACCCTCTCCCCGCAAGAGCGGGGCGAGGGAAAGGCGCGATCAAGCGCCCTCAATTCAGAATAAAAATCTTTAGTCATCGGGAGAGAGACCATGAAGCTGCGGCACGCATTGGCCGTTCTGTTTACCTTGGGCGCGATCGCAACGGCCTTCGCCGAGGACAAGGAAGACATCCGCATCGGGCAGACCCTGCCCTACAGCGGTCCGCTGTCCGGCTTCGGCATCATCGGGCGGACGCAGGAAGCCTTCTTTGCCAAGGTCAATGCCGAAGGCGGCATCAACGGCCGCAAGGTGAAGTTCATCACGATGGACGACGCCTACTCTCCGCCCAAGACGGTCGAGCAGACCCGCAAGCTGGTCGAGCAGGAAGAGGTGCAGATGATATTCGGTTCGCTCGGCACCGCGACCAACAGCGCCGTGCACCGCTACCTCAACGGCAAGAAGGTCCCGCAACTGTTCCTCTTGAGCGGCGCCACCAAATGGGCCGACCCGAAGAACTTTCCCTGGACCATGCCCGGCATGGCCGCCTACGAATCCGAGGGCGTCGTCTATGCCAAATATGTGTTGCAGGCCAAGCCCGACGCCAGGATCGCTATCCTCTCCCAGAACGACGATTTCGGCCGCGACTATGTCGCCGGCTTCAAGCGCGCGCTCGGACCAAAGGCCGCCAACATGATCGTCGCGGAGGCGAGCTACGAGACCAGCGCGCCGACAATCAGTTCGCAATTGGCGACATTGAAGGCCTCCGGCGCCAACGTGCTGTTCGCCGTGGTGCTTGGGAAATTCACCTCGCAGTCGATCAAGGGCGTGGCCGAGCTCGGCTGGAAGCCCGAACTGTTCTTCGTGCCGACCTCGGCCTCCTCGATCTCGTTCCTGGAGCCGGCGGGACTGGAGAATGCAGTCGGCCTGATCTCCTCGAGCAATCAAAAGGACACGATGGATGTGCAGTGGGCCGATGACGCAGGTGTGAAACAATATTTTGCGTTCATGAAGCAGTATCTGCCGAATGCCGATCTGAACAATTCGAACTACGCCGCCGGCTACCACTATGCGACACTTCTGATGGCCGCGCTCAGGGCATGCAAGGACGATTTCAGCCGCGACAACATCCTGCGCCAGGCGATGTCGCTGCGCGAGGTCAAGCTGCCGCTATTGTTGCCGGGAATGACCGTTACGACCGGTCCGGATGATTATCTGCCGTTCCAGCAGTTGCAGTTGCGGCGCTTCAACGGCAAAAGCTGGGTCGCTTTCGGCGAGATCCTGGACGACCGCTAGGCCTGTCGCGATAGATTGAGGGTGTGAGAATGATCATCAGCGGTGAACGCCGGATCGGCTATGGCGAGATCAACGAGCGCATCGGCCGCGCAGCATCCGGGTTGCGGGCGCTGGGCGTGCGCGATGGCCAGCCGGTCGCGATGATGTTGCGCAACGATTTTGCGCTGTTCGAGGCGGTGGCCGCCTCCGCCGCGCTCGGCAGCCCAATCGTACCGATCAACTGGCACCTGAAGGCCGACGAGGTCGCCTATATCCTCGCCGATAGCGGCGCGGACGTCCTGATCTGTCATGCCGACCTGTTGCCGCAGATCCACGATGGGTTGCCCGCCGGGCTCAAGCTGCTGGTGGTGGCGACGCCGCCCGAGATCGCCGCGGCCTACGGCATCACGCCTGAACTGACGCAGGTGCCTGACGGCCTGACCGACTGGGACCGCTGGCGCGACACCCATGCGCCCCTGACCGATGCCCCGATCGGCGCTTCGCCGATGTTCTACACCTCGGGCACCACGGGCCAGCCCAAGGGCGTGCGGCGCAAGCCGATGCCGCCCGAACTGCAGGCCGCGGCCGCCCGCGTCAGCGCGATCGCCTACGGCGTCAAGCCGAACGACAACCAGATCGTGCTGATGAACGGGCCGATGTATCATTCGGCGCCGCACAGCTACGGCATGCTGGCGTTCCGCTGCGGCTGCACCATCGTGCTCGAGCCGCGCTTCGATCCCGAGGATCTGCTGCAGCTTATCGAGCGCCACCGCGTCACCCACATGCACATGGTGCCGACGATGTTCGTGCGGCTGCTGCGGCTGCCGGAGGAAACGAGACGACGCTACGACGTCTCCTCGTTGCGCTTCATCATTCACGGCGCCGCGCCCTGTCCGCAGGATGTGAAGCGCGCGATGATCGACTGGTGGGGACTGGTGGTGAACGAGTATCTGGGCTCCACCGAGACCGGGATCCCGATCTGGCATTCGGCGACAGAGGCGCTGGCAAAGCCCGGCACCGTCGGCCGCGTGATCGAAGGCGGCATCGTCAAGATCTTCCGCCCCGACGGGACGGAATGCGACGTCAACGAGCCCGGCGAGATCTTCATGCGGCAGACGGCAATCCCGGATTTCGACTATCACGGCAATGCCAAGGCGCGCGCCGAGGCCGGGCGTGAAGGCCTCGTCAGCGTCGGCGACGTCGGCTATCTTGATGCGGACGGCTATCTGTTCCTGTGCGACCGCAAGCGCGACATGGTGATCTCGGGCGGCGTCAACATCTATCCCGCCGAGATCGAGAACGCGCTGATCGGCATGGAAGGCGTGCGCGACTGCGCGGTGTTCGGCGTCGCCGACGACGAATATGGCGAGCGGCTGTTCGCCTGCATCGAGCCCGAGCCGGGCGCGACGCTGTCGGTCGCCGCCGTGCAGGATTTTCTGCGCAGCAAACTTGCCAACTTCAAGGTGCCGAAGGACATCCAGTTCATGGACGCGCTGCCGCGCGAAGCCACCGGCAAGATCTTCAAGCGCAAGCTGCGCGATCTGCATCGCGAAGGCACGCTCCGCGCAGCCGTTTGATGCGGCCGAGGCAAATGCGCTCTCACGCCTTTTCACGTGTGCGTTAGGAACGGCTTCGCCGCCCTTTCGCAGCCTCCATCCGCGCCCAACCTAGCAACGTTGTTTCATGCGTTGCCAATGGAGCGCGATCGGCGTGACGAAGTTCGGTCAGGTGCGCTGGGCTCAGAAGGATGGCAGCCCGCCGACGACGTCCCAAGCGGACGGTCCGGCGGGCGAAAGCGGCGTGCGGGTGTTCCGGGCGCTGTTCGACGGCGGGGCGCATTTCAACGCCACACCGGATCAGCACCTCGTCTTCGTTCAGATGTCACCCCATCTGCAGCTCGATTGCCGAATAGCCGGACGGCAGCTTCGGCACGAGACGACCCACGGCGCGCTCGCGATCTGTCCGGCCGGCATTGACTCGTCCGCCGACGCCGACGGCACGGCCGATATGCTGCTGGTCGCGGTCAAGCCGACCCAGCTTGCGCTTGCGGCCGCGGAAGATTACGCGCTCGAAGCAGAGCTGCCGGAACGGCTGTCGGGGTACGACCAAACGCTTCAGCAGACGGCGCAGTCGCTGGCCGCGGAGAGTGCGCAAGGCTATCCCAATGGTCCGCTGTTCTGGAGCGAAGCCGCGAGCCGCTTCATCGGCCGCCTGGTGTCCAACTATACGTCGACGCCGCGACGCCCAGTTCGCGGCCGGCTCGGTCAACGCGCGCTGCAGCGGATCAGAGACTATGTGCTGATCAATCTTGCCGAGCCGATCGAGGTCGCCGATCTGGCCGCACTCGCCGGCCGCAGCTCGTTCCATTTCTCGCGCGTATTCACTCGATCGGTCGGCATGACGCCGTATCGCTACGTGGTCCATCTCCGCCTGCAGGCGGCGGCGCGGCATATGCGCGAAGGACGAATGGCTCTCGCTGAAATCGCTGTCGACACCGGGTTTGCAGATCAGAGCCATTTGTCGCGATGGGTCCGACGCGTGTACGGCGTCGCGCCCTCCGAGTTTACCTGAGCGAACCAGCAAAACCGCAGGAATCTTCACGAACGCAGGGCCCGCTTCTCCGTAAATCGGCAGACACGCCGAGCACTCCGCTCGCGCCGATCACAGGAGAGTGAAGCCATGTCTGCTACGATCGATGCCGCCGTTTGCGGCCTGAGCGAGGACTTGCCCGGGCTGGTGTCATTGCCCGGCGATGATCGCTATGCGGCGGCGACCAGTATCTGGGCCAAGCAGGTCGGCATCGCGCCCGGTGCGGTCGTGCATTGCCGAACCGCTGGGGATGTCCAGGATGCAATCCGGGCTGCGCGCGAGCGCGAGCTGCCACTGTCGGTCCGCGGCGGTGGCCACGACTGGGCGGGCCGCGCGCTCTGCGACGGCGCGGTGATCGACCTGTGCGGCATGCGCAGCGTCGCGCTGAGTGCCGACCGCCGCAGCGCCTCGATTGCGGGCGGCGCCCGCGCCGCCGATGTCATAGCTGTCACCGATCCACACGGGCTGGCGGTGGTGGCGGGATCGGTTTCGAGCGTCGGGATCGCCGGACTCACGCTCGGCGGCGGCTATGGTCCGCTGATCGGACGCTTCGGACTGGCGATCGACAACATGCTCGCCGCCGAGATCGTGCTGGCCGACGGCCGCATCGTGCATGCCGACAGCGAGAGCAACGCCGATCTGTTCTGGGCGCTGTGTGGCGGCGGCGGCAATTTCGGCGTGGTGACGGCGATGCGTCATCGCGTCCATGAACTGCCGAGCGTCCATTCCGGCATGCTCGTCTATCCCTTTTCCGAGGCCCGCGCGGTGCTCGAACGATGCGGCGCATTGATGGCGTCGGCGCCGGATGAGTTGACGGTGCAGCACACGCTCATGGTCGGTCCAAGCGGCGCGATCGTGGTCCTGGTCATTCCAACCTGGAGCGGCCGGCCCGAACAAGGTGAAGCAGGGCTTCAGCCGTTCGCGCGGTTGGGAACGCTGCTTGCGGGCGGAATCGAGCGGCAATCCTACGCAGCCCTGCTCGGCATGTTCGATCCCTACATCGCGAGCGGATTGCAGACCGTGATGGACAGTTGCTGGCTGCCGGCGCTCGACCGCGACGCCATCGACGTGTTCATCCACGCGATGGAAAACGCGGTCTCGCCGGGATGTGCGATCATTACCCACGAATTCCGCGGCGCGGCGTCCCGCGTCGCGGAGGCTGCGACGGCGTTCGGACTGCGTCGCGATCACCTGCTGGTCGAAATCCTGGCAAGCTTTCCGGATCGCTCCAACGCCAGCGACTGGCCGCGGCACCTGCACTGGACGCGCTCAACGCGCGAGCGCTTCGCCTCAGCGCTACCCGGCGGTTATCCGAACTTTCTCGGCAAGGATGAACTCGATCGCGCGAGACAGAGCTACGGCGGCAATGCCGGGCGGCTGATGGAGATCAAGCATCGCTACGATCCCGACAACGTCTTCTCTTCTGCCATTCCGCTGCCGCGTTCCGCTTAACGTTGAGGACGCGCATGCTGATTCATGTCGTTAGCACTGCTGTCGCGTTCATGCTGACGGCGTTCAGGGCAAAAAAGGTGGCCCCGTGTCTTCCTCGGGTCCACAATTTCAAACGGCTTGTCAGGCCGGCGTCCGCTTCATCGCAGCCGCCGGAAGCGAACAGCGTTTTAAACTATGTTGCCGTTGCAAAACGTCCATCGCCCGACGCAAAGATGGCGGCACGTCACGAGCCGGAGCCGCCGCCATGACATCGACCGACTTCGTCGTCGCCCGCAACGATCTCAAGCAATGCAAGTTCATCGAGCAGACGGTGCCCGATGCCGCCGTGCTTCCAAGCGAGACATTGCTGGTCAAGGTGACGCGCTTTGCGCTGACCGCCAACAACATCACCTATGCGGTGCTCGGCGACGAGCTGAAATACTGGCAGCTCTTTCCTGCACCGGATGGGTTCGGCAACATTCCGGTGTGGGGATTTGGCGAGGTCATCGCCTCCCGCCATCCGAACGTTGCCGAGGGTGAACGGTTGTTCGGGTATTTCCCGATGGCGACGCACCTTGTGATCGAGGCCGCCGAAGTCAGCAAGCGCGGCCTGCGCGACGGCGCCGCACATCGGCAGGGCGTGGCGCCGGTCTACAATGCCTATGCACGTGTGAGCGGCAATCCGGCCTTTGCCGGACGGCAGGGCGACTACCAGGCCTTGCTGCGGCCATTGTTCATGCTGTCGTTCCTGGTCGACGACTTCCTCGCCGAGAACGGGTTTTTCGGCGCGGAAAGCGTGATGCTCTCCTCCGCCTCCAGCAAGACCGCCTTCGGGCTCGCGCATCTCTTGCACTCCAGAGGCATCAAGGTGATCGGCCTGACGTCGGGGGCAAATACCAACTTCGTGACATTGCTCGGCTGCTACGACGAGGTCATCACCTATGATCGCGTCGCGTCGCTGGCTGCCGATCGGCCGGCGGCGTTCGTCGACATGGCCGGCAACAGCGGCTTGTGCGAGGTGCTGCACCGGCACTTCGGCGCGCAGATGAAATATTCCGGGCGCGTCGGACTGACGCATCGACTCTCCTCCGAGAGCGAGCCGGAGTTGCCGGGCGCCAAGCCGAGCTGGTTCTCGGCGCCCGAGCAGATCCGTAGACGTGCCAAGGAGTGGGGACCGGGCGGAATCGAGGCGCGCCTGGGCCCCGCATGGGCCGGCTTCGCGCCGAAGCTTGAGCAATGGCTCAAGGTGAGCGAAGGCCGTGGTCCCGCAGCGGTGCAAGCAGCCTATCTCGACACCCTGAGCGGCCGCGTGCCGCCGGAACTGGGGCTTATTCTCTCGCTCTGGGAATAGCCGACATCCCGTCACGACCTTTCTGCGGCCTCCCGAATAGGTATAGGCTGCAAGGGAACACGCCGCGGAGACGGCCGTGATGGGAAACGCTCATGCTCGACAAGACCGACGACATCTCGGTGGCCGCCGACACTTGGCTCGCGCGATTCGAGGACGCACTTCGCAAGCCCGGCGACGGCGCGCTCAATTTCCTTTTTCTCCCCGATAGTTTCTGGCGCGATATACTGGCGCTGAGCTGGAACATCCAGACCATCGACGGCGCGGACGCCATCATTGCCGAGTTGAAGCGGCATGCGGGCCGCGCGGCACCACGCCGCCTTGTGATCGATCCCGACCGCCGCGCCCCGCGCAAGGTGATGCGGGCCGGCACCAATGCGATCGAGGCGATGTTCAAGTTCGAGACCGCTGATGGCCGCGGCAGCGGCATCGTCCGCCTGATCCCTGACCCTACCGACGGCAACGCGCTCAAGGCCTGGACGCTGCTGACCGAGCTCGGCGAGCTCAAGGGCTTTGAGGAGCAGCTCGGCGTCAACCGCCCCCGTGGCAACGCCTATTCGCGTGACTTCCGCGGGCCGAACTGGCTCGACCTCCGCAAGGCGTCGACCGACTATGCCGACCGCGATCCGACCGTGCTCGTGGTCGGCGGCGGCCAGAGCGGGCTTTGCATCGCGGCACGGCTGAAGCAGTTGCAGGTGGATACGCTGATCGTCGACCGCGAGGAGCGCATCGGCGACAATTGGCGCAAGCGCTATCACGCGCTGACCTTGCACAACCAGGTGCAGGTCAACCACCTGCCCTATATGCACTTTCCGCCGAACTGGCCGACCTATATCCCGAAGGACAAGCTTGCCAACTGGTTCGAAGCCTATGTCGACGCCATGGAGCTGAACTTCTGGACCAGCACCGAGTTCGAGGGCGGGCACTACGACGCGAACGAAGGCCGCTGGACGGTGACGCTGCGCGGCGCCGATGGCTCGAAACGCCAGATGCATCCGCGCCATGTGGTGCTGGCCACCGGTGTCAGCGGGATTCCGAGCGTGCCTGATATCCCCGGCCTGAAGGATTTTTCCGGTAAGGTCCTGCATTCCAGCGGCTATGACGACGGCGAGAACTGGAAGGGCAGGCGCGCCATCGTCATCGGCACCGGCAACAGTGGCCACGACATCGCCCAGGACCTCTATTCCAGCGGCGCCGACGTGACGCTGGTGCAGCGCAGCCCGACGCTGGTGGTCAGCATCGAGCCGTCGGCGCAGCTCGTCTACGCGCCCTACAATGAGGGAACGCTCGACGACAACGACCTGATCGCGATGTCGATGCCGCTCAAGCTGGGGCGCAAGAGCCACGCGATGGTGACCGAGAAATCGAAAGCGCTCGACAAGGACCTGCTCGAGGGCCTTAAGCGCGTCGGCTTCAAGCTCGACTACGGCGAGGACAACACCGGCTGGCAGTTCAAATATCTCACCCGCGGCGGCGGCTATTATTTCAACGTCGGCTGCTCCGATCTGATCGTCAAAGGCGAGATCGCGCTGAAGCAGTTTGCCGATATCGAGACGTTCGTTGCCGCCGGCGCCAGGATGAAGAACGGCGAACTCCTCCCCGCCGACCTCGTGGTGCTCGCGACCGGCTACAAGCGCCAGGAGGAACTGGTGAAGAAGCTGTTCGGCGCCGACGTCGCCGACCGCGTCGGTACGATCTGGGGCTTTGGCGAGGAGCAGGAGCTCCGCAACATGTACACCCGCACGCACCAGGCGGGCCTCTGGCTGATCGCCGGCGGACTGGCGCAATGCCGGATCGGCTCGAAGCATCTGGCGCTGCAGATCAAGGCGATCGAGGAAGGCCTGCTGCCGCGCGACGTCGGGCCGCGGGCGATGTTTGCGTAGTTTACACCGTCATTCCGGGGCGCGCGAAGCGCGAGCCCGGAATCCATAACCACCATCATGAGTATGGATTCCGGGCCTGCGCCTTGCGGCGCATCCCGGAATGAAAACGACCTTGGGGAGGAAAACACATGTCGACCATCCTCGGCTCCGGCGAGCATCGCTACCGCGTGGTGCAGAACTGGGCCAAGCTGCCCGACGGCTGGCAGCTCACCGACGTCGCCTCCGTCGCGGTCGACAGCAAGGACCGCATCTACGTCTTCAATCGCGGCGAGCATCCGATGATCGTGTTCGACCGCGAGGGCAATTTCCTGCGGAGCTGGGGCGAAGGCCTGTTCTCCCGCGCCCACGGCCTGCACATCGACGCCGATGACAATCTCTATTGCACCGATGACGGCGACCACACTGTGCGCAAATGCGCGAGCGAGGGCAAGGTGCTGCTCACGATCGGCATCCCAGCTAAGCCCGCGCCGTTCATGAGCGGAGAGCCGTTCAACCGCTGCACCCACACCGCGCTATCGCCAAAGGGCGAGATCTATGTCTCAGACGGCTACGGCAACGCCCGTGTCCACAAATTCACGCCCGACGGCAAGCTGATGCGGAGCTGGGGCGCGCCCGGCACCGATGCCGGACACTTCAACATCGTTCACAACATCGCGACCGATGCCGACGGCTTTGTCTATGTCGCCGACCGCGAGAACCATCGTGTGCAGGTGTTCGACGGCAACGGCAAATACGAGACGCAGTGGAACAATCTGCACCGTCCCTGCGCGCTCTGCTGTTCTGGCGGCAAGCAACCCAATTTCGTGATCGGCGAACTCGGTCCCGGCATGGCTGTCAACCGCAAGGTACCTAATCTTGGACCCCGGCTGACCATCGTCGATGCCAAGGGCAATCGCATCGCGCGGCTCGGCGGCGAAACCGGCCCGGGCGTGGAGACCGGCAAATTCCTGGCGCCGCACGGCATCGCGCTCGACTCCAAAGGCGACATCTATGTCGGCGAGGTCGGCGTCACCGACTGGAGGACCAGCTTTCCCGAGACCGAGATGCCGGCCGAGGTAAGGGTGGCGCGCTGCCTGCAGAAGCTGGAGAAGATCGTAACGTAGCTAGAGTTTGATGAGCTAAGGTTGAACTGTATCCGCCGTGGGTGCTGCCTCTTTTCACCTCTCCCATAGGGAGAGGTCGGCGCGCAGCGCCGGGTGAGGGGATCTGCTCTATCGAGGGACCGCAACCCCTCACCCGCGCCTCCGGCGCGACCTCTCCCTTCGGGAGAGGTGAACTTGCGGCTAAGCCGATTCAACCAAATGACATCGCGCTCTTGAGCATGATCCGGAAAGTTGGGAACCGGTTTCCCTCGCGACAAACGCGAAGCGTTTGCGCGGAGATCATGCTAAACAAAGAGCCGCGATCAAATATCGCCGATCACCTCGCGCCGGCGCTGCTCGGATTCCTCGGCATAACGCCGCATCGCGTGCGCCTCGTTGAGGACGCCGATCGGACAGCGTTCCGCACCCTCCTCGACCACGGCGAGCGATTCCGCTTCGGCTGCATCGAACACCGCAATCGCCTCCTGGATGTTCATGGACGGATGCAGCACCACGTCGCTGTGGCGCAGGATGCCGAGGAGGCCGTTGTGCATATCGATATCGGGCGCATGCGCGTCCGCGATCAATGCCAACCCGGCGTAACGCCCCTCGCCATCGACCGCGACCACCTGGGTTTTGGAGCCGAGCGGGAACTGCTTGCGGAACTGCGCTATTGGCACGTCCGCATTCACGGTCGTCATGTCCCGGCGCATCAATTTGTCCACCGTGAGATCGCGGATCCAGCCGACATCGGCGGCGCTGCGGATGGTCTCGCCGCGCAGATGCAAGCGCCAAGTCGCAAATGAATAGCCGAACAGTTCCCGCGTGATCATCGTGGAGATGATGACGGAGACCAGCACCGCCGTGGTGAGCCAGAGATTGCCGGTCGATTCCAGCGCGATGAAGGACATCGTCAGCGGTCCGCCGATGACCGACGCCGACAACGCGCTCATGCAGATCACCGCATAGACGTCCGGATCGAGTTGGAGGCCCGGCCACAACATGTCGCAACCGGCGGCGAACAGCCGGCCGCCCAGTGCGCCCATGAACAGCGTGGCGAAGAACAGGCCGCCGCGAAATCCGCTGCCGAGCGAGACGATCGAGGCCATCGCTTTCAGGAACAGCACGCCGGCCATGAAGGCGAACGGTATCGACACTATGCCGCCGAGATGCAGCGCGCCATGACCCGAGGACATCACCTGAGGCGTCAGCAGCGCCATCAGTCCGACCGCGAAGCCGCCAAGGGCCGTACGCAATGGCGGCCAGAGCCCTGTCTTTCCGAGCAGCGTCTCGCACAGCGTGACGCCGCGCATGATGGCGATGCCGAACAGCGCCGCCAGCACGCCGAGCAGCGCGGCGATGGCGAGGTCGCGCCCCAGCACATCGCCGGCGGCATCGACGCCGACCCCCAGCGTCAGCACGCTGAAGGAATGGGCGACAAAATAGCCGGCGACCGCGGCGACCCCGACCGGCGCCAGGCTCGCGGGCGTATAGCCGCCGATCACAAGTTCGAAAGCATAGAAGGCGCCGGCCAGCGGCGCGCCGAAGGCGCCGGCGATCGCCGCCGCCGCTCCGCATCCAACCATGATGCGCTGGTCGATGCGGCGCAGGTGGAAGGCGCGGCCGACCGAAGCTGCGATGCCGCTGGAGAGCTGCGTATAACCCGCCTCGAGCCCGACCGAGGCGCCGACGCCGGAGGACCAGATCGTCTGCAGGGCGACGATCACGCTGCCGCGGAACGACATCCGCCCGCCGTAAAGGGCATTGGCCTCGATCGGATCGATCTCGCGCTTCGGCCGCCAGCGCGCCAGCGCGAGAAAGGCCAGGCCCAGCAGCAGCCCACCCAGGCTCGGAACCAGCACGGCGCGCAGCGGATCGAGGCTGATCTGGCTGGACAGCCGCTCGCCGAACGGCAGATCGAACAGGGCGACATGCAGGACCGACACCGCGCCACTCATGGCCGCCACCACCAGCCCGCCAATGGTTCCGGTCAGTGCCGCCAGGACCACCAGGCTCGTTTCATGCGCGCGGACGAAGGCGCGCAGCCGGCGTGGAGCCTCGAGATAGCGGGACTTGGTGAGCATTGCAGAGGCCGCCGACGCAGGAGGTATCTGCGGCCTCGTTTACGGGCCTTGCAAGCGGGTGGCAATCACGGCGGGATCATGGCAGCGTGGAATACGATAAACGGCTCAACGCTCTTCACAATCCCGTCACGCTGCATGTAGTATGTCAGCACATGCTGCTTCGCAGCGATATGGAGGCCGGGAGCGTTACTTGAACGCACATGTCTCGCAAGGCGGTTGGCCGGTACTGGTCCTGAACGCGGACTTTCGGCCGCTGAGTTATTATCCCCTGTCGCTATGGTCGTGGCAGGACGCGATCAAGGCAGTCTTCCTCGATCGCGTAAATATCGTCGAGTATTACGACCGGGCCGTCCGGAGCCCCTCCTTCGAAATCCAGCTCCCCAGCGTCGTCTCGCTGAAATCCTTCGTCAAGCCGACCACGCATCCGGCCTTCACGCGTTTCAACGTTTTCCTGCGCGATCGTTTCGCCTGCCAATACTGCAATTCGCCTGACGATCTCACCTTCGATCACATCATCCCGCGCAGCAAAGGCGGCCAGACGACTTGGGAGAATGTGGTCGCGGCCTGCTCGCCCTGTAACCTCAGGAAGGGCAACCTGACGACGCAGCAGGCCAAGATGTTTCCGAAGCAGACGCCGTTCGCGCCGACCGTGCATCAGCTCCACCGCAACGGCCGCCTGTTCCCGCCAAACTATCTGCACGATAGCTGGCTCGACTACCTGTACTGGGACACCGAGCTGGATCCGTAAAGGGTGCGGCCGTATTTGTGTGCTGAGTCCCACTGCCTGTGTATGAGTGACCTCGCCAGCCAGATTATCCCTCACTACGAAAAGCACGCAGCAGCGTGGGACCGAGACCGTCGGAACGCCTATTGGAACGACAAGGTCTGGCACGACCGTTTCATCGGCCGACTAGCCAAGGACGCCACGGTGCTTGATCTCGGCTGCGGTCCAGGGCAACCGGTTGCGCAGCAGATGATTGAACGAGGACTGCGCGTGACCGGCGTCGACTCCTCACCGACGATGATCTTGTTCTGCCGTGATCGCCTGCCCGATCAAGAATGGATTGTTGCGGATATGCGGCGACTGTCGCTCGGTCGGCGGTTCGACGGCATTCTCGCGTGGGACAGCTTCTTTCATCTTAATCACGACGACCAGCGAAGAATGTTTGCGGTTTTTGCCGACCACGCCTCTGTCGGAACGATATTGATGTTCAATACCGGACCGCAGCACTGTGAGAGCGTCGGCGAATACAGGGGCGATCCGCTGTATCACGCGAGCCTATCACCTGCCGAATACGAGATGTTTACCGCGCGCTTTGGGTTCGGCGTGCTGGAACACGCGACGAACGATGCGCAGGCAGGCGGACGAACGGTGTACCTCTGTCAACGGAATGACTTCGGGTGATGTCGCCTGCTGGGCCCCTGAGCTGAACCGCGCTTCCGCTTTCATCATGTCGGCTGTCCGAACCAGGGCGGATGTCGCCGTGCGCCTGCCCTGACCGCCGCTTCTGAACACAAAGGGACATCCCGCATTGGTCAGCATCACTGACCTCTGCGTGGCGGCGCGGCAACAACCACTTCACAAAATCGCGCCGTGCCGGTTTTCGCCATATCTACGGCGTTTCGCCTGACAATCGTGGTTCTCGGTTATTCGCATGCTCGGCTTCTACTTTGAGAACTACGCCGGCTGGAGTGGCAACTGACCTCAGCCGGGACAGTGACGGCGCGTGAAGGTAGCGGCGGCTGAGCCATGGACGTCCGAGTGGGGATCGGCAGGACCGAATGCGGTTTCGGCTTCCTCCAGAAAGGTTGTCAAAATGCATCTCGCCAGCCGGTTTGCTGCTGCAACAGCCGCGTTCATTTTCGCAACAGTTGGATCGCCAGCCCACGCGGCGTCGGGCCCGTGCGGGGAGATGGCCGGGATATCGGTCTTGCCCTCGCCGTTCGCTCCTTGGAAGGGGGCGCCGCTGCGCGTCATAATCGTCAGCGAAAAGCCGCTCGAGGGTGTGATGTCGCTGGTCGCGCCCGATGGAAGCGTCGCGGCCAAATCGTCTGATCGGCACGGCGGTGCGCCATACTCCTGGTTTGCCGAGGTCGCCGCGCCGGCCGCGGGGACGTGGCACGCCACGCTCGCGCTCGACCACCCGACGGCGGATTGCGGCACGATCACACACGATATCTCCGTGAGCGCGCGCAAGCCGGACCCTGTGGCTATTCCCGCCGGCCGCTTCTGGAAGGTGCGCAACAGCTGGAATCACGAGACGGAAGCCTTGTTCTCGGCGTGGATCGAGAAACTGTTCGACGCGCCGCCCGATCAGGATCTGTCCTGGAAAGCCTGGCATGAAGTCCTGCGCGACCGGTCACGCAACTTCCTGTTCAACTATCTTGGTCGTGGCGAAGACAACGTGAAGACCGGCCTTCGCCCCGACTGCGCCGACTTCGTGTACTTCCTGCGCGCCTATTTTGCCTACAAGGTCGGGCTGCCGTTCGGCTATTCCAACTGCTCACGCGGCACCGGCGGCAGGGCGCCCAAATGCTACCAGTGGTTCGACATGGAGCATCCGGAGATGACACGTCCGCCGGCGCCGCCCGAACAGGAGATCGCGCCGGCGACGATCGCCGACGCCACGCTGCCTGGGCAAACGCCGAGGATCCTGAACATGTTCGGCGGCGCCCCGTCGGCCCAGACACCAGTTCCCGTTGCGGCTCCGCCGAAGCCGCAGCCAAAGCCGCCGACGACGTTCAGTGAATATCTGCGGGATGTCGGCGACGTCGTGCATACGGGCGCAGTGCGGGTCGCCGCGAGCGACGAAAACACCGATTTCTACACCGTTCCGCTGGCACAAGAGACGCTCCGCCCGGGCACGGTGTACGCCGATCCCTATGGACACGTGTTGATGCTCGTTCATCGCGTGCCGGAGATGGACGGCAAGCCGGGCGTCTTCCTCGCCGTCGATGCCGAGCCGGACGGGTCGATCACGCGAAAGCGCTTCTGGCGTGGCAATTTCCTGTTCGTGCACGATCCCGCGCTCGGCAGCCCGGGTTTCAAGCACTTCCGGCCGATCGCGCGCGACAAAGGCGGTTCGTTGCGGCGGTTGGCCAACGCCGAAATTACCAGCAATCCGCAGTACGCCGATTTTTCGCTCGATCAGTCAAAGATGAGTGCCGAGGACTTTTACGATCGCATGGATGACGTGATGTCGCCCGAGCCGCTCGATCCCGTGAAAGCGATGACGGACGCGATCGCGAGTTTGAACGAGCAGGTGAAGACGCGTGTGACCTCGGTCGAAAACGGACGAAAATATCAGGAGAAGCAGGCTGGCGACGTGGCCATGCCCAACGGCCCCTCGATCTTCGAGACGTCAGGAGCCTGGGAGGATTACTCCACGCCGGCGCGCGATTTCCGCCTGTTGATCGCGATGGACGTCGTGCGGGGCTATCCTGATCGCGTCGTGCGGCGGGGGGCGCGCTACGCGATGCCGAACGGCAGGGACATCGCGGATGTGAAGAACGAGCTGCAAGGGGTGCTAGCGTCCGAACTCGCCTCGCGAAAAATATCCTACACCCGCAGCGACGGCTCGCAGTGGACGCTGTCGCTCAAGGAGGTCCTCGATCGGGCCCCGAGCTTCGAGATGGCCTATAACCCGAACGACTGCGTCGAGGTGAGGTGGGGCGCGCCTGACAACAGCGAGGAGGCTTCCACGTGCAAGCGGCATGCGCCGCAGGCACAGCGCGCAAAGATGTCGTCGGAATATCGCAACTGGTTCCGCGAGCGGCACTGGCCGACGCACACCTGAATCGCGGTACAGGGCATATCAGGGCCAACCGCTCTCGTGGCGCAAGCAGAACGCACGACCCGCGCTTGTATCCCTACACCGAAGAAGGTTTTTTGGTTACTTCATGAGTCCCGGCACATGTCGTGCTGGGACTCATGACAAAAGCACGTGTCACGTTTTCCGCCTTCACTAATCTCGACCATAGACGCACTTGGCCATAGACCGCAGCGGAACGCCGAACCTGTTGTGAAGGTCATACTCTACGAACGCCTCGAGGCGGCTGTGCGGCTGCTGCGGAGGCCAGGCAAAATAGGGCGTGAAGAAGACCGGCTGCTGCCATTCGATGAGGTTGACCCGGCGATACGCCGAGGGCGCCAGCATCCGCTGTTTCACCGCCCGCTCGCACCAATGACCGAACGTGGATGCCTGTGCGCCGCAAGCCGGGGCAAGCGAAAGCACCAAGGCTGCGAGCGCTGACGTGGCCTTCATATGACTGCTCCTCGTGAGGATGACAACGCAGGAGATTGCGCCAGTCTTTCATGGACGTCTACCAAGATGTCGTGGCGGCTGTGTCGCACCAGTCTGCAATCACCTCGGCCGCCAGTCCACAAAAAGGCTGTAACGCATCTGCGCAGTTAATCTCGAAAATTTTAATCCAGTGATGTGAGCCAGTTCACGTCGAACCCGCACGTTTGGTCCCAGCGTCGCGTGGGGCACTTCAACGTGGGAGAGAAAGATGCGTAGCTTCCTTCTTGCTCTCGCGACGTCCGCGACCGTCCTCGCAACTGGCGTAACCCCGGTCGCAGCTAGCGAGTACCGGTATTGCCTCCAAGGCGAAGAGTTTGCCGGCACCGGCGATTGTAGCTTCACCAACTACCAGCAATGTCAGGCTACCGCATCAGGCCGCATGGCCTATTGCGCTGCCAATCCCGACTTTGCGACCGTCCCGACAATTCGTGTCAGGCCGCACCACCGCTGACGCCGCGTGCGTCGCAAGCAAATCAGATGGCTTGGTCCGCTGTGCATCATAAGGCGAGATCGATCATGTGATCGCAGCGGCCAAGTCTGGTATTGGGCCGGTAGCCGACCTGCTGCAGGTAGCTCGAATGTGCGGGCAACCGGAACGAAACCGCCTCGAGTGAAGGCGTCCACTCATCCAATGGTTGTCGCATCTGGCGTCACCCGCTACTGTGGTGGCCGCCACAACGGGGATCTGTCTTTGACGGCCGGATGTTCATCATACCTCGATCTTTATAGACGGCTGCAGCAATCATGGTCCGCCGAGACCAGCAGCAAATGGCAGTGCGACAACCCGGCAGCAGGGCAATGCGCAGTCACCGCCTTGGTGGTTCAGGACATCCTCGGTGGAGATATCCTGAAGACAAACGTTGATGGAGCGTGGCATTTCTACAATTGCCTCGATGGACGCAGAGTTGATTTCACGGCGGGCCAATTCGTTAGTCCCATCGGCTACGACGATATCGTCAGCAACAGAGACGAAGCCTTTAACGAGACCTCTGCAAGCCAATATGAGCTTCTTCGTTCCTGTGTGACCCTTCTTGGTAGGGAACGTAGTCCAGCACTTGCCGAAAGGCGGTTTGCTGAGCGACGACAAGAATTCATCGGCCTCGATCGCGGCGCGCGCTTCAAACTGATCTATCAGACCAATCTTTGGGGAGCAAAATCGTCTGTATCGGGCGTCGGCTCTGAAATCACTGCGACGCAGAAGCTTCGCGAGGAATTGTCGGATTTGCTGCGCGGCCTGGGTGTGAGAACGTTGCTGGATCTGCCCTGCGGCGACTTCTCATGGATGGCTGAGACTGACCTGGCTGACATTCGATATCTTGGTGCCGATATTGTATCTGAAGTCATCGAGGCCAATTTGTTGAAGCATAGCAAGGGCGACCGGGAATTTCGGCGCTTGGACATCGTCGAAGACCCAATTCCACGACACGATCTTGTCTTGTGCAGGGATTGTTTCGTGCATTTCTCATTTGCTCAGATCAACCGCGCGATCGACAACATCAAGCGATCCGGAAGCAAATGGCTGCTGACGACGACGTTCCCGGGCATTCGCCAGAACCGGGATATTGAAGATGGAGACTGGCGGCCGCTGAACCTTCGATCTGCTCCATTTCTGTTTCCTAGTCCGGATACAACAATCAATGAGGGTTGCACGGAAGCCAGCGGCGACTATTCGGACAAGTCCCTGGCCTTGTGGCGTATCGACAGTTTGCCTGTCCCCCATGAGCGATAACCGAAACGGAATCATTGAGGCTTCCGGTGACAGTCTTTTGGGTCTCAGGACAGTAAATCTAGCAAGGCGAACTGCCCTTCGGGCCAATAGCGGCTATCATCTACGTAGGAGATCGAGGGCCTCGTCTGCGCACACCTCCACACTGCGATGTGCTGTGTCGGTCGGGAATTTCCTCGTCTCTCGCAATCGTGCAAAACACGAAACTGCTCTCCTGCATTTCGGGCTTCATATCTCTCAATAGCGTCTTAAGGTTGAGTTCACCTGCCACAGTCGTATCCATTTCAATAACTCTGGGCCCACCTCTAATGCGAGGATTTGGCTGACACCTTAATCCCCCATAAGCTTGCCTTTCTTCCCCGGAATACCAGCCACCGTCCCCGCGTGGAAGGAAGGGGCGTCGACGCCGCCGGAACGATCGGCTGCCCTCGCTCCGCAACTGCGCTAGAGTGCAGGACTGGCCTGATCGTCAGGAGCCCGCATGTCTACGGCAATCTCAACACTCGGCGGCGTCGGCCTCTTCCTGCTTGGCATGACCGTGATGACGGACGGCCTGAAGGCGCTGGCCGGGTCCGCCCTGCGCACGGTGCTAGCCAAGGCGGCGGCGACGCCGCTGCACGGCTCGTTCTGGGGCGCTATCGTCACGCTTCTGGTGCAATCCTCCAGCGCAACG
Organism: Bradyrhizobium sp. Leo114; assembly: GCF_055229415.2. Taxonomy (NCBI): domain Bacteria; kingdom Pseudomonadati; phylum Pseudomonadota; class Alphaproteobacteria; order Hyphomicrobiales; family Nitrobacteraceae; genus Bradyrhizobium; species Bradyrhizobium sp. Leo114. Next base: position 94,182 of record NZ_JBUYEN020000005.1, on the reverse strand, counting down.
ACCATGACGACGATCGGTCTCGTCAGCGCAGGTCTGCTCACGTTCCAGCAGGGGCTGGGCCTCGTCTTCGGGGCGAATGTCGGCACCACAGGGACCGGCTGGCTGGTCGCCCTCATCGGCGTCCGCGTCTCGCTCACGGCTGCGGCACTGCCGATGATCTTTGTTGGCGCGTTGACCAAGCTTCTGGCCCGCGGGCGAATATCCGGGATGGGCGCCGCCCTCGCCGGGTTCGGGCTTGTGCTTTTTGGGTTGACGACCCTGCAGCAGGGCATGGGCGGGCTGGCCGAACGGTTGCACCCGGCGGACCTGCCTGCCGTTCTCGGCAGTCCCGAGGCCGGGTGGTGGTCGGGCCTGTTCGGCGTGCTGGTGCTGGTCGTGGTCGGGCTGGTGATGACTGCGCTGATGCAGTCGTCAACGGCCGCCGTCGCGGTCACACTGTCCGCCTACTTCGCCGGCGCGGTCGGGCTGGACCAGGCCTGTGCGCTGATCATTGGCCAGAACATCGGAACAGCGACGAGTTCCGCCCTGGCCGCGATTGGCGCCAGCACCACCGCCAAGCGGCTGGCCATCGCTTATGTCCTTTTCAAGCTTATCGCCGCCGTTATCGCGCTGGCGCTTTTCCCCGTCGTCATCCCTCTACTCGTGCGCGCCTCGAGCACCGTCGATGGCGTCACGCTGCTGGCCTTGTATCACACGGCATACAATGTTGTCGGCGTGGTGGTCCTGCTGCCGCTGATCAACTGGTTCACGCGACTGGTCGAGCGTATTCTGCCCGAGCGTGGCTCGCCGCTCACGCGGTGCCTCGACCCTTCCGCGCTTGAGACCCCGATCGTGGCGGTGGAAGCGGTGCGGCGAACGATTGCACGCGCGCTCGTAACGGTATGCAGTTCGATCGAGGCGGCACTGGCCGGCCGTGCTGAACCAATCCGACTGGGGAAGGACACCGCATCGGTGCAGGATGCTGCAGACGCCTTGCGTCAGGCACAGATATTCCTGTCTGATGTGACCGGACCGCCTGAGAGCGACGACGAGCAACAGCGTCTCACGAGCACACTGCACGCACTCGACCACGCGTCTCGACTGACGGAGATGGCGAATAGCGGAATCAATTTCGGTTCGGTGAGTGGCGGACCGGAGGACATCCGCGCCGGAGAGCTATGCGCAGAAGCGATGCGAAGCGCGGCCGCGATTGCGCGCGGGGTGGCGGCGCCAGCCCGCGCCGACGGATCGCCGCAGGTCACAGCCTCGCATGGCGACGTCATGGCCGGTCCGCGCGCGGTCTCCACTGACGAGGCCATGCCCGAGCTCGAGCGTTGCGCGACGCAACTTGGCGAAATGCTGCGCACCCACCGCAGCGCGACGCTGGGCGCGGTCGCCAATGGAACGCTTACCGCCGACGCGGCGCTCGTTCGCGTCGAAACGGTTCGAAGCCTCGAAGCGCTGTCGCGTCACGCCTGGCGCTCCGCAGCCCATCTCGTCGGTCGCGGCTAAACCCGAGCGACGGCCTCCGGCGCCTGGTCGCGCGCCTAGGGCTCAGTCTCCGTCGCTGCGGTGGCGCTCGAGGCATACAACGAGCTCGCATAGTAAGTGCGGAATGAAAACCGCGTCAGCACGCCAATGGCGGAAGCGAGCGGTACCGCGACCAACAGGCCCACGAACCCGAACAAATAGCCGAAGGCGAACAGCGCGAACATCACCCAAACCGGATTCAGATGCACACGACGGCCCACCAGATTTGGCGCCAGGACGTAGTCGGCCAGCGCTTGTCCGACAATGAAAATGGCCAACACGAGCCAAATCGGCTTCCAGTCCGGCGAGAATTGAGCAATCGCGATGCACACAGATACCACCAGGCCCGAAAGCGCACCGAGATACGGGATGAAGCTGATCAAGCCGGCCACGACGCCTACCAGGATCCCGTGTTCGAGACCGATCAGTTTCAATGCCGCTGCGTAGTACACCGCGAGCACGAGGCAGAGGAAGCTCTGCCCGCGGACGAATCCGCTGATCGTCTTATCGACCTCGCGTGCAAGCATCCGAACCGTTTCACGATGTGCCGGCGGAACCCAATTGTCGACCGTCGCAATCATTTTGTCCCAATCGTAGAGCAGGTAGCAGGCAACGATCGGCGTGACGATGCCAAGCGAGACGATCGAGATCAGAGCCCGTCCCCCGGACCACAGCGACCTGAGGATGGTGTCGAACCAACTGGTAGCCATTCTCGTCAGCTCGCCGATCGAGCGTTCGGTGTGGTTCAGTCCCTCTCCGACGATCCTGCTTACCCACGGTCGGTCCGGATCGGTTGCCAACGTATGCACCCGTCGGACATAGAGCGGCAGGTGTTCGCCGAAATACCAGAGCTCACGGACGATGACGGGCACTGTCAGAACCATCGCGATGCTGATCAGCGCAACGACGAACGCGATAATGGCAAGCGTGGCCACGAGCCGGTTCACCCCCAAGCGCTCGATGCGAGAAGCCAGGGGATTGAACAGATACGCAAGCGCCATGCCGGCGACGAATGGCAGCAGAACTTCGCGCAACAAGATCACGACCGCGGTGATTGCCGCGAAAGTCGCAATCCAAAACACGAGGGGCCGGGTGCGGCGGACGCCGATCGAGCCCATTGCGATTGGTCGTTTCGACAATTCGCCGGTCATGTGTTGAACACGGTCCGTTGGCGATTTCTTAAACTTGCACGTTTGGCCTACCGCTTATGTGCTTGCGATGGATCCGGATGGCGACCGGATCAGGCAGGACGTGGATATGGTCACGTAGCGCGTCATTCTCGGCCGATGGTCGTCTTGCAGCGCTGCCCGCACCGATAGGTCAGAGGCGCTGCCTCTCCTCCACATCAGGTCGCGCGGCCTTGGCGGCCTGCGAACAGGCCGTAGACAAAGAGTACGACGACTGCGCCCACCACGCCACCAAGGAAACCTGCAGATTCACCGGGCTGATACCATCCAACGGACTGGCCCAGGTAAGTCGCGACGAATGCGCCGACGATCCCCAAGATGGTCGTCAGAATGAAGCCCTTCGGCTCCGTCTTGTCGCCAGGCATGATGAATTTGGCAATCACTCCAACGATAAAGCCAATGATGATCGTCCAAAGGATGCTCATCTCATTGCCCCTGTGTTGAAACCGCCGATCGACAAATCTGCATTCCGGCCGCCCCCACGCCAGTTTCTTTGATACAGATCAAACAGACCGACTTCATTTTTCTAGCGACCGCCTCTTCGAGGAGATCGAGCAAAGCGCGCGCGGCCGACAGCAATCTCGCGATTGCATCAAATTTTAGAGATAGATCGAAGCGACTTTTCAAGGATTTGCGTTAGGTATCGGGTCATGAGCACCCCGACCTACACACTCTGCTCGCGCGCGCTGACGCTGCGGGCTGACTGAACCAACACGTAACTCCCTTCCCAATCCCGCGAAGCAATGGCCGCAGGCGTCCTCGTCTGCGAACTGCGGAACTTTGCCCGTGAACAGGACCGACGATGACCGTCTCTTACTTGAGCTTCCGCGTGCCCTACTCGGCCAACCGGGACTGCGTGATCGTCATCAAGCCCCAGAGGGAGGCTTATCAAGCAGTCTGCGTCGACGCTGCGACCAGGCGGACCATCGGCAGTCCATCTGTTCAGCGTGACTCCAGCGGCGCCCGGCCACAGGTCTCGCCCGCCGATGTCATCGGCCGGATCGGCAGCTATCGCCTGGCCTCCGCCGCTGTCGACCTGGAGGCGGACGAATTGGCCGACCGCAGCCGCCGGATCTCCAGCCAATTGCGGTCGCGCCGGCGTCTGTAGCGCAGGAATTTGCCGGACCGTCTTACGGCTTCCAGGAGAGCCGCATGGTGTCGGCGCGGCGGATTCCGAAATGGCCGCTGATTTTCGGCGGCACATCCAGGTTGAGCTGCGGTATGCGGCCAGCGATTGCGCTGAGGCTTTCCTCCAATTCGGCGCGGGCGATCGCCTCGCCGATGCACCGATGCGCGCCATAGCCGAAGATCGGATGCAGCCGTGGCTGGTCGGTGCGATGAATATCGAAGGTGTCAGGACGATCATAGGCCATCTCGTCGCGCATGGCCGACATGGTCGATAGCGTGACAAGCTGGCCGGCCGGGATGACAGTTCCGCCAACATCGACATCCTCGCTTGTGACCCTTGCGACCGCCCCGACGCTGGGTTCGAAGCGCATCGCTTCGGTGACCGCGCCCGAAACCAGAGCGGGATCACGACACACCTCCGCCCATTGCTCGCGATGCTGAAGCAGAAGAGCGACCTGTACTGCGATCGCGACCCTGGTGGTATCGGTGCCACCGACGATCAGTTGGAAAATCTGGTAAAGCATCTCCTCGGGGGACATTTCACCGGCTTCGCCAGCGGCAGCCAGGAACGCGGACAGGAAATCCCCGCGCGGGCTGCAGCGACGTTCGCCGAGGATCTTGTCGACGTACTCGCGTAGCCTTTGCCCCGCCCTCTCGATCTCGACGAGATCGTCCGGACTGAGCCCAAGACTGAAGGCCTTGGTCACCTCATAGACCAGCAGCGTAAACTCCGGGATGTCCTCGCGCGGGAGTCCGAGAAGATCGGCAATGATGCGGGCGGGTATCTTGGCCGCGAATTCGTCGAGCAAATTGACCTCGCCATCGCCGTACCAATCCTCGATGATATCTTCGGCCGTACGGCGAATGCTTGGACGCATCTCAGCAATTGCGCGGGCAGCAAATAATCGTGAGAACGGCGCGCGACGGCGCCGATGTACATCGCCGTCGGCCGTCAGCATGCCATAGTCGAACACATCGAAGATCGTCCCGCTGTCGAAGCCCTGCATCGTGGGAAAGCTCGTTCCGGTGGGGCGGAAGCGTAGATCCTTGCTCAGACGGTCAACATCGGAAAAGCGCAGCACGAAATATCCGCCGGTTTCGTGCAACACCACGGGGTATTCCTTGCGGTAGGCACGGAATACACCGTGAGGATCCGCTTCAAGCTCCTGCAGGGTAACCGTCGGGACTTCATTGCTGGCGAAGCCGACGGAAAGTTTCTTGGTGCTGATCTCTGCCCTCATCGTACAGTCTCCGCCTTTCTAACATGCCCCGGTCTACGAAAGGGGAATGTTGGTCGCGGGGAGTTTCAGCTCGATTTCGCAGGATCATTAGTCTGTTACGTTCGTAACGCGCCCGATCGGTCACCGCGTCCCATTTCACGGAGGGCTCACCTCGAACGCGAGCAGCACGTTGCCGGGCATGCCGCTCCATTGCGCGTAGCCTGAATTGACATAGAGCATGCCGTCCACAATCACCGGACCGGGCCCGTCAATGGCGCCGCCGTGTGCCGGGACGCCGTTCACCGTCTCATAGTCGCGCGCGGTGTCGAATTCCCAGAGCAGACGCGCATCGTCGGTCGCGTAGGCGCGCAAATAACCGCTCACGCCGCCGGAGAAGACAACACCAGGAATGGCGCTAACCGCCGCGGAGAGGGCTGGACTGCATCGCTCGCGCTCACCACAGGAGACCGGCGCCACCTGCATGGTGACCTTGCCATCAGCCAGATTCAGCCCGAACAGACCGCCGCCGGCGTTCGGATCGAGACGCCTTGTGCCATCGCGAAGAAACCGCACGTCGGAGTTCGCGACATAGATCCGCTGCTGATCAGCGGCGGAGCCCCACTCGCTGCCGCCCAGCGGCCCTCCCTTGCCGACCCGCGTTTGCCAGATGATCTTGCCCTCGTCATCGGGATCGAAAGCGTGGACTATTCCTGACTTCTGCCCGATCACCAGCATGCGGCGCCCGTCCGGCAAGCTCACCAGGATTGGCGATTGGCCGAAATCGTGGTCCGGACCGGGATCTTCCGGACAGTTGGTCTTGTCGTACCCGTAGCAGGCGACGACATAGCTGTCCTTGGGGGTTGCCTGCCGATGCCACAACATCCGGCCGGACTTCAGGTCGAATGCGACGATGGCGTCGCTCGTATCCGCCGGCGGGTTCGAATAGGAGTTGCTTGTCGCGACGTACAGGGCCTCGCGCTTCACATCGATCGTCGGCGCGGACCACACCGAGGCGCCGGACGGACCGTAAAGTTGCACCCCCGCGGCATTCCTGGTCGTCGGACGAGGCGCTTCCGGAATCGTGTACGACTTCCAGATCGGCGCGCCGGTCGCCGCGTCCAGGGCCACCACGCTGCCGCGAAACGTGCAGCATTCGTAAGCGGGCCGCGATCCCGTCGCTTCCTCGATGGAGGAGACTGGAACGTAGAGGACGCCGGAAAACAGAGCCGGCGTTCCGGTAATCCGGGCGGCGGGATGGTCTTCCACCTTCTGCTTCCAGATCAGTGCGCCCGTTGTTGCGTTGACGGCGTAGGCATTGGCACGGATATCGCCGAAGAAAATCGCGAACTCATTCTTGCCCGGCAGCGGACCGAAGCTGATCGCGGTGCGTACTGGCGCGTCCGTCGCAAACGTCCAGAACGTGCAGCCGCTCCTGGCGTCGAGCGCGTGCACCTTGCTATCGGCGCCGCCGACAAACAGCATGCCGCCGATCACGGCGGGCTGGGCATTGGCAGTGGAGACGCCAGGAAAGCCGAACGTCCATTTCAGGCGCAACCGAGGCACCTCGTCCGCCGTCAGGCCCGCCATCTCGGCGGCTTGAAATCGGCTGTTGTTGATATCAGCGCCCCAACCGGTCCATCGCGGCCGGTCGAACGCCCCGTCGAAGCCGTGGGCGGCTTCCACGCAGTGCCCCGCTGCGTCGGCCTTGGCGGCAGGAGCGCTGTCGCCAACCTGTCTCCCCGTGACGAAGGAGGCGATCGCTTTGCGCTCATCATCGGTGCGGTCCTTAAGCATGGGAGCCATGCTCCCCGACGTGATGGCTCTGAGCACATGCTCGAACGCCATCGACTGCAATGCGGCGCGGTTGGGAATGCGGCTCTGCGGATCGCCCGCATCGTGGCACTGGGCGCAGTGCTGCGCATAAAGCTCGGCACCGGACTGCGCCGCGGTGGCGGGAAGACAGGACCAGATCAAGAGGCCAACGGCCGCAGCGCTCGATCTCATGAGGCTCCCCCCCCTGGGCGCGACGATCTGAACTTATCGTCTCGGAAAGATCTGCAACCTGGGGATGATAGCGTGATCGGGAAATCTCGACCAGTCAGAACCGGCGCTGGGGCCATGACCACCGGCGCATGTTGTTGGGCGAGCAGCGAGGCGAGCGGAACTCCAGGTGCAGTGAACTCGTTCAGACTGGACGCCGCGCCACTGCCGACTGATCCTGGGTGGACGGAGCGACAATCCGGATACGCCGCGAATGACCTGAAACCACTTGCAAAGGAGGTTTTGCCATGCCGACGACAGCCGAGAAAGACCACGTCTACAAGATCCTGGACCTCGTCGGATCGTCCGAGAAGAGCATCGAGGATGCGATCCAGAATGCCATTGCCCGCGCTGCCAAGACCATTCGCGAGATGAAGTGGTTCGAAGTCGTGCAGACGCGAGGCCATATCGAGAATGGCGCCGTTCGCCACTACCAGGTCACGCTGCGGGTTGGATTCACATTGGAGGAGTGAGTCCGGACATCCGGCGCGCCACATAACCATTCTTGCGCCAAGTCAAAGATGTGAGGTAGCCCCCGTGCGACAGATTCATGTTTTCGTTTGACGCTCAACGTCGTCGGGAGGCTAAGTGCAGATGGAAGAACGGTCCGGCGCCCCTTTGATCCCGCAAACCGGCGCGCCGGATACGCTTGCGCAGGTCCGCACGCTGCCCGAGCTGCTGCGTTGGCGCGTCCGGGCAACGCCTGATACGGAAGCCTACCGGCATTTCGATGCAGCCGCCGGGCGCTGGGTCAGCCATTCCTGGCACCAGATCGACCTGGAGTTCGACCGCTGGCGGCGCGCACTCGCCGCCGAGGGGTTCGCAGCCGGCGAGCGCGTCGCCATCCTGATGCCAAATGGCATCGAACATATCGCGATGGACCAGGCCGCATTGTCGCGCGGCCTGGTGCCGGTGCCGATGCACGCGATCGATAATCCCGAAAGCATCGTCTACATCCTGAAGGATTCCGCGGCGTCGCTGCTGCTGGTCGACACCATCGACCGTTGGCGGATCCTCGCAAGCGCCGGCGCGCCGACGGATACGCTCAAGCGTGTCGTCTGCGTCGATCTGCAAGGTACCGAAAACCCGGCAATGATGGATCATCGCCTCATGGCGCTGAAATCCTGGCTGGAGCGCGGACAGGCGGCCGAGGCCGTCACAGACGACGTCGCGTTGCAGCCGGATGATCTTGCCGCGATCGTCTACACCTCCGGCACGACCGGGCGCCCCAAAGGCGTCATGCTCTCGCACGGCAACATCGTGGCGAACGTCAAGGCGATCCACGCGCGCATCGCCGCCAGCCCAAATGATGTCTTCCTGTCCTTCCTGCCGCTGTCGCATACGTTCGAGCGCACCGGCGGCTACTACTATCCGATCGCCGCCGGCGCCTGCGTCGCCTATGCGCGATCGGTGCAGCAGCTCTCCGATGATTTGAAGCAGGTGCGGCCGACCGTGCTGATCTCGGTGCCGCGGATCTATGAGCGCATCTATGCCCTGATCATGCAGCACAGCGAGGCGGCCGGCCGCTTCGAACGCGAATTGCTCGATCTTACCGTTGCCGTCGGCGGACGGCGCTTTGACGCGAGGCAACAAGGCCGCAGCCCGTCGCTGTTCGACCGGATGCTCTGGCCGCTGCTCAAGCGCCTGGTCGCCGACAAGGTGCTGGCTCAGTTCGGCGGGCGGCTGCGCGTCGCCGTCAGTGGCGGCGCGGCGATCGGCGAGCGCGTGATCCGGCTGTTCCTCGCGCTCGGACTGGACATCCTGCAGGGCTATGGCATGACCGAGACGTCACCCGTCGTCTCCGTCAATACCGCAGATGACAACGATCCCCGCTCGGTCGGCCGGCCGCTCGACGGTATCGAAGTCAGCATCAGTGAGGATCAGGAGCTATTGGTGCGGGGGCCCAACGTGATGCTCGGCTATTGGCACCGTCCGGACGAGACGCGCCGAATCAAGCAAGCCGACGGATGGCTGCATACCGGCGATCAGGCCCGCATCGAAGGCGGCCGCATCAGCATCACCGGCCGCATCAAGGACATCCTGGTGACCTCGACCGGCGAGAAGATCGCGCCCGTCGATCTCGAAACCGCGATCCTCGCCGATCCCTTGTTCGAGCAGGCCATGGTGATCGGCGAGAATCGTCCTTTCCTCGCGGCGCTCGTGGTGCTGAATGCGAAAAGCTGGGAGCGGGAGAAGGCCAGACTCGCGGGCAGCGGCGCGGACGCAGAAACCGCGTTCCTCGTCAAACGGATCGCCGAGGCCGTCAAAGCCTACCCGGCCTATGCGACACCGCGCGCGGTATGGTGGACGCTGGAGCCATGGACCATTGCTGCCGGCCTGCTAACGCCGACGCTGAAGAACAAGCGCCCGGCGCTCGAGCATCGCTTCGCGGCCGAGATCGAACAAATCTACACGCGCAAGCCACAGGGTGGATCGCGTCCTGCACCTGCGCACGCGATCGAAGGATCGGCCGATAGCCGGTGAGGTGTACATGCGCTGTCATTCCGGGGCGATGCGCAGCATCGAGCCCGGCATCCATTTTCCCACCAACACCTGCGGCCCCATGGATTCCGGGCTCGCGCTGACGCGCGCCCCGGAATGACGGGTGGCGATTGTTGGCGCGAACGAATGACGAATTCACTTTCCGCCTTCGTCGCTTTGAGCCACAGCTTGACTCGCCTGGCGCCTTGTTGATGAAGTGTTTGAGTGGCGACACGCGACATGCCTCAGAACACAAAAGCGGCTGCGAGCAGCCCACTAAAAATGGAAACGCCTCATGCTGATCCCGATCGCCGACGTGCCGCGCTGGTATGCTGAACGCCAGCCGGCGGATACGATCGCCATTCGTCATGGACAGGATACGCTGACGTGGGAGCAACTCGAGCGCGGTGCCAATGCCCGCGCGCGGGCGTTTGCGGCCAAGGGCGTCAAGCCCGGCGACTTCGTCGCGATCGGGCTGCCCAACAGCAACGCATTCTTCGAGACCACCTTTGCGGTATGGAAGTGCGGCGCGACGCCGACCTCGCTGTCCTGGCGATTGCCGCGCGGCGAAGCGGCCGCGGTGCTCGATATCCTCAAGCCCGCGCTGGTGGTGGGCGGCGAACCCAATTGGAATGCGCCGAACTCGCTGCCAATCGGCTTCGTGCCCGAAGGATTTTCCGACGAGCCGCTCGCGGCTCCCGTCTCGCGCTATTGGAAGGCGATGACGAGCGGCGGCTCGACCGGCCGGCCGAAAGTGATCCTCGATCATCTGCCCGCCGTGGTCGATACCACCATGGCGCCACCGCTCAGCATCCCGCTCGGCGCCTCGCTGCTCAATCCGGGGCCGCTGTATCACAACGCGCCATTCATCGTTTCGCATTTTGCCTTGTTCGGCGGCGGACGCCTCACCGGCCTGACGAAGTTCGATGCCGAGGAGACGCTGCGGCAGATCGAGGCCGAGCGCGTGCAATGGGTCAATTTCGTGCCGACCATGATGCACCGGATCTGGTCGCTGCCGGACGAGGTGCGCAACCGCTACGATCTCTCCAGCCTGCAGGTCGTGTTCCACATGGCGGCGCCGATGCCGCCATGGCTGAAGGAGAAATGGATCGAGTGGCTGGGGCCGGAGCGGATCTGGGAGCTCTATGGCGGCACCGAACGGCAGGGCTCCTGCATCATCTCCGGCGTCGAATGGCTCGCGCACAAGGGCTCGGTCGGCAAGATCGGCGAGACTGCGCGCCTGCGCATCATTGGCGAGGACGGCAATGACGTCGCTCCCGGCGAGACCGGCGAGATCTATTTCCTGCCCAATGATGGCGCCGGCACCACCTATCACTATCTCGGCGCCGAACCGAAGCGCCGCGCCGACGGCTGGGAGTCGCTTGGCGACATCGGCCGGCTGGATGAAGATGGCTATCTCTATCTCGGCGACCGGCTCGCCGACATGATCCTGCGCGGCGGCGCCAACATCTATCCGGCGGAGGTCGAGGCTGCGGTGTGTGCGCATCCCGACGTGCGCTCCTGCGTGGTGGTCGGCCTGCCCGACCCCGAATTCGGCCAGCGCATCCATGCGATCATCGAGTGCGATCCGGCGGTCAACGCGCAGGCGATCGCCGATGGCATGAGCGATTTCCTCGCCGACAGGCTGAGCCGCTACAAGCATCCGGAGAGCTTTGAAATCGTGGACGCGCAGGTGCGCGACGATTCCGGCAAGGTCCGTCGCACGCTGTTGCGCGACGAGCGCGCCGCATGGCTGAAGGAGAATCGCCCATTCCGGATCATGCCATCGCGCGTGCACGCGAAGGCGGAGTGACTTCGAGACAATTTCTGCATGCCTCGCGTTCGATACGCGCCGTCATTCCGTGCGCGCGTCAGCGCGAGCCCGGAATCCATTTCTCCACCTGCGCATGCGGCCTGATGGATTCTCTGATGTGCAATTGCACATCATAGCTCGCGACTTCGTCGCGCCCCGGAATGACAGCGAATGGACTGGCTAGCCGAGCAACTCCAGCGTTCTCGGATCGGCTTCGCCGCCATAATATTTCTTCAGCGCAGCGGGAAATTCCGGAGCGGCCGACGCGGCGGCGAACAAGGTCATCGAGGAGCGGAACTTCAGATCATCGGGGCTGCCGAGAATGTCCCGGATGGTCTTGCCTTCGACCGCGTTGACCAGACGCATGCACTCCAGGAGCCGCGGTCCCAGGATATCATGCTGGAGATAGGCGATCGCCTCGTCGCGGGAAGCGATCGCAAAACGCTGCGCCATCGCGCTGAACCCGAGGCCGGCAAGCTGTGGGAAGATGAACCACATCCAGTGGCTTTGCTTGCGGCCGCGGCTGAGCTCCGCCACAACCTGCCGATAAACCGGAGCCTGTGCATCGACAAAGCGCGCGAGATCAAAGCGGTCGCTCATAAACTCCTCCCTGATGGGCCGACAAGCTCGGCGAGACGATCGAGCAGCGGCCGCTGGCCTTCGAGGATCTTCGCATGCGCGGCCGCGAGATCGAACCATTCGGCGCGGTCGATCTCAGGGAATGCCTGCATCTTCCCGCTTCTCGGTGGCCACTCGATCTCGAACATATTACTCCTGATAGCATGCACATCGAGATCGCCTTCGACGGCGAAGGCGATCACGCGCTTTCCGGCACGCTGGCGGATCTCGCCCAGCGGCTCAAACGGCTGATCAAGGACGACGCCGGTCTCCTCGGCAAATTCACGACGGGCCACCGCGATTGCATCCTCTTCCCCGTCCATCTCGCCCTTCGGGATCGACCACGCGCCCTCGTCCTTGCGGCGCCAGTAAGGCCCGCCGGGATGCACGAGCAGAACTTCCAGCCGCGCCCCCGAACGGCGATACATCAGGATGCCCGCACTTGCGGGCGCGCGACGTTCCGCCTTCAACGATCTTTGCTCCCGCGACACATACCCGCTCGGGCGTAACCCGCTAGCCAGACCCGATGCTATCCCCGGATGCGTTCGGTTTCAAAATCGTCAGCACCGGCGGGGCTGACGCATTTGTAGTCGTTCCAAACGATGAAGCCCGCTCGCGCTGGGCTCATTTCGTTGTTATATTGCCTCCGGGACGATCGACCGGACATTGACTATTGGGTGCGGCGTTAGTCGAAGGAAACGCGATTCTTACGGAGATCCTTCATGTCTTCCTTGACCGAATGGAAAGTGCCACCGGCGCACCAGCCCAGTTCCGGCAACTACAAATTCGACCTCGACCGCACGCTTACCGCCGTGGTGGGACTGCACTCCATCATCCCGTCCGACGCGTTCAGCGCGGAGACGCTCGGCACGGAGCGCGCCGGCAACGGTGTCCTGATCGACGACGGGCTGGTGCTGACGATCGGCTATCTCATCACTGAAGCGGAAACCGTGTGGCTGCATCTTGGCGACGGTCGTGTGATCGAGGGCCATCCGCTCGGCTTCGATTTCGAATCCGGCTTCGGCCTGGTGCAGGCGCTGGGACGGCCGGGCATCGAGCCAATGCCGATCGGCTCCTCCGCCGCGACGAGGGTCGGCGACAATGTCGTGGTCGGCGGCGCCGGCGGCCGCACCCGCTCGCTGGCGAGCCAGATCGTGGCGAAGCAGGAATTCGCAGGCTATTGGGAATATCTGCTCGATGAAGCGATCTTCACCTATCCCGCGCATCCCAATTGGGGCGGCACCGCGCTGATCTCCGGCAAAGGCGAATTGATCGGCATCGGCTCGCTGCAGCTCGAACGCGAGCGCAACGCCCGCGCCGAGCACGTCAACATGATGGTGCCGATCGACCTCTTGATGCCGGTGTTCGACGACCTGCGCAAATATGGCCGCGTCAACCGGCCATCGCGGCCCTGGCTAGGCATGTACACGACCGAGATCGACAACCGCATTGTCGTAGTCGGCATCGCCGGCAAGGGGCCGGCGGCGCGCGCCGAGCTGAAGACCGGCGACGTCATCCTCGCCGTTGACGGCGAAAAGGTGATGAGTCAGGCGAGCTTCTATCGCAAGCTCTGGTCGCTCGGCACCGCCGGCGTCGACGTGCCGCTCACCGTCTATCACGAAGGCGTCACCTTCGACGTCACGCTGGCCTCGATCGATCGCACGAAACTGTTGAAGGGGCCGCGGCTGCATTGAGCACCGGGAGCGTCGCAATGAGCGAGGCCGTGGTGGACGACATCGTGGCCGTGCTGCCGCCGCTGTTGCAGACGCTCGAATCGCTCGGCTTCATCGCGCGCCATTTGCACCCGCCGGAGTTCGGCCATGTGATGCAGATCGCGGGCGAGCCGGACGAAGCGCTGCGCGCGGTCCGCCCGCGGCTCGCCGACTGGCCGGAGCAATTTGCCGCGATCAGCGCGCAGCTCGAAGCCGCAAGCGATGCGGCGCTCGCCGCCTGGCAGGGCCTGCGCGCGGTACAGGACGGCAATGGCGATCTGGTGAGCGTGTTCCGCGCGCTGCGCTACACGCCGCGCGCGCTGGAAGCGCTCTATCCGCTGGCCGCGCGATTGCCGCCGGTGAACGAGTTCTTCACCGATCCCGCCTTGCGCGGGGATGCCGAACTGCTGGCGCGGCTGGCCGAGCCCGCCGGTGAAACCACCGGCATCCTGCACGACAGTAACGAGCCCGGCAGCCGCGGCGGCTTTTCGCTCTACGTGCCGGAATATTACACACCCGAGCGCGCCTGGCCGCTGGTGATGGCGCTGCACGGCGGCAGCGGCAATGGCCGCGGCTTCTTGTGGAGCTGGCTGCGCGATGCCCGCAGCCGCGGCGCCATCCTGGTCTCGCCGACCGCGCGCGGAAGCACCTGGGCCTTGATGGGCGACGATATCGACACGCCGAATTTGGTCCGCATTCTCGATTTCGTGCGGGCGCGCTGGACTATCGACGAGAAGCGAATGCTGATGACGGGAATGAGCGACGGCGGCACGTTCTGCTATGTTTCAGGCTTGGACGGCGCCTCGCCCTTCACCCATCTTGCGCCTGTCGCCGCGACCTTCCATCCGTTGATGGCGCAGATGGCGGATGCGGATCGCCTGCGCGGCCTGCCGATCCATATCGTGCATGGGAAGCTCGACTGGATGTTCCCGGTGCAGGTCGCGCGCCAGACGCAGCAGGCGCTGAGCGCGGCCGGCGCTGCCGTCACCTATCGCGAGCTCGACGACCTCAGCCATACCTACCCGCGCGAGATGAACGCGGCGATCCTGGAATGGCTGAACGAAGTGCCGTAGCCCGGGTGAAGCGCCAGCGTAACCCGGGAATGCTTGCTACGCTGACGCAAGAGGCCTCGTCGACGTCGAAGTTTCAGACCAGACCACCATTGGCACGCAGCGTCTGGCCGTTGATCCAGGCACCGTCGGGGCCGGCGAGGAAGGACACCACCGAGGCGATGTCTTCGGGCGTGCCGAGTCGCTCCAGCGGATTCGCCTTGGCAAGGCGGTCGATCAATTCCGGCGACTTGCCGTGCAGGAACAGATCGGTCGCGGTCGGACCGGGGGCGATCGCGTTGACCGTGATCGCTCGTCCGCGCAATTCCTTGGACAGGATCGCGGTCAAGACCTCGATCGCCGCCTTCGTTGCGGTGTAGACGCCGTAGGTCTCGAACTTTGTGCCGACGACGCTGGTCGAGAAATTGATGATGCGCCCGCCGTCGCGCAGCCGGCGCGCGGCCTCGCGCATCGCATTGAAGCTGCCCTTGAGGTTGATGGCGACGTGCTGATCGAACAGCGCGTCATCGGTGTCGGCGATCCTGGCAAGCTTCATGATGCCGGCGTTGTTGACGAGCACGTCGACGCCGCCGAAGGCGGCCTCCGCCGCATCGAACATGCCGCGCACTGCATTGGGATCGCTGACATCGGCCTTGGCGGTAAGCGCCCGTCCGCCGGCCGCTTCGATCCGGCTCGCCACCGCCTCGGCGGCTTTGGTGTCTCCGGCGTAATTGATCACGACGGTGAAGCCGTCCTTTGCAAGGCGTTGGGCGACCGCAGCGCCGATCCCGCGCGAGGCGCCCGTTACCAGTGCTACTTTTTTGGTCCCGTTCGACATCTTTGTTCTCCTGCTGATTTGCGGCCAGGCCGCTGGGTGGCAGGAGTAAAGTAGGCGCTTCCATCTCCCGGATAATTATGTATTTTTTGGCCTTACTGTTCGTAAAACTCGGACAATCGAGATGGATCGGTTCGATGCGATGCGGGTGTTCACCCGCGTGGTGGAGCGGCGCAACTTTTCGTTGGCGGCGGAGGATCTCGGGCTGCCGCGCTCGACGGTGACGGACGCCGTCAAATCGCTGGAGGCACGGCTCGGCGTGCGGCTGATCGAACGCACGACACGGCATGTCCGCCCGACCCTCGATGGCGAAGCGTATTATCGCCGCTGCCTGTCGCTGATCGCCGACCTCGAGGATGCCGAAGGTGCATTCGCCGGCGGCAAGCCGAAGGGGCTGTTGCGGCTGGAAGTGCAGGGCACGTTGGCGCGTCACTTCTTGTTGCCGAACCTGCCGGGCTTCTTCACGGAATATCCCGACATCGAGATCAATATGAGCGAGAGCGACCGCTGGATCGACCTGATCGAGGAAGGCGTCGATTGCGTGTTGCGCTTCGGCCATCTGCCCGACAGCGACATGATCGCAAGGCAGGTGGTGATGCTGGAGCGCCTCACCTGCGCGGCGGCTCGTTATTTCGAGCGCTTCGGCACGCCGTCTGGTCCCGATGTGCTCGAAGGCCACCGCATGATCGGGATACGCTCGCTGACAACGGGACGGCTGCGGCCGATGGAGTTTGTGGTCGACGGCACAGTTCGCGAAGTGATGCTGCCGGCGATCATGTCGGTGACGGGACCGGAGAGCTACCTCGCTACCGCGCGGCTCGGCCTTGGCCTGGTCCAAGTGCCGCGCTTCCACGCCGAAGCCGATCTCGGGCGCGGGGCCCTCGTTGAGGTGCTCACGGAATGTCCGCCGCCCTCGGTCCCGGTATCCCTGCTCTACCCACGCAATCGCCAGCTCTCGCCGCGCGTACGCGTGTTCATCGATTACGTGTTGCGCGCCTTCGGGCGGGCGTGAGTGCGGTTCCGGCCCGACCCGGAACCATCCGCCGGCCATCCCCGTTATCTGCGGTCACCGGAGGTTTCGTCATGCGAACGTTTTTCGGAATGATCTTGGGTGCGCTGCTGCTGATTGCGGGCGTTTATCTCTATGATTCGATGCGAACGTCGAGCGTGGCGGGCGGCCAACTCGCGCAGAGCGGCCGCACCATCGTCAACTGGGACGTTGCCGCCGATGACCTGAAGGCGCTGAAGGCTCGCGCCCATGAGGATTGGCAGAGGATTTCGTCGCGCTAGCGAGCACGACGGCCATTAGCGGCTCATGTTCGCCTTGCGCGCATCGGCAATGGCCTGCACGAACTGCTCCTTGGTCAGGATGCCGGGCACGCGGAATTTACCGACGATGAAGGACGGCGTGCCCTGAAAACCAAACGCCTCGGCCTGCGCGTTGTTGCGCGTAAGAATGGCATCGATTGATGTGGCATTGGCCGCAAGATCGCGCTTCAAGCGATCCATATCGATGCTCGCACCTGCGAGCACCTCCTGTATCCGCGGCTCGGTCAGCTTCGTGGTGAGGCCCATCATCGCCTCATGCGCGGCCTGAAACTTGTCCTGATACTTCGCCGCCAACGCCATGCGCGATGCAACCTTCGATACATCGCCCAGGATCGGCCAGTCCTTCCACACCAGGCGCACCTTGCCATCGTCCTGCGCAATTTGCTGCAGTTCAGGTGCGATCTTGCGGCAATAGGGACATTGATAGTCGAACCACTCGACGATGCTGATGTCGCCCTTGGCGTTGCCGGCGACAGGGATCTCCGGATCGCGCAGCACGGCCGCTTCGGTCAACACCTTCTCTTCGTCCTGCGCGGCGGCAGCGCGGCTGAGCAGCGTAACGCCGACAGCCATCAGGCCGAGCGCGGCGCGGCGCGTGGGTTCCGGATTGATCCCGGCACGATCGGTCGATGGGCTCATGTCAAATCTCGCGGCTGCCTGCGCTGTCTACGCTCGGCGGGCCGAGATGTCACGCCGCTTTGCCGAGCCCGCACAGCCCATCGCAATGTCGGCCGAAACACGGCACCATGAAGGCTGGTGCGGCCAGTGTCGTACTCCGGCCGCGCCATTTGCTTTGTTTGGGCATGATCTTTTTCGGAAAACCGGTGTCCACTTTTCCGGATCATGCCCTAGGAGATCAAGCAGCGCCCTTCAACCGCTTGGTGCATTCGCTGTAGTAGCCGCCGCCCTTCTGGATCCACTTCAGGCCGCCATTGGCATTGCTGGCCTTGTTGGCATTGTACTGGTCGACGCAAGTGTGCATGCGGGCCTTGCCCTCGGTCTCCTTGGAGTATTTCGGATCGACCGCGTTCGGGAATACCGCCGGTCCTGCCGGCGACGTGGGCGCTGCGGCTGGAGCAGCTTCCTTCTTGGCCTCCTTGGCGGCCGGGGCCGGCGCGGGCGCGGCGGCTGTCGGTGCAGCGGGCGCGGCAGCGGCTGGCGTTGCGTTTGCGCCGCACTCGGCCTTGCGGAAGTCGTTCCACTTCTGGCCGCCCAGTGTCCCGGCTGCCTTGGCTGCCTGGTACTTGGCGCTGCATTCCTGCGCGGTCAGGGCCTGCGCCGGCGCCGACATCACGAATGCGGCAAGACCCGAGGCGGCCATCGCACAAAGCAGTTTGGCTTGAATTGTCATGGTTGTTCTCCCTTTCCGTCAAACCTCAGCGCGTTGACGAGGGCCGCATCCTAACGCAACCGGAACTTGCGACAACGCATTGGCGAACCGCCCGCTCAAAATATTGTGGCGCCCGATACGCGCGATATTCATCGGCGGTTCAGCATCGGGCGACGACGGTTTCGCGTCCACTCATTCGAGGTGCGCTCCATGCCGAAGTTTTCCTCCCTCGCCACCACAACCGCCCTCGCCGCGTTCCTGCTGACGGGCACCGCCTTTGCGCAAACCACCACGCCCGCACCGAAGGACACGGCCAAGACCGAGACCAAGGCGGCGCCGACGCCGGAAGAGAAGAAGGCGCGCAGCGCCGCCTCGCTGGAATGCTCCAAGCAGGCCGATGCGAAGAGTCTGCACGGCAAGGAGCGCAAGAAATTCCGCCGCGAATGCCTGAAGGAAGCCGCCGACAAGAGCGCGGGAGCGAAGTAAGCGGCACCCCGCCATCCCGAACACGGGGATGGCGAGCAGCGACGCTCTAAAAATCCGGCGCATTGCTGCAATCGCGAGATGCATTTGTCGCGGGCCTGCGGATTTGGCATAACGCCAGCGTGAACCAGCTTCCCGCATCGATGGCGCTTGCCATTCCCAGCCGCGCGAACATCCTCAATACGACCGAGACGCTCGTCATCGGCGCCGCGGGCGGCCTGCTGTTTTTGTGGGCGAACCTGCCGGGCGGGCTGATTTCCGGCGCGATGATCGCGGTCGGCATCGCCGCGCTCGCCGGCCGGCCGCTCACCGTGCCGCCGGTGGTGACCCAGACCGTGCTGGTTCTGCTCGGCATCTCGCTGGGCTCCCTGGTATCGCGGCAACTGATCCAGCATGTGAGCGCCTATCCGCTCACCATCGCGCTGCTCTCGCTCGCCACCGTCTGCTCGATCTTCGGCAGCAGCTTCTACCTGCAGCGCGTACATGGCTGGGACCAGACCTCGGCTTTCCTCGCCGGCAGCCCCGGCGCGCTGTCGCAAATCACGATGCTCGCGATCGAGAAAGGCGCCGATGTCGCCGCGATCGCCGTGGTGCAGACCATGCGCGTGATCATCCTGACCGCCGCTTTACCACTGATGCTGGCGGTGCTCGGCATAGCACCGGCGGCGCCGCCGACGATTGCCTCCGCCAGCGCCTCGCCGATCGAGCTCGTGGCGCTGATCGCAGCCTCCATCGGAGCGGCGCTCGTGCTGCGCTGGGCGAAATTTCCGGCAAGCTGGATGTTCGGCGCCATGCTCGCCTCCAGCCTGCTCCACGGCGTCGGCGCGATCGAGGGCGGCTTGCCGCCGTGGGTGCGCGGCGTCGCGCTGGTCGGCATCGGCGCCCTGATCGGCTCGCGTTTTGCACGGATGAAGCTCTCGACCCTGCGCAGCCACATCAATGCCGGGCTGGGCTCGTTCGCGGTCGCGATCGTGATCTCCGCGATCTTCGTTGCCGCGATCACGCTGACGACGCAGGTCCGCCTCTCCGACGTCGTCGTCGCCTTTGCCCCCGGTGCGATGGACGCCATGCTGGCGCTGGCGCTGACGCTGCATATCGACCCGATCTTCGTCGGCGCGCACCACCTCTCGCGCTTCGTGTTCGTGACGCTGGCGACGCCCGGCATCGTGCACCTGTTCGGCCGCCCGCAGGAGGATGTGGACGATTAGGCGGGCTTTCCCCGTGTACGATCTCGTCCCCCCTTGCATCGGCGTCACTGGCTTTTGTGGTGTGAGCAAGGGTTTGCTAATCCAAATTTCAAACAGCGGTCCCGTAGGATGGGTAGAGCGAAGCGAAACCCATCAGCTTTGAACCCAGCTGCGCGAATGATGGGTTTCGCTTCGCTCTACCCATCCTACGTCTGAAACAGCGGATGTGAGTTCGCGTTCTCGCGGCGCTTCGCGCCCGAGCTTTGCATCTACTTTCCGCCCTCCTCGATATCAGAGGGCGCAGGGAAAGCCGGGTGCCGGTTGCACCCATGGGCCCCGTGCAACAAAAAGCACGGGGGTAGGACCACAGGTTCAACCGAAAACACTCCGGCTTTCCCTGCGCAGTGGTTTACGACTTACTTCGTGCTCTTCCCGGTGACCGGGCTTTCTTGCCACCGTCGCCTCTCGCGCGAACTTGTTTCGCGCAAAAAACTTAGCGCCAGCGTCGGGGCGCCAGAACCACACGACTTCGCCGTCCGCGCATAGCTGCGTTCGTCGTTCGCAGCACCCGCGTCCACCGCATCTCACCGCAACGTTCGTGACGATCGCGACCCGCCCCTCATCCGCCGTGAGACGCACGGAGTTAAATCACTGATTTGCCCGACAGCGGAAGCGGAATGTTTTTTGCGCGAGGACTGGACGACCCAAATCACCTTGGAAACACTGGCGAATTCTTCTCCTCTGTCATTCCGGGACATCGCGCAGCGATGAACCCGGAATCCATTTCTCCACTCGCGCAAGCGGCCCAATGGATTCCGGGCCTGCGCCTTCGGCGCATCCCGGAATGACGAAGAGGAGTTGGTGGTCACCCTGGCGCTGTGGTGACGGCGACGGTGTTATTGACGATCACCGTATTATGGCCGCTGCACCAGAAGCCCCTTATTCGAGCGCCGCGGGTTTGACGGCGACGATTTGACCCGCCGCCTTGAACAGCAGCGGGAGCCGTGAGAGATGATCCCTTATGAGAACTGCCGTCGTCTATGTTGGCGCCGCGATCGCTGAAATCGCCGGTTGCTTTGCGTTCTGGGGCTGGTTGCGTCTTGGCAAGCCTGTCTGGTGGCTGCTTCCGGGCCTGCTCTCGCTCATCGTGTTCGCGTACCTGTTGACGCTCGTTGAGACCGAGGCGGCGGGACGCGCCTACGCCACCTATGGCGGCATCTATATTGTCGCCTCGCTTGGGTGGCTCTGGGCGGTCGAGAGCGCACGTCCCGATCGCTGGGACATTACAGGCGCTTCCATATGTCTGATCGGCGCAGCCGTCATTCTATGGGGACCACGTGGGTAGCGGTAGTCGGAACAATGACGGGACTGTCATTCCGGGGCATCGCAAAGCGATGAGCCCGGAATCCATTTTGCCGCTTGCGCCTGTTGCCCGATGGATTCCGGCCTGCGCCTTCGGCGCATCCCGAAATGACGAACGGGCGATCTCTCAGGCTCTTACCGTCCGAGCAAAGCCCCAGGCGGAGATGGCGGCCATCAGAAGCGAGATCAGCACGTTGTAGCCGGCGAGCGAGAGGCCGAGGAAGCGCCACTGCACCTCGTCGCAGCGGATGACCTTCACCGTATCCAGCCGCTGCAGCAGCGTGCCGGCGCTGCCGAGATTGCCGACCGGCCCGGTGCAATCGGTCGGCCCCTGCCAAAAGCCCCATTCGACGCCGGCGTGGTAGGCGCCGAGCCCGGCATTGACGAGTGCGGCGATCACGAGGACCGCGAGCCCTGCAAGCAACAGCGGCCGCGGCGCCCCCTTCGCGGCGGCGAACGCCACCAGCGCTCCGAGCGGGACCGCGAGATAATAGGCATAACGTTGCTCGAGGCAGAGCGGACAGGGCAGGATCTCCAGCACAAGCTGGAAAAACCAGGCCCCCGCCAGCGTCGCCGCCGCGATGACAGCGACGGCGGTCGACGCCGTCAGCGCCGGATTGGCCGATCTATGTGTGGACAGCGGATTGGCGGTCGCGAGCGTCACGGCTAAAGCTCCTGCAATACCAAGGTGGTATCCCCTGGACCCGGCGCTGTCGAGCCGCGTCCGGATCAAAACCGCGCGGGTTGACCCCACCACCCCGCCCGCTATATTCCGCCCGCTTCGCGACGCCAGCCTTCCGGGCTGATGGGGCGAATGCCCCTGTGGCGGAACTGGTAGACGCGCTCGACTCAAAATCGAGTTCCGCAAGGAGTGCTGGTTCGATTCCGGCCAGGGGCACCATCTCGTCGCCAGTCGAGAGTGCGACCAGAGGCCGCCTTTGATGACAGCTCTCACCACCCGCTCACAAGGGTCGTCCCCATCCGCTTCAAGCACCCATAGCTTTGGGCAGAGGCACCCAAAGCGGTTTGCGCACATACACGTTTCTGTGGGCGAGAGGCGGGTTGCAGGCGTTGGGTGCTGTAGCGGCGGCCTACGTCTTCGTGCTGCAAGTGCTTCTCAGCGCGATCATCGGTGCCTTCTGATCGACAGCGTCAGTTGAAAACCTTTGCTTTTGCACGCTTCACGATATTTTCCATCCGCGCAGAATCCCTTGCGATGGTTTCTCCGAACTTGGCGGGCTCATCGGCGATCACGGTCAAACCAAGGCTTTCCAGACGAGCTGAGACGGTCGAATCTCGCAAGGCCTCCACGATGCACTTGTTGAGCTTCTCGATCACGTCCTTTGGGGTCGCCGATGGAGCAACAAAGCCGTACCAGTTGCCTGCGAGGAGATCAGGTGATCCTGCTTCCGGGGACGTCGGCACATCGGTTAGCTGCTTGCTTCGTTCAAGCGCGGTCACGACAATCGGCCTCAGCGCTCCGCTCTGCACCTGCTGGACGACATTCGACAGGTTGTCGCACATCATAGAAACCTGACCACCGACAACATCCTGGAGTGCCGGAGCTGCTCCTTGGTACGGTATGTGAACGGCATCAATGCCTTCGAGCACCTTCAACGTCTCCCCACACAGGTGGCTCGTGCTCCCATTGCCGGCCGAAGCAAATGTCAGCTTGCCCGGCTCAGCTTTGGCCAGCGCCACCAACTCCTTCAGCGAGCTTGCCTTGACCGACGGATTGACGACGATGATGTTCGGCGTCGAAGCGCCATTGGTGATCGGCGTGAAATCCTTTTCAGGATTGTACGTCGGCTTTTCATAGATCCATTGGTTGATCGTAAGCATGCCAGTCGTCGCAAGCAGAATGGTGTGGCCATCCGCTGGTGACGAAGCGACGCGAACCGCCCCGATCGAGCCGTTTGCGCCGCCGCGATTTTCGATAATCACCGGAACACCGAGCGACTTGGACATCAACGGACCCACCAATCGTGGAATCGCGTCGGCGGTGCTTCCGGCAGGATACGGGACGACAATCGTAATCATCTTTTCAGGGAATCCAGCCGCTGCCGCACCGGGCACCTCGAAGGATGCTGGCGATAGCAGTGCCGCCAAAATAAACGTCGCCCACTTCATCGGTCGATCATTGCTTCGCATTCTGAACATCCTGCATGACATCTTGGCGAACCATGGCATTGACTCCTCCAAGTTCACTGGTGCCTCCACTGACGTGGTTCTTGCCCGGCCGACAAGCCGGTTACCGTCGACATCGTCCAAGAGAGAATTGGTGATCACCCCTGGTCGGCCGCGGCGACATGCAGCGAAGCTGCCCGCTCGAGCGAGTCCAGCATTGCAATTCGGCGCAGGAGCGCTCGTCCCTTTTCCGGATCGGCGACCGCGGCGCGAATGTCGTCGCGGAAACGCGCGCGGTCAGCTTCATCTTTCGCCTCGAGATTCTTCTTGTTGCGAATGGTATCGCCCTGAATGGCCTGCATCGTGACCGTACGACGCTGCAGATCGTAGTCGGCGAGAACGCGCTCATTGGCCGTACCATTGATGACCGAACCCAACTTCGCCGTCAGGTTCAATGCGTCGTGAATGCCGCCATTCATGCCCATGCCGCCGAGCGGATTGTTGATATGGGCGGCGTCGCCAACCAGGAAGGCGCGACCTTTCCGGAAGTTCGCGGCGACGCGCTGATGCACACGGTACAACGTCGTGTGGAGGATGGGGGCGTCCATCTCGGCGGGAACGATCCGCCGGATCGACGCCGTCACATAGTCTTCGGAGAGCGCCTCGGCATCGGAGATTTCCGCAGCCACCGGCATCATCACGCGCCACGCTCCGAGGATACGGAGAAGGAAGTACCAGCGCTCGGGATCGGCGACGTAGCTGACCGACGACACACCCGGGCGAAGCACCGTGAAATCGACCGGAGTTGTCATCACCAGAAAGCGCTCGGGCCAGGTGAAGCCCTCGAATTTGATGTCCTGGCTGCGGCGTACGATGCTGTTCGCGCCATCGGCGCCGATCAGCCAGGCACATTCACGTATGGTGTCGCGTCCCTGGGCCCCGACCACGACCTTGACGGCATCGCTCGTCTGCTCGACGGATTTGACCTCGCTGCCGAACGCGATCGAGAACAACGGGTTGTCGGACAAAGCATCCAAAATGATGCGCGTCAGCTTGAACTGCTCGGCCTGCAGGCGGAACGGGTGCCGCACCAGATCGGAAATCGCCGCGAAGTCGAACGTCCCGAGCACGCCGTCTTCGGACGAACTGTATTGAACAGTCGGCGCCTTCAGGCCCTGCGCAATCAGGGTGCTGGCGAAACCGAGATCATCGAGCATGTCCAGCGTGGGCGGATGGAACGTCGATGCGCGCGACTCGCTGCTCAGTTGGTCGTTCTTCTCCAGCACCAGAACCGGGATGTTCTGTCGCACCATATCTGCCGCTGCCACCATGCCTACCGGCCCTGCCCCAGCGATGATGACGGGAGGCTTCGCATTACTCATTGTATCAGGACCTCTTGCAGAAATTTCGAGCGTATCCAGCAAACGGCGTGCCGCCTTGCCCGTTCACGTCATTGCCAACGATCAGATCACCGGCCAGCCGCTCTCCATGTCGAGCGTATGGAACTCGTGATGCAATTTGTTGACCGCCACGGATATGCCCCTTGAGATTGATCTTTGAAGCGCCTGCAGGGTGGCTGGCGCTGCAGCTGAGATTCCCAACGCCATTGAGGGGCGCGGCCTTGATGAAGGCCGCAGCTCAATAGGCTCTAATCATCCGCACCAGTTTGTTGCCTCACGTTTAGGCATGCAAACAATTTAATCTGCGGATATCTTGCGTTTTTGGAATGAACTATGCGACGCAGAATACCTAGCCTCGGCGCGCTGATGGCCTTCAGCGCGGCTGCCAAGCACCTCAGCGTCACGCGTGCCGCCAGCGAACTCGCGCTGAGCGAAAGTGCGGTCTCGCGCCAGGTCGCGCAGCTGGAGGCGCAACTCGGCGTCAGACTCTTCCACCGGATCAAGAAGCGGATCACCCTGACGCGTGCCGGAACAGCTTACAGCACCCGTGTAGCGCAGACGATCGAGCGGATCGAGCGCGATACACTCGAGATCATGGGCTACGAGGCCGACGGCACGGTTCTGGACATCGCGGCGCTGCCCACCGTCGGCACCGAATGGCTCATTCCGCGCCTGCCGGACTTCTATGCTCGGAATCCCGGCATTGCCGTCAACGTGAGTGCGCGCAACACGCGCTTCTTCTTCAGCGAGACCGCTCTCGATGGTGCGCTATACTTCGGTGAGCCCGACTGGCCCGGCACGCAAGCGGACTATCTGTTCGACGAAGTTCTTCTGCCGGTCGGATCGCCGAAGCTTATCGGCAAGCGCGCCGAACTGCGAGCGAGTGAGATTGCCGAATTGCGGCTTCTGCATCTGGTGTCGCGACCCGATGCATGGCGTCGCTGGTTCGATGCTGCGGAACTTGGCGGCACGAATGTGATCCGCGGGCCACGCTTCGATATTCAATCCACTTTGATCAGCGCAGCGAACTCCGGTCTTGGCGTGGCGCTGCTTCCTGAATTCCTGATTTCCGACCAGTTGGCCTCCGGCAAGCTGAAGGTGCTGTCGAGCCTCACGTTGAGAAGCGCCGGCTCGTACTATTTCGCCTGCCCGGAAGAGAAAGCCGACAATCCCCTGCTCTCGGCATTTCGTGCATGGCTCCTGACGCAAGCAGGCACGTCAGCGCCACCGGCACTTCGAACGGCCGGTAGGCAAACTGGTCCTAACGCAAGCCGACGCTCAACCGTATCTCGCTCTGGGAAGCAGTTTTGACGCCGTCGCAACCTCGCTCGAACGCCTAATGCCTAAGACGCGACGTGTGCAAGTGACCAAATGAGGGCCTGACGGAGAGCGCCTGCAAAAATTTGGTCGCTCCGCCTGAGTGGAGTTCCGTCACGGCGACATGTTCGCTTCCAGGAGGGATAGAAGTGATCGCACTGTCACTGGTCGCCGACGTCCGACCATTGCGGTCACGAGATGTCCGGCTAGGTGCCCAATTCAATCCGTGGCAGGCTCATGTGATGGTCGTGCTCACGTGCTCGAAGCGGACCGATGCTTAGCGGATCTCATCGTTGCGATTTAGTTGCGGCTTTCTTGGGGGAGAACATGCTCCTAACTCGCGGCTCGGGGCTCTCGAGCTTGGTTCTGATCGGGGTGCGCTCGACGTTTGTTCGCGCCCAAGTTAAGGGAGGCGCTCCAGGAACCAGTCGGACTGATGTGCTTCGGAGACGGGTATCGCGGGATCGCGAGCTCCGATAGAGCCGCTGATGGGCCGAGAACAATCAATGACTTACTGGTCGCACCGAACGACTTGTCCGGCAGAAGATGGGGTTTCGTCGCACGGTCATCCGCGCGCGTATCGAGCACCTTTGATAAGCAATAAGATGCTGTTCGTGGGCGGTCAGCACACCGGCGCCGTCTCGCTGCAGTCATGACGCGCCCCCCGCGCATTGGAACAGGAACCACCTCCATGCGCGGCTCGTTTTGATTTCACCTATGGCTGCGGAGATCCGAATATGGCTATCCAATTCAATCATACGATTCTGTCGGCTCGCGACAGCAAGGCATCGGCCGATTTCCTGGCCGAGATGCTGGGGCTGCCGGCGCCGCGGCGCTGGGGACCGTTCTACATGGTCACCACCGAGAACGAGGCCAATCTCGACTATATGGAGATCCAAGGAGAGCTCGCGCGTCAGCACTATGCTTTCCTGGTCGGTGACGCCGAGTTCGACGCGATCTTTGATCGGATTCGCAAGCGGAAGCTGACCTACTGGGCGGATCCCGCGCGGCGCAAACCAAGCGAGATCAACGATCACGACGGCGGACGCGGCCTCTATTTCGCTGAACGGGCATCTGCTCGAAATCATCACGCGCCCATACGGCAGTGGCGGCTGGAATCCTTAGGCCATAACGCCGGAGGTGGGACGCAGAGGGTGACAGCGCGATGTCACAACTACGGCACGGGATCCTGAACGATCCGATCACCTTTCCGTACGGTCAAGCGTGCCTTCATACAGCGATACTGGCGGATGCGCGCCGGGATCGGCGATGATGTCCAGCAGGTTGAGCATCGGCGCCTTGGCCGCTTCGGCCAGGGCCGCGTCGAGATCGCGCGGGTCCATGACACGACCGGCCTTGGGCGCCGACCGCGCGTGCGATGAGAGCGTGATCCACCTGCCGCAAATGGGCGGATGAAGTATAGCGACCGAACTTCACCTTCTCGGCATCCTTTTGATAGCCGAGGACACCATTGTTGAGTACGACGACGGTAACTGGCACATCGCTGCGCACGGCGGTCTCCATTTCTGCCCAGACATGACCGAAACCGCCATCGCCGACGACGGCGATGACTTCGCTCGCAGGTCGCGCGAGCTTTGCGCCAAGTGCAAGGGGCAGTCCCCGGCCCAATCCTGCCAGACCACGCGGAGAGATGATGCGCGTTCTCGGATGCGATGTGCGAAGCTGGCCCACGATCCAGCTCGAAGCGTAACTTGCGTCGGGCACGACGATGGTGTCTGGACCAAGGCGACGCTGAATGGCAGCAAGAGTCCGCTCCGGGCGAATCGGTGAGGCGTCGGTCAGCCAGGGCGCACGATCGCGTTCGAAAGCCTCCCATGCTCCGGCGATGAACCGCTCGAGCTCGGCCTGGCTGCGGGAAGGATTCAGCGCCCTGCCTGCAAGTGCATCGGTCAATGCATTCAGTGTCTCCCGCGCGTCGCCTAACAGTCTCACGGATTGATGGTTGCGGCCGATCTCCTCTGGCGAAATATCGATATGCAGGACTTGGGCATCCCTGGGGATCAGGCGCCAACCGTCTGTGCCATCTTCATTGGTGCGGGTGCCTATCAGCAGGTTACATACCTTCTTGTACATATTTGAGAGGACATTCAATTTCCCTCGGGATCAAAAGAGAAGAGTTGGCGCCCTCGCGCGGCCATTGCCGGGGCGGAGCTATCCGCACCATCCCCACGTGCGAGCGCGTCAGGCTGATTTCGGCTTGTTGTTGAAATGAACGAGGGCTCGACGGCCCACGTATGTCAGCGCTCCGAGAGTCGTTTGGCCCCCGCGCGCGGCCTGGATGAGTTGCTCGGCGATATATTTTCGGCTCTCGTGGTCGCCGCCATTCGGCCACTCAGCGCAGACCTCATCTAGGACAATGTCCATGTTCGCTTGAACACGTTCAGCAAACTCGCCCATGCTCCGCCCTTGAGCTCGCGAAAATCCACCTGCACGTCTCTTATTTCGATGGACCCAAACTAAGGACCGCATTCAGCTCGCCAGCGCGCTCGGCTTGCCGCGCTTGCCGGAGCAGCTTTTCCCGCTCCGCGCCGGGCGACAGACATTTCGCGCGACCGCGAGCGCCGAGCTGATCAGCCGCTCCTGGAGCGAAATGGTCTGCTTGGCTCGATTGCGCTTGCGCTTGGCTTCCATGATCGAAAGTTAATCGCGGGAGCTTCAGAGCTACATTCAAGTATGTTAAGATGGCTGAAACATCACACGTGCGATCGACCACGGCCTCGTGAGTTACAATGTCAGGGGCGTTTGGTCGCCTGAGAACGCGAGCCGTTGATCAGCTCGGCTCGATTTCCTCGCAAATGGCTCGCTACCCCGCCTGTTGAAGAGAGGTCGCCTTGTCGCTGCGCTTCGAGCTAAGCGTCGTTGCTTCGCCAATGGCGATCATGACCTGATCAGGTGCGCTCTGATGCACCATGTGGCCCGCACCCTTCACGCGGTGAAAGGTACTGTGGGCTATCTCATGATGAAGCCGGGCCGATTGTTCGTCGATATTGGCAACTCGATCGCCCTCGCCTGCAATGATCACGACGGGCATCTTGAGTTCAGAATATTGCCTGCGGAACACGATGGCGTCGGGAATCATCAAAGCCGCCTCTCCCGCACCCGCTCGGATCTGAGAAGGCCGCATTGCCATCTCTTTGGGAAAGTACCTGAACTTCGGCGGCACCGGTGCGGGTGCGAATATCTTCCTCGTTAGAAGCGGCCACATCAACCGACTGAGAACGGGCGAGAGGGTATGGCTCAGGACGCTTCCGATGACGGGCAGGGCTGGCGGAGACTTAACCATGACGTCAAGCCGCGGGGTCGGATAATAGTATCCTGAAGCCAGCACTAGCGCCCGGACTGCATCGGGAAATTTCAGCGCAAGGGCTACCGCCACTGAAGCTCCCCATGAATGTCCGAGTACCACTGGATTAGAGATGCCCAACCTTCCGAGTGCCTTCTGAATGAGCTCGGCTTGTGCTTCGGGGGTCCACACAACACCGCGTGGCCGCTTAGTATGCCCGAATCCCGGGCGGTCGAACGCGATGACGCGGTAGGTTTGTGACGCCAATTGCAAAAGGCCACTTGTTTCGAAATCGGCGATCATGCTGCCGTTGCCGTGGAGCAGGACAAGTACATCGCCCGCGCCGCGCTCCAGATAGTGTAGCCGCACGCCATCTATCTCGAGAAACTCGCCCCCCGGTGGATTTTCTTGCTCCGCATTCGCCGCTAGTTGCCGGTTCACGAGCGCCGTTGCTGCAAGGATCAGGGCACCGATCACCGCCGCACTAGCGTAAGTGTGATATTTAGGCCCGCTTCCGGCTTCCACGGATGACTCCTGCCGGACTGTGTTGTGTCGTGCGTCCATTTGGCCGCTCCTTGCCTGGACGAGGAGTATTGCGCAGCGATGGCGAACCTCGGGTCGCCAATCTTCGTCAGCCCGGTCGGCTGAGAGTCATGGCCGCGACTCAAGCCGCCTGGCGCTCCTGAATGTCGACATACTGCATCGTGACCTTCTCGACATTCCCCTCGACCCAGTCCGCCATCCGCTCCTCCTCCTTGAGGGAGGCTTCCAGCAGCGGACGAGCCGAATCAGCTCCCGCGGCCCTGCAAAGTGCCAAAAGTGATTTATATGACGCGATCTCGTAGTGCTCGAATGCGTCATTGGCAAAGGTGTTCTTCAGGATTTCATCACCTGCCATCGAATGGCCCATCGCCATCATATTGGCCATGAAAGACTGGGCCGTATCCTTCAGGGTCGACGTGCTTTCGCCGTAGGTCTCCAGGCACTGCTCCAACCGACGGAGCTGCTCATTGGTCTCATCGAGGTGGCTGGTTACCCTGGATTTGACTTCCGGATATTCGTCGAGCCGCTCCGACTGCCGCTCCAGCAGCTCCCTTGCCTGGATCTCCATCGCGTGCGCATTGCGCAGGCCTACAATGAAGATATCTCGTGCTGTCGTAGCCATAGACGTTTCCTTTCTTCGGAGAATGTTAGTCACAAACCTACCTAGATAGCGGTTGTTCCTAGAAGGATCTGCACCGAAGCTCCGAGCCCGGGGCCGATCTTTAACGGGAAAGGCGTCTTATCCTCTTGATCGCGTCATCGGGACCACGCCAACTCAAAAACTCAAGCACTTTCGGCTCGAACGCATCCGTCGCTTGAAAGAAGTGCGCAAGCTCCTCCTTGGCACGCGAGGGCATGCGCTTTATCGGCCCAAGTGGGAAGTTTCAGGAAGTTTGTCATAGTCTTCGCATCACCTGCCTCTCTCCAATGTCTCCTCACTCGCGAATGCGATCAGCGAGATGGCAACAATTTCTCGCGCCGGAGGCACATTCGAAAGCTCAACTGCTGCTCGCCTACATGGTTGCTATGGTTGGGCTTTTCTGGTGAGGAAAGCTAACCTTTGTTGGTCTCGCGATGATGAAGAACATTCAGGTCGCGCCGCACCTGCACCTCCCAGTATAGGGTCAAACGGTGCATTCAACGAAAGCCCTCGATCTCCCACTAGGCGGCTGGGCCAGAGCCGCGCGAGATCAGCGGCCTGACTGAAGCTTCGGGAACACTCGGCGGTCGTCCGTATTTTCATCCGATGACAAGGTGCTACCTCGACGGCGATCCCGCGGTGGAATGCCCGATCGAGCAGTGGGGCGGAATGGCCCCCTCCTGAGCGGAGCGCGACAAGCCATGGCGGATCCGAATGACCACGAAATCCGAGTTCGTGCGCATCGACTATGGGAAGCTGCGGGGAGACCCGAAGGCAGGGATGAGGAGTTTTGGCGCCGTGCGGAACTGGAATTGCGGACGGAAGCCGAACAATTGGACAAGCTAAAGGAGCCACCAAACAATCTTCCGGGATGAAGTCGACATCAGGAATCTCTGCTCCTGAACGTTCCGGCGCTTCGCGGACCAGTCTGGATAGGGCAGCTTGCGCGCGGCCTGGAGAGCAGAACGTGGCGGAGAGCTGACGTGTGGCTTGGACTTGGTGAAGTGCCTGGAGCAGCAGGCGGCAAACCTGCTGAAAGAACCAATGAGGATTGTGGTCTCAGGTGCGACGGGTCTGATTGGATCTGCGGTCGCGACTCGTCTCGCACACGAGGGGCATCAGGTGATTGGGCTCGCTCGCCATGCAACTCGTCAATTGCCGATAGCTGAATGGGTGACGCTGGATATTGCATCCACCCGAAAACGGGAAGACTGGCTGTCAGTTCTCAGGGACATAGATGCAGTCGTGAATTGCGCAGGCGTCCTGCAGGATGGTAGGCGCGAGGATACCGAGGGCGTTCATGCAGCCGGAGTTGGCGCCCTGTTCGATGCCTGTGAGAAAAGTGGCGTCCGTCGCGTTATCCATTTTTCTGCGATCGGCGTCGATCGCGCGCAGCCATCGCCCTTTTCTTCAACGAAGTACGAGGGCGATCGCCGTTTGATGGCAACGGAGCTCGATTGGGTTATTCTCAGGCCATCGGTGGTCCTTGGTCGTCCAGCATTCGGCGCAAGCGCCTTGATCCGCTCACTTGCCAGTCTGCCTTGGGTCCCGCTGATGCCCGATACACGGCCCCTTCAGGTGGTGCAGCTGGACGACGTCGTTGATACCGTCTTATTCTTTCTCAAAGAAAATGCTCCGGCCCGCTTGGCGCTCGAGCTCGCCGGCCCCGAAAGACTGCAGATGGGAGAGATCATTGCGCGATACCGTAACTGGTACGATTGGTCGTCGGCCCGCTCGTTCGTAATTCCGCATCCGTTGTCGAAGCTCACCTACTGGCTCGGCGATGTTGCGGGAGCGCTAGGTTGGCGGCCGCCGGTACGAACCAATGCGGCGCGCGAAATTGCGAGAGGGGCCGTGGGAGACCCGCAGGGGTGGATCTCGATCACCGGCATCCCGCCTCGATCACTGGCGGAGGCGCTGGCGGCCGAACCCGCAACCATCCAGGAAAAATGGTTTGCCCGACTTTATCTGCTCAAGGCGATCATTTTCATTGTCTTGTCTTTCTTCTGGATCTGTACCGGCGTGATCTCACTGACGGTAGGTTACCCGAGCGGGGTGGAGCTGATGCGCGGCACCGGGGCAGGTCTGCTGTCCGTACCATCGGTTGTTGCCGGCGCGCTTGCAGATATTGCTGTCGGCCTCTGCATCGCTTGGCGCCCCCTCACGCGGCAGGGACTCTACGGCGCGATGGCGCTTTCGGCGTTCTACGCGGTGTCCGGCACCATTCTCCAGCCCGAGCTATGGATCGAGCCTCTTGGTCCCCTCTTGAAGATCATTCCGATCTTCGTGCTGCATCTGGTCGCGCTTGCGATCGTGGATGAAAGATAATGATCTATTTCCTTTTGAAATATGTTCACCTCATCGGAGCCGCGGTTTTGTTGGGTACTGGAGCCGGCATCGCTTTTTTCATGCTCCGCGCGCACTTGACCGGAGACCCGGTGATTGTCGCGGCGATCGCTCGCATTGTCGTCCTCGCTGATTTCCTGTTCACGGCAACGGCCGTGGTGGCACAACCCTTGACCGGAATCGCGCTCGCGCACGAGGCTGGATATTCGCTGACCGAGAGCTGGATTGTGCTATCGATAGTCCTGTATCTCGTGACGGGCGCCTTCTGGCTTCCAGTTGTCTGGATTCAGATGCAACTGCGCAACCTGGCGACTGCCTCGGCAGCTGAACGAAAGCCGCTGCCTTCGCGATATCATAGGCTGTTCTGGGCCTGGTTTAGCTTTGGCTTTCCGGCATTCGGCGCCGTGATGGGCATTTTCTGGCTGATGATACAGCGCCCTTCGATCTGGTAGCCCTCTCATTGGGCCTTGACTATGTGAGCGTCCTTTCGCGCAGCATTCGGATTGCTGGCATCGAGAGCTCAGGAACGTCCTTCAATCTGGAGAGTTGTGGGCAGGTATTTCAGCATCCCGCGAGGCCCATCATGTATCATCACGTCAAGAAGCTCATGTATACCGTGCGCGTTGACGAGCCCGACCCTCGGTTCGGCAATATGCTTCTCGAGCAATTTGGAGGAGCGAATGGAGAGCTGGCGGCGGCGATGCAATACTCGATCCAGGGGCTCAACTGCGAAGACCCGGATCGCAAGGACCTGCTGATGGACATCGGCACGGAGGAATTAAGTCATCTCGAGATCGTCGGCTGTCTCGCCCGTATGCATCTTAAACCGACGAAGTTCGATCGTGAGAAGGCCGAGGCCGATCCATTGATCGCGATCGCAGGCGGTGGAGGCGTCAATCTGTTCAATTCGCAGGGAAATCCCTGGACGGCGGATTATCTGAAGATCACCGGCGAATTGGACGTTGATCTCCGCAGCAACATTGCGGCCGAGGCGCGCGCGAAGATCGTCTATGAACGATTGATCAACTTTTGCGACGATGCGGGCAGCAAGGACGCACTGCAGTTCCTGATGACTCGCGAAATCACGCACATGAAGGCCTTTGCTGCCGCGCTCGAGAGCATGAAGAAGCCCGCGTTCTCGATTGGCAAGATCCCGCCGACTCCGGGCCTCGTGAATCAGTTCTTCAACGATTCGACCGGTGCTGGAGATGAAGGCGAGATCGATACTCGCGGGCCTTGGAACGAAGGCGGCGATTGGGAATTCATGGCCTCTCCGGCCCTGCTCCCCGAAGGCAACGGCGAAACGGCCACCGTGATCAAGACCGAGAGTTCCCCACCGACGGCCCCTGAGGGCGTGAGCGAGCTGCTTGTCCATGAACTGCGAGACATTCTGCACGCGGAGAAGCAGCTCACCAAGGCTCTTCCCAAAATGGCGAAGGCGGCCCGATTCGATCGCCTGCGAGAACTTTTCGAGCAGCACTTGATGGAGACGGAAGAACAGATTGAGCGGCTCAACGGGTGCTTCTCGCTGCTCGGGGAGACCGCACGAGCGAAGGCCTGCAAAGGCATGATGGGCCTGGTCGAGGAAGGCCAGGAAGTCATGGACGAGGGTGAGAAAAAGGAGGACGCGCTCGCGGACTTGGCACTCATCGGTGCGGCTCAGCGCGTGGAACATTACGAGATGTCGGCCTATACCACCGCAAAGAACCTCGCTCAGCAACTGCGGCACAGCGCCATAGTCGCGCTACTCTCGAAGTCCTTGGCGGAGGAAGAGAACGCCGATCAATTGCTCAATCAGGTCGCCCGCACGTTGATGTCAGTGGCGAAAATGCCTGCAGCGATCGAACAGGCGGAGGAGGAAACATAAGATTCCACCGTCAACCATCGCCTGCGGTCACCCGATGCAATCAAGGTGGTGAATGAGCGGCGAAATGCGATTTGCGGTCAGCTCAAGGGTCGCCAGCGTGACAGGCAATTTAAAGCGCCGCGGCCCCGCGCTGCCTGGAAATGAAAGCCGGTGCTCCCGACGGGGACTGTTCATCCGAAGGCGGCTGCCATAGGTCCGGCCGCAACGACCTGGTCAGCGCCCTCTTCTCGTCAGCTCTGGCATTATCGCGTAGGCAACCGCGGTGGTATTTCGAACCCGGTCCGAAGCCTTGGCGGCCTGATCGACCGCCGATGACCCTCAACGGCACCAATGGCGCGAAGAATGCGACGCCCGCATTTGCGCCCCGAAGATGCTTTGACGCAGGCGAGCAGATCGAGCGTCGGGATGTTGCAAGTGGAAGGGCAACGTAAGCTGCTCTATTAGGTCAAAATCGATCGGGCGACCGAGGCGAACGTCATCACCCTGCATCCGGCGACTATCGCCGTCTATCTCGATGCGGTGGAGCAGCTCGCGAAAGCGCTTTCGGCTGCCGATGCCAAAGCTGCATGCCTCAAGCTGCGCGAACTCACTGACAGCATCGTCGTCGCGCCGCGGATCAGGCCTGGCGATCCGATCCATTTCGAAGTTCGCGGGCGCCTAGCCGCCCTGATGCAGCCCCACCCCAATAAAATGTCGGTGGGAGCGTTGGTGCCCAGGGGCGGAATCGAACCACCGACACTGCGATTTTCAGTCGCATGCTCTACCAACTGAGCTACCTGGGCAGGTCGCGAGACGGCCGGAAAAGGCCGAGCGAGCGGGCGGGTTATAGTGGGGTGGAGGGACGCTGTCCACCCGCCTTCGCCTTTGGCTACCGCGCGGCGAGCCCGGCCTGGCGGAGGGATCCTGATCGAACCGGCCTTTTCCACAACTTATTGGTAAATCTAACCTATTCCTCCTCGGCCTGGTCGTCACGGCCGGGGACGATGTAGGTGCCGGAGAGCCAGCGGTTGAGGTCGACGTCACGGCAGCGGGCGGAACAGAACGGGCGGAACGCATGCTCGGCGGGCTTGCCGCAGATCGGGCACGGTCTGGACGGCTTCTCGGCCTTCGCAGGCGCCTCCGCGGCGCCCGCCTGTTTTCGCTGTTCCGGCATTCAACCAACCGTAGCGGTGTTCAGCCAGCCGTATCGGATCGGAAAACCTTCGCCGCCGAGCAGCGTGACCGTTTCATAGAGCGGCAGGCCCACGACATTGCTGTAGGAACCGACCATCTTGACCACGAAGGAGCCGGCGATGCCCTGCACGGCGTAGCCGCCAGCTTTGCTGCGCCATTCGCCCGAACCGATATAGGCCTGGATGTCATCCTCACTCAAACGCTTGAAACGCACGCGGGTTTCGACCAGCCGCTGACGGAACGCTTCCCTCGGGGTCACGACGCAAATCGCGGTGTAGACGCGGTGGTTACGGCCCGACAGCAGTCTCAGGCACTGCGCGGCCTCATCCACCAACTCGGCCTTGGGGAGGATGCGGCGGCCGACCGCGACCACGGTGTCGGCGGCCAGGATGAAGGAGCCGCGGATGTCGTCGTCGAGCTGCACCGATTTCAGCGCCGCTTCGGCCTTGGCCCGCGCCAGACGATTGGCACAGGCGCGCGGCAGCTCGCCCCGCCGCGGGGTCTCGTCGACATCGGCCGGACGCAGCGCATCCGGCTCGATGCCGGCCTGGTTGAGCAGGGCCAGCCGCCGCGGCGAGCCGGAAGCAAGAACGAGTTTGGGACGGCCAAGCATGCAGGCTCTTGGAAGAAGCAGGATTGGGTGGGTAAGCGCGCGCGGAACCTATCGGAAGGGGCCTTGTTTCACAACCGTGGAACCCGGCTGCGAATCATTTCCATCAGGAGGGTACGCGCCCCATAAGCACAGCTCTTTGTCAGGGAAGCGACAAGGGGGCAACCGTGAGCGCGCGGCCAACGATGACATCTGACTGCCGTCCTGTGCGTGCGGAGAGAATCGCCCATCCGGCGCTTCGCGCCACCTTCTCCTACAAGGGGAGAAGGTTGCCGTGGGAGTTGATGTGCCCTCGCCCCTTGTGGGAGAGGGCGGCTCAGGTGGTGGACGCGGACTCGATTGGGTGAGGGGTTGGCTCCGCGTGCGCTCGTCTCTCGATAGACCGGGGACCCTCACCCGGAGTGTGTGGCAGCGACGTGGGCAATTATACGCCTACTCGTTCGTGGCACCCGCCTTGGCAAAACGGCGGCGGATGCGGGTCAGGAGACCGTCGCAGACTTCGCGATAGGCCTGCAGTTTCTGCTCGCGGTTGCCTTCGGTGCCGGTCGGGTCGTGGGTCGGCCAGTATTCGACGTCGGCGGCGAGCGTGCGGGTCAGCTCCAGCGCCTTGTGGTGGGCTTCCGGGGACAACGTGACGATGAGGTCGAAGTTCAGCCCTTCCCAATCCTCGAGCTCGTCGAAGGTGATCGGCTTGTGGGCGGAGATATCCTGGCCGAGTTCGCCCATCACGGCGACTGCGAACGGATCGAGCTCGCCCTTTTTCACGCCCGCCGAGCGCACATAAAGCCCTTGCGGGAACATCTGCTGCAGCAGGCTCGCCGCCATCGGCGAACGCACGCTGTTCTGGCCGCATGCGAACAATACGGCCTGCGGATTGCGCGCGGGCGGCGCCCCCATCGCTCAAGCTTTGTTGGATTGCGGCCGCGCGCGCCTCATGCGTCCTGCCCCTTCCAGTGGAGGACGCAGATCAGCGTGAACAGCCGCCGCGCGGTTTCGAAATCGACCCGCACCTTGCCCTTCAGCCGCTCCTGCAGCGTGCGCGAGCCCTCGTCATGGATGCCGCGGCGGCCCATGTCGATGGCCTCGATCTTGTCGGGCGTCGCGGTGCGGATCGCCTGGTAGTAGCTGTCGCAGATCATGAAATAGTCCTTCACGATCCGCCGGAACGGCGTCAGCGACAACAGATGCGCCACCACCGGCGTGCCGTCCTCCCGCCGGATGTCGAACATCAGACGGTTGCCGGTGATGGCGATGTGCAGCGTGTACGGCCCGCTCTCTGCGCCGGCCGGCGCGAACAGGTTCTGTTCGATCAGGTCGTAGATTGCGATCGCGCGCTCATGCTCGATATCCGGCCCGGAACGCCCGATCGATTCCTCATCGAGCGTCACCGCGACGATGCGATTGTTGGGGTCCTCCTCAGTGGGCGGCTTGTTCATGAGAGATTGAGGCGCAATCCGACGGAACGGGAATGGGCGTCCAGCCCCTCGGCCTTGCCGAGAGTCATCGCGGCCGGCCCCAGCGCGCGCAACTGGTCGGGGCCGCATTTCAGGATCGAAGTGCGCTTCATGAAGTCGAGCACGCCGAGGCCGGACGAGAACCGTGCCGAGCGAGCGGTCGGCAGCACATGGTTTGAGCCGCCGACATAATCGCCGATCGCTTCCGGCGTATGCGGGCCCAGGAAGATCGCGCCGGCGTTGCGGACCTTGGCCGCGAACGCCTCCGCATCGGCAGTCATAACCTCAAGATGCTCGGCCGCGGTCGCATTCGCGAGCGCCACCGCATCGTCGAGCTTTTTCACCAGGATGATCGCGCCGAAATCATTCCACGAGGCGCGTGCGATTTCCGCGCGCGGCAGGGTTGCGAGCTGCGCCTCCACCGCACGCTCGACATCGGCGGCGAGCCGCGCAGAATCGGTGATCAGGATCGATTGCGCGCTCGTATCATGCTCGGCCTGCGCCAAGAGATCCGCGGCGATCCAGTCGGCATTGCCGGTGTCGTCGGCGATGACAAGCACTTCGGATGGGCCAGCGATCATGTCGATGCCGACCTTGCCGAACACCAGCCGTTTGGCAGCGGCAACATACGCGTTGCCGGGGCCGACGATTTTTGCAACGGGCGCGATCGTGGCCGTGCCATAGGCGAGCGCCGCCACTGCCTGCGCGCCGCCGACGCGATAGATCTCGGAGACGCCGCCGAGATGGGCGGCCGCCAGCACCAGCGGGTTGAGCCTGCCGTCGGGCGCCGGCACCACCATCACCACGCGCGGGACGCCGGCAACCTTGGCCGGCACCGCGTTCATCAGCACCGAGGACGGGTAGGCCGCGGTGCCGCCGGGCACGTAAAGCCCGACGGCCTCGACCGCGCTCCAGCGCCAGCCGAGCTCGACGCCGAGCGGGTCGACAAAGCGCTCGTCCTTCGGCATCTGGCGCTGATGGAAGCTCTCGATGCGATCGCGGGCGAGCTTGAGCGCGTCGACCGTGGCGGCATCGCAGGCCGTCACCGCGGCATCGATCTCCGCCGCGGTGACGCGCAGGCCGGCGGCGTCGAGCTCGAGCCGGTCGAATTTGCGGGTCGCCTCGATCAGCGCGGCATCGCCCCGCGCCACCACATCGTCGACGATCGCCCGCGTGGCGCGCTCGACATCGGCCGACACCTCGCGCTTGGCGGCAAGGAAGGCGGCAAAACGCTGCTCGAAATCGGCGCTGCTTCGGTCCAGGCGGAGGGGCATGGGGCGTTCTTGAATTTGGATTCAGGGTCCCTGCTCAATGGCGCGGCGGATAGGGGCCGTCAACCCTCGATGGCCGACAAAGGGGCCCGGGCCCGTAGGGTGGGCAAAGCCAACGGGTCGCGCGAACGCGCGCCCGATGACAGGCTCCGCGTGCCCACCATCTAACGGCGTGCTCGGAATGGTGGGCACGCTTCGCTTTGCCCACCCTACGGCAGCTCCGGGACTGCCGGCGCGGTGCCGAGGTCGTCGGGGCCGAGATCGGTCAATTCGCATTCCAGGCATTCGACGTCGAGCCGGAGCGTGGCGCCCTGGCTGAACAGGAGCAGAGCGCTGCCGCCGGGGGCGGCGCCCTGGTGAAACTCGATGCCGAGCAGTTCCAGGGTGGCGTCCGGCGCCTCCAGGTTGATCTTGCGCGACTTGCAGGCAAGCACGCGGTCGAAGCGCAGCGCCGCGATCAGCCGGCGCGAGGCGGTTTCGCCCGACAGCGTCTGCTCCCAATCCAGCCTGGACATGCCGACCACGAGCCGCTTCTCGCCCTGGCGCCAGACGATGTCGGAGGCCTGCACGTGGGCATCCTGCACATGCGCCGAGATCACGGCGAGATCGTCGGCATCGAGTGCGATCAGTTTGAGTGGTGCGGGCGGCATCATGCCGAAAGCAATCTCCTGGATCAGAACCGGTTCCGCCGATATCAGTCCCTGATGCGCTCGATCGACGCGCCGCAGGCCGACAACTTCTCCTCCAGCCGCTCGAAGCCGCGATCGAGATGGTAGACGCGGTTGACCATGGTCTCGCCCTCGGCGGCAAGGCCGGCGATGACCAGTGAGACGGACGCGCGCAGGTCCGTCGCCATGACCGGCGCGCCGCGCAATCTGTCGGTGCCGCTTATCGTGGCGGTCTCGCCGTCGAGCGAGATCCTGGCGCCGAACCGCGCCAGTTCCTGCACATGCATGAAGCGGTTCTCGAAGATCGTCTCAGTGATGACGGACGCGCCGTCGGCGCAGGTCATCAGCGCCATCAGTTGCGCCTGCAGATCGGTCGGGAAGCCGGGGAACGGCGCGGTCGTGACCTTGACCGGGCGAAGGCCGGCGCCGTTGCGGCCGATGCGGATGCCGTCATTGTTGACGCTGACGGTGGCGCCGGCTTCGCAGAGTACATCGAGCGCCGATTGCAGCAATTCCGGCCGTGCGCCGGACAACTGCACCTCGCCGCCGGTCATCGCTACCGCCATCGCATAGGTGCCGGCCTCGATGCGATCCGGCAGCACGGTGTGGCGTGTGCCATGAAGCCTGTCGACACCCTCGACGATGATGCAGGGCGTGCCGGCGCCGGTGATGCGCCCGCCCATCTTGTTCAGGCAGGCGGCGACATCGGCGATTTCAGGCTCGCAGGCGGCGTTGGTGATGACGCTGGTCCCCCTGGCAAGCGTCGCCGCCATCAGCGCGACATGAGTGCCGCTCACCGTGACCTTGGGGAAAGCGATGTCGGCGCCGCGCAGGCCACCGGGCGCTTTCGCGACCACATAGCCGCCGTCGATCGAGATCTCCGCTCCGAGCTTCTCCAGCGCCATGATCAGGAGGTCGACCGGCCGGGTACCGATGGCGCAGCCGCCCGGCAGCGACACCCTCGCCTCATGCATGCGCGCAATCAGCGGCGCGATCACCCAGAAGCTGGCGCGCATCCGCGACACCAAATCATACGGCGCGGTGGTGTCGATAATGTCGGCGGCCGAGATGTGCAGGGTCTGGCCCTGGTACTCGCGGTCGCCGGGCCGCTTGCCCGCGGACATGATGTCGACGCCGTGATTGCCGAGGATGCGCTGGAGCTGCGCGACGTCGGCAAGCCGCGGCACGTTGTCGAGGATCAGCGTCTCCTTTGTGAGGAGCGCCGCGATCATCAGAGGCAGCGCAGCATTCTTCGCGCCGGATATCGAGATGGTGCCGTTGAGCTCGTTGCCGCCGACGATTCGGATGCGATCCATGCTGCCTCTTGCTCTGATCCGCGAAAAACCTATCGAAGCAAGGGGCTACCGCAAAAGTGTTGAAATTTAGGGCAATTCCGTAGGCTTTTCAGGCGGCCGCCGCGAACTGGTCGAAGGAGACCCCGGTTAGCGTCGCCGAGGCCTCCCACAGCATCGCCGCGACCGCGGCATCCTTCGCCTGCGGCATGATCTTCGCCTCGACCGGCGGGCCCTTCAACTCGTAGAACCAGTTCGGCCCATAATAGCCGCCGGGCTCGGCGGCCGGCGAGGTCGCGGCAAATAATGTCGGCAACGCACCGGCCGCGGCGGACTGGCTGGCATAGGGTTGCAGCAAGCGGCTGAAATACGACGATAGGCTCCTCGTGCCCGGGCCATTCGGGATCAGGTCGGTGCGCGCATAGCCGGGATGGGCGGCATTGCTCATCAGGCCCCAGCCGGCAGCGTCGCTGCGGCGCTGCAATTCGAGCGCAAATATCAGCATCGCCAGCTTCGACTGGCAGTAGGCGCGCC
The DNA here is from genome assembly GCF_055229415.2 of Bradyrhizobium sp. Leo114. Lineage (NCBI taxonomy): Bacteria > Pseudomonadati > Pseudomonadota > Alphaproteobacteria > Hyphomicrobiales > Nitrobacteraceae > Bradyrhizobium > Bradyrhizobium sp. Leo114. Next base: position 52,353 of record NZ_JBUYEN020000005.1, on the reverse strand, counting down.
ACGGGCGATAGGACCGCTCCGCCTGCAGGTCGGCGAAATCGATCGCGCCGGAGCGGTGCGCCAGACTCGAGAGATTGACGACCCGGGGCTTAAAGGCGCGGCGAAGCTGCGGCAGCAGGCGCGCGGTGAGCGCGTAATGGCCGAGATAATTGATGCCGAGCTGCATCTCGAAACCGTCCTGCGTCGTCCGCCGCTTCGGCAGCGCCATCACGCCGGCATTGTTGATGAGGAGATCGACCGAAGGACGGCTGATGGCAAAGCGCCCGGCAAAGTCGGCGACCGAGGCAAGGCTCGCCAGATCGAGCGTCTCGTAGCTGACGTCGGCCTTCGGATATTGCGCACGGATGCGCTCGAGCGCGTGCCTGCCCTTGCTGTCGTTGCGGCCGGTCAGAACCACGGTCGCGCCGGCGCCCGCCAGCGCCAGCGCGGTCTCATAGCCGAGCCCGCCGGTGGCGCCGGTGATCACGGCGGTTTTGCTGGTCTGGGGTGGAATGTCTGCAGTGCTCCAGCCGCTCATGCTTATATCTCCTGGTCGAATCGGGGTGTGGTTCCCAGCCGCGCTCCCTAAATGTGCACTAGGTGCAAATTTGCAAGTGGTGAAGGTTTTGAAGCGAGCGGCGAACCTGCGCGGACCGGCTAAGGGCAGGTCATCAAAGGAGAAAACCGCGCCTGGCGCGGCGCCGGGCCTGCGCGCGCGCAAGCGGCAGGAGACGCGCGAGAAACTGGCGCGGGCGGCGATGGCGCTGTTCCTGGAGCGCGGCTTCGAGGCGACCACACTCGACGACATCGTCGCCGCCGCTGATATCTCCCGCCGCACCTTCTTCCACTATTTCGCCTCCAAGGAAGACGTCGTGTTCGCCTGGCAGGAGGAAGCCAGCGCGGCCCTGATCGCGGCGGTCGCGGCGCGGCCTGCCGGCGAATCCATGCTCGCGGCGGCGGAGAACGCCATCATCGCAATGGCCGGCCAGCTCGATCCCGCCGAAGTGGTGGCGTTGGCGCGGCTGAAGCAGGACAACCCGGCGCTGCAGGCGCGCGATCAGCTCAAGTATGAAAAGCTCGAGCGCACGCTGGCCGACGCGCTTCTGAGGCGCACAGGCAACAAGACAGACAAGATGCAGGCGCGGCTGGTCGCGATGATCGCTACCGGCGCGATGCGCGTCGGTGGCGAACTCTGGGCCGCCGAGGGCGCCCGCGAGACGCCCGAGCTTCTCGCCAGGCGGATGTTCGCGGCAATCCGCGCGATGTTCGAATGAGTGCCCGGACGCGATGAGTAGCTGCTCCCTCTCCCGTTCTACGGGGGCGAGACGAGCATAGCTCGCCCTGGGAGGGTTGGAGTGAGGGGCTCTATCCGCATAAAGGGTGACAGACAGACTCGCGGAGACTCCCCCTCACCCGAAATTCAAGCTGCGCTCGAATTTCGACCTCTCCCCGCGCGCGGGGAGAGGTGAAAGAAGGCCCGCTCAGCCCTTGATGAACGCGAGCAGGTCGGCGTTGATGGTGGCAGCTTCCGTGGTGGGCATGCCGTGCGGAAAGCCCTTGTAGGTCTTCAGCGTGCCGTTTTTCAACAGCTTGGCGGACAGCGGCCCGGCGTCGGCATAGGGCACGATCTGGTCGTCGTCGCCATGCATGACGAGAACGGGCACGTTGATCTTCTTCAGGTCTTCGGTGAAGTCGGTTTGCGAGAAGGCGACGATCCCATCGTAATGCGCCTTGGCGCCGCCCATCATGCCCTGGCGCCACCAGTTCTGGATGATGGCTTCCGAAGGTTTGGCGCCTGGCCGGTTGTAGCCGTAGAACGGGCCCGCGGCGAGCTCGCGATAGAATTGCGAGCGATTGGCGGCGAGCTGCGCCTGCAGCCCGTCAAAGACATCCTTGGGCAGGCCGCCCGGATTGGCCGGGGTCTGCACCATCAACGGCGGCACCGCGCTGATGATCGCCGCCTTCGCCACCCGGCTCTCACCGTGCCGCGCGATATAGTGGACCACCTCGCCGCCGCCGGTGGAATGACCGACGTGAACGGCGTTCTTCAAATCGAGATGCGCGGTCACCGCCGCGAGGTCGTCGGCATAGTGATCCATGTCGTGGCCATCGCTCACCTGGCTCGATCGGCCGTGGCCGCGGCGGTCATGCGCGATCACGCGAAAGCCATGATTGAGGAAGAACAACATCTGGGTGTCCCAGTCATCAGATGACAACGGCCAACCGTGACTGAACACGATAGGCTGACCACTGCCCCAGTCCTTGTAGAAAATCATGACGCCGTCTTTGGTGGTGATCGTGGGCATCGCGCAGCCTTTCGTACGAGTGAAGCCGATGGAACATACCGGTCTAGGCATGCTCCGGATTTCAAAATCGCCCTGCGATTATCAAACCGCGATGTCAGTCACGCGAACGAGGTCATCGGCCTGAAGCGCCGCCAGATGCCGATGATCGCCACCACGAACAGCACCAGCACGATGCCCTGCACGACGGCGAAGACCGGGCCGGACGGGGGCGCCGGCGGCACGCTCGGCGCCAACGCGTGCAGCGGGGGTATCTTGAGGAAGGACTGAACCACCAGCACGAAGACGTTGAGATAGAGCGATATCATCGCCGTCACGATGTAGATCGGACGCCAGGCGCCCGAAAGCTTCATGACATAGAGCGCGATGCAGGCGATCGCGAGCAGGATTAGCGAAATGATCCCGAAGATATGCGAGGGCAGCAGCTCCTTAAACGGAAACATGAATCCGGTGACGCTGGTGAGGATCGTGAACAGCAGGAAGATCGCGGTGAGGCCGGGCATCTGCTTCGAGCCGAGCAGGGCGAACATCACGACAAGGCCCGCGACGATTGCAATCAGACTGATCACCACGTGAACAAGCGTAAACGTGGCCAAGCTCATACCCAGGACCATGTGAAGCACTCCCCATTGAGAACCGCGCGGAACACTACGATGCAACAAATGAGATTGCTACATGCTTCACGGATCGGAAGCCGACTTATATGATGAAGATAAGATGATTATGATGCGAATAAACTAAAGTATGGGATTTGCCGAAACTGTTTGCATGCCTGTCATAAATGACAGCACACCGACAGCAATCACCAACTATTTGTATTAGTGCCGTAGCCCGGGTGAAGCGAAGCGTAACCCGGGGGCCGCTCGTAAACGCGGATGCAGTGGTCCCGGGTTACGCGTTTCCCACGGCGTTATGAATCAATAGTAGCGCGGGATCGGGCCGTTATGCGGCGTCCTGCGCTGCGAGAGATCGAACAGCACGCGATCGACATAGCACCAGCCCCAGCCTTCCGGCGGATCGTAGCCTTCGATGATCGGATGGCCGGTCGCGTGGAAATGCGCGGTCGCATGCTTGTTGGGGGAATCGTCACAGCAGCCGACATGGCCGCAGGTACGGCAGATCCGCAAATGCAGCCATTGGCTGCCGCTCTTTAAGCACTCCTCGCAGCCGAGCGCACTCGGCGTGACGGTCTGGATGCCGGCGATATGGGTGCAGCCTTTCGACATCTGCTCTTTCCTAAGCCGTGGAAGTGGCGTTGTCGGCGAGGAAGCCGTGCAGCGCCGCCACGACCTGCGCGCCCTCGCCGATCGCGCCGCCGACGCGCTTGACCGATCCGGAGCGGACGTCGCCAACGGCGAACACGCCGGGCACCGTGGTTTCCAGCACTTGTCCCAGCCCGTTCTGGCCGGTGAGCACGAAGCCTCCGCGGTCGACCTTGACGCCGCAGCCCTCGAGCCACCCGGTCGCGGGATCGGCGCCGACGAACAGGAACACGTTGTTGACGTCGAGCGTGTGCTGCTCCGGCGCCAGGCGGCTCTTCCAGCGCGCGCGTTGGAGCGTAGCGTCCTCGCCGCCTTCCAGCGCTGTGATCTCGGTGTTGAACATCAGTTCGATGTTCGGCGTCGCCTCGATGCGTTCAATCAAATAGCGTGACATGCTGGCCCCGAGGCCGCCGCCGCGGATCATCATGTAGACCTTGCGCACATGGCCCGACAGGAACACTGCGGCCTGGCCAGCCGAATTGCCGCCGCCGACCAGCACCACGTCCTGCCCCGCACACAGCTTGGCCTCGATCGGCGAGGCCCAGTACCAGACGCCGCGGCCCTCGAAGGCCTCGAGGTTCTCGATGCTCGGCCGGCGATAGCGCGCCCCGCTCGCCACCACGATCGATCTTGCACGCAAGCTGTGCCCGCATTCGGTCGCGATCGAGAACAGGCCGTCCCGCTTGGAGCAGTCGAGCGATCTGACGGAAACCGGGATCAGGATATCGGCGCCGAATTTCTGCGCCTGGTTGAAGGCGCGGCCGGCAAGCGCCTGGCCGGAAATGCCGGTCGGAAAGCCCAGATAATTCTCGATACGGGCGCTGGCGCCGGCCTGACCGCCAAAGGCGCGCGAATCGAGCACCGCGACCGACAGGCCTTCGGACGCCGCGTAGACGGCGGTGGCGAGCCCGGCCGGCCCGCTGCCGACAACGGCAACGTCATAGAGCTTGTCATGGGCGTGGTCGCCGATCATGCCCATCGCCATTGCAAGCGCGGTCTCGGATGGATTACGCAGCACGTTGCCGTTGGGGCAGACGACCAGCGGCAGTTCGGCGCGCGTGGCCGAATAACGCGCGATCAGGTCGGCCGCGTCCTTGTCGGTTGAAGGATCGACCACGTGATAGGGCTGGCCGTTGCGCGCCAGGAAATTCTGCAACTGCGCGATCTTTCCGAGCGACGGCGGGCCGATCAGCACGGGGCCGCCGACGCCGCCCTGGATCAGGTTGACGCGACGCAGGATCAGCGCGCGCATGATGCGCTCGCCGAGATCGGCTTCGGCCACCAACAGCGCCCGCAATCTTTCCGGCGGGATCAAGAGCGTCTCGACATCGCCTTCGGCATGGCCGTCGACCAGCGCGGGCCGGCCGGAGAGCTGGGCAATCTCGGCCAGGAATTGTCCCGGCCCCTGATCAATCACCGGCGTGACATGGCCGAGGCCATCGCGCTGGGTGATCGCGACCGTGCCCGAAAGCACCACGAACATCCCCGGTCCCGGCTTGCCGGTCTCGAACAGCGCTTCGCCGTCCCTATAGTGCCTGACCTCGCCGAACCGGCGCATGCGCTCGATCTCATGCTCGGTCAGGGTCGGAAAGGTCTGCTCGTGCCGCGGAAACGCGAGGGACCTCGCGCTGATCGGATTCGCCATCGCTTCTGCAGCCATCTCAGCAACTCACTCCTCTTACCAAAACACGGGCGCACCACCTGCCCATCAGTTGGGACCGGCTAGCGATCCGGCTCGCCGCCGCTCGCGTCATCTAGTCGGCCCTCGGCCGTTTCGGAAGATGCAGGACCGCTACGCCCGCGCGCCTGCGATTTCCGCCGCTTGAGGTTTTCGCGCAGCGCGAGCTTGAGGCGATGCTGTCTTGATTCGCTCGATGCGATCGCGCTCTGCCGCTCCTGCCTGTCCTTCTCGTCCTGCATGTTGCATCCGTCTTTCAAACTTGCATGACAATAGACCAGGCGCCGAGGGACATGCACCGGTCGATCGGGGAGGTGGGCTCCCCCGGTCTTCTGTGAGGTGGCAGGATGAACCGGCCAAAGCCACACTCCCGAGCACGCCCCCGGGGAACCGAAGCGCGCCGGATTGGCCGAATTTCGACCGGACGAAGCGTTTTTGCGAGCCGCCTCCCGTCCCCGCGCTTGCGCCGGAGGGGGCCTTGTGGCAAGAACCGCCGCGCCCGGAGGCGCCAACTAGGCCGATTCTTTATTCCCGGGCATGCTGCCGTAGCTCAGTGGTAGAGCACTCCCTTGGTAAGGGAGAGGTCGACAGTTCAATCCTGTCCGGCAGCACCAGATAAATACACCAAATCAATGACTTAGCGAATCATCTCCGAGATTATTTGGCCCGGAAGATAGCAGAAATCTTCGGCTCGATCAGAGCATTGCCGGTGTTGCCCCGAGGCGGACATCGGGTTTGCCGGCGAAGCCCAGCCAAGGAGCCGGCTTCACCACACCCTGCACCATCATTTATGTCTGTTACCGCACGACCAACACCGGCACGCTTCCGTCCGCCAGGACCTCCGATGTTTGGCTCCCCAACCATAGCTTCCTGAGGCCGCGACGCCCATGAGAGGCCATAACGATCAAGTCGCAGCCTCTGGACTTTGCTGTGTCGATAATCGCAGTGGCTGGGTGCGCATTCGGAGCATGCAAGAGTTCTGCGGATATCCCGACCTGCTCCGCCACGGCCCGCGCTTCATCGAGCGCTTTGCCCGCACGTTCCTTGCAGGCTGCGTCAAAGCTATCAAACATTTCCTGCGCGGGAATCCATCCCCCGTGCCCGCTCCCGATCGGCAGAGGCTCCGTCACCGCGATGACTGTCACTTTAGCATTCAAGGCTTTTGCTAAAGCAATCCCGTGCTCAACGCCTTTTCTCGCGACATCCGATCCATCCGTGCTCAAGAGAATATTGGCGTACATTTGGGGGCTCCCTTGCTCGTCGAACATTTTCCCTAAGGTCGGCGCGGCTTGATCCGCGCTATCAGATCCGGGCACACGGGATAAACCAGCCGTCGGTTGAAGCCGACCGCATCCCTATCGAAGACGACCCGCTCGCACCAGCCGCGGCCTCGCAAATACGTGGTGCATTTGTGCTATCTGGTTAGTGGGTCAGTTTGTAGCAGTGTCCGCCGCCCCTGTGCCTGACGCGCGCGCGACACTTATCCAGCGTCGAAAATGAGCAGTCAGGCTGTCCTGCGGCTTTCGCTCCCCTTAACTGCGCACAGAACGTGGCAGCATTGGCAGGGTCTTGAGGACAAAGAACGAAGCCCATCGAGAGAAGCGTCATGATAGCAATAAGTGCTAGCGTTGAACGCGACATATCAAGCCTCCCTATGAGGTTTTGCCCACGCGGCAAGCACACGCGTCATCACAGCACGTTGGTCCGGAGCAGCGGCGGCGCCGCTCCGGACCAACGACACCGCTTTGAGCGGCTTGGGGCACGCCAGAAGCAGCGCAAGCTGGTGTAACGGCGCTCGCCGCGGGTCTTCAAGTAGAAGAAACCCGCCCTTCTCGACGGAAAAAGTCCCTAGAGCGCCGGTTGCTATGCAAACCGGTGTCCCCCTCGGATCAAGCCCGAGGGCATGCTTCGCTCGAAAACGGTCCAGCCCAAGACTGATCGTATTTTTGCGACTGATCGTATTTTGCGCCCTGGGGAGCACCGCACAATATATCAACGGCTGGTCGCGCGTTGAGGGGAGAAATGATGGACCTCACTCAAATCATCGGCTTCGTGGCGGATTCGGGACAACCTTCGCAGATCTGCCCGACCTCATTGCGATGCTGAATCGGCGCTCCAGCGTCGGCATGACCCCGAATGGCAGCCATCATGGGCACTTTTCAAATTCTCTGGGTGATCTATGGCGTATCGATCGGCTCAAAGAACATCGTCATGTGGAATGTGATCGCGGTCGCGACCAATTACCTTACCGTTGGGGCATACATGTACTTTCGTCGCCACGAAGCGCGATCGTGATATCGGATTGCGGGCTGAGCCGCGCGAAGCGACGCTACCTCATGTCCTGACGGCGTCGACCATGTGGGCGATGAGAAGGCCAACGCTGAGGACCGTCAGGCAAACAATTACAGCTTGAAACAACATCGGTGCGAATTCCGGTGGGGCCGAGGACCTCATATAGTCCTCAAACGTCGGCGGCTTTTGGTCGTCCCGATGGCGCCTTGGTGTTCACGCGATTACAAATTTGCAAGGGTCGCGTTTCCAAGGTCGCGTTTGCAACGATCACGCCGCTTCTTCGACGTGGACGGGCATCCGGCCTCCGCAATCGTTGGCCGTCGGCGCCCTTGGCAGCCATCGGTAATGAGAACGCCCAGCAATTCTCCCGCCCTGCTCGAGCGCACGGCTGCGATTGAGCCGGCGATGTCTGCTCATCAAGGTACGAGCAGACATCGCGATGGCCCGCAGGCCGTTTTTCCGAAAATGGACCGCGCCAGCCAGCTAGGCGAACCAAAAATCACTTGCGCTGAGGTTCTGAACGCCCGCGATGGTGACGTCATTATTGGCATCAAAGTGAATGACGGTGTTTCCACCGGTCACCTGGATATTCAAGTCGCCAAAATCGTGGATGTTGTTCGCCGCCAAGGCCGTGAGATCGATCTTGTCCCGCCCGGTTTGGAAATCGGCCGTGTCATGCCCGTTCTGGGCGGCAAAGACGAACGTATCCGCGCCGCGCTCACCAAGCATATTGTCGTTTCCGATGCCGCTCGTGAGCCTGTCGTTGCCATCGCCGCCATCGAGGACGTTTCCTGACCCGCCAATGACCGTAAGCTGATCGTTGCCTGCACCACCGTTGAGGAAGCTCGATCCGAGCGAACCTGGCGCAACAGTTGCCGTCAGGACATCATTTCCAGCGCCGCCATCCAGGCGGTTCTCGGCAACAGAGTTGTCCATAACCCCGGGAATGGGAGTTGCCGAAAGAAACGCGGTGAGTTGGTCATCTCCGGCCCCGCCATTCAGGACATTCGCGACATTGTAGAGCTCCCCCCCGGGAGAACCAAGCCTCCCGCCGGCTACCGCGTCGAGATGTGCCGTGAGGCTGTCGTTTCCGCTACCGCCCTCGAGTTGATTGAGTGCGCGAACGGCTTCACCAAGCGCGGTGGAGTTCGCAATCAAGGTGTCATTGCCTCTCCCGCCGTCCAGATAATTCGTGAGATCCGTAACGGCGTTCTCCCCATCGGTAGAATGAGTCGCCTCGAGGGTGTCATTGCCGTCATCGCCCCAAAGCTGGTTGATGCCGACCGGCGTGCTGCTATTTGAGTCCGTCAGATTGAAAGCGCGCAATATGTCGTCGCCCCGACCGCCGTGAAGCTCATTTGTCACCAGGTCGGTGGAATTGGATTGTCCTATAGCGGCCGCGTCCAGCACGTCGTTGCCGTCACCACCGAAGAGCACGTTGCTGGCGCTGCTGTTGAGCCCAGAGAATTCTGTTTCGGCACGAGCCGTGATGTGGTCATCGCCGGAGCCACCGTCGACGGTGTTCATGACGATACTATCTCCGAAGGCGTTGTGGCCATCCGCAAGGGCATGAATGGTATCATCGCCGCTTCCGCCGAACACGTGGGTGCTGACGGTTACAGTTTCGAAGACCCGAGGCGCCACATTTGCTGTGGCGTTGATAACGTCGTTTCCGCTGCCGCCATCGAGGAGCACATCTGCGGTCTTCTCGGTGCTCTGAGGCGTGCTCTCACCCTGAAGAGTGACCGTCCCATCGAGGTGGTCATTGCCCGTTCCGCCGAACTGAATGGCAAGTCCGTGCAAATCGCCCTGCGGCACGACAACATTGGTTGTCAAAGTGTCATCGCCGCGACCGCCGATCAACGCGGTCCGGTTGAATGCGCTGCTCAAATGATCATCGCCGGCAAGGCCCAACACAATGCCGCCGTCAGCCTGTGCGGCAAGGACATCGTCGTGGCGGGTGCCGATGATCAAATTGTTGACGCGATCGATGAGGGAAAGCCAATCGAAGGCCCGGGAATCTGGAAAAAACCCTTCAGTTCCCAACAATTGCTGGGCGGCCTGGCTCTTGATGGAATTCGCCATATTTTCCTCCTTGGCACCTGGATAATGATGTCGATCAAATTCGAGCAACGAAATCGCATTCCGCAAAATGCGGAATAAATGACAATTAAATGACGGGATTGTGCGCTGCGCCCGCCCGCAAATTCAGGCCGCGTATTCGGCGGCCACGGGCGACCTCTCGATTATCCTCCTACGTCGCTCTTGCCGTTGCGGCTTCCGCGGTCGCCGGAAGCAAAATCGCCGCGAGTTTTCAGGAAATCGCGCCGATCAGAAGCGGATTGGGATTCGACCATGGGGTCTCTTCTGAGTTGAGCATCCAAATCTCTTTCTTACAGAATGAAACGAACCCATCGAATTAAATCCACCAAACTACAAAATATTAAATCAGAAGTTGCGCGACACCTAATCACATTTAATTCGCGCCGTGTGGTGCGACAATATATCCGGAGTCGTCAGACTGGAGCGGTTCCCACTTGTTTTCGCGACCGCGCTTCGCCACGGAACGAGTTCGTTCGCAACGTCAGGGATGGCGCTGCGGCTCAGGTGAGCGGAAACCCGCGTGGCCGGGGCCGCTTGAATCCGCGGGGAAGCAGCCGGTGATGAGATTGAAGAGAAATCTTCAGCTCGTGCGCCTTTGCGATGACGCCACTCGGAGATCGATGCAGCATCCGCGCGATGCTCTGTGCGGGGTAATCGCGACGCGCCATTCGCTTGAGATCGTCGACGTCCAGGTCAGACCAACGGCGTCCCATGATCCCTCGAGATAATCTCTTGAATACGGATCGAAACGAGCAATTGATTGGATGGGCTTCGCGGACCAGATCGGGAAATGCTTGAGACGCTGAAAATGTACCGGGCGCCGGTTTCTTTGACAGTGCTAACACCGCGGCGGCTCCCGTTCTTCCCCGGAAAACTACGGCATTCGCGTGCGGAAAGGTGAAGCAGTTCGGCGGGGGTGGCCGCTTCGGCGGTGCTGCGCCCTTGCGCTCAGCGGAGCCGCCCTGACTTGGCCGGCTTGATCGTTCGAAGCGTGTTGCGGTTCGTCATCAACCGAAATCCGTCCATGAACTCAACGAGGCACCGGTTCTTGTTGCCGCGGACCAGTACGCGGCAACCTTGGCCCTTCCGCGCTTGATCGCGGCCGCGATAGATATGTGTCAGCACCTTGTTGGACAGCACGATTGCCCTACCTTTCGTGCGAGGTTCACAGAACGGCCCTGGCCGGGGCGACGGGACCTTCAGGGGGCTCCGGAAAAATGCGCTAGGGTTTGGCGCCGAATGGTAGTTCCAGGGATGTGCCTTTTTAACCTACCTTTTCGGGTATAAACGCGAAGCGCGATATCGGGCCGTGCACACGATAGGACGAAGCCAAGCGCTGAAGCGGCCGCTGCCGGATGACATTCTGAAGATCGTCATGCGGGGCCCCGCTACGCGGATGTAGATCTCCGCACCAGTGCACGCAAGCGATGACGTCTTTGATCGACGCATTGATGTTCAGGTGAAGCGCTTGCGACGCGAACTGGAGGCTGATCCCTTCTCGCCGAAGATGATCCTGACTCACAGAGGAGTTGATGCCTATTGCGTGCGACGTGGAGCGATCCGAACAGCCGCGGTGCGCCATGCCGCCGCGTCGACCGGCTCAGTTCGGACCCATCACGTCGAACAAACTCACGACCCAGATAATCTGGATTGCCAGCGCAGAGGCGACGAACGAGACGTGGTACCGTTCGGAAGCCGAAAGCAGCGCCCCTATTGTCCCGCCGATCAGCAGGCTCTGCCTCACCGGATAATACCAGCCGTAGAATTGCTTGTAGTAATTCGCGCCTTTCAGGAGCGTGTCGAAGACATCGATCGAAAATAGAATCAAAACGAGAACGTAGAATACCCTCCTGCGATCCCAGAAATACTCCTTCAGCCCCTCATGTTCACCGATGTTATCCGGAAAGATCATCGCGGACAGCATCACGAACACCACCGCGTAGCAGATGATGAGAAAATAGCTCTCGAACGTCCACCGCTCGATCCTGGACAGCGCGAATTCGAACCACCAGAAGTGGATGATGGCGAGGAACAGGAAGATAGCCCATCCAATATGGAGGAGGTTGATCCTCTCCTTGCCGGGGTGCTGAATGAACCGCGTTACACCGCTGACGAGCCGGGCAAGGCTGATGCCCAGGATCATTCCGACGATGATACGGATGTGGACGAAGATCTCATGGCTCTGATGCAGGTCATTGTAGCCATCCATCGGAGTGCCCCCCGGTTGACGTCACAATGAGCCTCAGGCTCTGACGGCATGTGACAACGTGCCAGGAACCCTGGCACGTTCCGATCAGTTCGAACTGCGACGCCAACCAGGGATCTGGCTGGCGGACGCCTCACTTCGTGGTGTAGCCGCCGTTGACGAGAATGGTCTGACCCGTCATCCACCAACCGTCAGACACCATGAAGCGAATCCAGGGCACGATGTCCTGGATATCGGTGAGACCCGTCCTGGTCAACTTCGACAGGGCTGCCGCGGTCTTGTGATAGGCGACCGCATCGGCGCCTTCGGCCGGATAGAAGAAGGGCGTGTCCATCGGACCGGGGCCGATCGCCGTCACCGAAATGCCCCGGGCGCCGAACTCCTTGGCCCCGGCCCGCGTAAAGTGTTCGACCGGCGCTTTCATGCCAGCATAGGCCGCATAGAACGGCGTGAACGCACCCAGCAGCGACGTCACCAGAGTGCAGATCTTGCCGTTATCGTTAAGCGTCTTGCCCGCCTCTTTGAGGAAGAAGAAGGCGGACTTCGCATTCACTGCGCTCATCTCGTCGAATTCTGTTTCGGTGATCTCGGCCATCGGCTTCTTGAGCACCTTGCCGTTGGTATTGACGGCGATGTCTGGCTTGCCGATGGCGGCAACGGTTTCGGCGAACAGCTTCTCGACGGCAGCGGCGGTCGTGAGGTCGCCTTGAAAGGCCACGGCCTTGGCGCCGGCAGCATTGATGGCTTTTACCGTCTCGTCGGCGGCTGGTTTGGTTGCAGCGCTATTGTAGTGAATGGCGACGGCTTTCGCGCCGTGCATGGCAAGGTCTCGGGCGAGCAGGCCGCCGAGATTCTTCGCACCGCCGGCGATGATGACAGTCTTACCCTCGATGCTGTGATCAGTCATATTTTCTCTCCTTGTACCAAGTCTATCCCTTGCCCGATGATCGATGCCATTTCATCAACCAGGCGCGCCCCACGTGATGAAACTGGGTGGTATTTCGACAACCTGATCACTTTCTGCTAGCGTGCCGTCGACTGATCGAGCGAGTGCTTGCGTCGTGGACGAGGTCGGCGGCATCCGCCGAAGTGATGTTGTGGAGGAAGGACTTGCCAGCGTTGCTAGCTTGCGTTCCCGACGCCTGGGGTCCCAAGTTCGACACCGAAAGCGGCGCGGTCACACGAACGCGGACTGGCCCGAACGAAATCGCCTTCAAGGCGCCGGCGCATATGGCACTGGTGATGTTGACGCCGCAACCCAATCGCGAAATCGCTCTCAACAGCAGCCGGAAGACGGCGACGCTGGCGCCGGTCGGGACGATCGAGGTGGTGCCGGCCGAGGCTGACCTGTTCGCGCGTTGGTGCGTCACGAAGGAGAACCTGCTCATCGCGCACGACCAACACCGTCTGGCTGAGCTCGCCGGAGCCGAGTTTCAGAACAAGGATTTCGAGTTCCGGCCACCCAAACCCGGCTTCGTCGACCAACAGGCGCTGCAGCTCGCCAATCTGATCCGCGCCGAATTCCAGCACGGCGAAGCCGCGAACGACCTCTGTCTTGACGCGTTGATCACGCTGTTTGGCACTCACCTCTTGCGCAGCTATTCGTCGTTCAGCGACCAGCCGCGCCGTTTGCGCAGCGGCGGTCTTTCACCAAGGGCATGGCGCGCCGTGACGGACTACATCCACGCCAATCTGTCGGAGAGCCTGTCCGTCGGTCGCCTTGCCGAAGTGGCCGGACTTTCACCGAGCCATTTCCTGCGCGCCTTCCGGCAATCGTCCGGCCAGGCACCCCACCAATATGTCGTCACGCAGAGGCTTGCCCTTGTCGAGCGGCTTACCAAGACGACCGATATGCCTTTCGCCGCGGTGGCGAAAGCCGCCGGCTTTTCCAGCAACAGCCATATGACCGCAACCATGAAACGGACGTGGGGCGCCACGCCGAACAACCTTCGGCGCGAGGAAAGACGGCTCGGTATGGAGCCTGAGTGAAGCGGAAACGCTTTAGATTCTTGTTTCGACGCGTTTTCTTCACGCGAACCGGTATCCACTTCGCTCGAAAACGCTCTATTCCTTGGCGCGCAGGATGCTGATCCGCGTTTCGTCGACGAAGCTCTTGGTGTCCTGATCGGGCCGGCGGAACAGGTTGCGTTCGACGACGAGTGAGCGACCGCCGATGGTCTTGGTGCAGCGTTCCTTGAGGTAGACGCCGCCGACCGGCTGGTCTCCGGAATCCGGCTGACCTTCGGTGCAGGCCCAGCCCTCGGCGCCATAGCGCGACTTGGCCTGCAGCCCGAGCAGGAATGCCTTCTTCCGGATATAGAGACGCGCCTTCGGATCGGTCTCGATCAGCAATCCGGAAACATGCCCGCTATCGTCGATCAACAGGGTGAGAAGCGCCGGATGGCCCGCCACCATCGTGCCGTCCCGGCTGGTCATGGGATCATATCCAAACCGGACTGCCCGCGCCCCGCTGGCGCCGGCAGGACAGTCGCGCCAGTCTTTCCAGCCGGTCAGCGTATGTCTTGGATCCGTCGCACAGTAGAGGTCTACATAGCCTGATTCCGCGAGTTCGTTCACGGCCATGCCGAGGCGGATGTCGCGCAGGTCATTGCCGCCGAATTCTTCCGTCCGGGCCGAAGAATTGGCGAACGCGACCGCCTGCCAGGCGAGCAGGACGCTGAGGATTGCACAAAGCTTCAACCTGATCGTCACTGGCTCTTCCCCGTGCTGGCCGTCGCATCATCCTGCTTCTTGTAGATGTCGCAGACCCGCGACGTGCTCGAGAAGAAGGTGACGCATTCCGCATAAGTCGGCTCGCCGGCGCCCTTGATATGCGCAAGCACATAGTCGGCGACCGCCTCGATATCCTTCTGCCGCAGGAACGTTCCGGCCTCAGGCGGCATGTGGCCGCCTGCCTCCTCGCGGTTCATGCCATAACACTTCACCTCATCATAGGCGCCGCGCACGAAGAACGGCATGCCTGTAGAGGGCCGCCCGCAACTGACGGTTTCAATGATTTGCTCACGCGTCAGCACGGTCTTGCGCAGCGACAGCGCATCGCCACCGTAACCGCCGCCGCCATTGCCGTGCCATTTGTGGCAACCCATGCAATTGGCCTTGCTGAACACCGCCTTGCCGGCATTGGTCGGATCCGAAGCCGTCGCCTGCGCCGACTGGCCGAAAGCTGCGGCTGGCATCGAAAGAGTCAGGGCGACGACACTCGTAAGCAGCACGCGTGCCGCCGCCGGGGATGCGTTGAAGATCATCATGACGTCTCTTGTTGACGAAACGGGAGGGCCCGACATTGCGGGCCCTCCATGGTTGGAAAGTCAGAGCGCGAACACGTAGAGCATCGATCCCGGCTGGATCTTCTTCAGCTCGGGCGTCGAATCGATGAACCACTTGTCCCAGGCGCCGCCGAGACCGACGAGGATGGCGAGATACTGCTTGCCATCGACCGTGAAGGTCATCGGCGGTGCGTTGACGCCGCCTCCGGTGTTGAACTCCCAGAGCTTCTGCAGCGACTTGGCATCAAGCGCCATCACTTCGCCGGACGGCTGGCCGCTGAAGACGAGATCAGGGGTTGCAAGAATGCCGCCCAGATTGGGGAACGGCGTTTCCATCTTGCCCGCGATCTTGCCGGTGGTGACGTCGATCGCGGTGACGCTGCCCGTGATCTTGAACGGCTGGCTCGGACCACCGCCGGTCCAGAACTCACGCGGCTTCAGCTTGTCGGGCGTAGCGACCTCGACCTTGATCCGGTTGCAGCTCTCGATGACAGGGATGTACCAGAGCTTCAGGTCCGGATTGTAGGCGGTCGGCGGCCAGTTCTTGCCGCCCATGTTGCCGGGGCAGATGTCGGTTTCCATGTTGGTGCGGCTCGGCGTCACCGAGGCGACGTAAGTCTGCACCGCCTTGTTCGGATCGTACTCGATCGGCTTGCCGGTCTCCGCATCGAGCCCCTTGGTCCATGTGACCTTCTTGACGAACGGAAGGCCCCAGATGAACTTGCCGGTGGTGCGATCGATCGCATAGGCGAAGCCGTTACGGTCGGCCTCGAGCGCGAGCTTGCGCGGTCCGCTGGGTCCGGGGATATCGACCAGCACATTCTCCGCCACGCTGTCATAGTCGTAAGGGTCGTTCGGCGTGTGCTGATAGTGCCACTTGATTTTGCCGGTGTTGGCATCGAGGGCCAGCGAGCTGTCGGTGTAGAGATTGTCGCCCGGCCGATACTCGTTGTCCCAGTCCGGTCCCGGATTGCCGACGCCCCAGATGATGGTGTCGGTCGACGGATCGTAGCTGCCGGTCACCCAGGTCGAACCGCCGCCGGCGGCGGCCGCGTTGTTGCTGTCCTTCCAGGTATCGCTGCCCGGCTCGCCCTTGCCCGGAATCGTGTGCGTGCGCCAGAGTTCCTTTTGGGTGTTGAGATCGGTCGCGGCGATCCAGCCGCGGATGCCGTATTCCGCGCCGGCCACGCCTGTTATCGCCATGTTCTTGACGATCAGGGGCGCGCCGGTGATGACCTCGCCCTTGTCAGGATCGGCGACGGTGCGTTGCCAGGCGACCTGACCGGTCTCCTTGTTGGTCGCGATCAGCCGGCCGTCCAGCGTGTGGGAAATGACGAGATTGCCCCACAAGGCGACGCCGCGGTTGTCGACGCCGCAGCAGGCGACGGCACCGGCCCAGTCACGGTCGGTCTTGGGATCCATCTTCCAGACCAACTGGCCGCGGCCGCCATGCGCGTCGATCTTGTAGACCGAGCCCCATCCATCGGTGACGTAGAGGAAGCCGTTTTCGGCGATCGGCGTGCCTTCGAGGCCGCCATGGCTCCAGATGCCGCCGGGCTCGATGCCGCCGAGATGCATGGTCCAGGCGACCTTCAGGTTCTTGACGGTATCGCGGTTGATCTCCTTGAGGGAGGAGAACCGGTGCGCGGAGTAGTTCTGGTGATGATGAAGCCAGTTGCCCGGTTCCTTGTCGACGTTGAGCAGCCGTTCCTGGTTGACCTCGTCAGCAGCGAAAGCTGGCAATGCCGCCATCATGCCTCCGGCGGCGACTGCTGCAGCGAGCAGACCCGCTCGCCTGGTGATTCTTCTTGCGTGACCTGAAAATCGCTCCATGAGCAAATGCCCTCCTTTGGCAAGTTCATGTTGGATCGAGCGTCCGGCACATCCGAACCGCTCAGTCGAGAAGCCTCATTCAGCGGGCTCACCTTGCCCGTTGTCGCGATCACGGCGTTCGTGAAACCTCCACCTCCGTTTCCTTGGTTCCGGCTTTCTGGAAGACGACGGCGCATGTGAACTTCTCGCCGTCGACAAGCTTCTGCCGCGTCTGCAGCAGCATCACGTGATATCCGTCGCGCTTGAGCTCGGTGGTCTTGTTTTCCGGAATCGGAATCGACTTGATCTCGCGCATGGCCGGCGCACCCTCGCCACGATGGACGGTGTGCTTTTCGGAGAAGTTCGCGAACGGACAGCGGACCCGCAGTATCGCGTCGGGCTCGGTCGCATCGTTCCTGATCGTCATCAGTAGCGGGAGATTAATGCCGATCTCGTCGGCTGCGGGCACGCGGGCGTTGGTCACCTGCAGCGCAACATCCGCTGCGGCGGCACCGGGTGTCAGCCAAGTTCCGACGGCAACCAACCCAATCGCAAGGATTCCCGAACTGCGGGACAACGATGTCGCTATGGCGATCATCGGCTAGGTCCTGGCGGAAGCGTGATCCTGCGCGTGCCCTGTCGGCAGCAAGCGACA
The DNA here is from genome assembly GCF_055229415.2 of Bradyrhizobium sp. Leo114. NCBI lineage: Bacteria > Pseudomonadati > Pseudomonadota > Alphaproteobacteria > Hyphomicrobiales > Nitrobacteraceae > Bradyrhizobium > Bradyrhizobium sp. Leo114. Next base: position 34,776 of record NZ_JBUYEN020000005.1, on the reverse strand, counting down.
GGTGATGGATGCCCAAACGAAACACTTCGTCCGACTCATCGGCGCATTCCTCCCAAGATCATTCTTTTTTCTTAGCGAGCGACGTTACGCTCGTTGCAAAAACAAATCATCCCAAAATATGGCGATGAGAGGACCGATGTCTGGAAAAGGATTCCAATGAATGATGCACTTCACGCTTTTCATTCCAACGATGCGCACAGAGACACGGCGCGATCGTGCCTGCGCGCGAGGCAGGTGTTCGTGAGTGCTCAACCAGCGCGGTGCAAGCGCACTGGTACATTGGATTCCAAGTGGGCCATGATGGCCCTGAAGCGACCCAGTACGTGTCGATCAAGCTTTGCTCAAATCACTCGAAGACTTCATTGCACCGCAACAGCCGTGGCCGGCAAAAGCGTTGTGATCCTCATTCTCCTTTGAGGCCGGCGTCGCGGATCAACTGGCCCCATTTGCTCGTTTCCGCGTCGATGAACGTGCCGAACTCCGCGGCCGTGCTGCCGCGGACTTCCAGCCCCTGGCCGAACAGCTTTTGCTTCACGTCGGGATCGGCAAGGATGCGGACGATCTTGTCCTGCAGACGATCCACGATGGAGCGCGGCGTGGCCGCCGGCGCCATGAAGCCGTACCAGCCGGCCGCGATCACGTTAGGCAGACCTTGCTCACGCAAGGTGGGAGCGTCCGGATAGATCGGGCTGCGATCGACTGACGCCACACCCAGCACACGGAACTTGCCGCTTTGGATATAAGGCAAGGCCGTGCTGATCGCGGTCAACGTGGCATCGACGCGGCCGGCCAGCAATTCCGTGTAAGACATCGCATCGCCGCGGAACGGAACGTTGAGGCCCTTGACGCCTGCATCCCTGAACAACAACTCGGCCGCCAGATGGGGTTGGGAGCCGGCGCCTGGAGAGGCGAAGGTAAGCCCGTTGGGCTGCTTTTTGCCGTAGGCGATCAGGTCCTGCAGGTTCTTGAACGGCGCCTCCGCACTGGTGATCAGGAACAACGGCGCGATGACCGCCATCGCCACCGGCTGCAGGTCCTTGCGGTCATAACCCAGTTTTCCGAACAGCGCCTCGGCCGTCGCATAGGGCGCCGCGGCGTAAAGAAAGGTGTAGCCATCAGGCGTGGCGCGCGCGACCGCTTCGTTGGCGAGGCGCGTGCCCGCGCCCGGCCTGTTCTCGACAATGCATTGCTGGCCGAGCTGTCGCTCGAGCTGCTCGGTCAGGATGCGCAGCGAGATGTCGTTGGCGCCGCCTGCCCCATACGGCGATACAAACCGCACAAGACGCGAAGGCCAGGCGCCCTGTGCGAACGCCCGGGAACCGCAGCCTGCAGCGAAGCAAGCCGCGACGCTGCCCAGCAGAGTTCGGCGTGTGACTTTCATGAATGCCTCCCTTTCGTTGTTGCGGGCCGAGGTCCTGACCTCGAAAAAAGCCCTGCCGGTCATGTTCAAGACCTTGAAGATGATCAACACCCTCAAGGTGACCTACCGGGTTCAGTTCGCCGAAATCCTCTCCGACAACGGCGCCGAGTTCGCCTCCCGGAACACGCCCGACGAGCACCCCTTCGAGGCCATGCTGCTCGAACTCGGCATCAAGCATCGCTACACTAGGCCCTACCGCCCGCAAACCAATGGCAAGGTCGAACGCTTCTGGCGAACGTTGGACGACGACGTCATCGACGGCGCAACCTTCGACAACCTCGACCGCTTCGCAAACGAGCTCTTCGAATATCTGATCTACTACAACAACTTCAGGCCGCATCAGGCCCTGGGCGGCAAAACACCCAAGGAATTTGCTGAGGCCCAGACCCAAACCATTCGATCAGCGAATTAGTGAACATGCACAGCAATGACGACGTCGTGTGGGATTGGCCCTGTCTTTCGACGAGACGACAGCGGTGCAACGCGCGACCAGCGACGAAATAACGACGACGGAGCGAGCGTCGCGCCCAGCCAACGCGGGAATCAACACAAGGCAAATGAATGGTCGGCCGGTTTTTCCTATTCGCAGCCTGGTGCGCGCTGCTCTGGTGCCTGCAGGTCGCCCCTGGGCTTTCGCGCGATGCCGGTGCGGAAGCGGATGACATTGTCTGGACGGCGATCATTCCCGACGCTTTCCCGCACTACGTCTACACGTGGCGCATGAGTCCGGACGGCAGCTACCGCGAGGACGGGCGCGATGCCGCAAGCGGCAGGCCGATCCAGGCCACGCTTTCCGGACACTGGAGGCGCGATGGGGCGCACATGGTTCTGCGGCAGGAGGGCTACCCCTTCGTCTTCGACGGGCTGGTGGTCGGGAATGGCTATGCGGGCACGCTGCGTCTCAACGGCCGCCCCTTTTCCCGCTTCTGCGCCATCAAGGGCGAGAAGCCGCCCGAGCGCTGCGGCAGCGAGGCCGGCGTTGCGATGATGCAAAGGCAGGATTGATCGGACGATCGCGCCACAATCGTCGGAGCTTCGGTCGACCACCGCCGATACCCGAATCAGGCCGAATCAGTTGGAGCCGGGTGCGGAGCCCTGCCGCGATCGCCGTAATGAAAAACCTCCGGCAGGGCATTGCCGGAGGTTTCGGAGGTTTAGCATTAAGAGGTTCTGTCTCAGCGAGACCTAACGGGCCGGCCATGCTGCGCCGACTTAAGTCCTTACTACCTTAGAAAATTACCTGAGTAAATCATATTTTTTTGATGTGCACTATGCCGAAGCTACGGAGGTGGCGAATGGCGAAGTGTGATGGAATGCGCGATGCCCGCTCGCATTCCCTACTCCTTGCTCCCTACTCCCTATTCGCTATTCGCTATTCGCTATTCGCTATTCGCCACTGACCACTCACGCAAAGAAAAATCCCCGGCAGTTGCCCGCCGGGGATTCTCTAGAGATGCTTCAGATCGAGCGGATCAGAAGTTGCGCTGAACGCGGAGGTTCAGGCTGTACGTATCCTGATCCTTGTATTCGTAAAGCGTGGCCGGCTTCGGAGCGGGCACGGCGAGAACGGCACCACCAGAGAACTTCTGGTCGAGGTGGAACCACATGAATTCGGCCGAGAACGTCAGGTTCTTGACCGGGGTCCAGCGGGTGACCGTACCGAGCTGCGACACGGCGAAGTCCGGGTTGCAGCTATAGTCCGCAGTGACGACCTTGGTGCCGGTGTAGTTGGCGCAGATGAACGCCTTGGCGGTGTTGTCGTAGCTCACGGCGGCGTAGCTGCCGAACACGCTGGTCGACCAGTAGGGATCCCAGTTGTGGTTGAACGCACCACGGATACCCCAAGCCTTGGTCAGGTGGATCGAACCATCGCCACCGAACGCGGTCGGAAGATACACACCGTCAGTGGTCGCACCAAAGCCGACGCTCTGATAGGCACCGAGCCGGCTCGTGCTGCCGAACATCGCAAAGCTCGGCGAGGCCGACGAAGTCGAGATGACCTGCTTGGTGTTGCCGACGGCGTAAGTGGCGTCGATCTTGAAGTCGTCGCCGGGGCCGGTCGGGATGTTCTTGATCTGCAACGCAGCCATCACCGCACCACCCCACTTGGTGTCAGGGTGACCGGACAGTTCCGAAGCACCGGTCGGAGCCGCACCCGGCAGACCGACGCCACCGGCAGGAGCCGCAGCGGTGTTCAGCACGTTGTAGGAGCCGCTGACTTCATGCGCCGAAGCCGAAATCTGGAATAGACCCCAAGCCTGATCGATGCGGATGTTACCGACGATGTCGGGCGCATGCACGCCGGCATAGGCGTTGGAGATACCACCGGTCGCGGAGAGAGGCAGCGACAGGTTGGCAACCACGGTGCGGTTGAAGACGGTCGGATCATCGAGGCCGATGGTGCCCGAAATGCCGTTGCCGAACTGCGCGGTGTACTGGATGTTGTTCACGCCGGTGACGGTGTCATGACCGCCGAGCAGGAACGACGAGTTGTTGCCCGGATAGCCGTTCCAAGGCGTCGCGAATGCGGACGAGGACTTACCGAAGGTGAAGCCCGCGAACTGGATGAACGCATACTCGACCGCGACATAGCCGCCGCCCGGCGTGTGCAGCAGGTTGGCACCTGCGACCGGCAGGCTCTGGTTGATCGAGTTCGGGTTGTAGGTGTTGTTGCCCAGCGTATCGAACTGGAAGTCGGCCTGACCGAAGGTGCGGACGACGCCATATTCCGTTGCTGTGCGGGTATCGACCGTCAACGCCATACGAGAGCGGGCGGAGAAGTAGTCTTGATACCGGTTGCGCTGACCCGCATCACCGTTCCAGGCCGGCCCGTCGTAGATGCCGCCGTTGAACGTGGTGTCGACACGCAGATAACCACCGATCTTCATGCAGGTATCGGTGCCCGGGATGTACCAGAAACCGGCACCGTAGAGCGAACAAACCTTCACGTACTCGACCGCTTTGGCCTTGACGGGAAGATCGGCCGCCTGTGCCCCGCCCACGGCGAGCAGAGCCGCCGCTGAGCCGAGGATAAGGCTCTTTGCCACCTTCATTGTTAACCTCCAAGTAAGTGCTATGCACGAACCCCCGTGCAAAGCGGATTAGACTGCCCTCGAAAAAAACGTTGAAGATCAACGCATCTCTCAAGCCGGTGGACTGATGAGAACCACCTGAGACGAGACGGTCGGGTGCCCCCCTCCGTCGGAATGAAAGTTATGCATGTGCTATTTAGATAATCAAATTAGTTTACTCACTCATATATTGATTGCCAACGCGATGTGTCTTTTCGGCAACTGAGCGCGCCGCTACCGAAGGACCACCTGTTGCCAAATTTCCCGTGCGAATTGACATATATAACTGATTACCGGTGTCGTTTCCGCCGCACATCCGCTATGGAGTCTGAAGGGGGTGAGTACAGTGCCCATGGATGAGTCCGCCACCAAGAGCGAGAATGTCATTCGGCGATTCGCCTGGGAGATCGCGGCGATCAGCGTTCATCTCGAGGAGATTCGCTACTTCTGGGCCAAGAAGCTCGGAATCAGCGGACCGCAATGGATGATGATCGTGGCGCTTGCCGATCTCGATCAGGGCGACGGCGTGCCGGTCAACGCTGTGTCAAAAATGCTGCATGTCGATCCGTCGTTCGTCACGACCCAATCGAAGCTTCTGGAGAAGAAAGGCTTTGTCCGTCGCAAGCCGGCGAAGGAAGACGCCCGCATCGTGAAGATGTCGCTAACCGACAAGACCTATAAGCAGCTCGCTGGCCTGACCTCGCAGCAGGAAAGCCTGAACGAGTTCATTTTCGCGGAGTTCAACCCGCGCGAGCTGGATGATCTGACCAACAAACTCGCCGCCCTCAAGAGGCGGCTGGAGAAAGCCCGCCTGAAAGTGGCGGCGGATTTTTAGAGACGCGACGTCACCCGGCCTCCGTTCATCATCTCCGAAGACGCGAAGGGCGACGGCGCGCCTGCGACTAGATCCTGTTATCCTAAAGGCTGCGCCCCGATACGGGACGCGATCCAATCGAAGATGAACTCGTTGGCGAGGGTTGGATTGTCGAAGAGCCCCTGGTCTGCCGCGGTCTCCGCGCTCTCGAAGATCTCGAGCGTAATGTCCCGGTCGGGCCGCCCTGCCCGCAACCGATCCGTCAGTTCGGTAACCCTGTCCGCTCTGAGTCCGCCGTGCCCGCTGGCGGCCACCAACAACGGACACCTGATGCTCCTCTGGATGCGCTCGGCTTCTAACTCAGGACACGGCTCAATGCCGAACGGCCTGTTCTGCGGATTCAGGAATGACCGTATATGCAGATCCCAAATGCCGCCGTCGCAAACGGCTGCGGCAAAGCGATGGTCGAAGGCGATACCGCGCGCGACAAAGGACGAACTCCAACCATCGGCGAGGATCGCGATCCGCTGCTCGTCGACATCGTCCCGGCCGACAAGGTAATCCATGATGGACGCAATGGCCCGCTGCGGGTTGTGGCGAAGCGATACCTCCTCGAACGACAGGCCGGTGCCATCGCCGAGGACGTCCACCGCAAGCAGCGCCATCCCGCGCTCCGAAGCGTGGCGCGCGAGCTTGAACAGGAACTCTTCCTTGTGATGTCCGGGCTCGCCGATACAGATGACCACCGGCGCACGATCGCCGCACAGGCGCGCCGGCAGATAATATCCCTGCAAGGTGAATTCGTTCAGCCAGGGTATCGAGACGACCTCGCCGACCGGCTCGCGGCAGTTGAGATAGTTCGCGGCGCATTCGCGCATCGATGCGATCGCTGACCGCCGCTTGTCCGGCGAAAGATCAAACGGACAGGCGGCGGTAAGATAATAATTGATGGCGCGAAGCCAGTTGCTCCTCGCCGTCGCCGGATGGCCCTGTGCGGCCGCGGATGAAGCCCGCTCGCGATTTGCCTCCGCGGCGGCTGTCCATTCCCGGTGCCAGGAATCGTCGCCATCGTCGCGGGTGAAATTGATGCGGCTGGCGGTGAGCCAGCATTCCGAAAAAGTCGCGCCGCCTTCCTGGACCGAAGCCAGTAGGCGCATGAACTCAAGCGAGAGATCCTCACGCTCAGGCCACCAGATCCGCCCTTGCGGGCTCAGATCAGAGGTCATGACCGGAACCGCTCCCACGCGGGAGAGATGATCGCGAGGACTGCGATCTCCATAATCGACTACCGGCAACAGCAATTAGCACGTCCCCCAAAAAGTCTCAGCCAGCGTCGACAGCCCAACAAGCGCATCACAAAGGGTTCATGCGCGCCGTTCGTTCCCCACTTCGCCCATCGAGAATGCGGCCCTTCTTTCGGCATAAATCACGATGCTGTCAAAGCAAATGGCGGGGTTGCTGCATTTTGCGACGGTTGCGGTCGATTGTGCTCACCCGTTCATCACCAAGAGAAGTTGCAATCTGCATCATGGCGGGCAGAGAGACAGCCAGCGTCAGCGATCCGGCGAGAATAGCCCGGCGAGTATGACGACAAGTTCGGCTACCGCGGCGTGTGTTGCCGTAGCAGCTTCGGGGGTCGATCAGCCGACAAATCAGACCGTGCAGCCGCGCGCGGCCTTGATGTGCACATCACTTTCACTCGCAGCGACCTGACCAACATCAATGCGCCGATCGTCATCGGCGCACGAAGCGACATACAGCTCGAATCACAGCTTCACCGGCCGCGGCGATAATTCCTCGCGTAGTCGGGTACGGCGATACCGGGTTTCAAGGACGAACAATTGCGCGGCTCGCCGGCGGTAAGCTGTAGCGGAATCACGCCCGACCAGGTGTCGAGCCGATAATCCTCTTCGGGATCCACCACGCCCTGATTCCTGATCTTGACCGAGGCTTCGGTCAGCGGAAACCGCATGAAGAGCGTGGCGGCAATTTCCTTCGGTTTCGGCGCACGCACCTGGTGGCCCGGGCAGATGTCCTCGATGAACGCCGCGACGAGGCGCTCCTTCTCGCCGGGATCGACGATCTTCTCGGCCGCCGCGAAAATCATGACTGAGCGGTAGTCCATGCTCATGCCAAACCCCGATCGTCCCGCAACGATCGAATCGATCAGGGTGACCGTGATGCAGGCGGGAGCGCCGGCGGCCAGCGCCGCGAGCGACTGATTGGCGGGGCTGCCATGGATGTAGGCGAAATCGCCGATCCTGACGATTGCGGTCGGAAGCACGCGCGGCGCGCCATCAACCACGACACCGACGTGACAAACCAGCGCCTCGTCGAGGATGCGATACATCACCTCGCGATCATAGACGGCACGCTCCGGATGAAGCCGGACGCGGGTGCGTTCGGTCGGCGATAATGTCGAGCCTGTCATGGCTGCCCTCACATCGCGACGGCCTGACCGGCATCCTTGCGATGCGTCAGGTGATCGCCCTCATAGGCATTCCGCTCGGCTGCTTGCTTGCCTGCGATGTAAAGCTCGATCGAGTCGTGGAGCGATTTCGGCACCAACACGCCTTCGACTTCGGTGCGCTTGCGGGCCTCGTAGCGGCGATCCGAGGGCAACCGGACGCCGTCCTGTGCCAGCATCTTGCCGAACAGCAATTCGGCATGTTCGAGCTGTTTGGCGCGATCCCCTTTCGCCATGCAACGGACCGGATCGATCGCGATCACGAGTTCTCCGCCGCACGGGGCGCCCGTATTCGCCTTGTCGCGCTCGCCGGCTTCGAAGCTGAGGACATCTCCGAGCAGCGGCCCTGCCAGCAATTCCACCATCATGGCGATGTTGGAGCCCTTGAAGCCGCCGAATGGAAGCTGCGCGCCGGCCAGCGCCTGGGCCGGATCGCGGGTCGGCGTGCCGTCCGGTCCGATAGCCCAGCCGTCGGGCAATGTCTTGCCGTCGCGAAGCCGGAGCTGGATCTCGCCGCGGGCGCTGGCGCTCGATGCCTGATCAAACACGACCGGAGGCTTGCCGTTTCGCGGCCAGGCGAATGCCATGGGGTTGGTGCCGAACAGCGGCCTTGTGCCGCCAGCCGGCGCGACATAGGGACTGGCAGCGACAAAGGCGAAGCCGACCAGGCCATGCTCCGCCAGTTGCTCGACCTCCGGCCAAAGCGCGGCGACGTTGAGCGCGTTGTTCACCGCCATCGCCGCGATCCCCATCTTCTTGGCAAGGGCGGCGAGCGGCTCGGCTCCGCGCTCCAGTGCCAGCGGCGAGAAACCGTATTTCGCATCGACCTTGATGACGGCAGGCGCAAGCATGGACAGTTCGGGCTCGGCGTCGGGCGAAGCCTGACCCGCGTGCAGCCCGTTCATGTAGAAAGGCAGCCGGAACAGGCCGTGATGGCGGCACTCGTCCCGCTCGGCCATAGTCACGGTGTTCGCAATCGCATTTGCATGCGATGCACTAAATCCTTGCGCGAGCAGCGCGGCCTTGGCCGACCTGTGCACGTCAGCCAGCGACATCCGGATGGCGTCCGACATCCTCTACCTCCTATTTTCTCTTAGCTTTCCCGGCGTGGGCGGCCGGCCCGCTTAGAGAAATGAACTTTGCATATTATGCAAATTTCGTCCAGACTATTTCGTGATCAGCAAATGCCGATAATTTAACCCTGCACAAAAGTGCATGATACGCAAAACTGACTGCAAGATTTCAGCGCGCGCCGTCCCCCGAGCGAAACCAAAGGAGAAGCAAGATGCCGTCACTGATGAAATTCCTCAGCCTTGCAGCCGTGCCGATCGGCTTGGTCCTGGCCATGCAGCAGGGCCGGGCCGCCGAACCGGTGATCTCGGACGGCTTCGTCAAGATCGGCATCATGAACGACCAGTCCGGGCTCTATGCGGATCTGGCCGGTCCGGGCTCGGTGGTTGCGGCGAAAATGGCGATCGAGGAATTCGGCGGTACGGTCCTCGGCAAGAAGATCGAGCTCGTCTCCGCCGATCATCAGAACAAGGCCGACATCGGCGCGGCAAAGGCGCGCGAATGGTTCGACCGGGATGGTGTCGACATGGTCGCCGATTTCTCGAACTCGTCGGTGGGCTTTGCCGTGCAGGCCCTGGCGAAGGACAAGGACAAGATCGCCATCATCATGGCGGCCTCTTCCGACTTCACCGGCAAGGCCTGCACCGCCACCTCGGCGCAATGGGTCTACACCAGCTATTCCAACGGCTACAGCCTCGCCAGGACGATGACCGACGCCGGCGACAAGAGCTGGTTTCTGCTGACGGTCGACTACGCATTCGGCCATGCGTTCGCCAACGATATCCGCAAGGCGGTGACCGAAGGCGGCGGCACCGTCGAAGGCGAAGTGCGCCACCCGCTCAACACCGCCGACCTCAGCTCTTATCTGCTGCAAGCGCAATCCTCGAAGGCCAAGGTGGTGGCGCTGGCAAGCGCCGGCGCCGACATGGCCAACGCAATCAAGCAGGCGGCGGAATTCGGCATCAACAAGAGCAAGACCTTCGTGGCGCCGATCGTCTTCATCACCGACATCCACGCAATGGGCCTCGCCAGCACCCAAGGCCTGCGCTTCGTCTCGGCCTTCTACTGGGACCGCAATCCGGAAACCCGCGCCTGGTCCGAAAAGTTCTTCAAGCTGCACAAAGCCATGCCGACGATGACGCAGGCCGGCGTCTATTCGGCGGTGCGCCATTATCTTCGCGCAATCGAAGCGACCGGTACCGATGAAGCAACCGCGGTGATGGCGAAGATGAAGGAGCTGCCGGTGAATGACATCTTCACCCACAATGGCAGGGTCCGCGAGGACGGGCTGCTAATGCACGACATGTACCTGATGCAGGTGAAGCAGCCCCAGGAATCCAAGGAGCCGTGGGACTATTACAATATCCTAACCACCTTGCCCGCTGACAAGGTGTTTCCGCCTTTGGAAGCGAGCGTGTGCCCGCTGATCAAGAAGTGACTTGCACATTATGATATGGCGCAAGCCGGAGCTTGCGCCATTTTTGCCGCTGATCTTGCGCCCGATGCAAATCACCTCTAGAGCAGGTCCCGGTAAGCCATCACGATAGCTTTCGGGAGGGGCCATGGATCAGGCGCGGCTGATCGCCCGGCAACTTGGAGCGCGAATTCGCAAAGCGCGCACGGATCGGAAGCTCACGCTGCAGGCGCTCGGCAACGATACCGGCCTCTCGGCGGCCTATCTCTCGCGGGTGGAGCGCGGCGAGGCGGCGATGTCGATCGCCAATGTGATCCTGATCGCGACCCGGCTGAACATGCCGCTCCGTGACCTGTTCGAGGATTCCGGCGACGTCCAGGCGCCCAAATACTATACGATCTCGCGCCGGCGCCAGCGCGAGACCTCTCCGCCGCACTCCGCCAACGGCTATGACTATCACTGGCTCTCGGGCGACCTCGCAGACCCCAAGCTCAGCGCCTTCGTGCTTGATTTTCCGGTCACCTCGGACCTCGACATCAAGCTGCTGTCCCACGAGGGCGAGGAAATCCTCTACGTGCTCGAGGGCAGGATCGAATTTCAGATCGGCGAGGAACGCTTCGTGCTCGACCAGGGCGATTGCGTCCATCTGTTCGGCGACCGACCGCATATGGGCCGCAATGCCGGGCTTGGACCGGCGCGATTATTGATGGTGGCCACGCCGCCCGATGTGATCGAGCATCATTCGGAAGCTTAGCCGTGATCCGGAAAAGTAGTTTTTCGAAAAATATCACGTTCAAATAGAAAACGAGGTCACGAGCCGATATCCGTATGGCCGGATCATGATCCAGCCGATCAATCGGCGGCAAGCGCGCAAGACACGCAAGCGACCGCAGCCAGCGACAGCTCGTAAGCCGAGCCTTTCGTGGATCGATGGGTCATCAAGAGGCCGGCCGCAATCACCACCACTGCCATATAAAACGCGAACATGGCGCCGATCCATTTCCACTCGATTCGGCAAGCGTCGGGTGTGAGGCTTTCAATCAAGCTGCGCATGATCTCCTCCTCATCAGGAATCGGCGTGCGGTATAACTTGCTTCCGCGATGCGCTATGTGATCTGGTTCACAAACCATCCGAATGCAGCGCCACTAAAGCGTGATGAACCGTCATTCCGCTCTATCTTTTGTGTGAGCATGATATTCCCGCAGACGCTTCGAAAGCTGGCGCCCACTTTTCCGGATCTGTTCCGGTCCCAATGAGGTATCGATGACCGGCCCAGAGCTGAAAAAGCTTCGCGAGCATCTGGGCGAGGCCATTGGCCGGCCACTCACGGTGGCCGAGATGGCGAAGCTGTGCGGACTGAAAGGGCCCGAGGGCGCCAACACCGTCCGCCGCTGGGAGGTGACGGGACCGAGCGCGCAAGTCGCCGATCTCCTGCGCGTGCTGGCGATGGCCAGCGAGCACTATCCGATCCTCGAGAAGTTCAACGTGTTCGACCGCCATGACGTCCCGGAGAAGGAACGGCCGGCGCGCAAAGCTCAGTTCCGCGAACAGATGCGCGAGGACATCAGGCGCAGGCTTGGTTAAGCAAGTCTTGCCTCGTTAGGAAAGATTTCCGCAAAGGCTGCGCGCGAGGTGCAGGTTAAGCCTTCCTTCACCCTTCCTTAAGCTGCCGTTAAGCACAAAAAACAATTACCGGCCAATATGTTGGATTATCGACCGCGATCGCCCCCCGCTGACATCATTTTATTCAAATGCGGTCTTTATTCGCGCCAGGGGGCGCTGCGCGCAGCGTCTCATTTTGAATCTCCGAGGACTAGAAATGAAGAAGATCCTGCTCGCAACCGTTGCCCTCACGGCGTTCGCCGCAGCCGCGCCGGCATTCGGCGCCGACCTCGGCGCCCGCCCCTATTACAGCAAAGCCCCGGCGCCGGTTTACGCCGCGCCGATTTACAACTGGACCGGCTTCTATGTCGGCGGCCATATCGGCGGCGCCTTCACCAGCAGCGACACCTTTAACGGCTTCGCGCTCAGCGACCACAAAACCCGCTTCCTCGGCGGCGTCCAGGTGGGCGGCGACTGGCAATTCCATCCGAACTTCCTGGTCGGCGTCGAAGGTCAGTATTCCTGGCTCGGAGGCGATCAGGTCAGCGCGGCGTTCCCCGGCGGCTTCGTCTACAATAACGACCAGCGCGGGATCGGCTCGATCACCGGCCGCGTCGGCTGGACCTGGGGCCCGGGCCTGGTCTACGCGAAGGGCGGCTATGCCTATTCCGACAACAACGAGACGCTGAGGTTCGGCGGCATCCCGGTCGGATTCGCGCTGAGCGACAGGCACCGCAACGGCTTTACCGTCGGCGGCGGCATCGAATACATGTTCGCGCCAAACTGGTCGGCCAAGGCCGAGTATCAATTCTACGATTTCGGCGACAGCCGCTTCGTTGCGCCGGCCCCGCTGGTGCCGTTCGGCAGCTTCCACAATGACGAGCACACCGTGAAGGCCGGCATCAACTACCGCTTCAATTTCGGCAATTTCGGCGGGCCGGTGGCAACCGGTTACTGACCGCGATCCAAGAATCTGAACAAGAGACAAAGGCCGGCATCTCGCCGGCCTTTTTTGATTCTCGAGAGGTTGTAGGTACTGGCGTCCGGCAAGCACCGCGCGATCAATTCCGGCGTGCGGTAGAAAGCTACTTCAACGCCGCCATGCGCGCAAAAATTGCACCGCCGCGCATTCTGGTTCCCGATTTTGTTAACCCGCCATCGCGATACTGCCGCGCGAGGATTCAAGCTCAAGGACAGTGACTGCGGGGCAGGCAAATGGCGTTACGATTCCGCTTCGGTAAAATGAAACTTAAGGGCATCCGGCGCCCGCGATGGGGCGTCAGGGGCAGCCTGTTTGCGGCATTCGCCGTCATCGCCGCCATGGCGATCGTGATCAGCGCGGGCGCCGCCATGGTGTTCGAACAGCTCGGCAAGACCATGGGCGACCTTTCCGGCCGCGACATCCCGCGGCTCGCTGCGAGCCTGCAATTGTCGGCACAAAGCGCGAGCCTCGCAAGCCAGGGTCCAGCGCTGCTCGCCGCGCGCACCGAGGAGGCGCTGAACGAGCGCTCTGCCAAGATGAAGGAAACGCAGACGCAGGCGCTGCAGAAGCTCGACGAGATCATCAAGCTCGGTGCCGACAAGGCGATCGGGAAGGCGTTGACCGAGACGGTCAAGAACATCGACGACGTGATCGAGAGCCTCGGCTCGGCTGCGCGCGAGCGGCTCGAGACGGCGGCGTTGCACGACAAGCTGTATGAAACGCTGCGCAAGGCGCAGGCCGAGTTCGTCGCGGCCTCGGCGCCGGCGATGATGGACGCGCAGAGCCAGCTCCATGCCATCCTCGGCGCGGCCGAGCCGTCGTCCGACGACGCGAGCAGCGCCGCACGCGTCGTAGAGCAGCTCGGCGATGTGATCGCCAGCGGCAACCTGTTGGCCTCCAACATGGCCGCAGCGCTGTCGGCGACCAACAGCGACACGCTGGAAGCGATCGAGAAGGATTTCAAGCGGGTGCTCTCGCAGACGATTTCCAATCTGGAGATGCTGCCTAAGAATTCGAGCACAAAGACGCTGGCCGACGCCGCCACAAAGCTGCAGACGCTCGGCCAGGGCAAGACCGGCGTGTTCAAGGTCCGCCAGAAGGAATTGGACGCCACCGATTTCGGCGAGACCATCCTGGAGGAGACCCGCAAGCTCAATATCGGCCTCGGCATCAGCGTGCAGCAGCTCGTCGACGGCGTGCGGAAGGCGACCGATGCGTCCACCAGCCAGGCGCAACGAGAGATTTCGTTTGCGACCATGGTGATGCTCGCGCTCGGCATCGGCACCCTGATCGGCTCGATCCTGTTCGTCTGGCTCTATGTCGGCCGCAGCATTCTCAAGCGGCTCAAGGGCCTGCAGGACTCGATGCAGCGACTGTCGGCCGGCGATCTCGACACCGAGATCCCTCAGAGCCGCCAAGACGACGAGATCGCCGCGATGGGCAACGCGCTGAAGGTGTTCCGCGAAAGCATGATCGAAGGCCGCGCGCTCTCGGCCGAGCAGGACAAGGACCGCATCGCCAAGGCGGAGCGTGCTTCGCGCATGGAAGCCCATATCGTCGAATTCGAGTCCACCGTCCGCAGCGCGCTCGACAGCCTGCAGAACGCGGCCAATTCGATGCAGTCCACGGCGCAGAGCATGTCGGCGACCGCCGACCAGTCCAGCGCGCTGGCAAACACGGTCGCTTCCGCAGCGGAGGAAACCTCAGTCAACGTGCAGACGGTATCCGCGGGCACCGAGGAGCTCTCTTCCTCGATCGCCGAGATCGGGCGGCAGGTCGTGACCTCGGCCGAGATCGCGCGCAAAGCGGTGGACGAAGCCGGCCAGACCGACGTCACCATGCAGGGTCTCGCCGAGAAAGCCGGCCGCATCAGCGTGGTGGTCGACCTGATCCAGACCATCGCTTCGCAGACCAACCTGCTCGCGCTCAACGCCACCATCGAGGCGGCACGCGCCGGCGAAGCCGGCCGCGGCTTTGCCGTGGTCGCCTCCGAGGTGAAGAGCCTTGCCAACCAGACCGCGAAAGCGACCGACGAGATCCGCCAGCAGATCGTCAGCATGCAGGAAGTGACGACGACGGCGGTTTCCGCGATCCGCAATATCAGCACGACGATCGGCGAGATCAATGACGTCACCACCGCGATCGCCGCCGCGGTCGAGGAACAGGGCGCGGCGACGCGCGAGATCGCCCGCAACATCCAGCACGCAGCCGGCGGCACCAGCGAAGTCTCGAGCAATATCGTCGGCGTCAGCAGCGCTTCGGCGGAAGCCGGCACGGCCGCCGGCGACGTGCTGAGCGCTTCCAGCGAACTGCGCCGGGAGGCCGAGGTGCTGCGCGCCGAAATCGACGCGTTCCTGTCGAGTATCCGCGCGGCGTAGAAACACCGTCATTCCGGGGCGCCTCGAAGAGGCGAACCCGGAATCCATCGGGCGAGAAATCCTGCTGGAGAAATGGATTCCGGGTTCGATGCTTGCGCATCGCCCCGGAATGACGTTCCCACGGCCAATCCATGCCCATTATCCGAACCGGCATCTGCTTTTTTGAGCTAGCGCCGGGCGGCCGGTACCGCTAAGCCGATAGACGATGCATTCGAAAACAGACAGCGTGCAGTCCTCGGCTGAGGCACTGCGATACCCCCTCGAAAATCACCCCGGCCCGGACCAGGTCGTGGAAGTGATGCCGGGCGTGCTCTGGGCGCGGCTGAAACTGCCGTTCCGCCTCAACCACGTGAACATCTATCTGCTCGCCGATGGCGACGGCTGGACCATGATCGATTCCGGCTTCGGCAACGAGGAATCGATCGCAGCCTGGACCACGCTGTTCGAAGGCCCACTTAAGGGCATGACCATCACGCGCCTGATCGTGACCCATTCGCATCCCGATCATGTCGGGCTCGCCGGATGGATCATCGAGCGGTTCGGCTGCCCGCTATACATGTCACAGGTCGAATACCTGCAGTCGGTCTATCATCAGAACCGCGGCACCGCCGAGCGATTGACCGCGCAACGTCTGTTCTTCCGCCGTCACGGCATGGACGAGGATCTGACCGACAAGCTGCTCGGCCGCGGCCAGGATTATCTGAAGCGGGTCTCGGTGCTGCCGGCGTCCTATCGCCGGCTGACCCATGGCGACGAGGTCGTGATCGGCACGCGGCGCTTCAAGGTCATCACCGGCGGTGGACATGCGCTCGACCAGGTGATGCTGTATTGCGCCGCCGACAAGCTGTTCCTCTCCGCCGACCAGGTGTTGAGCAAGATCTCGCCCAATGTCAGTGTCTGGGCCGTCGAGCCGGAACAGAATTCGCTCGGCGAATATCTGGCCTCGCTGGCGAGCCTGACCACCACGCTGCCCTACGACGCGCTGGTGCTGCCCGGCCATGGCGTGCCGTTCTACGGCCTGAAGACACGGATCAAGCAGCTCGCCGATCATCACGAGGAGCGCTGCGGGCTGATCGCCGAGGCCTGCCGGGAGACCGCCAAGACCTCCAAGGAGCTGGTGCCGGTCGTATTCCACAAGCACGTGCTGGACGCGCACCAGATGGGATTCGCCGCCGGCGAACTGATCGCCCACGTCAACTACATGCTGGTCGAGGGCCGGCTGACGGCCGAGGCAATCGACGGCGTGCTGCGTTTCCGCACCACCTGACGCTATACACTCCGGTTCGGCTGATCCGGACAATTACGGGCATCGTGCGATCGCGCAACGAGGCGGCCCGAGGAGCTATCGGCGCGGATTCCGGCGACAGGTCTAGGTCGTTGATCCACATCAATATTTGCCGCGCTTCCATGGACAATCTGTCCAATGTCTGGCGCATGCCCCAACGTGGGATAGCGGATAGACATTAGAGATTGAAAAGCTCTAAGAAGAGTTGGCCGCCCCGGCCGGGTCCTGCTCCAGGTTTGCCGATGGATTACAGCCAGTTTTTCAGCGCCGCCCTCAACCGCCTCCATGACGAGCGGCGCTACCGCGTATTTGCCGACCTCGAGCGGATTGCGGGCCGCTTCCCGCACGCGATCTGGCACTCGCCGAAGGGCCAGCGCAATGTCGTGATCTGGTGCTCCAACGACTATCTCGGCATGGGCCAGCATCCCAAGGTCGTCGGCGCCATGGTCGAGACCGCGACCCGCGTCGGCACCGGCGCCGGCGGCACCCGCAATATCGCCGGCACCCATCATCCTCTGGTGCAGCTCGAAGCCGAACTCGCCGACCTCCACGGCAAGGAAGCATCGCTCCTCTTCACCTCCGGCTATGTCTCGAACCAGACCGGCATCGCGACGATCGCAAAGCTGATCCCGAACTGCCTGATCCTGTCGGACGCGCTGAACCACAATTCGATGATCGAAGGCATCCGCCAGGGCGGCTGCGAGCGGAAAGTTTTCCGCCACAGCGACCTCGCGCATCTGGAGGAGCTGTTGCGCGAGGCCGGTCCCGATCGGCCGAAGCTGATCGCCTGCGAGAGCCTTTACTCGATGGACGGCGACGTGGCGCCACTCGAGCAGATCTGCGACCTCGCCGAGCGCTATGGCGCCATGACCTATGTCGATGAGGTCCATGCGGTCGGCATGTACGGGCCGCGTGGCGGCGGCATCGCCGAGCGCGACGGCGTCATGCACCGTATCGATGTGCTCGAAGGCACGCTGGCGAAGGCGTTCGGCTGCCTCGGCGGCTATATCGCCGCCAAAGCCGAGATCATCGATGCCGTGCGTTCCTATGCGCCCGGTTTCATCTTCACGACCGCGCTGCCGCCGGCGATCTGCTCGGCCGCGACCGCTGCTATCCGCCACCTCAAGACCTCGACCTGGGAACGCGAGCGCCACCAGGAACGCGCCGCCCGCCTCAAGGCGATCCTGAACGCGGCCGGCCTGCCCGTGATGTCGAGCGACACCCATATCGTGCCGCTTTTCGTCGGCGACCCCGAAAAGTGCAAGCGCGCGACCGACATCCTGCTCGAGGAGCACGGCATCTATATCCAGCCGATCAACTACCCGACCGTCCCCAAGGGCACCGAGCGGCTGCGGATCACCCCGTCGCCCTACCACGACGACGGCCTGATGGACGGCCTCGCCGAGGCGCTGCTGCAGGTCTGGGAGCGGCTTGGGCTGCCGCTCCGCAAGCGGTCGATGGCGGCAGAATAACCCTAACGACGCGACATCCGGGATCGGAACGGCGACGCACGGTGCGCCATCCGCCTGATCCCGCTATACTCTCCCGTCACGGCCCACTCTGAGGCCGGGAAGGGAGATCAGCAGCGATGCTGCACGACTGGGGCGTCATCGCCGCCGCGTTCGGCTATATCGGGTTCCTGTTCTTTGTCGCCAGCCGCGGCGATCGTTCGCTGCCGACGAAGCGCGGTCGCGCGGGCATGGTGATCTACCCGCTGTCGCTCGCGATCTACTGCACCTCCTGGACCTTCTTCGGCTCGGTCGGATTTGCGACCCGCACCAGCGTCGACTTCCTGGCGATCTATGTCGGGCCGGTCCTCATGATCGGCTTGTGTACGCCGCTGCTCCGCCGCGTGATCGGGCTTGCCAAGTCGCAGAACATCACGTCGATCGCCGACTTCATCGCCGCGCGCTACGGCAAGAGCCAGGCGGTGGCCGCCACCGTGGCTTTGATCGCGATCATCGGCTCGGTGCCCTATATCGCGCTCCAGCTCAAGGCGATCGCCTCCTCGCTGGAAACGATCCTGAGCGAGGACAGGGCGTTTTCCTCGGTCCCCATCCTCGGCGACATCGCGCTGGTGGTGATGCTCGCGATGGCCGTATTCGCGGTGCTGTTCGGCACCCGGCAGGCTGATGCCACCGAACATCAGCACGGCCTGATGCTGGCGGTCGCGACCGAATCCATCGTCAAGCTGGTGGCGTTCCTCGCCGCGGGCATCTTCGTCACCTTCTGGATGTTCTCACCGACCGAACTGATCGAGCGCGCGATGAAGACGCCGGAAGCGGTGCGGGCGATCGAATATGTGCCGTCGGTCGGCAATTTCCTGACCATGACGCTGTTGTCGTTCTGCGCGATCATGCTTTTACCGCGCCAGTTCCATGTCAGCGTGGTCGAGAATTCAGGCCAGGAGGAGGTCGGGCGCGCGCGCTGGCTGTTCCCGCTTTATCTCGTCGCGATCAACCTGTTCGTGATCCCGATCGCGATCGCGGGGCTCGTGACCTTCCCGTTCGGCGCCGTCGACAGCGACATGTATGTGCTGGCGCTGCCGATGGAGGCCAACGCATCGCTGCTCAGCGTCGCCGTCTTCATCGGCGGGCTGTCGGCGGGCACCGCGATGGTGATCGTGGAATGCGTGGCGCTGTCGATCATGGTCTCCAACGACATCGTGCTGCCGATGGTGCTGCAGCGAAGCCGCGAAGCGCTCGCCGGGCAGAAGGATTTCAGCGACTTCCTGCTGAGCGTGCGCCGCTTTGCGATCTTCGGCATCATGGTGATGGCCTATTTCTATTATCGCGCGCTCGGCAACACTCAGCTCGCCGCGATCGGACTGTTGTCGTTCGCGGCGATCACCCAGCTTGCGCCCGCCTTCTTCGGTGGGCTGTTGTGGCGGCGGGCGACCGCGCGCGGTGCTATGGCCGGCATGGTGGTCGGCTTTGCCGTGTGGATCTACACGCTGTTCCTGCCGAGCTTCCTGGAGAGCAGCACCACGGGGCTGATGCTGCTGCAGCACGGCCCCTTCGGCATCGAGGCGCTGCGGCCACAGGCGCTGCTCGGCACCGACCTGCCGCCGCTGCTGCATGGTGTGCTGTGGAGCCTGTCGCTGAACATCTTCACCTACCTCGTGTTCTCGCTGGCGCGCGAGCCGACCTCGATCGAACGGCTGCAGGCCGACCTGTTCGTGCCCCACACCTTCACGCCGATCGCACCGAGTTTCCGGCGCTGGCGCAGCACGGTGACGGTGCAGGACATCCAGAGCACGGTGGCGCAATATCTCGGGCCCGAGCGCGCCGGCCACGCGTTCGAGGCGTTTGCGGCCGAGCGTGGCGGCGCGCTCAACGCATCGGCGCCCGCCGGCCTCGAATTGCTGCAGCATGCCGAGCGCCTGATCGCATCCTCGATCGGCGCCGCCTCCTCGCGGCTCGTGATGTCGCTGCTGCTCCGCAAGCGCACGGTTTCGGCGAAGGCTGCGCTCAAGCTGCTCGACGATTCCCATGCGGCGCTGCATTTCAACCGCGAGATCCTGCAAACCGCGCTCAACCATGTGCGCCAGGGCATCGCGGTGTTCGACGCCAATCTGCAACTGATCTGCTCGAACCGGCAATTCGCCGAGATCCTGGCACTGCCGGCGCATCTGGTTCAACTCGGCATCCCCTTGTCGGAAATCCTCGAGTTCATGGGCGCGGTCAATCCGTCAGGCTCGGGCGACGCGCAGATCATGCTGGAGAAGCGGCTCGCCGCCTACACCACCGAGGGCGAGCCTTACCTGGAGCGGCTGCCCGACCGCCACATGGTGATCGAGGTCCGCACCAACCGGATGCCCGGTGCCGGCTTCGTCATCACCTTCTCCGACGTGACGCCGAGCTTCGAGGCGGCCGAGGCGCTGGAGCGCGCCAATGCGACGCTGGAAAAGCGCGTGCGCGACCGCACCGAGGAACTCACCCGCCTCAATTCCGAGTTGGCGCTGGCCAAGAGCGCCGCCGAAGATGCCAATATTTCCAAGACGCGATTTCTCGCCGCCGCCAGTCACGACATCCTGCAGCCCTTGAACGCGGCGCGGCTGTACGTCACGAGCATGGTGGAGCGCCAGCAGGGCGGCGAGGATTCCCGCCTGGTCGAGAACATCGACGACTCCCTGGAAGCGATCGAGGAGATTCTCGGCGCGCTGCTCGACATTTCGCGGCTCGATGCCGGCGCCATGACGCCATCGATCAGCCGCTTCAAGATCGGCGATCTCATGCGCTCGCTGGAAATCGAGTTTGCGCCGATCGCGCGCGCCAAGGGGCTGGAGCTGGCCTTCGTGCCGTCTTCGCTGGCAGTCGAGTCCGACCGTTCGCTGCTCAGGCGGCTATTGCAGAACTTCATCTCCAATGCGATCAAATATACGCCGCGCGGCCGCGTGCTGGTGGGTTGCCGCCGTCGCGGACAGTCGCTCAAGATCTGCGTCTACGACACCGGCGTCGGCATTCCCGTGCTCAAGCGCCGCGAGATCTTCAAGGAGTTCCATCGTCTCGAACAGGGCGCGCGGATCGCGCGCGGCCTGGGATTGGGGCTGTCGATCGTCGAGCGGCTGGCGCGCGTGCTCAACCACGGCATCGCGCTCGATGGCAATGCCGGTGGCGGCTCGATGTTCTCCGTGACCGTGCCGATCGCGAAGGTGATCAATCATACAGGGCCCGTGACCAGCGCAACGCCGCTCGCCAAGACCCCGATCAGAGGCGCACTGATTGTCTGCATCGAGAACGACCTGGCGATCCTCGATGGCATGAGGACGCTCTTGACGGCCTGGGGCGCCGAGGTGATCGCGGTCGCCGATCCCGAAAGCGCGATCGGCGCGATCGAGGCCGCGGGCGGGCGCGTCACCGGCCTCCTGGTCGACTATCATCTCGACCGCGGCAACGGCGTCGCCGCGATCCGCGACATCCGCCGCCGCTTCGGCGAGGGCCTCCCCGCGATCCTCATCACCGCCGACCGCAGCCCCAATGTCCGCGCCGCCGCACGCGAGGAGAACATCGCGGTGCTCAACAAGCCGGTGAAGCCGGCGTCATTGCGGGCGCTGCTGGGGCAATGGCGCACGCAGCAGATGGTGGCGGCGGAGTAGATCTCAGCGGGCCTACCGCTGGGCTGCGACGATCAACATCATCGGCCGCTCCAGCTCCTCGGCAAGATCGCGCATTGCGGCAATCTGATCGGGTGTCGGAGCAAATTCCTCGACGTGCCGGATCTCAAATCCGACGCCGATCAGCATATTCAGTGTCGTTCCGATCCTGCGATGATACTTGATCACGCCATCCGCAAACCAGTTCGTCTTGCGTGGCCCCTCAAGCGCGTATGCATCGACTGGCCACGTCTTGCGCCCCTCCTGATCAGTGCGCCAGCCCGGCTTTCTCGAAGCCATATAGATTGGATGCTCTATGGTGAAGACGAAACGCCCGCCCGGCCGCAGCGCGTGATAGACGCTGCGCACGAGCCTCTCGAAATCCTCGATGTAGTGTAGGGCCAGCGAGCTATAGGCGAGGTCGACCGAGGACGGCGGAAACTCGACCCGTTCGAGATCGGCGATCCTGTACTCAATGCCGGCATCGTGGGTATTCAGCCTCGCGCGACCGATCATGTTCTCGGAGAGATCGAGCCCAAGCACATGTGCAGCTCCCTGCGCACGGGCCCATCTCGCAAACCAGCCGAAGCCACAGCCGAGATCGAGGACGCTCTTGCCGGCCAGATCGGGGAGTTGCGCGCGGACCGCCGGCCATTCTGGCGCGCCGTCAAGCCCGCGGACGGACCGCGGCAAAGTGGTGTAACCGGCAAAAAAGACACGATCGTCGTAGATGTTTTGGGCCAACAGGCTCTCCATCGATGCCGCCGGGCAGACGCGTAGGGTGGTCAAAGCGAAGCGTGCCCACCATCAAGGATCCCGCCCGTGGTGGTGGGCACGCTTCGCTTTGACCACCCTACAATTCAGCGGTGGCTGATCACACCTGCGGCGTGCCCTGGCGCCATTGGCCACCGGCGATCTTGGCGGCGGCGATCACCGCCTGGGTGCGGCTTTCGACGCCGAGCTTTTGCAGGATTGCTGATACATGCGCCTTGATGGTGGCTTCGGAGACGCCGAGCTCGTAGGCGATCTGCTTGTTGAGCAAACCCTCCGACAGCATCATCAGGACGCGCACCTGCTGCGGCGTCAGCGTCACCAGCCGGTCGCGCAGCCGCGCCATCTCGGGATCGCCGGCCGACGAGAGGTCCGTGTCGGCGGGAACCCAGACGTCGCCGTCCATCACCTTCATGATGGCATCGCGCAGCGTATCGACGCCGAAGCGCTTCGGGATGAAACCGGACGCGCCGAAGTCGAGCGAGCGGCGGATCGTGGTGGCATCATCGCTGGCTGATACGATCACCACCGGAATCGCCGGATATTGCGCGCGCAGATAGATCAGGCCCGAGAAGCCGCTGATCCCCGGCATGGTCAGGTCGAGCAGAATGAGGTCGACGTCGGCGTCCTTCTCGAGCAAGGCGGTGAGCTCGTCGAACGAACCTGCTTCGGTAATGGCAGCCGAACTGACGACGCTCGCGACTGCCTGCCGCAGCGCATCGCGGAACAGCGGATGGTCATCGGCGATGACGAGATGGGTCTGGACAGCAGCAGTCATCGGTATCTCTTGAGCGGGTCGCCGCCCCCTTTTTTATCCTTGTCCTCCGACCGAAGGCTGCGTGCAAGCCGTAATTCTACCGTCTGTCGAAGCAGTTAATGCGCGCGCTTGTGCGTCGCAACACGCGGGCCGAAGTCCGGATCGGGGACCGCACGGCCGGCGTGCTCCTCGCGGCACGAAAGGTCGTGAAGAGAGCCGAAAGTCGTATTGGGGCGGCTTTTGCCGCGATGTTACCCTCTTTCCAAGCCCGTAGCTCATCCGGCCGAACGCGGCAGGCGAGTTTAGCAGCAATAATTTGGGGGGAATGATCCAGATGTCCACAATGACTGCAAGTTCGGCGCGCCGCGCCGGGATGACGAAGGATGAACGCTTCGTCATCCTTGCCTCCTCGCTCGGTACCGTCTTCGAGTGGTACGACTTCTACCTGTACGGATCGCTGGCCAGCATCATCGGCGCGCAGTTCTTCTCGGCCTATCCGCCGGCGACTCGCGACATTTTCGCCCTGCTTGCCTTCGCCGCCGGCTTCCTGGTGCGTCCGTTCGGCGCCATCGTGTTCGGCCGCGTCGGCGACATCGTCGGCCGCAAATACACGTTCCTCGTGACCATCCTGATCATGGGTCTGTCGACGTTCATTGTCGGCCTGCTGCCCAACGCGGCCACCATCGGCTTTGCCG
The DNA here is from genome assembly GCF_055229415.2 of Bradyrhizobium sp. Leo114. NCBI lineage: Bacteria > Pseudomonadati > Pseudomonadota > Alphaproteobacteria > Hyphomicrobiales > Nitrobacteraceae > Bradyrhizobium > Bradyrhizobium sp. Leo114. Next base: position 10,953 of record NZ_JBUYEN020000005.1, on the reverse strand, counting down.
CGCCGGTCATCCTGATCGCGCTGCGCCTGCTGCAGGGCTTGGCTCTCGGCGGTGAATATGGCGGTGCGGCAACTTATGTCGCCGAGCACTCCCCGCAAGGCAAGCGCGGCTACTACACCTCCTTCATCCAGACCACGGCCACGCTCGGCCTGTTCCTGTCACTGCTGGTGATCTTGTTCACCCGGACAATGACCGGCGAACAGGCCTTTGCGGAATGGGGCTGGCGCATTCCGTTCCTGGTGTCGGTGCTGCTGCTCGGCATCTCCGTCTGGATCCGGCTGCGATTGAACGAATCGCCGGTGTTCCAGCGCATGAAGGACGAGGGCAAGAGCTCCAAGGCGCCGCTGACCGAGGCCTTCGCCAACTGGGCCAACGCCAAGATCGTGCTGCTTGCGCTGATCGGCGGCACCATGGGCCAGGGCGTGGTCTGGTACACGGGCCAGTTCTACGCGCTGTTCTTCCTGCAATCGATCCTGAAGGTCGACGGCTACACCGCCAACCTCCTGATCGCCTGGTCGCTCCTGCTCGGCACCGGTTTCTTCATCGTGTTCGGCGCCCTGTCCGACAAGATCGGCCGCAAACCGATCATCCTCGCCGGCTGCGCGATCGCGACGCTGACTTTCATCCCGATCTTCAAGATGATCACCACCAACGCCAACCCGGCGCTGGAGAAGGCCATCGAATCCACCAAGGTCGAAGTGGTGGCCGATCCCGCAGGCTGCGGCGATCTGTTCAACCCGGTCGGCACCCGCGTGTTCACTGCGCCTTGCGACACCGCGCGTGCCTACCTCGCCCAGTCGTCGGTGAAGTACGCGACGACATCAGGCCCGGCCGGCTCGGGCGTGAAGGTCGTCGTCAACGGCAAGGAAGTTCCTTACGCTGACGCCAAGACATCCAATGCTGCGGTGCTGGCGGCGATCCAGGCAGCGGGCTATCCGAAGACGGGTGACGCCGGCATCGTGAAGATGTCGAACCCGTTCGACATCTTCCGTCCGCAGGTCGCGGCCGTGATCGGGCTGTTGTTCATCCTGGTGATCTTCGTCACCATGGTCTACGGCCCGATCGCCGCGATGCTGGTCGAACTGTTCCCGACCCGCATCCGCTACACCTCGATGTCGCTGCCCTATCACATCGGCAACGGCTGGTTCGGTGGCTTGCTGCCGGCAACCGCGTTCGCGATCGTGGCCTCCACTGGCGACATCTATGCCGGCCTCTGGTACCCGATCATCTTCGCAGCGATCACCGCGGTGGTCGGTTTCCTGTTCCTGCCGGAGACCAAGGACGTCGACATCAGCAAGACCTGAGACGAAGCGCGCTTGAAGCGCTTGCTCGATCGGCCGCGGAGCGATCCGCGGCCGATTTTGTTTGAGCATCTCCGAGTTCGTAGCCCGGGTGGAGCGCAGCGCAACCCGGGACACTTGTATCGACATTGACCAGCGGTCCCGGGTTACGCTGGCGCTCCACCCGGGCTACGGATCTTCCCGTGTGGAGAGACGATCTGCATCATCTTGTGCTGCCGATGAACTGCAGCACGACCTCGCGCCGGTGAGGCCTCGTGCGATGCTCGATCAGGTAGATCGCCTGCCAAGTGCCGAGCGCAAGTTCGCCATCCAATACCGGAACCTGGAGCGAGGTCGACGTCAGCATGGTCTTGATATGCGCCGGCATGTCGTCGGGGCCTTCGGTGTCATGGCGCCATCCGCCATCCTCCGGCGCCAGGCGGCGCAGCGCGGTGAGGAGATCCTCGAGCACGGTCGGATCGGCATTCTCCTGGATGGTGAGCGACGCCGAGGTGTGGCGGATGAACAGCGTCACTTGCCCCTCGGCGCCGCGCGCCTCGCGCAGGAATTTTGCGACTTCCGAGGTGAGGTTGGTGAAGCCGACGCCCGGCGTATGAACGGTCAGTAGCGCTGACACGATGGTGGTGACACTGACGGTTGATGGAGCGCTGCGCGAGAGTGAGGTCATGAACGAAGCCGTCGTAGGAGTAGGTAGGATGGGTAGAGCGCAGCGAAACCCATCAACCTTGGTCATTGTGGAGCGATGATGGGTTTCGCTGCGCTCTACCCATCCTACGAAGGAATCAAATCTTCCCCGACGTGTCGCGCTGCACGCGGTTGGCCATCTCGACCAGACGGCGCCAGGCGCGCTCGAGGAAGGACATCACGCGATCCATATCCTGATCGCTCGGCAACGGGATTTCGATCCTGCGTCCGCCCTCGGCGACCTTCGGCTCGCCCTGCTTCAACGAGTCCGATTTAGGCAGCGCCTCGTCGGTCTTGCCGGTGGTGGCCTGATCCCGCTGCGCGAGCTCGGCCCTGAGCGTCTCGTTCTCGGCCTGCAGCCGGCCGATTTCTGCGTCCATCGCGGCGCGCTCGTCAGGCACGGCATAACAGGCCCAGCCTGTCCCCGAATTATTGTTGCAGGTTGAGACCGTGCCGGTCCGCGTGTCGAGCCGCAGCACGCCATCGGCGGTGGTCGACAGCGCGTAACGGCCGTTCTCGGTATCCGGCCGGGATTGGGCAAAGGCTGTGCCGCTCAGGCTCAAGCTCAACGCCACACCGGCCAGGACCGTGGAAACTTTCGAGGATGACGTGGCGTTTCGCATCGGCTTCCTCCCGCAAGATGAGCGTGCCCCTACACCTCCGACGTATAGGGCGGCCTGCCCGACTTCAATGCATCGGCGAGCAAATCCAGCCGGTCCTGCCCCCAAAACACCTCGCCATCCAGCACATAGGCAGGCGAGCCGAATACGTCGGCCGTTATCGCATCCTGACGGTTCTGCTCATAGGCCGCGCTGATTGCCTCCGAGGCGGAACGTTCCACCAGCTTGCTGCCGGGCAGGCCCGCTTCGTCGGCAAGGCGCACCACCGTCGCGGGATCGGCGAGATCGAGCTGATCCTCCCAGACCGCGACAAAACCGCGCTTCAGAAAAGGATCGGGATCGAAGCCGGCCTCGATTGCAGCGATGACGGCACCATCGGCAAGGCGGGCATTGAACGGCCAGTGCGCGGGCTTCAGATGAAACTGCAATCCGCGCCGGTCGCGCCAGCGCTGCAATTCCACCATCCGATAACGTTGCCGCACCGGATGACGCTTCAGCAGCGGCAAGCCGCCGGTCTCCGAGAACAAGTCGACCAGCACCACCGGCTTGTAGTTCACCTTGAGACCAAAGCCAGTGACGAGATCGCGGAACGGCCGGTCGCCGATATAGGCCCAGGGAGATTGAAACGAGAAGTAGTAGTCGACCTGGCGCGACATGGCGGCTCCGAGCGGGATTGGTGCGACGATGCGCCCATCCCAACAGAGCGTCCCGGCCGGTGCAAGACCGCCGCTGCCTGAATGTCAGCTGTTGCGTTGCGATGACAGGTCGCAGACATCTGGAATATCTTCAAAGAAGTGCAATCGAATCAATGCGCTAACTAGTTGTTACGCAATCTTGACTTGATTGGACACGGTAAGTATGGTCCGCGCGGCTTTTGAGGGTGGCGGCGCAATTTCCATCAACCGCAGTATCGTTTAGTGTCTGCCGCATGGCGGAAAACAAAAACGACAACGCAAGTGGAAATCGCGACCAGTCGTCGTCCGACGAAGCTGCGCTTTCCGCAAGGCTCGGAAGTCTGGATCATCGGTTGTCCGAAATTCGCGACAGCCGCAAAATCAGGACTGATCAATCCGGAACAGAAAGCGGAGACGGTGCCGCCAAAGCTTCCGCGATGGCGCTCGGTTTCCGGCTTTCCTCGGAATTGGTCGCGGGCGTTGTCGTCGGGGCGGTGATTGGCTGGGGATTCGACCGTCTGCTGTCGACATCGCCGTTCGGTCTCATCGTGTTCCTGCTGCTCGGCTTCACGGCCGGCGTGGTCAACGTGGTGAGGTCTGCTGGCGTGGCCTCAGGCAAGCGCTGAGTTCTGGCGGAAGTCACGACATCTGTAATTCGATTGCCGGCGGATAAGCCGGGGGACCAAGAGCCGCGCGGATGAAAATCGATCCGATCCACCAGTTCAATATCGAGCCCCTCTTCACGATCGGCCATATCGGCGATCACACGATCGCCTTCACCAATTCGACGCTCTACATGTTCGTGGCGGTGGCGTTGATCTCGGTGCTGATGCTGGCAAGCGGCCGGCAGCTGGTTCCGGGGCGCCTGCAGTCGGTCGCCGAAATCTCTTACGAGTTCGTCGCCAGCACCATCCGCAGCACCGCCGGCGCGGAAGGCATGAAGTTCTTCCCGCTGATCTTCTCGCTGTTCATGTTCATCTGCGTCTCGAACCTCGTGGGCATCATCCCCTACACGTTCACGATTTCGAGCCACCTGATCGTCACCGCAGCGCTCGCGCTGCTGGTATTCTTCACCGTCCTGATCTACGGCGTCTACAAGAACGGGCTGAAGTTCTTCAAGATTTTCGTGCCGTCCGGCGTGCCGATCTACATCCTGCCGCTGGTCATGTTCATCGAGATCCTGTCGTTCTTCCTGCGGCCGGTCTCGCACAGCGTGCGTCTGTTCGCCAACATGCTGGCCGGCCATATCGCGCTGAAGGTGTTCGCGGGTTTCGTCGCGATGCTCGGCGTCTCGCTCGGCGCCGTCGGTTGGCTCGGCGGCGTGATGCCGCTCGCCCTCACGGTCGCATTGACCGCCCTCGAATTGCTGGTCGCTTTCCTGCAAGCCTATGTGTTTGCGATCCTGACCTGCATCTACCTCAACGACGCCATTCATCCGGGACACTGAGCGGTCCGGGGAATTTCCACCCACATCTGTCTTTCTCTCCAAGGAGCAAACTATGGAACCGGCAGCAGCTAAACTTATCGGCGCGGGCATCGCGTGCATCGGCATGGGCGGTGCGGGCGTCGGCGTGGGCGTCATCTTCGGCAACTATCTTGCCGCCGCGGTGCGCAATCCGTCCGCCGCCCAGGGCCAGTTCGGCAACCTGATCTTCGGCTTCGCCGTGACCGAAGCGCTCGGCATCTTCTCGCTGCTGATCGCGCTGCTCTTGCTGTTCGTTCCGCTCTGAGCGGTACACTCTTGCGCCGCCTGCGGGCGGCGTCCGTGACAGCTACAGGAGAACTCCATGGCTGAGAGTCATGGCGAAAAATCAGGCCAGAAGGCCGGCGCCCACACCGAAGCCGATGGCGGCCACGGCGGAGGTTTCCCTCCGTTCGATTCGTCCACCTTCGCCTCGCAACTGGTGTCGCTGGCGATCGCCTTTGTCGCGCTCTACATTATCGTGTCGCGTTTCGCGCTGCCGCGTGTCGGCGGCGTGATCGAAGCGCGCCAGAACATGATCGAGGGCGATTTGGCGGACGCGCAGAAGCTCAAGGATGAGTCCGCCGCTGCGCTGAAGGCCTATGAGAACGACCTGGCGGCCGCGCGCTCCCGCGCTCAGGCCATCAGCAACGAGACCCGCGAGAAGCTGAACGCGGCCTCCGAAGCCGAACGCAAGGTGCTGGAGGACAAGCTTACGGCCAAGCTCCACGACGCCGAGAAAACCATCGCGGCGACACGGGCGACGGCGATGAGCAATGTCCGCGGCATTGCGGCGGATGCGGCGACCGCGATCGTGCAGCGGCTGACCGGCGCGGCGCCGGATGGCGCTGCGGTGAACAGCGCCGTCGACGCCTCGCTGAAGGGACAAGCCTGATGTTGACCGAGCCGGAAACCTGGGTTGCGATCGCCTTCGTCATCCTGATGGTGGTGTTTGCCTATCTTGGCATCCATCGCACGGTGCTGAAGGCGCTGGACAACCGCAGCGAACGCATCAAGGCCGAACTCGATGACGCTCGCCGTCTGAAGGAAGAGGCCGCAAAGCTGCTCGCCGAATACAAGGCCAAGCGCACGACTGCCGAGCGCGAGGCGGAGGAAATCGTCGCGAGCGCCAAGGCGGACGCCGAACGCATCGCGGCTGAAACCAAGACGAAGATGGAAGATTTTGTCGCGCGGCGGACCAAGACCGCCGAGAACAAGATCGCGCTCGCCGAAGCCCAGGCTCTGGCGGATGTCCGTGCTGCTGCGGCGGATGCCGCGGTGACAGCGGCGTCCACCATCCTGTCGCAGTCGGTCAAGGGCTCCATTGCCGACGACCTCCTCGCCAAGGGGATCGCCGAGGTTCGTTCCAAGCTGAACTGAGCGGCTTCAACGCCAATCAAAAAGCCGGCGCGAGATGATCGCGCCGGCTTTTTTTGTTGTCTTGCTCGTTTGTTGTGCCGCTCTCTGGTCATCGCCCGCGAAGGCGGGCGATCCAGTACTCCGCGGCGTCTCGACCAAGCTACGAGCGCTGTCGTGTACTGGATACCCCGCCTTCGCGGGGTATACGGGCTCCGCGTGCTGGCCGCGCAACCTTCCGCTACTTCTTCCGCGCTGCCTTGGGCTTTGGCTCGGGCTTCAGGGCCTGCGGGTCGAAGCCGATGTAGAAGATGTAGTTCTCGGCAACGTCGGCTGACGGCGCCGGAAAGGTCAGATCCTCAGCCACCAGCGTAAAGGGCTCGCTGCCGCTTTCGCCCATCGTCACTGTGGTCTGATAGGCCTTGGTCGCGATCGTCTTTTCCGAGACGCCGCCCTGCACGACGGCGACGCGCAGCGGCACCTGAACGGTCGGCGGGGCGCCGGCAGGACCGCCGATGATCCGGCCCTGGATGCCGATCCGCGCCGTGATGTCGCCGCCATTGAGCGCGCATTCGCGGGCGGTGCGGGTGATCGTCGCCTGGAACCTGAGGTCGCTGCCGACCGGTTCCTTGCCGGGCGCCCCCACCGCGTAAGTCGAGGCACCGGAACGGATCGCCACCGGCGGACAGAGGACGTCCGATTCGTTGCTCTGGCTCCCGGCGGGCGCTGGCGGCTTCTCAGCCGGCTGCTCCTCGGACTTGCCGCCGCCGAACAGGCTCTTGAAGCGATCGGTCAATGACTGTGCCGCCGCCGGCGCGGCCAGGGTGCCGCAACCAAGCGCAGTCGCCACCACAGAGGCGATCGCGGCCCTGATCACACGATGTCTTGCCATGAGAATCCCTGCCATCCCATTTCCCGCGGCGTTATAGCAGCGCAATGGCGGCGAACCCAAGGCGCTAACAAAGGCGCGACCGAGGCGCCAGGAACCCGAGGGCTAGCCCCGGAAATCCTCGTGCAACAGGCCAAACAGCAGGTGATCCTGCCAGATGCCGTTGATACAGAGATAGCGCCGCGCTAGGCCCTCGCGGGTGAAGCCGCATTTCTCCAGCACGCGGATCGAGGGCGCGTTGGAGGGGATGCAGGCGGCCTCGATGCGGTGCAGATTGAGCTCGCCGAACAGCGAAGGCAACAGCACCCGCAGCGCCGTGGTCATGTAGCCGCGATGCGCATAGGGCTCGCCGACCCAATAGCCGATGGTGCCGGCCTGCACGATGCCGCGGCGGACATTGGCGAGCGTGATGCCGCCGACCATCACGCCGTCCACTTCGCGGAAGATGATGAAGGGATAGGAGCGGTCGGCGGCGATATCCTCGGCGTAGCGGCGCAGGCGGCGGCGGAAGCCGGAACGGGTCAAATCATCGGACGGCCAGATCGGCTCCCAAGGCGTGAGATAGGCGCGGCTCGATTCGCGTAGCTGCGCCCATTGCGGAAAGTCAGCCATTTGCGGCGCGCGTAGCAGCAGGCCATGACCCCGCGGCATCAGTGCAGCCGGTCCGCTGGACGGCAAACGAAACAGGGCCATGCCCTTGAACTCCCCTGCCCGCTAGCGGGCTGCCGGTCTATCTTTTAGGGCATGATCTTTTCGGAAAACCGGTCTCCACTTTTCCTGATCATGCCCTTCCGTTTGGGCATGATCTCTTCGGAAAACCGGAGACCACTTTTCCGGATCATGCCCTAGTGCAGGAGCGTCTTCGCCTTCGACTGGGTTAATCCTTCCGCAAAAGACACCGCGGTGTCCAGACCTCTACCGCTGCCGAGCGCCACCACCGCCGGCCGGCTGCGCGCGAGCAGCGCACGGGCGGCATTGCGGGTCGATTCGACACTCACCGAATCGATCCGGCTGACCAGTTCGTCCACCGTCAGCGGCCTGCCATAGGCTAGCACATGGCGTGCCAGTTGCTCGGCGCGGGAGGAACAGCTCTCCAGCGCCATCAGCAGCCCCGCCTTCATCTGCGCCTTGGCGCGCGCGATCTCGGCCTCGGTCAGAGTCTCCACGGCCTCGTTCATCACGTCCACGATCACCTCCATCATTTCCGGCGCATCCGACGGGTCGGTGCCGGTGTAGAGGCCGAAGAAGCCGGTGTCGCTATAGGGGGCATGGAAGGTGTAGATCGAGTAGCACAGTCCTCGCTTCTCCCGCACCTCCTGGAACAGCCGCGACGACATCCCGCCGCCGAGCGTGTTGGTGAACACCTGCAGCGAGAACAGCGACAGGTCGGTCTGCGGCACGCCTTCCAGCGCCAGCGTCAGATGCGCCTGTTCGAGGTCGCGGTGCACGACGCGGGAACCGCCCTTGCCGAACATCGCCGCCTGCGGCTTCGGCGCGGGCGCCGCGTCGAAATTTGCGAACTTCTGCGTTGCCTCTTCGACGATCCGCTTGTGGTCCACCGCGCCGGCAGCGGAGATCACCATATCGGGCCCGCGGTAATGCGTTGCGAGGTAGCTGCGCAGCATGTCGCGGTCGAACCCCTTCAGCGTCTTGGCGGTGCCGAGCAGGGAGCGGCCCATCGGCTGGTCGGGGTAGCAGAGCTCGTTCAGGTGCTCGAACACGACGTCGTCGGGCGTATCCTGCGCCGCACCGATCTCCTGCACGATGACGCTCTTCTCGCGCTCGAGCTCATCCGGCACGAAAGAGGGATTGGCGAGGATGTCGGCGAGCACGTCGAGCGCCAGCGGCACGTCCGCCTTCATCACGCGCGCGTAATAGGCCGTCGTCTCGGTCGAGGTGCCGGCGTTGAGATCGCCGCCCACGGCCTCGATCTCCTCGACAATCTCGCGGGAGGAGCGGCGCGTCGTGCCCTTGAATGCCATGTGTTCGAGCAGGTGGGAGATCCCGTGCTCGTTCGGCTTCTCGTCGCGTCCGCCGACGCCGGCCCACACGCCGAGCGCGGCCGTCTCCAGATGCGGCATGGTGTCGGTGACCACGGTCAATCCGGACGGCAGCTTGGTGATCTCAACGCTCATCCGGTTACTCCCTGCTTGGCGGCGCGGCTCACCGACAATACGAACTTTTCGACTTCCGCCTGATCGCTTTTCATCACCTTGAGGTGTTCGGGTTTGGTCATCAATCCGTCGAGCCAGGCCGGCAATTGCGGTCGCACCCCGCAGGCGGCCTCGACCGCATCGGGGAACTTGGCCGCATGCGCGGTCGACAGCACGATATTTGGAATCCTCGAATCGGCGCTATCGCGGTCGGCAACCGCCAGCGCCACCGCGGTGTGGGGATCGACCAGATCCCCGGCCTCGCGCCAGGCGGCACGGATCGCGGCCGCTGTCTCGGTCTCATCCGCCTTGCCTGCGTCGAACTCCTCGCGGATCGCAGCTAACATCGCAGCCGGCAACACGAAGCGGCCGGACTGCTTCAGCGAATCCATCAGCCGCCGCACACTGTCAGCGTCGCGCCGGCTTGCCTCGAACAACAGCCGCTCGAAATTCGAGGACACCTGGATGTCCATCGACGGCGAGGTCGTGGCGTGAACCTCGCGGACCTCGTAGATGCCCGTCTTCAGCGTGCGCGGCAGGATGTCGTTGACGTTGGCCGCGATCCGCAAGGATCGGATCGGCAAGCCCATGCGCTTGGCGACGTAGCCCGCAAAGATGTCGCCGAAATTCCCGGTCGGCACCGTGAAGTCCACCGTCCGCTCCGGCGCGCCGAGCGCGACCGCCGAGGTGAAATAGTAGACCACCTGCGCCACGACCCGTGCCCAGTTGATCGAGTTCACGCCTGACAGCGACACCGCATCGCGGAAGTCGTGATGGTTGAACAGCCCCTTCACGATCGCCTGGCAATCGTCGAAGGTGCCTTCAATCGCCAGCGCATGGATGTTGGCGGCGCCGGTCGTCGTCATCATCCGCCGCTGCACCTCGGAGATGCGCCCTTGCGGGAACAACACGACAAGGTCGACATTTTCGAGATTGGCAAAGGCCTCGACCGCGGCGCCGCCGGTGTCGCCTGATGTCGCGACCACGATCGTGGTGCGCTGTGAACGTTTCGCCAGCACGTGATCCATCAGCCGCGAGATCAACTGCATCGCGACGTCCTTGAACGCCAGCGTCGGGCCGTGGAACAGCTCCAGCAGGAATTGATTCGGGCCGATCTGGTCGAGCGGCACGACGGCGGGATGGCGGAACGTCGCGTAGGCTTCGTTCGCCATGCGACCGAGATCGGGATCGGAAATCTCGCCGCCCGCGAACGGCCTGATGACGTCGACCGCGACTTCCCAATAGGGCCGTCCGAAGAAGCCGGCGATGGTTTCGCGCGACAGGACCGGCCAGCTTTCGGGCACGTACAGGCCACCGTCGCGGGCAAGCCCGGTCAGCATCACATCACAGAAACCAAGAACCGGGGCCTCTCCCCGGGTCGAAACATACCGCGTCAAACCGCCCTCCAAAGGCTCAAGCCTTTACCTTAAGCCCTTGATATCATGGAATTTATCGAGTTCTCGCTGCGCGGACCCGAAGCGCCACCATAAAGGGTTTTCGTGCCAAGGGGAAACCGCTTCTTGTGCGGCGCTGCCGCAAAGCAGGGCAGGCTAGACGGAGGTGCGCCGTCAAGCGCGCTGGGATGCGCTAGGCTGTGTGGACTCTTGGGATTCTCAAATCAGACGGAACGTGATTCAAGGCTTTCTTTTAGGAGGAAGCCTTGGGGGTTCTGGATCGGCTCGTTCTAAACGACACGCAATGGGACCGTATCTCCGGCTTGATCATCGGTCGGCCGGACCAGCGTGGTTCGACAGGCCGCGACAACCGGATGTTTGTCGAGGGCGTGTTATGGATCGTGCGAACCGGTTCGCCGT